>NZ_JACYUJ010000032.1:0-290 GCF_014841695.1 Pseudomonas sp. CFBP 8771 | reverse complement strand
CTGTGAAGACGACATTCGCCGAAAATTCGCACTTACTCTAAGAGCAACTCACAAATTTTACCTTAGCCTGAACCCACACCAGTGAAAGTGTTGGTCCAGTCTATATTTCTATCACATACCCAAATTTTTAAAGAACGATCTAATCAAAGACTAGAAATCAACATTCACCATCACCTTGATGGAATGCTCATTTCTAAGCTCTAACACAGAAGCAGTGGTGGTGGAGCCAAGCGGGATCGAACCGCTGACCTCCTGCGTGCAAGGCAGGCGCTCTCCCAGCTGAGCTATGG
>NZ_JACYUJ010000031.1:0-306 GCF_014841695.1 Pseudomonas sp. CFBP 8771 | reverse complement strand
CCGGGCTTTGCTTATATGGCATTAGCGACCTACGTTCCAGCACCCGGGCAGTCCTGCAAACTAGACAAACGTGATAACCGAAAGTCACAGTTCAACCGGGAATGGTGGACTGAATACAAGCCTGATGCGCAGATTGAAATACGCCGCACCCGCAAAGGGTGCGAGTTGGTGTTGCACAGCATCGACCTTGAGATCAACGGGGTGTACGGAAAACACTTCGGGGACTCTGGCGGTGATTCCGGGTTTATCGCAGTACGGGATTATCTCGACGCTCACGACAAGGGCACCTTCAATGCTACTGGTGAA
>NZ_JACYUJ010000030.1:0-306 GCF_014841695.1 Pseudomonas sp. CFBP 8771 | reverse complement strand
TTCACCAGTAGCATTGAAGGTGCCCTTGTCGTGAGCGTCGAGATAATCCCGTACTGCGATAAACCCGGAATCACGGCTGAAGTCGCCTCGGTCTTTCCCGTAGGACGCGTTGATCTGAAGCTCTATGCTGTACAGCATCAACTCGCAGCCTTTACGGGTGCGGTGTATTTCTATCTGTGCATCGGGTTTGTATTCAGTTCTCCACTCCCGGTTGAACTGTGATTTTAGGTTGTCACGTTTGTCTAGTTTGCAGGACTGCCCGGGTGCTGGAACGTAGGTCGCTAATGCCATATAAGCAAAGCCCGG
>NZ_JACYUJ010000029.1:0-315 GCF_014841695.1 Pseudomonas sp. CFBP 8771 | reverse complement strand
GCCGACATCGTCCAGAGCGCTCGCGATGTAAGGAGTCACCGGGCCGGTGCCGTCGTCGACGTTGAGGTCGAACGGCGCGCTGGTGATACCGTCGGCGCTGGCGATCAGGCTGTGTTCGCCGTTGCTCAGGGCCGGGGTGGTGAAGGTCCAGCTACCGTTGCTGCCGGCCACGGTCTGACCGATCAGCACGCCGTTGTCGTAGATCGACACGATGGAGCCTGCGCTGGCTTTGCCCATCAGCTGGGGCTGGTTGTCATCTGTGGTCCTGCCATTGAGGAGCATGCCTTTGCTGTCGCCGACATCGTCCAGAGCGCT
>NZ_JACYUJ010000028.1:0-318 GCF_014841695.1 Pseudomonas sp. CFBP 8771 | reverse complement strand
ATTTTGGTGGGGCGTAATCCGATGCCTGTAAGCTATTCATCAGCAAAAACTCACTGCCTTTCAAGGTTGCAAGGCTCATGGGGTCACTTCCTTGTTTTCGGTGCAGCCGGGATAAATGGTGCAGACGCGTTCATCCACCATTTTGAAAGTGCTGAAGTCTTTGTAGTTGCCATAGCAAAAGGCATATTGATCTTCAAAGTTTTCGCCCATACAACGTTTCCAGCCTCCAGGTACCTTGACCCAGGTATCGCCCATGTAGGGTTTCTCCTCATCAGCCAGCTTGATCTTCAGTTTGATGGTTTTGCCTGGTAGCTGATC
>NZ_JACYUJ010000027.1:0-343 GCF_014841695.1 Pseudomonas sp. CFBP 8771 | reverse complement strand
CCTGTAGAAATACGGGGCCATAGCTCAGCTGGGAGAGCGCCTGCCTTGCACGCAGGAGGTCAGCGGTTCGATCCAGCTTGGCTCCACCACCACTGCTTCTGTGTTAGAGCTTAGAAATGAGCATTCCATCAAGGTGATGGTGAATGTTGATTTCTAGTCTTTGATTAGATCGTTCTTTAAAAATTTGGGTATGTGATAGAAAGATAGACTGGACCAACACTTTCACTGGTGTGGGTTCAGGCTAAGGTAAAATTTGTGAGTTGCTCTTAGAGTAAATGCGAATTTTCGGCGAATGTCGTCTTCACAGTATAACCAGATTGCTTGGGGTTATATGGTCAAGTGA
>NZ_JACYUJ010000026.1:0-365 GCF_014841695.1 Pseudomonas sp. CFBP 8771 | reverse complement strand
AAAGACAACTCGTCATCAGCTCTCGGCCTTGAGATCCCGGATTTACCTAAGATCTCAGCCTACCACCTTAAACTTGGACAACCAACGCCAAGCTGGCCTAGCCTTCTCCGTCCCTCCATCGCAATAACCAGAAGTACAGGAATATTAACCTGTTTTCCATCGACTACGCTTTTCAGCCTCGCCTTAGGGACCGACTAACCCTGCGTCGATTAACGTTGCGCAGGAAACCTTGGTCTTTCGGCGTGGGTGTTTTTCACACCCATTGTCGTTACTCATGTCAGCATTCGCACTTCTGATACCTCCAGCAAGCTTCTCAACTCACCTTCACAGGCTTACAGAACGCTCCTCTACCGCATCATCCTAAG
>NZ_JACYUJ010000025.1:0-588 GCF_014841695.1 Pseudomonas sp. CFBP 8771 | reverse complement strand
GCTCCCACTGCTTGTACGCATACGGTTTCAGGATCTATTTCACTCCCCTCTCCGGGGTTCTTTTCGCCTTTCCCTCACGGTACTAGTTCACTATCGGTCAGTCAGTAGTATTTAGCCTTGGAGGATGGTCCCCCCATATTCAGACAAGGTTTCTCGTGCCCCGTCCTACTCGATTTCATTGACAAGAGATTTTCGCGTACAGGGCTATCACCCACTATGGCCGCACTTTCCAGAGCGTTCCGCTAATCTCAAATCAACTTAAGGGCTGGTCCCCGTTCGCTCGCCACTACTAAGGGAATCTCGGTTGATTTCTTTTCCTCAGGGTACTTAGATGTTTCAGTTCCCCTGGTTCGCCTCTCATGCCTATGTATTCAGCATGAGATAACTGTCTTATGACAGCTGGGTTCCCCCATTCAGACATCTCCGGATCACAGTCTGTTTGCCGACTCCCCGAAGCTTTTCGCAGGCTACCACGTCTTTCATCGCCTCTGACTGCCAAGGCATCCACCGTATGCGCTTCTTCACTTGACCATATAACCCCAAGCAATCTGGTTATACTGTGAAGACGACATTCGCCGAAAATTCGCA
>NZ_JACYUJ010000024.1:0-610 GCF_014841695.1 Pseudomonas sp. CFBP 8771 | reverse complement strand
TGGGAATCAGCTCGTACCACACGTTGACCGAGCCATTGAGGTTGGGGTTCACGTAGCGGGTCTTGTCCACCCAGAAGCTCAAATCCCCTACCGCAGTGATGGGCAGTTCCACCGGCGGGTTGATGCTCGCGCTCGAGCCCTCCCAGTGCAGCCGCGCCTTGCCGCCGACGTACAACGGCGAGCCGACGGTGACCTTGACGGTGATGCCGCCCGTAGCCAGGTCGGCGGGGTCCAGCACGTCGCCAGGTTTCAACGCCGGGCTGAAGGTGGGCGCGGGCAGCGAGGCGCCGGCGCCGACCACGGTCAAGGCCAGGGCGGGCGAACGGTACACCGTGCCGTCGGCCAGCTTGACGGTGTAGGACACCTCCAGTGTGCCGCCGATGAGTTGCAGCGCCATGTCCTTGAGCACCAGGATGCTCAGCGGCCCACCGGCGTTGCCGCTGTCGACCGCGCGCCGCTCTTCGTGATACACCGCCCCGCCGGGGCCGGTGCCACTCCAGATCAGGGTCACGGTGCTGCCGCTGGCCAGCAGCGGGTTGGCCAGCACGATGACCTCGACGGTGTTTTCGCTGATGGACTCTGGTGCCAGGGTGCCACCGGATGCCTTGGG
>NZ_JACYUJ010000023.1:0-618 GCF_014841695.1 Pseudomonas sp. CFBP 8771 | reverse complement strand
TGATACCCGTAGCTTCGGTACCTGGTTTGAGCCCCGTTACATCTTCCGCGCAGGCCGACTCGACTAGTGAGCTATTACGCTTTCTTTAAAGGGTGGCTGCTTCTAAGCCAACCTCCTAGCTGTCTAAGCCTTCCCACATCGTTTCCCACTTAACCAGGATTTTGGGACCTTAGCTGACGGTCTGGGTTGTTTCCCTTTTCACGACGGACGTTAGCACCCGCCGTGTGTCTCCCATGCTCGGCACTTGTAGGTATTCGGAGTTTGCATCGGTTTGGTAAGTCGGGATGACCCCCTAGCCGAAACAGTGCTCTACCCCCTACAGTGATACATGAGGCGCTACCTAAATAGCTTTCGAGGAGAACCAGCTATCTCCGAGCTTGATTAGCCTTTCACTCCGATCCACAGGTCATCCGCTAACTTTTCAACGGTAGTCGGTTCGGTCCTCCAGTTAGTGTTACCCAACCTTCAACCTGCCCATGGATAGATCGCCCGGTTTCGGGTCTATACCCAGCGACTAAACGCGCTATTAACACTCGCTTTCGCTACGCCTCCCCTATTCGGTTAAGCTCGCCACTGAATATAAGTCGCTGACCCATTATACAAAAGGTACGCAGTCAC
>NZ_JACYUJ010000022.1:0-723 GCF_014841695.1 Pseudomonas sp. CFBP 8771 | reverse complement strand
TTCAATTTCGCTTGCTCGTAACGGATGTGGCGGTTTTTTAGCTGCCATGCATGTGATCCTACTGATTAAGGGTATTACCCATAGGTAGATGACTTGCCTCAACGGATACAGCTCGTGCTCTCATTTCGCTCTGGTAGATGCGACGCTTATGCTTCGTATTGTTTAGAGAAATGCCCTTTCAACCAAGGACTTCATGCTGAGCGCTGCGGTGCCCTCTAAGAAAAGCTCCTGACTGCTAATCGCAAAGCGTGCTGGGTTGATGTGTAAGACTGTCGCACGATTCGCTAAAGCAGCGAACGGCAATTCTGCGGCAGGATAAACGATCCCGGATGTGCCTATCGATATGAACATGTCGCAGTCTTTTGCGGCATTCAGTGCATTCGCCCATGCGTCATCCGGAAGCATTTCACCGAACCAGACCACCCCTGGTCTCACATGCCCGTTACACCTCGTGCATCGTGGTGGTTCGATGCGAATCCCGGCTTCTGGTAGTGGTTCAGAAGGGAGAAGAGCCTCATATGCGGCGCCGCAGTCGATGCACCTGGGCGAGTGCACACTTCCATGTAGATGAGTTACTGCGGTGCTTCCTGCTCGCTCGTGGAGGTCGTCCACATTCTGAGTGATGACAGTCAGCTTGGGGACATAATTGGCGAGCTGTGCGATTGCATGGTGTGCGCCGTTAGGTTGGGCCTGGGTGACTTTGCGTCTACGCCATTCGTACCA
>NZ_JACYUJ010000021.1:0-1236 GCF_014841695.1 Pseudomonas sp. CFBP 8771 | reverse complement strand
TTGTAGTGGCCTAATGAAACCGGACACCCATTTAGGCGAGAATGCTCGCCACACAGAGGTGTTCGATGAGCAGAAAACGACGTACCTTCACCCTCGAATTCAAGCGCGAAGCTGCCAGCTTGGTGCTTGACCAGGGCTACAGCCACGCTGATGCAGCCCAGTCGCTTGGGTTGGTAGAGTCGGCCTTGCGCCGATGGGTTAACCAGCTCCAGCAGGAACGAGGCGGTGCCACACCGACTAGCAAAGCGCTGACACCCGAGCAGCAGAAAATCCAGGAACTGGAAGCCCGAATCAACCGCCTGGAACGAGAGAAATCGATTTTAAAAAAGGCCACCGCGCTCTTGATGGCCGAGGAACACGAGCGTTCGCGTTAATCGATCAATTGCGGGCTCAAGAGCCGATTGATCTGTTGTGCTCGGTATTTGAAGTAACCCGATCTTGCTACTACGCGTACTGCCGGAAACGTCGGTATCCGAATGCCGAACGGGTGGTTTTGCGCAGCCGTGTGAACGAGCTGTTTACGCAAAGCCGAAGCGCTGCGGGCAGCCGGAGCATCATGCTGATGATGAAAGAGGACGGCATGCAGATCGGGCGATTCAAGGTACGCAAGTTGATGCGCGAGATGAACCTGATCAGCAAACAGCCCGGTTCGCATGCCTATAAAAAGGCGACCGTGGAGCGACCTGATATTCCGAACGTGCTTGATCGAGGATTCACCGTCGCATCCCCAAACAAGGTCTGGTGCGGTGACATCACATACGTCTGGGCTGGAGGCCGATGGCACTATCTGGCGGCTGTCATCGACCTTTGTGCCCGCCGTGTTGTGGGTTGGGCGTGCTCACCCAAGCCCGACGCCGACCTGGTCATCAAGGCACTGGACATGGCTTACGAGCAGCGTGGCAGGCCGCAAAACGTATTGTTTCACAGCGATCAGGGCAGCCAATATGGCAGCCGAAGTTTCCGCCAAAGACTATGGCGATACCGCTTCACACAGAGCATGAGTCGGCGCGGTAACTGCCATGACAATGCGCCCATGGAACGGCTCTTTCGCAGCCTAAAGACTGAATGGATACCGACGGTGGGCTACATGAGCGCTGCATTAGCGCAACAGGATATCGGCCGGTTCCTGATGGAGCGATACAACTGGCGGCGACCGCATCAGTTCAACGAAGGGCTAGCGCCTGCGGTCGCTGAAGAAAAACTCAATTCAGTGTCCGGGATCAGTTGACCACTACA
>NZ_JACYUJ010000020.1:0-1483 GCF_014841695.1 Pseudomonas sp. CFBP 8771 | reverse complement strand
CTCTACTGCAAAAACACCGACGCCCAGGGCAACGTTACGCGAGGCAAGCCGTTTGCCGCCTACACCCTTGATCAGCTACCAGGCAAAACCATCAAACTGAAGATCAAGCTGGCTGATGAGGAGAAACCCTACATGGGCGATACCTGGGTCAAGGTACCTGGAGGCTGGAAACGTTGCATGGGCAAGGGGTTCGAAGATCAGCACGCGTTTTGTTACGGAAATTACAAAGACTTCAGCACTTTCAAAATGGTAGATGACCGCGTCTGCACCATTTATCCCGGCTGCACCGAAAACAAGGAAGTGACCCCATGAGCCTTGCAACCTTGAAAGGCAGTGAGTTTTTGCTGATGAATAGCTTACAGGCATCGGATTACGCCCCACCAAAATGTTGGCTATCCCTGCCACACGAAACCCCGGCGATGCACTTTGACCGGGTTTATCACGAAACGCGGTATTGGCAGGGAGATGCCCCGGTATGACACGCGTCATTCACAGTTTGATTATCGGCAGTTGCCTTGCCCTGATTGTCGGCTGCTCAGCCGTTGGAAAGTCCAACACCTTTACCTTTACCGCCGACTTGCCTCCGGGCTTTGCCTATATGGCATTAGCGACCTACGTTCCAGCACCCGGGCAGTCCTGCAAACTAGACAAACGTGATAACCGAAAGTCACAGTTCAACCGGGAATGGTGGACTGAATACAAGCCTGATGCGCAGATTGAAATACGCCGCACCCGCAAAGGGTGCGAGTTGGTGTTGCACAGCATCGACCTTGAGATCAACGGGGTGTACGGAAAACACTTCGGGGACTCTGGCGGTGATTCCGGGTTTATCGCAGTACGGGATTATCTCGACGCTCACGACAAGGGCACCTTCAATGCTACTGGTGAAAGTCAGTTTTCCGGGCAGTGTCAGTGGTTTTTCCGCACGATTGGCCCCAAGCGCTACATAACCAAAATCCTCTACTGCAAGAACACCGACGCCCAGGGCAACGTTACGCGAGGCAAGCCGTTTGCCGCCTACACCCTTGATCAACTACCAGGAAAAACCATCAAACTGAAGATCAAGCTGGCTGATGAGGAGAAACCCTACATGGGCGATACCTGGGTCAAGGTACCTGGAGGCTGGAAACGTTGTATGGGCGAAAACTTTGAAGATCAATATGCCTTTTGCTATGGCAACTACAAAGACTTCAGCACTTTCAAAATGGTGGATGAACGCGTCTGCACCATTTATCCCGGCTGCACCGAAAACAAGGAAGTGACCCCATGAGCCTTGCAACCTTGAAAGGCAGTGAGTTTTTGCTGATGAATAGCTTACAGGCATCGGATTACGCCCCACCAAAATCTTGGCTATCCCAGCCACACGAAACCCCGGCGATGCACTTTGACCGGGTTTATCACGAAACGCGGTATTGGCAGGGAGACGCCCCGGTATGAAACGCGTCATTCACAGTTTGATTATCGGCAGTTGCCTTGCCCTAAT
>NZ_JACYUJ010000019.1:0-1655 GCF_014841695.1 Pseudomonas sp. CFBP 8771 | reverse complement strand
CGCAGATAGGGGTTTCGGAATTGAATCTTGACGATGACCTACTCTCACATGGGGAAACCCCACACTACCATCGGCGATGCATCGTTTCACTGCTGAGTTCGGGATGGGATCAGGTGGTTCCAATGCTCTATGGTCGTCAAGAAATTCTGTAGCCGGGATGCCCTTTGGGAGGCACTCCAGCGAATCGGGTATGTGATGTTTGTGGGTTGTCTTGCTGCGAACTTTCGGTTCGTGTCATCTCCACAGTCACCGCAATCTGGTCGTTCGACACAAATTGCTTGGGTGTTATATGGTCAAGCCTCACGGGCAATTAGTATGGGTTAGCTCAACGCCTCACAGCGCTTACACACCCCACCTATCAACGTCGTAGTCTTCGACGGCCCTTCAGGGAACTCAAGGTTCCAGTGAGATCTCATCTTGAGGCAAGTTTCCCGCTTAGATGCTTTCAGCGGTTATCTTTCCCGAACATAGCTACCCGGCAATGCCACTGGCGTGACAACCGGAACACCAGAGGTTCGTCCACTCCGGTCCTCTCGTACTAGGAGCAGCCCCTCTCAAATCTCAAACGTCCACGGCAGATAGGGACCGAACTGTCTCACGACGTTCTAAACCCAGCTCGCGTACCACTTTAAATGGCGAACAGCCATACCCTTGGGACCGGCTTCAGCCCCAGGATGTGATGAGCCGACATCGAGGTGCCAAACACCGCCGTCGATATGAACTCTTGGGCGGTATCAGCCTGTTATCCCCGGAGTACCTTTTATCCGTTGAGCGATGGCCCTTCCATACAGAACCACCGGATCACTAAGACCTACTTTCGTACCTGCTCGACGTGTCTGTCTCGCAGTCAAGCGCGCTTTTGCCTTTATACTCTACGACCGATTTCCGACCGGTCTGAGCGCACCTTCGTACTCCTCCGTTACTCTTTAGGAGGAGACCGCCCCAGTCAAACTACCCACCATACACTGTCCTCGATCCGGATAACGGACCTGAGTTAGAACCTCAAAGTTGCCAGGGTGGTATTTCAAGGTTGGCTCCACGCAGACTGGCGTCCACGCTTCAAAGCCTCCCACCTATCCTACACAAGCAAATTCAAAGTCCAGTGCAAAGCTATAGTAAAGGTTCACGGGGTCTTTCCGTCTAGCCGCGGATACACTGCATCTTCACAGCGATTTCAATTTCACTGAGTCTCGGGTGGAGACAGCGCCGCCATCGTTACGCCATTCGTGCAGGTCGGAACTTACCCGACAAGGAATTTCGCTACCTTAGGACCGTTATAGTTACGGCCGCCGTTTACCGGGGCTTCGATCAAGAGCTTCGCTTGCGCTAACCCCATCAATTAACCTTCCGGCACCGGGCAGGCGTCACACCCTATACGTCCACTTTCGTGTTTGCAGAGTGCTGTGTTTTTAATAAACAGTCGCAGCGGCCTGGTATCTTCGACCGGCATGAGCTTACGGAGCAAGTCCTTCACCCTCACCGGCGCACCTTCTCCCGAAGTTACGGTGCCATTTTGCCTAGTTCCTTCACCCGAGTTCTCTCAAGCGCCTTGGTATTCTCTACCCAACCACCTGTGTCGGTTTGGGGTACGGTTCCTGGTTACCTGAAGCTTAGAAGCTTTTCTTGGAAGCATGGCATCAACCACTTCGTCGTCT
>NZ_JACYUJ010000017.1:0-3724 GCF_014841695.1 Pseudomonas sp. CFBP 8771 | reverse complement strand
TTTTCGAACTGATCACCAATGATCCAGTTCGCTTCAACATGCTTGCGTTAAAATCTAAGCTGGTTATGGTTTTGATCAACCTGATCCAGGGCCAGCAGTGGACCCAAGCTGAGGCTGCTAGAAGAATGGAAGTCAGTCAGCCCCGAATGAGCAACTTATTCAATGGAAAGCTAGAGAAATTTTCTGTTGATACGCTTGTCGAAATGATATTGCGCATAGGCTACAAATTAGATATGGATTTCGATCCAGGAAATCTACGTGTGCCTTTAGAATTGAAGCTAAAAAAATCGGTGCTTTAACAGCACCGATTTTATATACGGACTATTTCAACGATTTTACGCGTTGTCTAGCCTTCCTGATTATCGTGAGATCCTGCCCTTCGGACGTTTTCGTTGCCGCGAGAACGATCCACAGAACCCCTGGTAGCTTGTTGTAGTAAACACAACGCAATGCCGGGCTACCATTGATTTTCAGTTCGATCACACCAGAACCTACAGCAGTCAAATGTTCGAATGCGAGCTCGGGTTTTAATCCGTGCGCGATCATATCGAAATTATGTAGGAAAGTGATCTGATCCTCCATGGAGAATTTCCCGAACTCTTTCAAGAAGCCCGGACAATGCTTTATCTCTTTAGGAGTGAAGCGGGCGTTACACGGATCGTTTACAGCAGATTTTGCAGTCATCATGATGCGATTTACCTCTTGTGAATGGTAGGAATTTTTCGTATTTCATTTGCTTATCCTCTTGGATTAAGTTGGATTTACCGAAATTTAGGTAAAATCCTTTCTGCCGGGCAATAGGTTCCCCCAGCCGGTCAAATCTTATAACTAGTTATATAGAAATGCAAGTGCCAAATTTCAGTTTTTTTACAGGCAACCTCATGTTTGACGTCAAGCTATTGGCTTGACATTTGGGTAATCTTTTTAATTTCCTATGAATAAGTATTCAGTACGTCTCATAACAGGTGCTATGTTCAATCGCACCCCACAGAAAAGCCCGCCTCGGCGGGCTTTTTTGCGTCTTCCGGCCGCCAGAACCCTGGAGCCTGGCGTACCATTACCTGCCGGTGCGGCAGTCGCCCGGCTATGCCCTCACCTTGAGCTCGTTATGCCTGCAGCCATCTTGCCGCCTTGTGGCCACACCGATCTGCCTGTAGGCCTGCCTGATCATGTCTACGCCACCTGGCTTGCGGTTCGACGACAGCTGCGCACCAGCAAAGATCTAGCCTCCGGCGAACTGCGTTATCAGTTCTGCTGTGGCTATGTGCAGGCTCTTATTGATGCACAGGTCATTGATGATCTTTACGGTTCGCGCATCAACGCTGACTTGCGCGAGATCTGGCCGGAGCTGCTTAATCATTGGGAAGAAACGTAAGATGCGCGCTGGCATTCACGAAGACGCCTTGCAGGTCATGCTCGAGGGCGGCGCCGTACGTGAGGTGCTGGTCAGCCGGCACGATGAGAAATGGACGCTGGCCATTCGTCTGGGCGGCGCCGGCAGCCGCTGGCTGCCCGTGCGCTCGCGCCGTGAGGCGCTGCGCACCTGGGCCAGTCTCACAGCCGTAGGTCGTTTTGCCCAGGGCATGGGCATCAAGACTTTTGCCGTGGAGCTGTAGGGCCTGCCAAATTTCGCGTCCGCGAAATTTTTCGAAATCCTAGCGTGACCTCGTCCTGGCTGAACGATGACAAGCGACAACACGGCGCGCTCGCTTCTCGGGTTTCAAAGGGGTTTCCCCTTTGGCACGGACGATCGTTTACACAATGCGAAGGCATTTTGTAAACGATCGGTAACGTGCCTTTGCCTTACCTGGAGAGAGCGACCAACCGACGCGCTCTTGCATTGAGTTGCACTGAATCTCACTCGATTGCACTCCGTTGCATTGCTTTGCACTAGGTTGCACTGACGTTCACTAAATTGCACTGAGGTGCACTGTTTCCGTTGAGGTAATCAGTTTTTGCTGTAGCCACGTGCAGAGATGTTCGACGTGCTGCTTTCCCCTCTCCTCACGGCTTATCTAAACCGGCTAGCAGATCAGCCCAGGTCGCAGGCTCGCTTGGGGAAAATTTAGAAGGGCTGGGTTCTTCAGGGGATTTTTTTTCAGGCTTGTGCTCGATCAGTAATACGGTCGCTCGCAGCTCTTTGACCTCAAGGCGCAGCGCTTGCAGTTCGGCCAGCAGCACGCTCCAGGGTTCTGTGCCAACGTGTGTCACGTCAGCTGTGCCACGGTGTGCCAAATGATCTGTGCCGCGGTGTGCCACGTCCTTCAAAGCCCCATAAGCACGCATCAATTCGGACGTATCAAATTGACGGTTTCCAGAAGCGTCTACCCCATACGAAACAAGGCCTGTAGCCATATCCCGATAGATGGAGCGACGGCTTCTCCCGGTCAATTTTACGGCTTCGTTGAGGGTGTGCCATGCCATAGTGAGGAGCTGTGCCAGAGTGTGCCAAATCAGCGTGCCACGGTGTGTCACAGCTGTGCCAATCCTAAAATTTTAATCCAAAAGTGAGGCTGGGCATGGGAGGGATTCAAGCAACGTAAAGGATAGGCTCTGAGAATGGCCAACTGGGCGCGATTTAGGTTAGGTCAGGGCGACAGCAAGAAGGGGTTTGCGCTGGGCGATCAAACGCAATATCTTTGCCGCATCAGTTACATAGATTCAAAACGAAGAAACCCCGCCAAGGCGGGGTTTCATTCGGGCTGGTCGGGTGCTTGCAACACCTCCAGCCAAGGTCTCGGGGAAATCTCTGCTTTCGCGGGCTAGGGATACGAGACCTGGTAAGCACAATTCTGGAGACAAATCCGTCTCCTGTCTAGCTTCCAGCCTCCCCCGTTACCTCTTCCCGACGCTTGGAATCAAGATGCTTTGGGCACGGGAAAGTAATAGCTACCGATCAAGGGGATCTCTTCACGGTAGCCGGTATAGCCGGTCAGGTGCGACCCGCAAGGGCGAGAAGGCAACGGCAGGGCAGCGTTAACAACCCAACCAAGGGCGCTGTCACTGTCTCAGAACCCACCGACCGCCAGACGCCGAAGAGGGCAGGGGGCGCAGTTGTAACCAATCCCCGAAAGTCTGGAACGCCTGTTGGGAGTGGGAGCTGGGTACTGCACCTGGACAATTTCCCCACTGCGTGGAGTCATGCGAAACGCTTTTTTTAAAAGCCGCTCGTAGGGGCTTCCACGCCAGTGGGAGCCCTCAAGAGCGTAGCGCAGCCATCCTATGTGCCGCTTATAGGCGGCCCTGGGCTGGCGTCAGCCATCATTGCATTTGCTTTTGTTCCTAAGGGTCATAACCTGCCTTTGATCTATTCCGGCGAGTGGGGGTCCCCCTTTAGGGGGTCGAGTCGGTGAGCCACGCAGTGGCGAATGCTTTGGGATTTTTATTCAAGCCATCATTAATAGATGGCCATTTGGAATCGACATTGAATGTCAACGGATGACCTTCCACCGCTCGTCGACCTTATTAGATTTACCAAGCAGCTTTCACAAAAAACATATGAAACCGCTTGACGGCATTACAAGAATTTGTATAATCTCGGCCCTATTGAAAGCCTGCTAGACGTCCATACCGTCAAAAGCATGAGAAAGCAAGAGCCGTTTATACATAATTGCTCGTTTAGAGAGATTAAAAAATGAGTACGCAGAACGTTTTCGAACTGATCACCAATGATCCAGTTCGCTTCAACATGCTTGCGTTAAAATCTAAGCTGGTTATGGTTTTG
>NZ_JACYUJ010000016.1:0-10424 GCF_014841695.1 Pseudomonas sp. CFBP 8771 | reverse complement strand
TTGGCCAGCACGATGACCTCGACGGTGTTTTCGCTGATGGACTCTGGTGCCAGGGTGCCACCGGATGCCTTGGGCACTTCCGGCATTTTCAGTTCGTTGCGCGTGCCCACCACGCCGAAGGTCGAGCCGCTGGAGATCTTGGCCGCGCCACCGGCGGCCGGAATGGCGGTGTAGTACACGTACGCCTGGCTGTCGATCAGCACGGCGGCCACGTCCTTGGGCACCTGGAAGTTGAGAAAGCGGTTGCTGCCCAGCTGCTGGGCCGGGGTGCTGTAGTCTTGAAACGCGCCGTCCACCGGCCGCCCGGTCCAGTGCACGACGATGTTGTCGGTGGTGGCGATGTCCGGATAACGGTTGACGCGTACCTCGACCTGCCCATCGGTAATGTTGCCGATGAGCAGGTCGCCGGTCTGGGTACCTTCCACGGTCGGCTCGGGCAATGAGCCACGCGCATACACGGTGGTCAGCACGCTGGGGCTGTAGCGCGAATAGTTCTGCACCTTGTCGCGGATGCTGTAGCGCACGATCAGGTCGGCGCCGGGGCGGGCGGCAATGACGCTGTTGGGCACGGTGATGGTGATGCTGCGGTTGAGGTCGCTGGTTTGCAGCGGGCCATAGTGAATGGCCGTGCCGGCCCAGAACAGGGTGACGATATCGCCCTCGCTCTGGTGAGCGTATTGCTAGATCGTCACCGCCAGGTCGCCCACCAGGCTGACGTCGGAGATGAGGTCCGGCACGCCGTAGGGCAGCCCGAGATTGGGGTTCAGCGAAGGATCGCTGGCGTCCGGCGGCTCGGGCGGGTCGCCAGGCACCGTCAGCTTGATCGGCACTACCAGCGACTGCGATGCCCGCTCGTTACCGGCTGGATCCTTGACGTGGTAGTGCAGCGTCGCCTCGAGCGCGTCGGGGGAAATGTAGTACGCGTCGGCAATCAACGCCTGAGTGGCGGTGGCGTCGGTCACCCTGGTGTAGTCGATGTAACTGTCATCCCAGTAGAGGTCGATGATGTCATTCACGGCCATACCCACATAGGGCTCTACCAGCACGGTAATCAGGCCGTTGTCGTAGTCGTCTTTGTTGATGCCGCCGTGGGAGATCGCGGCCGGTACCAGGGGTGCGTAGATATTGGGGTCGGGCGCCACGCCACCATGTCGGGCACCGTGGTTGACATGGTCGCTGCCATAGGCGGCTTTGCGGATGGCGCGTAGTAACGAACGGGGTGGATTTTTCACGATGGATCACCTCAAGTGGAGTTGAGATCACTCATGACAAAGAGCTGGTAGGCCCCTCGCCGACAGTTGCCTGCCGGCGAGGGGTAACGCTGCTACAAGTCCAGTGCGTAGCAACGTACGAACACCGGAACAGAAGGGCCGCCAGTGCCGTAGGTATTTTCAATGGAGTACACGGCCGTTACCGATCCCTGCCCAACGGGCTCATTCACCCACTTCTTGGAGAAGTACGTGGCTGGAATCAGGAAGTCGTGATGTTTGACAGGGCCACCCGGCAGCTGGATATCGTCCCGCGTCAATACGTAGCTCAGATCGAGCTTCATGTTGGGCGTTTCGGTGCCTGCGCCGGTAAGGCCGTAATACCCCTGCAGAGTGAGGCTGATCTCGTCGCCCTCGGCCACGTTGTCGTAATCCAGGAGCACACGGAATGGCGTACCGTCCTGCAGCTGCGCCTTGTTCAAGGAGTTTTGTGCCTGCCTGCGCTCTGTGAACTCTCCTGCGGGCAATCCCCCGGGTCCGCCTGGCAGCAGATCCTGAGAAATAACTTGTACGTCCTTGGCAAACGACAGGGCCACGTTGGTCGCCGATGGCGTGCCTGATGTTGCACGCGCCACGGTGTAGTGGACAGCTTTGATACCAGGCCCTTTGGCCTTCATTTCAGCCGATGTTGCAGTGATTACCAGCGGTATCTTGGAAGCAATGTCGCCGGCCAGTACGGTTTTCCTGTTAGCCAGCGCAGTACCGCCCCAATAGACGGTGATGACATCGTTGGCCAGCAGGTATTCGCTATCGACCGGAGGCGTGGCAGTGTTGTCGGCGTAGAAGGGAACGATGACTTTGGCGTCCTTCTGCAAGTCAGCGTCATCGATGAAATCCACAGCACCACTGTCTGCCTCGACCGTGACCACCCTCAACAGATCATTTTCTGGAGTGTTGGGGTCTGGGTCTGGGCCGGCGGGTATGGTGATATCCACCAACACGGGGTTGGCTCCCGAAGTGGCCATTTTTACAGCGCCACGGTAGATTTCGTAGTACCCCTCTGCTGTGTACCGTTGCGGTGACCCCGTACCGCCACCGTTGGCAACGAAGTCAAACGGCAGGTCGAACTCCAGCACGAAGGGTTTGCCGAGGTCCGCTGTGCTGATGCGCAGTCTCGATGTACTCGAGGTGCCGAGGTAGAAAATCACTTCGTCGCCATCGGCGGACTTGGGGATTTCGGGAATTTTGACGTGGACCGGCGTGCGCGCATCGGCTTCGCTGATCAAGTCGTCGTCACTGAACAGCGCGATGTCTGGTAGATCCAGATCACCGTCCACTGGTGCGCTGCTGACCAGCACGATTACGGCACTGTCCTCTGCGCGCCCACGGCTGACATTGCCCGCCACGTCGGTGAGCGTGTACCCGAAATAGCGCTTGCCGTCATTCATGGCCTGCAACGCGGCCAACGGAATTTCAAGCTCCAGATCTTCGCCCGCGCCGCCCACAGGCACCTCCTTCTGCGCCGACACGATGAGCAGCTCAGACCCCCCTGATACTGCTCTGTAAAAAGGTTTGACTATGTCGCCATCTTCCATGCCGTAGTAGTCTGGCAGCAGTGTCTTCAGCACTAGACCGCCGGAAGTGCCTGCAACCAATTTGTCCAGGGTCACACCTCCGTCAACTACATCTTGGGCAAAGATCAGCGATGGCATCAAAGTCCCGCCGGGCGCTTCACGGTCGATACGCAAAGGGATCGGTGGGTTACCCCGAATCACATTGCCGCCGCCATCCTCCAGCTCGTAGGTAACCTGGTGTACACCGTGAGCCAGGGTTGCGTCGAATTCGCGGATATAACCATTGCCTACCTCTGCAGCGTCCACGGCTGGAACGTTGATAGGCACATTGTCGAGTATCAAGCGGACCAGGTCGCCATCGACGATGCTCGTGTGGTTTGGAATGGAGATCTTGAATGGACTGTTGTTCTTGCTTGCAGGAATCAGGTTCTGCGGGTGCCCGGGAATGGCCTCGGGTACCGACGCCGATGGACCATCGTCCACCAATATGCCCACGCCTGCCCGCAGGCTCGCCGAGCGCTTGCTGGGCGACGCCGGATCCGCTCGGCCTTTCTTGTGAACCTTGTACACAGTGACGGCTGCATCTGCCGGACGCGCGCTTGGCGCCTGAAAAATCGCGTTGGACGTTCCCATTTTTCAATCTCCAGTACTGAACTGATATAGACCGAGGCACGCAGTATGAATAAGCGTTTTCACAACGGCTGCGAGTGATTGATTATTTACACGCTGCAAGTTTCGGTGCGGCTTCGTGCGAGGCGTAATTGGCCTGGTGCGATATTTAAGCTAGCACCGATTGGAGTCATTTCAATGTTTAAATCCAGCTAATTCTGAAAATTATTATTCAACTAGATGAAGCCTGATTTGCAACTACACTGCCACTTCGGATGGATGATCCAGAGTAACTTTTTGAATAAATAAATTCAAAGGTGGCAGTCATGAAAACTATTGTTCAGGGTGGTATCAAGTGGCGCCCGTTGCTGGGCGTTGCAGTCGTATTAAGTGTATCTGGCGAGGTAATGGCGGCCGTGGTGGATGGGCCCTTTTCCATCGGCAGGGTCGGCCCAGGTTCACCGGTCGAGGAATGGTCGGTCCTGCGAGGCGGTTCGCTGTTTGTCAGCCCTGGGGGCCAAACCCTGGACATCGGCTTGCGCCTGGGCAGTACGGCCGGGCTGGACGGTGCCACGGTCACCGCGCGCGCACGTTTCGAAGCCTTGCGCCTGGACGCTTCCACGGCCACGGTGGCCAATAGCGTACTCAGTGCCGCTTCAGCCATCGGTATCACGATGGTGGCCGGCACGCCCGCCGTCCTGACGCTGACCAACAGTACGGTCACCGGTTTCGGCCGAGGCATCCAGGGCAGCACCGGGGCTGTGGTGAATATCAGCGGTTCGCAGATATCCGGCACCGACGATGGCCGCACGCAGCCTTATCTGGGAGGGGTGGGGCTGTCGGTGCTGTCATCGGACATGAACCTGGTGCAGAGCAGCGCCATAGGCGCCAACCATGGCGCCACATTGATCGCCAACGGTGGCGGCAGCGGCACACCACGTGCAGCCACCAACCTGGCGCTCGATGGGTCGAGCCTGCAAGGTACTCGCGGCAGCGCGGTGTTGGTCGGGGCCACGCTGTATCCACTGGCCACAGCCGGAAGGTTGACCCTGGCCAATGGTTCCAGCCTGACCGGGGGCGATGGCATAGCGGTGGAAGTGACGCAGGCGTCGACCTTGGATCTGCAAGTGGCCGCCAGTGCCTTGAACGGCGGCTTGAGCCTGGCAGATGCCTCGCAGGTGACGGCCGATCTGGGCCAGGTCAGCAGCCTGACCGGCGACATGCTGCTGGGGGGGGCCAGCACGCTGACCCTGGTCAGCCGCGAAGCCAGTACGTTGACCGGCAATGCCCTGCTCACCGGCGGCTCGCGCCTCGACCTGAGCCTGGAACAGAGCAGCTGGGTTGGCGACACGAACGTCAGTGAAGCCTCGCAGGCCCAGCTCAACCTGGGCAACAGCAGCTTGACCGGCAACGTCACTGTCGCCGATACCTCCACGGCGAACATGACACTGGACGCAAGCACCTGGGAAGGCAACGGCCAGGGGCCACTGAACCTGAATCTGAATCGCGCTTCGACATTCAGTGGTCAGTTGAGCCAGGCGGGAGATGTCGGTATGGCTGACGGTTCCCTGTGGAACATGACAGGCGACTCGCAGATAGCCAGCCTGGCCATGAACGGCAGCAGGGTGGCACTGGGTGGCCGCAGCGGCGCCTACCGAACCTTGCAGACAGGCAGTTTGAGCGGCAGCGGCATCTTCGACCTGAACACCGACCTGGGCACCGTACAGGGTGATCGCCTGGTGGTGACCGGCGAGGCCGCCGGCAGCCACGAGTTAGCCATCCACAACAGCAGCAGCGGGGTCGACCCGGAGCCGGGTACGACCCTGACCGTGGTGCAGACCGGCGGTGGCGCGGGCACCTTCGCCGTGCTGGGCGGCCAGGTCGATGCGGGCACGTACGTCTACGATCTGCAGAAGCGAGGGGAGGATTGGTTGCTGGTTCAGCGGGGGGGCGTCGATCCCGTTGATCCAGTGGACCCAGGAGGTCCGATAGATCCGGTAGATCCGGTAGATCCTGTTATCCCGGTAGACCCGGTGGATCCGGTTATCCCCGTCGATCCGGTAGATCCCGGCAATCCTGGGGACGGCGGCGGTCCGGTGGTCACCCCCGGAGCGCGTTCGGTGATCGGCCTGTTCAGCGCCGCACCCACGGTGTGGTACGGCGAGCTCTCTACCCTGCGCAGCCGCATGGGTGAACTGCGCCTGGGCCGTGGCACCAGTGGCGCCTGGGTGCGCACCTATGGCGGGCGTTACGACCTGTCGGCCGGGGGTGGTGTGGCCTATAGGCAGCGCCAGCAGGGGCTGACCTTTGGGGTCGATGCGCCGCTGCCGGCCAGTAATGGCCAATGGTTGGTAGGCGTGATGGGCGGCTACAGTCGCTCCGACCTGGACCTGGCAGCAGGCACTTCCGGTGAGGTCGACAGCTACTACCTGGGGCTGTACAGCACCTGGCTGTCCGAAGGCGGCTACTACGTGGACGGCGTGGTCAAGCTCAACCGCTTCCAGAACGAGTCCGACGTGCGCGTCAGCGATGGCAGTCGCACCGGTGGCAAGTACGACAACCATGGCGTAGGCGCATCGCTGGAAGTGGGCAAGCACATAAAGCTCGCCGACAATTGGTACCTGGAACCCTTCGCGCAGATGTCGGCGCTGTGGGTGCAAGGTGAGCGCTACGACCTGGACAATGGCATGCAGGCACGCAGCAACGGCGCCGATTCGTGGCTGGGCAAGGTAGGTACGCATGTCGGGCGTAATTTTCCGTTGGCCAATGGCGGCTTGGTGCAGCCTTACATCAAGGTGGCGGCGGCCCATGAATTCGCCGATGCCAATCGTGTCAAGGTCAACGCCAACCGCTTCACCAACGACCTCTCGGGCACCCGCGGCGAGTTGGGTGCCGGTGTAATCGCGCAGATCTCCGATCGCCTGCAGTTGCACGCCGATTTCGACTACAGCAATGGCGAGAACATCGAACAGCCATGGGGAGGAAGCCTCGGCCTACGCTATGCCTGGTAGGAATAGTTTGTAGGGTGCGTTGAGCCCACACGTGATTCGGACGCGTCCTACAGATATTAAAACTTCATGAACCTAAGCTTGCGGCCCGCAATTGCCCTTCGGCAAATCCTACGATTGCATCGCAAGGTTCTCAATCATGAGCAGGTTCGTTTCACGTTTCATCCTGCCCGGCAGCTTCGCTGCTGGGCTTCTCGTACTGGACGGTGCTGAAGTCGCTGCGGCACGCGATCTGACCGGCCCAGGGGACGCCCTGGTGATCTACCCCGAGGCCGCCATTACCGATTGGCGCTTGCGCGAGGGGGCCTCCCTTCACGTTAAAGGCGCAAAAACCCTGGGCATCGAAGTGTCCACCGGTTCTGCGCTACGCGCGGAGAACGCGCAGATCAACGGGGGCGCGGCAGTTGGGGTCAGGGTCAGCCAAAGCACCGCCAGCATCACCGGTAGCACAGTGGTCAGCACCGGCAACTACGCGCTGATCGCCAGCAATGGCAGGGAGACCAGCGGCGCCCAGGTCAGTGTGTTCGACAGCGTATTGCTGGGCAGCGGCAGCGGCGTCTCCGCCAACTACAACAACGCTATCACGCTGGCCAACACCCAAGTGCTGGGTCGAACGGCCAACACCAGTTTGCTCCGGGGTGGCAACGGGATCCTGATGCTCAGTGGCGACATCAATGTGACCCAGGGCAGCAACGTGGTTGGCGAGATGCATGGCGCTGTATTGAGCATGGACACCTTCGTGCCCGTACCGCGCGCCAGCAACCTGGTGGTGGACAACGCTCGCGTCGAAGGTCAGCGAGGCGCGGCAATCGCCGTACAGACACGCAACGCCTCACCCGTCCAAGCCTCGATCATTGTGCGCAATGGTGCGACGCTGCTGGGCGGCAATGGTGTCATTCTGCAAGCCGGTGCCAATACCACGGTGGATTTCACCGCTGCCAATACCGACTTGACCGGCGACATACAGATCGACTCGGACTCGACCACCTCCATTACTCTGCAAGACAACGCCCGCCTGACCGGCACCATGGCCGGGGTGTCCAGCCTGGCCGTCGACAGCGGCGCATTGTGGCGCATGACCCAGAGCGCCAGCATCGGTGACGTCAGCATGAATGGCGGACGCATCGATTTGGGTGGTACGTCCGGCGCCTTCCGCGAACTGACGCTGGGCAGCCTCGCCGGCAATGGCACCTTTGGCCTGGGCACCGATCTGGCCACAGGCCAGGGCGACACGCTGGTGATCACCGGCCAGGCCACCGGCGACCACTTGCTGGCCATTCACAACACCGGTACCGACGTCGCCGAAGGGCAAGACCCATTGACCGTGGTCAAGACCGCGGGCGGTGACGCGCGTTTCGCTGCGCTGGGCGGCCAGATAGACCTGGGTACCTTCGTTTACGATCTGAAACAAACAGGCGACGACTGGCAGCTGGTGCAGCGCCCTGGCAACGTGGTGACCCCAGGTACCGCATCGGTGCTTGGCTTGTTCAGCGCTGCGCCCAGCGTGTGGTACGGCGAGCTGAGCACCCTGCGCAGCCGCATGGGCGAGCTGCGCATGGGCAAGGCCGAGGGCGGCCTTTGGACGCGGGCCTACGGCAATAAATACAACCTGTCGGCGGGCGGCGGTGTGGCGTACCGACAGCAGCAGAACGGTCTCAGCCTCGGCGCGGACGCCCCGTTGATGGTGGACAACGGCACCGCCTTGGTCGGTGCCTTGGTCGGCTACAGCAAATCCGACCTGGACCTCAAAGGCGGCACTTCAGGCGAAGTGGACAGCTTCTACCTGGGTGTCTACGGCACGTGGCTGGGCGATGACGGCTATTACGTCGACGCATTGGCCAAGCTCAACCGCTTCCAGAACAGCTCCGAGGTGCGCATGAGCGATGGTACCCGCAGCCGAGGCAGCTACAGCCACCATGGCATCGGTGCCTCGCTGGAAGCAGGCCGACGGATTGCTGTGACTGAAACCGTTGCTGTCACGCCTTTCGCCCAAGTGTCGGCTTTGAAGGTGCAGGGGCAAGGTTACACGTTGAACAGCGGCATGGAAGCTGACAGCAACCATGCCGACTCGCTGCTGGCCAAAGCCGGTGCCAAGCTCAGCCAAACGCTTGAGCTGGATGCCGGCGGCACCTTCGAGTACTACGCCAAAGCCGCTTTGGCCCACGAGTTCGCCAGCAACAACCAGGTCAAGGTCAATGGCAACCGCTTCACCAACGACCTGTCCGGCAGCCGCGGCGAATTCGGCCTGGGCCTGGCCGCGCAGATGTCCGACCGCTTGCAGTTGCACACCGAGTTCGACTACGCCAAGGGTCGCAACCTGGAGCAACCCTGGGGCGTGAACGTCGGCCTGCGCTACAGCTTCTGATCCCGCAAAGGCAGGCAACAGTGGTGAATGCGCTGCTGTTGCCTCTGCCATGGCACAACCCCCTACACCGTTTCTGCGTAGGCAAGGGACCTGCTGGGCAAGTAGATTTTCCGTATTTGAACGACCCAACTAATACATGCAAAAGCTCGCCTTTTTACTTTCAGTGCAATGTTGAATATTATTTTTTATAGCTGCATCCAAAGTACAAAAATATACTAAATTTTCTTGAGTCCTCGCATTCAATCGTTATGCGAATAAAACGTATGTATCACATAGACTTGGGCGCGAAAACTTACCAAGTTTGTCACTCTTCCCGTTATTTGCACTTTCCAGTTTTCAAGCCTAACTTGTTCTCTCAGGTGACTGCTGCTTGATTGCTCGCCTCTCTACTCTTCGATATTCCCTCAACTTCCCCGAGGTGATCCATCGTGAAAAATCCACCCCGTTCGTTACTACGCGCCATCCGCAAAGCCGCCTATGGCAGCGACCATGTCAACCACGATGCCCGACATGGTGGCGTGGCGCCCGACCCCAACATCTACGCACCCCTGGTACCGGCCGCGATCTCCCATGGCGGCATCAACAAAGACGACTACGACAAAGGCCTGATCACCGTGCTGGTAGAGCCCTACGTGGGTGTGGCGGTGAATGACATCATCGACCTTTACTGGAATGACGGTTACATGGACTTCGCCACGGTGACCGACGCCACCGCCACTCAGGCGTTGGTTGCCGATGCATACTACATTTCCCCCGACGCGCTCGAGGCGACGCTGCACTACCACGTCAAGGATTCAGCCGGTAACGAGCGGGCATCGCAGTCGCTGGTGGTGCCGATCAAGCTGACGGTGCCTGGCGACCCGCCGGAACCGCCGGACGCCAGCGATCCTTCGCTGAACCCCAATCTCGGGCTGCCCTATGGCGTGCCGGACCTCATCTCCGACGTCAGCCTGGTGGGCGACCTGCCGGTGACGATCCAGCAATACACCCACCAGAGCGAGGGCGATATCGTCACCCTGTTCTGGGCCGGCACGGCCATTCACTACGGCCCGCTGCAAACCAGCGACCTCAACCGCAGCATCACCATCACCGTGCCCAACAGCGTCATTGCCGCCCGTCCCGGCGCCGACCTGATCGTGCGCTACAGCATCCGCGACAAGGTGCAGAACTATTCACGCTACAGCCCCAGCGTGCTGACCACCGTGTATGCACGAGGCTCGTTGCCCGAGCCGACCGTGGAAGGCACCCAGACCGGCGACCTGCATCTGGATACCATCACCGACGGCCTGGTGGAAATCCGCGTCAATCGCTATTCGACCATCGCCGTCGACGACAACATCGTCGTGCACTGGACCGGACGGCCGGTGGAAGGCCCTTTCCAGGATTTCAGCACCCCGGCCCAGCAGCTGGGCAGCAACCGCTTTCTCAACTTCCAGGTGCCCAAGGACGTGGCCGCCGTGCTGATCGACAGCCAGGCGTACGTGTACTACACCGCCATTCCGGCCGCCGGTGGCGCAGCGAAGATCTCCAGCGGCTCGACATTCGGCGTGGTGGGCACGCGCAACGAACTGAAAATGCCGGAAGTACCCAAGGCATCCGGTGGCACCCTGGCACCAGAGTCCATCAGCGAAAACACCGTCGAGGTCATCGTGCTGGCCAA
>NZ_JACYUJ010000015.1:0-17588 GCF_014841695.1 Pseudomonas sp. CFBP 8771 | reverse complement strand
TTCAACGAAGGGCTAGCGCCTGCGGTCGCTGAAGAAAAACTCAATTCAGTGTCCGGGATCAGTTGACCACTACAGTTGGATTTTGCTATAAATTATTGATACCGCTATATACTACAACCCTTGAAGACAAGGTAATGAGGCAAGGTATCGAAATTTCCGAAATTAAGGTTAAGCTTGAAAAGGCCACAGAGCAACTCACAAATTCCGAGACTAAAATTTCTGCCCTGATCGCTTCAGGAACACTAAAAGAGTGCGACCCTTACCCGCTAGGTATTGACCTCGTAAAGGTTGGAGATCCTATGAGCAAAGTTATAGAAACCTACAATGAAAATGAGTACGAAATAGAAAAAACTCGTGGCTATTTCTCGGTAGCCTTCCCAAATAATAAAGCATTTCGAAGCGCTAGCTATATCACAGCTGGACAATCCGGAGTAGTTGGTGTTCTAATTTTCTATTCAGGGGTCAAGCATCTAGACCCTAAAGAAACCCTAAAAAGCAGCCCTCAACAGGAGGGATTTTTGGTACAAGTTAGGAATGCATTCCCTAAAGCGAAAGTATCTCTTAGGAATGATCAGGATGACCCTGGTTATGATGTGGAACTTGATGGAAAAATAATCATGGAGGTAAATCCTAATAGCTATGTAATTCGTCGCAACCAAACTGAAATCAGACAAGCCTGCAACAAAATACGGTGAGCGACGATTCGATCCATAGTACGGATCACAGCTTAAAGATGCCGAAGCGATGGGCCTGATTCGATGTCGTCAAAGGGATTCAGGAGGCCGAGGACAAAGTGCGTCGTCATGCGAAGGACGCGGGCCTTGGCAAGATCGTAAAGCTCAGCACACACTGAGCAACTGCGCCCACAACGCCGGTGAAGCCAGGTCAGGAGTAACGTTCAAATGAAGGACGCATTCACCGCAACGTATTCTGATCTGGTGCAAAACCAGATTGAGCTTGGCTCAACACTTCAGTCGATCATCGACGAAGCAGTTCAGCGTGGCGTGTCCACTGCTGAAATCGACAGAGTGCGATCGATCATGGAGAGCTTCAATGTTCGAACAAATTACCTGGCAGCGCTTTTGACTGAGCGGTACCAAGACCAGAATTGAGCCCTCAGAAGAGCCCTTCACCTCGTGTCGACTTGATCAACCCGTTGACACCTAAATAACGCGACGTCCGCCAGGCGAGCGGAGCGCGCAGGTTTGAGGATGCGAGCCCGAAGGGCCAAGACACCTGCAGACCCAGGTGGCTTGGTTCACGGCAGCCGTTCGCCGCAGGCGGCACACCCAAAGCCAGCCCTCGCCCTAGCTATGGAAGAACGATGTAATCGTTGCGCTGGACTATCCCAGCATGAGGCCCCTCAACAACATGCACATACCTCCCACTGACTTCATCAATGGGTAAGCAATCATCCAAATCCAGAACGGCATCAGTGTGTGCTTGAGCCCAATGAGAAAGTGCTTGCCGCTTTCCTTTCGCCTTCGCTTCCCGCTTGTCCTTGGCCACCACGAATAGATAGTGATGCGCTTCACCAAAGGTCTGCGATTCGTCGCCACCCAAGTTGATGAAATATAGCCGAGGTGAACCAGGTGATGGTGCCAGTGAGCTGAATTCCACCCGCCAGCTTTCAACGCCATCGACGGCCATCCAGGAGTCGATATGAACGCCCTTCGGGCTGCCGAACCAGCCATCACGAAGCTGCGGGTATGCCTGTTCCAGTAAATCGGCGACGACGAAAGCCACGTCGTGCACCTCTATCTTTGCCCGAGGATGTTTGCCGCCCAGCATCACTACAAAAAGCATTCAATGCCATACGTAACCACATCTGTCATTCGTTAAAAATACCGCAATCTTGTAGCCGTGCGGATCCCGCAGATAAGTAAAGTAGGAGCCCTGCAAGCCACCCTTATGAGATAAAATTTCAGCGTCTTCAGCCAGATATTCGGAGCGTCTCCAGCACATGCCTCATCTGCTAAAACTCCCTCTGAATCGTGCTGGCCGCGACTTCGTCGTAGGTGACATCCACTTCAAAACACGAGAGCTCCATAGAGGCCTAAAGGCGCTAGCCTTCGATGAAACCGTTGACCGACTGATTGCCGTCGGAGATCTCATCGACCGTGGGCCTGGAATGCTGGACGGCCTAAAGCTGTTGGGGGAGCCATGGTTCTTTTGCGCGAAAGGCAATCACGAGCAGATGCTCATCGACGCATATCGAGCCAACCCGCACCTGCCCTATTCCGCTCACGGCGCGCGGTGGTGGCTCACGATTGCTGACGAATCCAAACCCATGATCATCGACAAGCTGGATAGCTTGCCACTGGTTATTGAGGTGGAGACGGCTCAGGGTGTGGTTGGCGTAGTGCATGCGGATGTGCCTGTTGGCCTGACTTGGGATGACTTCACCCACGGCCTTGATAACCCCCAGCTTCAAGATGTCGCCTTGTGGGGTCGTGAGCGAATCATAAAGCACCATCGGGGAGGTGTTCCGGGCGCGTGGCGCGTATGTGTCGGGCACACCTGGATTCCGCATGGCATGCGTCTCGGGAATGTCCTCGCCCTAGACGTTACTGGCGGCGGGGATGGGCCCCTGGCGATCTACTCGCTGCAGGACGACGTCGTGTACGTGAATGGTGAAGCCTCGGGGCTCGATCAGGCAGAGCGCCTCGGTGAGCAACTGAATGAGCTGGAGCAATCGCTCACCTCGCTGAAAACTCTGGCGCATGCCAACAAGCTAATCGAAACTCAGATCGCGAGCCGTGAGGCTGAGACCCGTGCTCAGCAGATCACCTCCACCTGGCTCATTCTGGCTGACGAAATCGCGGGGATGCAGCAGTTCATGAATGCGTTGCACGGGTTGAGTCTTCTGCCTGGGGAGCGACGTGCATCCAAGCTGGCTGAAATGCAGGCGCGGTATGCAGGCACCCCAACAGGTGATTTGCTCACCCGCCTGCTGGCCCCCTACGCTGAATGATCGAGTGCCAATGACGGACTGGCAGGCGCTCGCCTCCCCCAAATTTCTGCTGACAGACCAGCTCAGCCGGCGCTTTTGCCCCCGCCAGGCCGCTGTCACAGATTTTTTTTCGCAACGTCGAATTTTTTTACGCAGAGGTGCCTGAGGGTGGAAGTGTGCGAGTTTTCGCAAACTGCAGACGGACTAATTCTGGGGGTTGCGCAGCCAGAGTTTTCTGGTCTGGGGCCAATTTTCGCTTCGAATCACTTGCGGGGCCAATCAGGCATGAACCACTAGGCCTACCTCACGCTCGTCTAGACTCTTAGGGTCGAACAGATCAAGCGCTGAGCGCTAGCGCTTCAGTGAAGCCGGTTCAACAAATCGACAGGCCGCCGACGTGAAGAAGAAATGCACGGCTCACCAGGTCTTCACTCAGCCTTGGCGCCACTGCTCAGAAGCTTCAGTCCAGCAAGGCCTGCTTTAGCGAACTGAAGCCAACCATCGAAGTGAATTTCGCCAGTGTCCTCAAACTCATCGGCATCCTCAGGGTCTGAAAACGTACCCAGATGCCGGCCATCCATCGTGCCGAAAACCTCAAACTTCCACCCGTCCACCGAGCTCTATACCGACCCGCTGACTGACTATCGATCATCAATTTCGCCCCGGTACGGTGAGGTTGCCGTAGTGTTCTCCATCACAGCGATGACTCGCTCACTCCACCGATTCGCAACAAGCGTGATTTGGCACTGGTGGCGTTAAAGATGATCTTCGCAGTATTCCTCCCTGAACCGTTGTCGACGTGTGTCCCATACTCACCATCTTGCGGCGTCGAGATCAGAATGCGGTCGTTAGCCGCAATCCGCGCAGACCCATTCTGTTGCGGCGTCCAGTTGTGAGAATCGGCACAGCCGGCGAGAACGAGCATAAAACCTAGAAGAGCAAAGAAGCGCATCAATACATCCTTGTAAAAAGGCCAACGTGTCAGAACCGTGACTTTACGTCATTTGCAATTCGGCCTACCACCAACCGCAACCCGGACTGCCTTGGCTCCTCCCGGATGGCACCTTGAATTCATCCCAACGTCCGTCTTTCAGCAGCACGCCCCAAATCCCATGGCACCGCATGCCGCACCCCGCAAGGCCGTGTTCTATAAGCAGCAACCGTTACCTCATCAAGACCAATATACATAGTTAAACAGTGCGTCCAACTCTGAGAGATTCTCTAGCCCCAGCTGGCTTTGGACATCCCTCACGTCTCGGCAGAACTGCGCATAAAGCTCCGGAGTTACATTGGTTTTCAGTGGTCGGAGGGGATATTGGTCGTATCCGGCAACCAGCAAGCCATTGACCGCATTCTGGTTCATAACCGCGTAGCGCTTGTTATCCAAGGCGTGCAGGATTTCTGTTAGAACGTTAATGCCCGCCCGATCAATGTCCACGAAGTGGCGATGCAAAAGTTCGAATGCTTCCCCAGGAGTGGCCCGTCCGAGCTGTAACGCCTCTGCAAGAGCCCTTATAAATCGCGCCGACTTCGTCGACACAATGGTTTTCCCACGATGCAATCCACCTGAATGGAAATGTACAATCAGGCCCTCGTAGGCCTCCAAGAACGCTTGAGAGGTGACTTTGCCGAGCGCAGCGATCCCTCTGATGCCCCGTCTGGCCGATAGCCGATCTTTCGCTCGATAGCTTTGCTGCGCTGTGAATCCGAACGTCGTTTTATCAGCCTTCATGTCTGCGAGCCGATCGATCAGGACATCCAAGGAAAGCAGCTCCCCCCTACCGACTTTGTCCGCACGACGATTCGCCATCCTGCGCCATGCTTCATGGACAGCGTAGAGTTTTGCGTACTTGTCTAGGCGCGGCTTTGTCGCACGAGTTAGCGAGCCATCCTCGATTAGGCTGTCGAAATGATCCTCGACCGAAGACATCAATGCCCCGTCGCGATCGTTGACTACGACTGATGCTTCGTAGTTGCTCGAAAAACCTCCAGCAGTCATGTTCGCCGAACCAACGATCACTTTATGGCCACTTAGCTCCCGTACCGCATAGATTTTTGGGTGGTAAGTGTCTTCGGTATTGCTCAGATACAGTTCCAGCTTGGTCGGAAATAGCTTTTCCAACCCGAGCAACTCAGAAAGAATCTCAGGATCGGTAACGAACAGGCTCAAGCCAATCGCGACTCGAGCCGTCATCCCGCGATCAATAGCTTGCTTGAGAGGCTTCAGAAATGTCTCGCCAACCGACAACTTGGCAAATGCGACCATGCATTCCAAATGCTGCGCATCAGCAAGCAGCCCGATGATCTCGTCTCCGTGACCAGTGTCATGGCCGTTAAGTAAAAGCTTTAATCCTTCTGCCATCTCATCTCTCACTGTCTATGCCATGACTTGCTTTCATCAGAATTGAAGGGCTGTTCAGGTGCCAAAGAGATGGCCAAGCACCTCCTCCCAGCCGAGACCTTCCTCGATCGGCTACCACCCAATGCATGCATCCGAGGAACGAGCCCAGGCACCACCCATGGGATTCAGCATTTGTTGATCGGTGATAGATCTCTGAACCTGATTGCGATACGGTTGGCACAATGCCACCACGATTACTCGGATGATGCAAGGCACTCTGATCCACCGACTCAAAACCAAGATCTGGCCACAACTCCCGATAAGCGATCATTTCTATCGTGCAGCCATCGGTGCAGGCATCCTTGCAATCATCTGTCTGTTTGCAGGCCAAGCACCGTCGTCTCGTGCTTTGTTTTTCCTATCTTGGGCTCTCGCATGCGCGGGCTTTTGTACCTGGCTGATCAAGCATGCAATCAATCTCTGGAAATTTGAGGTCAGCAAGGCTCTGTTGGCGTGGCTGCATGCCGCGATGCTATTGGGTGCCTATTTACTTTCGAGATGGTGTGTTGCGTTGACGTTGGGCTTGCCGGCAAAGGACTTCGATGGCGCTGTCGCAGTTATGACTATCCTGTGCGCGTGCATCGTCTACCTCGCGATGATTTTGCTAGGTTGCATAGCGGTTGCGGTTGGATGTCTGATCCTGGCCCCAGTGCTTGAGTCAGCCTGGCTCATCTCCACCTTCCCTGAGGGTGAGCGGTTACGTCAATACCTATCGATGAAACTTGGCATCCGCTTCTTCAAGCAGCCCAGCCCCATGCACAAACCCTCAGGTCTGAACCTTCTGGCTCACCTGTATGGCGGTCTGTGCGTAATATTTGCGCTTGTTGAATCAGTACAACCCATCCTGGACTTCTCAATCAACAACGCGCAACTCACGAGACGAGTTGCCTACTATGCGGACTACCATTTTCAGGAAAGGTACCCGGGGATCGTTCCAGGCCAGCGCTTCATCCTCCACGACAACAATGTCATTTCCGTCGCCAGAGAGGTCGAAAGCAAGATCGAGATCGCCGTGGGTGTGATTGATCCCCTGAAAGGAATTACATTGCTTTCACCGTATAGATGACGATATCGGGGGGACGAAGCGGGGCCGTATAGGCTAGGTTCAAGAAAGCCACCCGCAAGAACGGCCAATCAAGACGTAGATCAAGCCCCACTCCCTCAGTCTCATACGTTCAGATAGGCAGTGCTGGTAATCGCAAAGTGTTTTCAAGCGCACCTAGACTGGATTCAGTTCGTATCTTTCTCCACTGCAGCAACGACAGAAGACGCCTGGCCATCCTCTTTCAGCTTCGCGCGATGCCGCCGGTCTTGACCGCGTTGCCGCGAGGCTTGTCGCTTCGCATGCATAGCTTGAGACAGTTGACGCCTGGTGCTGGATCGGCGTTGGTAAGCTAGCTACGCAGTTGGTAGAGACATACTGGATCAGGTTGCCTTGCCAGCACCTTCCCCACCCTGGCCACTTAGCCCATAGCATATCGTCAGGCCACCGGCCATCGGGTGGTCATTCCCATCACCACTAAGTGAATCCGCTAGCTGACGCTCTAAAGGCGCACTGATTCAAAGCAGCCGGACGGAATCATCCCGCCATTCAGGAAGCTCAACTACCCATCTAGAAATTAACGTCTTTGATTTTCTTTTGATTCCAAAAAATAGCAGAGGGCCTAGCGGCCCCAACGGACGACCTGCTGAACAGAGGCGCGTAACCGCCCCCCTTCCCTGCTACGAACCAAAAATAGTGACGTAAAAAATAGCCGTATCAAGGGCAAAAACAGCCAAAGCACATGACAGGGAAAGCCAGAACAAGCCGACTGCCAGGCCCACGAATCAGAGCCACCGCAGTTTTTTTTTGGTATCAAATAATAGATCTCCGGTTTTGAAAAACGATTTCAATGGTGGCCATTTGAAATTTGTGTAGAGTTGTTATCAAAGGCGCGGAAACCAGCGTTTCACGACGACACCGGGCTCTGTGATCTTGGATGAGCGTGTGATGCTAAACAGTCAGTAAGGATGCTATCGATGAAGCTGTGCAGTCTGCGGGTGAGTAATTTTCAGTCCTTTGGCCCTCGAATGGAGGAAATTTCGTTTGAGGATGTGACCTACCTGTTAGGGCCAAACGGTTCGGGCAAAACTGCGACTCTTCAGGGCCTATGTCGGATGTTCGCGTTCGAACCGAATCTACGACGTATACGTCGCTCCGATTTTCACGTTCCCACGAAAGAAACCAATCCCCCCGAACAACGCCAGCTATGGCTTGAGGTGGATTTTACATTTGCAGAGACTTTAACTGATGGGGAGAGCGATACCGTCCCAGACTTCTTCACTCAGATGGCACTCCGTAAGGTCGGGGAGGAGCCCCGAGTACGATTTCGACTAGAGGCGACTCTCTACGAAGATGGAGAAATCGAAGAAAGGTTTTTGCTCGTCACCAGAACGGATGAGGATGACAACCCGACGTCTTCTTCGACAGTACCTAAAAGGCACCGTGACAAAATCCACCTGCATTATCTGCCGGCACGTCGAGACCCATCCGATCACGTTGCATACGGGGCCACGGCCCTCCTCGGTCGTCTGCTGCGCGCGGCAAACTGGAATGACGACCGCGAGACGGTAAAGGAGCTGACGGAACAGATAACCGAGTGCCTCACAGAGAACCCGTCGGTACAGGCGTTAAGTGAAAGTCTCAGCGCTGCCTGGCAGAAGCTACACAAGGGCGACTTCTTCGCCTCGCCTCGACTGACGTTTGAAAACTCGGAAATTGAATCGCTGCTGAGGCACCTCTCGGTCACCTTTAGCCCTGGCCACGGAGAAAACCAAGTGGATTTCGTGCGCCTGAGCGATGGGCAAAAATCCATGCTGTATCTCTCGCTTGTCCTATCGACACTTACAATCGGCCGTGAGGTAAGGTCAGGTCAGAATACCGCCTTCGACCCGCACAAATTGAAACCTCCTGCCTTCACCATTCTCGCGGTAGAAGAGCCTGAAAATAGCCTTTCTCCACACTATCTTGGACGGATCGTTAGCTCCCTGAAGTCCTCTGTGGGAACAGATGCGCAGGCGTTAATTGCGACCCAAGCCCCATCCATGCTGCGTCGGGTAGAGCCTGAAAACATTCGCTATCTTCGTCTAAATCGGCGTCGACGAACGCAAGTCACAATAATTCAACTGCCTCCCAAGCGCAGCGACGCCTACAAGTTTGTTAGAGAAGCTGTGCAAGCCTTCCCTGAACTGTACTTCGCTCGCTTGGTTGTGCTGGGGGAAGGTGACAGCGAAGAGATTGTTCTGCCTAGAATTCTACAAGCGAAAGGCGCCCCCGTAGATGAGTTCGCAGTTGCCATTGCTCCATTAGGCGGACGGCACGTGAATCATTTCTGGCGGCTCCTTTCGGCACTTGGAACGCCGTACATCACCCTTCTGGACTTGGATGTTGGTCGCCATCAGGGCGGGTGGGGACGGGTGAGCTATGTAAGGGATCAGTTAGAAAAATATGAACCAGAGGACAATCTGCCAAGCCATTGGGAACGTCACGCATGGAACGACCCTCTAGTGCCAGTGACGACCCATCATTTCTTCGAAAGAAACCTCGTCAACCTATTCGATGAACTTGAGAAACGAGACGTTTTCTTCTCTTGGCCCTTAGATCTCGATTTCTCAATGCTGTGTGCTTTTCCGGACGCATTTAAAGCAGAAGCAGCTCCTGCCACACAGAAAAACTACGTGGCAGTGCTTGGCGAAAACTATTTCAATCCGGGGCAATACAATGAGGAGCAGCAGAGCTGGTTCCCTGCTTATCACAAACTTTTCAAATTGAGCAGCAAGCCAGCCGCACACCTTGATGCTCTAGCGAACCTCAGTGATAGGGAGCTACTGAAGGCCCTACCCGCATCCCTACACCGACTGGCTGATCGAGTGATCGAGCGCCTGGCAGAGTCCCCAGAATGATCAACCCAAATCGATGGGCTCCTTCTCTAGGGATTCGCTTAGAGAAAAATGCTTGGGAGGTCATTCGGGAATGCGAGAGATCAGTGGTGCTGACTGCTGGGCCTGGCACAGGAAAAACCGAAGTTCTTGCTCAACGTGCCGACTTCCTCCTGCGCACCAACAGCTGTCGCTACCCGAAAAGGATCCTCGCTGTCTCGTTCAAAACAGACGCCAGTCGGAACCTCAAACAACGTATACAAATGCGTTGCGGCGTTGAGCATGCTTCCAGGTTCGACAGCATGACCTTCCACGGTTTTGCGAAGCGGATCATTGACCGGTTTCGGCCTGTCCTAGTGGATGAGGCGCTTTGCCAAGATTATAAAATCGGGCCGGAATACATCGCCGGGAAACAGATTACATTCAAGCAGCTTCTGCCGTTCGCATTGAAAATTGTGAGATCCAGTCAGATTGCGCGCAATGCGATACGCAAGACGTACTCCCATGTGTTTCTCGATGAGTTTCAAGATTGCACTGGCGATCAATACGAACTCATCAAGCTCCTATTCAACGATACGTCCATCGTTCTGACCGCCGTTGGAGACACTAAGCAGACGATCATGGGGTGGGCTGGGGCATTGGACGGGATCTTCAAAACCTACGCCGATGATTTCGCTGCGCGCCCCCTTCGGTTGTTCCTGAATTTCCGTTCGCAGCCTCGCTTGTTGCGCATGCAGAACGATGTGATCCGAGCGATAGAGGCTACCGCTGTAATGCCTGACGACCTCATCGACGGTAAGGGGGGCGACATACTCACAGGGCATTTCAGAAACTCGACCGACGAGGCTGAGGCACTCGCAGAAATCATTCAGCACTGGATCGTCGAAGAGCGCGTTCCGCCTTGCGAGATCGCAGTCCTGATGCCTCGTCAGATAGACGAATATGCTGAAGCCCTGATGGAACAGCTTTCCGGAAGGGGCATACCATTTCGTAATGAGCACGAGCTGCAGGATCTGCTTAAAGAACCTACCGTAGCCTTGGTGGTTGACTACCTGACCTGCCTGTACGAAACCGGACAGTCAGAAGCATGGTCGAGGTTGATGACGCAGCTTGCTCCATTTGAAGACGACGACAGCGAAGACAGCGCGCCCCAGATATTTGAAAAGCTTTTTCGGGCTCACAAAAAACAAGTCATCACCGACAGCAAGACCCCTAATCCATATGTATCCTGGTGGCAGCTCGTTTTGGAATTGCTAAGGGGGTTGAGCGCATCCGACCTCGCGGCTTTCTCGCCTGACTACCAGTCGCGCGAACGTTTAAAGGAGGTCGTACACGACGTCCGAGACCGTATCAGAGCCCTGCTTGTGGAAGAACCAGATCTACTCAAGGTACTGGCAGGACTATCCGAGTCCGACTCAGTCCGACTTTTGACAATGCACAAAAGCAAGGGCTTGGAGTTCCACTCAGTGATTCTCCTCGGCGTTGAGACACAGGCGTTCTGGGGCAAGCTCGCAGAGGAGCGGTGTGTATTTTTTGTAGGGATCTCTAGAGCAAAGCAAAGGCTCGTAATGACCAGCTGTGATCTACGCCCTCGTCCCAAAAGCTCAAAAAAGAGATGGGACGAGCGTCGGAGCCAACACGGCGAGTTTGTAAGCCATGTGGTTAGGCATCAAACCTGCTCGCTCCATGCCTGGAAAAGGTAAATTTGCCTAATTCTCCGTGTCCACTGGGGTTAGAGCGTTCAGTGGTACGCACATGGGCTTGGCCTCCGGGGCGTGTGTCGTGAACCAGGCCGCCTAGGCGTCCTGTCCCATCGCGCTCCCATCCTCACACGCTCGTATTTGCTTGCAAACTACAGCGCCATTCGCGTTTTTTGGCTGCGCGACAAATGGGTTACGGTTATGGGAATGGAAACCCAGACTTTGATTGAAGGACGCTCTCTCGTGACAACCCTATATTCGCTAGTCGCCGATCGCCTGCACCACCGTAAATTCTAGGTTGCCGGCAACACCCATGGCCTGTCCGGGGCTGGCACCGTTTTTGAGTACCAAGTCAAGGGCTCTGCGATCACGAGCACCTACAAGGGCGGAAGGATCCTCACAGGGCACCAGGTGAGGCATGTGACGGGCCCGGATACCTTCGATCTGCTCTTCCATTGCATCACAACTGATGGAGAGAGCCTTTCTGGACGCTCTCGAGGGAAGGTCGACGTTGATGAGGCGGGTCGCACCACGCTGCATTTGTTTGGGCCTGGCTGTCTGGCGCCAGTGGAGGTGGAGAGTCCAGCTGTGTAGAGCTCGACTCCAGGTAAATATGAGACTGGCGGCACTGTTAACGTGATGGTGTCTGCATTCAATGCCATCCATGTGCGGCTCCCTTGCGGTTGGCTACACAGCATTCAAAAGCGTGGTGTACGGCGGTAGGCTCCCCGAGCTGCCCTACTCAGAATGTCGAGTAAACCAGCTGTAAAACCAACGGTGCATTTCGCCCAGGCCGAGCAGGTACCAGAATTCCAGGAAGTACATCAGATAGCTTATCCAGACTCCCCACCCGCGACCTGGAAGGCTCATGTGGACATAGCCAATCAGCACTGCGCCCGCTATCCATAGACACAATGCGAACGCCCATGCTTTCCGTCTATAGACCCAACATTCGTTCCTGGTCATCGATGCTCGATCTGAAGGGCTTACTGATTTGCCCTCTTCCGGCGCGAATCGTTTCCAGCAATTGTGCCTCATGGGCTCAGACGTCTGAGCGAGATAGAGCTCGTCAGGTGCATCACCCCATCCATCTCGGCACGCCTGGCTATAGGCAGCCACTCGAGACCCCAACGAATTAGCAGCATGTCCTGTTTCTGCTGCGCCCTAGGCCTGCATGCAATATCCTTGCGTTACGCAATCAACCTAAAAGCAGTGAATAGAACGATGGGTTTTGAACAATTAGCTGAGCTACGTGACCGCCTACGGGCTGAAAAAGAGCCCCAAAACGCCGAACCCGCGAAACACTCAAAGCGTAAGTCTCCCCCACAGGCGAAGCTTCGCAATCAAGATCCAGCCTTAGAAGCAATCTGGCCATTGCAGAAGCATTTCCCACTGGCGTTCCCCGTCAATCCGGCTCCAAAGATTCCACTCAAAGAAGGCATTCTCAAGGATGCTGAGCAACACTTGGAGCTGCTCGGGTTGACCAGCGAACAGCTTAAGCTTGGCATCTCAACTTGGTGCAAAGGATCCCGGTACTGGAATAGCATGGTGGAAAATGCACCACGATTGGACTTGAACGGTCAGGCAGTTGGAATCGTGACGACTTCACAAGCGCTACATGCGAAGCGGCAAGCCTCTCGACAACGTGGCCAAGGCCAGCGAAATCGTGCGAAGGCAAAGGCGAGTCTTTCGGTGCCTGGGTCTGAGAACGCCGTGGATCAAAGCGAAGACTCAACAGAATCACGGTAAGCACCGTGTCATGAAGGACGCCCCGTTGAGCCAAAGCATTTTGAATGCTCCCACGAAGCGAAGCAGGCCGTGACTTCGTCGTTGGCGACATCCACTTCAAAACCGCCGATTTCCAGAGAGGTCTTCGCAGTCTCGATTTCGACAGCAAGGTTGGTCGAGTGATTGGCGTTGGAGATTTGATTGGCCGTGGGCCTGGCGTGCTTGAGGGCCTGAAGCTACTGGGCGAGTCGTGGTTCTTCGAGGTGCAGGGTAATCATGAGCAGATGTTGATCGCTGCCTATCGCGAAAATCCGTTAACCCGCTATTCAGCTCATGGCGCGGGCTGGTGGTCGACCATCGCAGATGAGTTCAAAGAGATGATCATCTCCAGGCTCGAGGCCTTTAAGCCTAGCCGGCTAGAAGGCTTGGGGGGCATTGCTACTTAATGGCGTCCATATCCACCAGGTGCCAACCGAGATTGATTCGTCCTCCTAACCCACACCTGGACACACCCGCTTTTCTACCCAGCATGTCCACGTCCGGCGCGCCTATGGTGTAGCCGGACTTACCTTGGGTGGGTGCAATGAAAATGAATGACATAGGGCCGCAGCTCATTCTGAGCTTGATAGTCCCCCCACTCCTCACCGATGCGAACCAACTCGTATGGTGCATCAAGGCTCGTCTGGTGGTTACCATCACGCACCACTACGCGCGCCTTTCCTTGCCTACCGTGCAGCATGTTCTTGCTGCTCAACTGCAGCCATGAACCCTTGCCGAAAATATCCGCTACATCTTGGGCACATACGCTTGTAGCCACCGCGCAGGTAGAAAAGACTGCTGCTGCCAACTGTTTGGTTCTCGACACCAAAATCTCCTTACTGCTTGTCCAGTCTCTCAGAAAAATATCCAGCTCAACCAAACGCTACCACTTGGTTGGTTACGTTTCATTCGAACTGAAAGCAGTTACCGCCCCTTGCGCAATGGCGGTTGTGAGAGCTGCTTGCGACAGGCAGTTGGAGCGACGGAAGAAACGAAAAGAAAGAATCCTTCTGGGTCTCAATAGCGCCTGCTCCAGACCACAATCTGCTTGGCTTCAGGTTCACAGGCCTACCAAAATCTCTACCAGCGAGGGTATCGACCAGCCCCTCACCTGCCGAGGTCAATCTCGACAATGGCGCGGGGGAACTGCGCTCATTTAAACGCCTTCCAGTCAAGCGATAGGCCGGCGCTCGAGAAACCCGAACAGTGCCGTGATATGAACCGCGTGATCACTCCTAGGCGCGGCAAATGCTGCAGGTCTAACAACACCCTCTTCCGTCCAAAGCACCATAGGGCTTAAGCTAGGGCTGCATCGCCAGACGAGCAGCGGTGATCGGACATTGCGGCCTACCTCATGGAAGAATATATACGGCTATGCCAATAGGTTCACTTACAGCGCTTTCAATTTCTTATACCTTGAAGCAATCCAGTTGCTCTGCAAGAATTTGCCGACTGCGACTAGCTGCATCCTCACACCCTCTCAAATCTGCTAAAAATATAACCATCTATAAGGGTCTTAAAAGGCCTCACAGGATCGTATGTACATAAACTTTGTGGTTGGAAGGAACGGTTCAGGCAAAAGCCGACACCTGCAAAATGTCGCTCATCACTCACGCAGAAATACATTAATTATCTGCAATACAGTGCACGACAGATACAGAGCGCGATCTGCTGTGAAAAAGTTCTCCGTACGCAACCCTAGAAATTCACCATCGAACATTATCAAATCCGCCTTCACAGAGCTGGCCCGCGAAAGCACATACAGATTAAACGCTATCGCCAAGGTGCTTGAATACTGCAACTACAAACCCGTAATAATGTTTACGGCTGTCCTACACAGGGACGCCGACGACAAGCTCTCAGAGCTTCATCACATAGCCCTGAGAGGTAAAAGAGATATTGACATAAACCCCAATGTCATGGAGTCGATTTCGGAATCAAAAGACTATGGTCATATAGATTTTGAAGTTGACCTCACCCAAAGCTATATTGAACCAAGAACGCAGGAAATGCTGTTGGCCATACTGGAAGGTGAACGTCAATTAAAAAAACTGAAGCTTTTAAAAAGTATAGACGTATATGTCCAGCATACGCAGGGAGATCGGTTTCTAAGGATCGACCAAGCAAGTTCAGGAGAGCTAACGTTGATCGCCTCGCAGGTGTTTATTCTTACCAATGCGCGGAACGGCAGCTTGATTTTGATCGATGAGCCAGAAAACAGCCTCCACCCCCAGTGGCAGAAGGACTATGTAAACAAATTAGGCGATCTGATCGGGCGGTATGATATGGAAGTCCACATTGCCACCCACTCCCCACTTATCGTCTCCGGCGTGAGGAATAGCGAGGACAGAATTAGCTTTCATTATGCGGAAACAGGATTTTCGACATTGTATGATCATATAGTTCCTAGCGCAGAAGAAAGCCTTTGGGAGCAATTCGAAACGATTACACCTGAAAGCAGATATGTCAGCGACCACGTCGTCGATCTCTTGGAAGATTTAGGCAATAAAAAACGCAGCTTTGATGAAGTTACGCAGGCATTGCACAGCATGGAGCGCGCGTCCTATGACGAGCGCCAAGGAAAGGTCTTGCGGGCGGCAAAGAAACTGGCAGTTGAAATTCATCAGGAAGCTCAAGATGTCTGACCCCTTACACCCACCACTGACCGATTTCATCTTCACTAAAGAAGAGGAGGACGCGGTCAGATTTGCGTTAACCACCAGCAAGCCCTGGAAGCATGAGCATGACGACCTCAAAAGTGTACGGGCAATACTGGTCGCATTGAAGCACAGAATTCGTAGCTTTCACTTACAAAGACAGAGCTCCAAGTGCTGCTACTGCCGTATGAATCTTCACGGCGGAGGCAGTTTCATCGTGGATCGTGAGCATATCGTCCCAAAGGATAAGTATCGCGACCTGACATACGTAATTTCCAACCTATCCGTTGCCTGCAAGCGATGCAACATGCAATTCAAAAAGGATGACGTGGGATTTCTTACAAGTCGCGACACCATTCTTGCTAACCATGGTTCAAGTGATCAGTACCGCTTCATTCACCCGAATTTTGACAAATACAGCCAATTTATCAAAAAAGTCAGCTATGAGGAAGATGATCAAACGTATGTGAAATACACAAAGTCTGACCATCCCAAGGCTGAATATACATACTCCTATTTTGATTTGAGAGCCTTGGAAGTGGATAGCTTCGATCAGGGACAGGGCATGGATGGCTCCAGCTTGACCAACCTCATACGCGAGCGCCTGGATCAGGAAGTTCGCCAATTGAGCTAGGTAGTCAGTCTCTCTGTTCCATGCGGGATCAGCCGGCAGCCAGCTAGCTCCTGCCACTTATGATTAAAAAACAATCGCTATATAACCAATGGAAAATTTATGTTCAAAGTAACCCCTCAGAACCCAGAACTGGGGTCAGTGACCCCCTACACGATCAAAAGCAAGTGTAGTTACTTACGCCGGCACTTCGACCGAATCGAGAGAGTTTTCCAAGAGGAATCCGAGGAGCTATGGAAAGGTTGCTTAGCTGAGCAGGAGCGCACAAAAGACCACGAAGACGACAGTGATCATGACTATAGAGACTCTGACGACCTGAGAGAAATTGAGTTTATCTCCCTGCGAATGCACAGATATTCAATAATTCTTGCAAGCTACGCATATCTTGAAAACAGCATGAGCAAGTTATGCAAGGAATACTACACTTCTATGGAATTGCCGCTGGAGCCATCAGAGATCAAGGGGGAAGGCATCACAAAATTTAGAACTTACCTTGAAAAGCTGGCCAAGATCGAGCTGCAAACAGTCAATAAACAGTGGTCTAGTCTCAGCGCACTTAACACCATTAGAAATTGTATTATCCATGCTGACGGTGATGCACAACTACTTAATAACCCAACCAAGCTCATTAAAATAATTGAGAGCCAGGAAAGTCTCAGCTTCATTGAGGAACATCTCATAATGATGGATGAATCCTATATTCACTCAACGATTGATACTATCGAAAGCTTTCTGCTGCATATTTTTGAAGCACGCAAGTGATCTCAAGTCCCGCCGCCCCCAGAGACCGTGCGCATCTGGGCTTTTTCTCCCTTCAGTGTCCGCTGCAATGCCGTGTTTCAGCCTGGTGAAACTGCGGGCGGCCCTGCTCATTTCTTTCCCGCAGGAGCCATGAGACATCCAGGTCTCTGACCAAAGCTCATCATCGCCTGATGACTGGTCTCCTCGGCCTGCGGCGCGCCAGGTAAACAGGTGGGTGGCAGATGGGTCAGTACCTTGTGCTCAACCCATGACGGAAGCAGTCGTCAAAATTCGAAGGTGTGAACTGACGGGCCTCACTAACGGCTTAGTGAGCCCTGAACCACTAGATGGAAGGTAATGCGCGCTGATAATGCAACGCAAGCGGAGCACGCAGGCCACCGGCCGTAGGCGTGAGGATGGAAGCCCACCGGGCCGAGACACGTAGTGGCTCGGTTTACGACAGCCGTCCGCAAAGCGGCACGCCCAATGCCCAGAAAACGTATGACGCCCTCGCTAACAAATCGGGCCTCAGCAAAGTAAATTGGAAAGCGACTATGCCCATTACCACAATTGCAGAGCACCTTCGGGTAGCCAAACACGTCGTAGTTTTTACCGGCGCCAGCGCATCAGCAGAAAGTGGTATTCCGACCTTCAGAGATGCCCTAACTGGCCTATGGGAAAACTTCGATGCATCGAAGATTGCGACAGCCGAAGCATTTCGCGCAGACCCCGGTTTGTGCTGGGGCTGGTACGAATGGCGTAGACGCAAAGTCACCCAGGCCCAACCTAACGGCGCACACCATGCAATCGCACAGCTCGC
>NZ_JACYUJ010000014.1:0-21655 GCF_014841695.1 Pseudomonas sp. CFBP 8771 | reverse complement strand
TACCCTTAATCAGTAGGATCACATGCATGGCAGCTAAAAAACCGCCACATCCGTTACGAGCAAGCGAAATTGAATGCTTCGAACGAAATCTTGCGAACAGGCTGAAACTGGAGGCTGCGGATGCGATGTACCACCGATTCCACGGGATACTGGAAAGCCAAATCACGACTCTACAAATCTGTGGAGTAATCACCCGCCAAGGAGCGGTGAATTTGCTGATGCGCATGGGTGAAGCGAGGCGAGAAAAGGATGCGGCCGGCGACATCGACACACCCGGTGGCTTGAGATTGGTTTGAGACGTCGGAGGCCACACGCCCATCCCGTATCGTCTCAACCATGCGTGACCCGAGTCTGGTAAAACACCCTTGCTCGTCGCTCGCGCCGTCGGTGGATCCGTGCTCTAAAGAGACTCACCGCCGCTGCGCTGGAACTTGAGGCCAGCCCGCCCCGCCTTGGAAAACTTGACCCAGGCAAAGCAACGGATAGCGTCCGCCGCCTCAAGATCCTCATCGTCGGGATCAGCACGATCATCCATTCCATGGACTGTGCCAAAACCAGATACTTCCCAGGTATCAGAAGCCCCCCAAAGCGGCTCGCTGAACGATCTTCGCTCCTCCAGCTCAACCGAAAATGACTCAGAGCCTGCGGCGGCGATGACACCCTCATCCGAAAGAATCACATCCCGAAGCTCTTGTTGAACATAACCATCGAGAAACTCGGGCAGATCTGGAAACACACCATCGCGACAATTGGCGATAGCATCGATGAAATCCTGAACAATGAAGGCCTGCAACACTTTGAGCTCAGCCAGCCGAGATACACCACCCTGGTAATCGAGAACGATAACCTCAGCATCAGCCAGATGATGTTTCAGATCCTCTCTACTCTCCTCAACCACAAGCGCGGCGTAGGTGGTGTAGCCCAGAAACGCAGCGATGAGCTCCAGCGCAAGACCGTGCTGGACTCTGATGCCTTTGGCAGCGAGGGATGTTTTTGCTGCAAATGCAGCTGCCTTGATGAAGTCTGTCATCTGAAAATTCCGGAATGTGTCGCTGTGCTGGGCGTTTTGTCGTTAGCGAATAACCGGGAAATCCGGATGCCGATAGCAGATTGTTGAGGCGGGTGGGACGTTCTCTTTTTCAAGTCGACCAGAGCTTCGGCGGAGAGCCGAGGATGATCGTATCGGAGGGGGTGATGCCGGACAAGACCTTAAATGAACGATGAAAACCAGATTCTCAGACTGCTCTTCCCCCACGTCGCGCATCTCCTGTGGATGCTGTATCCCTCGATCGCTGATTAGCGCTTGGCGGTGGCCAGTGCCCTCGCCAATCCGCCCGGCCGCATTCACGGGGCATACTGAGCAATCGTCCGTTCGACGTGGGCATCGGCCAGCCGATAGATATTCAACAATTCAGCTCCAAAGGCCTGTGCTATCTCTTCCAGAGTTGGAGAGTCGCCGTAGGGTTCAGCGAGGTTGCTATGATCGGATTTTTCGAAGTGGAGATGGATGGATTTCTACTTGATGGAACCTTCACTGGTTGCTCCTTTCGCTCTAATTGGCCGCAGACTGCATTTAGTCCGCCTCCGTGCTTCCTAGAGAATAGACGGCATGACGGTGTCTATCCAGCCGTCTAGACACGGGCATAACACCCCGTACCTCGCACGAAAATCAGTAGATGACTAACTTTATCGCCAGGCCATCCGCATTGGTGGGACGAACATTGCTGCCGTTGCTCCCCAGCTCAAGCGCTGCTGAACGAAGCATTTCCTCTCCCCTCCATAAAGAAGGGCCCCGCAGGGCCCTTCATTTGTACTCAACAGATTTTTACCGGGCCAGCCAGCTCTCGACTGTGTCGGAACCGTGCTCGGCTTTCCATTCCTTCAGCACTTTGTGATTGCCACCTTTGGTCTCAACCACTTCACCTGAATGAGGGTTTTTGTAAACCTTGACTGTGCGAGCTTTGCGGGTGCTCTTAGCCTCAGCAACAGCTGGAGCGCGGCGGCCATTGGACTGAGGATCCAGGATGGCGACGATATTGCGCAAGCTGTAACCATACTCACCTAGCAGGTCACGAAGTTTCGTTTCGAATTCAATCTCACGCTTTAGACCATCATCGTTTTTCAGTGTTTCAAGCTCGGCCAATTGGGCAGCAAGCTGCTGTTCAAGCGCGCGGAATTCAGCAAGACGGGACATGGAGCACCTCAGATAGTCAGCGGTGCCAGTATAGTCAGTGCCGCCAACTGTAGACAATCGAAGGTGCGTCCGAGGCTAAACGCTGGATGCTCACCTTGCTGACCTGTGAGCATCCAGGTGCCGCATTTCAACCTGCCATTGAGCCAGAAATTTTTCCCAATCATGAGCGTATGGGCCATCGACCAAGCGCGTCGAGCCGATGCTCGCTTGTAGAAAACGCTCACGCCACGGCTGTGGAATACTGGCCTCGTCAACGATGTTGATACTGGAACTGTGGCGCTCAATCAGGACTGCTTTGCGGACAGCATCAATATCGAGATGTGGATGACTCTGGTTTAAATCGACGCGCTCTTGGTCTTCAATGTCGTCAAGCACATTCAAAATAGCGACGGCTTGTGGGTTGCCCGGCACTAGGTGCGAAAGTGCCCAGAGGGCTTTGCGCCTAACAGACTCACGCGTACGAAGATCATCAGCCATGTGCAGTGCCTCGATTGGAACCGGCAGTCAGTCGACGATAAAGGTCGGCTATGAGGCGAGCGTCCAGCAGTGCGTGATGTGGAAGTTCCGGGAGCGTCACGTTGTCGATATCATCCGCTTCGAGATGCCTGAATAGCAGGATCAGGTTAGTCGCGCGATTGGCAACGTTACCTGGCCAACGATGATCTACGTAGGCTAGTTGGCAGAAGAGATCCCAATCCCATTCTGGAGCATCGGAGCAAACCTCGAGGGGGCCTTCCAGACCACTCAGGAAAGCGAGCAGTGAGGATTGGGCTCCGACCAAGGTTTGTCCGTGCGCAGCCAGGTCGAGTTGAGGTAGGACGTTCTGGATCACGAAGTCGCTGCAGTCTGCCGCTCGGTAGGTATCTGTGAGCTCGACGTAGAATTCGTGGCCGGCCTCGGACACGAGTGCCAGCGAAATCAACTTCGTGTCTCGGTTGAGCCGAGTGAACTCACAGTCCAAAAATAGCTTCATCTTCTCCTCCCTGTGAGTACATGGTTCATGCGTGCCGGTGTACCTTTGGCAAAACGATCAAAGCCGGCTGGTTTCTTTTATGACTTTAACCTACTGCCCTGACGAACCTAAACCTGCGCTCACAGCAAGGGAGGTTTGCCAGGTACTACGCGATGCCATATTCGGGCGACGCGCCATGGTCAGGGTATGCGCTCAGACTTGGGACGAGCTCTATGCTGGGATGTTCACGGTCGACATTGAGGGATGGAGCATCACGATCTTCAACGATTGTGGTGAACTCGACTATTGCGAGGACTGCCGGTGCCCGGACGGTAGACGCTGGTCATTTGATTCAGGCGACCGTTTCGGGACTGACCCAATCGCCCTGCTGTCGACTTGGGAGCACCGAACAATAGAAGGGATGCTGCACCAGCTTTAAATTGGTTTAGAAGTTAGGTGCGCACCCTGCCGGGGGCCGGCTGTCGTGAACCAAGCCGCTAAACCGCCGCGTCTTGGCCCTCCGGTCTTTCATCCGCGTGCCGGCGCGCTCCGCTTGCGATCAACTTCGACGATGTGGACAAGCGCGAGGACATCGATGACAGCCCGCCCCAGTCCATCACTTATGAAGTTTGCTGAAACGACTGGACAGCGTTGCAGGATCCATAGTCATCCAGGACTGAGGATCAGATGTGGCATTTAGCATCCGCCAAGCGGCGTGTAGGAAAAACGCCGCAGCTAAGCAGGCTTCTACGAAAGCCCAAGTAGTGATTTGTGTGAGTCCGCTACCCGGCTCTGCCAAGTTCAAGAACATTAGCAGGTAAAGTGAAATCGGCCATCCGACGACGAATACAACTGCGAAAGCTATGAATGCATAGACAAGAAGCAAAAAAGGTACCTGCAACCGATACTTGGTAGCGAAGTTTTTTACACCGCTACCGCTCTCAAAGCCATATAAGATGCCGAAATTCTTTTCTTTACTCTTAGAGTTTTTGACGATTGTGTACAGCGTAACGTTATCACCTTCATTCAATTCTTCGAAGAACTGTGTCTCCATTTGGATATTGGGTATTTTCTGACCATCAAGACTCACGGTCGCTTTAATCCCTTTGTTCATACGATCAGTCACTTTGACGTAATCGAGCTTCCCAGAGACCTTAGCGCAGTCGAATTTAATCACTACATATCCTATGAATTTAGCCATTCGTAAAATGTGAGGCAGCCGCACCAGGTTGGCCAGCCAGGCTGGAAGCATCGTTCCAGAAGTCACGAGCGCCGAAGCCCGCCCCACAGAGGGGGCTATAGACCGTCGAGTGGGGCATGGCAATCTGACTTCATGCTCCATTTCTTGGAGCTGTCTTATGCTGTCCCGCTTCGCACTCGCGGCTGTGATCCGCGCTCTCAGAACGCTAAAGGGTATAAGCCAGGCGGAATTGCCCGCTGATCGCAAGCACCTGTACAAGCTCGAAGCCGGCTTTTCGAATATCAGTCTTCAGATGCTCGTCCAGTTGGCTCAAACGCTACAAGTGGAACCATCCACCCTGATGGTTCTGCTGCAGTCTGCTGAACGCGCGGTGTCTACGGACACCATCCTCGAAAGGATCAAATCTGATTTGCACGAGTTTGGTCGTCTGGGCGGGCCTGCCGAATTGGGTCGGCAGCTTGAACTGGGAGGACAGCAAGCCAAGAACGCCGCCAGGGACGACCGGACTGCGGCTATTCAAGCATGCAAAGCTAGAGGTCTAACTCAGCGCGAAACTGCGGCCGAGCTCGTCCTATCAAAATCCACTGTCGCTAGGGCTTGGTGACTGAAGACCATGGCGTATTGATGCCTTAGAGAACATTTGTACTCCAAATCCAAGCTGCCGTAAGCGTCCGGCGAACTCACCTTCCGAACTCCAGCATTAAGGGCGATGGTGTCCGCGTATTTTTAAGTGGACGCGATCACCCTTATCGCCAGGATTTCCATGCGCCAACGAAGCTCTTATCCGAAACCATTCAAAGCCCAAGTCGTTCGGGAATGCCTGCAACCTGGCGCAACGGTGTCCAGTGTCGCCATCAGCCACGGCATCAACGCCAATGTCATTCGCAAATGGTTGCCGCTTTATCGAGACCAGCCCGCAGCAACTTCACTACCGGCATTCGTCCCGCTAAAAGCCGCACCTAAACGGCCAGTCGAAGCGTCAGTGATCATCGAGTTGCTCATCGCCGGCCAAGTGATCACCGTTAAATGGCCAACCTCAGATCCCGAGGGCTGCGCGCAATTTATCCGGGCTGTCGCTCGATGATCCGTATCGATGCAATCTGGCTGGCCACCGAGCCGATGGACATGCGCGCCGGCACCGAAACGGCAATGGCCCGCGTGATCGCGGTGTTCGGTGCGGCGAAGCCGCACTGCGCTTATCTATTCGCCAATCGCCGGGCTAATCGAATGAAAGTGCTGGTGCATGACGGCGTGGGCGTCTGGCTTGCAGCGCGGCGGCTGAATCAAGGCAAGTTCCACTGGCCCGGCATTCGCCATGGGTGCGAGGTCGAACTCGACAGCGAACAACTCCAGGCTTTGGTGCTGGGCCTGCCGTGGCAGCGCGTCGGCGCAGGTGGTGTGATCAGCATGCTGTAATCGCCGACCATTTGACCGGTCTGCTTGTCGTTGTTTCGGGCCTGCTCTGGCACAATCGGCGGCATGACTTTCTCGCCCATTCTCGACCAGATGACTCCGGAACAGCTTCGTGCCTTGGCGGCACAGGCGTTGCAATTGCAGTCCCAGGTCGAGGCGATGAGCAGGAAGATCCAGAACGATGAGATCCTCATCGAACAGTTCAAGTTCGAAATCGCCCTGCTCAAACGCCACAAGTTTGCCAAGCGCAGCGAGCAAATCAGCCCGGCGCAAGGCAGCTTGCTGGATGACCTGCTCGATACAGACCTTGAAGCTATCGAGGCCGAGCTGAAACAGCTTCTTCCCGCTTCGTCACAGGCCGAGCCACGGCAATCGCCCAAACGTGCGCCATTGCCACCGCAGTTTCCGCGCACTGTGATTCGTCACGAACCAGAAAACACCCAGTGCGCCTGTGGCTGCCAACTTCAGCGCATCGGCGAAGATGTCAGCGAAAAGCTGGATTACATGCCAGGCGTGTTCACGGTCGAGCAACATGTGCGTGGCAAATGGGCCTGCCGTCATTGCGAAACACTGATCCAGGCGCCGGTGCCAGCGCAGGTCATCGACAAAGGTATTCCAACCGCAGGCCTGTTGGCCCACGTGATGGTGGCCAAATTTGCCGATCACTTGCCACTCTACCGGCAGGAGAAAATCTTTGGCCGCGCCGGGCTGGCCATCGCTCGCTCGACCTTGGCCCAGTGGGTCGGACAAACCGGCGTGCGACTCCAGCCGCTGGTCGATGCTCTGCGTGAAGCGGTGCTGAGCCAAAGCGTAATTCACGCCGATGAAACACCGGTACAATTGCTTGCGCCGGGCGAGAAGAAAACCCACCGAGCCTACGTCTGGGCCTATAGCACTACGCCGTTTTCGGCGCTCAAAGCGGTGGTTTACGACTTCAGCCCAAGCCGTGCCGACGAACATGCGCGTAACTTCCTGGGCAACTGGAGCGGCAAGTTGGTCTGCGATGACTTCGCTGGCTACAAAGCTGGTTTTGAGCAAGGCATCACTGAAATCGGTTGCATGGCCCACGCCCGTCGCAAGTTTTTCGATCTGCATGTGGCGAACAAAAGCCAGTTGGCTGAACAGGCGCTGCACTCGATAAGCGGCTTGTACGACATCGAACGCCAGGCGCGGGACATGAGTGATGAAGATCGTTGGCGAATACGTCAGGAACTGGCGGTACCGATCAGCAAAACACTGCATGAGTGGATGTTGGCCCAGCGTGACCTAGTGCCCAACGGATCAGCCACGGCCAAAGCCCTCGACTACAGCCTAAAACGCTGGGTAGCGCTGACGCGCTACTTGGACGATGGGGCTGTGCCCATCGACAACAACCAAGTCGAGAACCAGATACGACCATGGGCACTCGGGCGCTCGAACTGGCTGTTTGCCGGGTCGCTGCGCAGTGGTAAACGAGCGGCTGCGATCATGAGTTTGATCCAGTCGGCGCGCATGAACGGGCATGACCCGTATGCCTATCTCAAAGATGTGCTGACGCGGTTGCCGACACAGCGGGCCAGTGAGATCGGGCAATTGCTGCCGCATCAGTGGGTGCAGGCCTAGCTTCAATGAGGTGATCTTCCAAGTGGACAATAGCTCGACAATTCAAGCAATTATTTCGGATGACCCCATTCGGCGAAGGATGCTCGAAATAGTGCGCTCCTTAAACTTGCCCGACTGCTGGATAGGAGCAGGTTTCGTCCGAAACGCGGTTTGGGATCATCTGCACGGTCGCAGCGTATCTACGGTCTCAACAGACGTTGATGTCATCTGGTTTGATGCCACGCGTTCTACCCCCGAGCAAGATGAAGCCCTGGAGGCAGTCCTCAGAGACTTAGACCCGAACGTACTGTGGTCTGTGAAAAACCAAGCGAGAATGCATGTTCAGAACGGCGATGAGCCCTATCAGTCGGCGACCGATGCAATGCGTTACTGGCCAGAAACTGCCACAGCTGTAGCGATAAGACTGCGGGAGGACGGCACATATGAAATCGCTGCCCCGTTGGGGTTTGATGATCTTTTCGACTTGATAATCCGGCCAGCAGGAAGATTTGCTACAGATAAAAATGCTATTTATCAAGACCGCGTCACGTCCAAAAACTGGTTGAAGGTTTGGCCAATGCTTACGCTCTCGGGGCTACCTCCCAGCCGTTGCGTCAAGGTGACTTAACCGGACGCTTACTCTCTTTCTTCAAACCATCATCGTTTTTCAGCGTTTCTAGCTCAGCAAGCTGAGCTGCGAGCTGTTGTTCAAGTTTGCGAAACTCGGCGAGACGAGACATTTGAAAACCTCATGGGTGCTGGATTATTGATGCGATATGCTAGTTGAGAACCCCCTATCAGTCACCTCAATTACGCAGCACAAAATCAAGCCTCAACGGCTCATTCAGTCCAAGGAGTCTAACTTTCTGGTCGCTCAACTAGATCGGGCAGAATGTGTACGTACTCCTCCTGCATAGCCCTTATAACCCCGTGGCACTCCGCATCGCCGGTCAATATCTTGCCGGCCATCAGGATCATCATGTTCAATCCATTGCTGCTTCGGATCACTGATTGGATCAGCTGCGGAGGGTACCCCTCGGCGTGGCGCCGGAGTGGGTGGATGCCACTGTGGACATACGAGTTCATCGCGTGCCAATTCACGTCCTTGAAGTGGCTCAGCATTCTGGACGCTTGCGGCGGCGCCTTCTGCGCAACCTCTTCCAGCATCTTACTGAACATCGGCAAATTCTTGGCGCTAGCCTCAGTTTGAAGTGAAAGCGGCGCAGTGAGACGCTCTACCTGTACATCAGTTGCTGCATACATGAGCCAAACCGCCCTAGTCAGCGCTTCGTACTGAAGCCGGATCAGGGAAAAAGCCGAGGTATAGCAGTTGCACCGTAGGAGCATGCGAAGGCTAAGTGCGTGTTCAAGAGCCATACCACAGGCTGTCAGCCCTGCCTCATAACGCGGTTCTGGGAAAGCCTGGCGATTCTCGAGCCGATGGAGAATCTCAATGTTCAAGTCGTCTGACCGATCCAGCAATGCCGTTATTGATTGATTGTCCACTTATGCTACTCAGTCATTGTCATTCATTGCTTTAAACCTCGGCCTCACGATTGCAGCCCGGCTCGGAACCTCAGTCAACGCCCCTACAGCTCGCTCAAGTTCTCTCCGCGTACATGTTGAGGATGGCCCTGACTTCGGCTGATTTAGCGTTGCCCTGAAGCCCTGGATAGATACGAGAATGGCTGAGGCCCATGGCGTCAAGGTCAGCCATCGCAGTGGCTGAATCCCTGACTGGGACGAGAAATTTTCTTAATGCGATGTCATCGCCATTGCAGTGGGCCACATACTCTTCGATGGAGCTCGCAGGTGTTTTTAGGTAGGTGAACCTTCCGTGCTGGTTCCGAATACGCTCATTCCCGAAGCTGGGCACGTTGACGATTGCGCACCCGTGCTGATCAGTCCATATATAGTGTCCCGATTCCAACACCCATATCGCAACGTTCGCCTCGGTCGGGTTCCCATGCCGGATGTGTCCACTAAAGGCGAAAAAGGCAGCCACATAAGGGCTCTCACTCCAGTCCAAGAGCCTTGTGGGCAACCCGTGGTGCTGCCCGAGACTGAGCATCATCATGCGGTCAGCTCGAACCTCTGGTGGTATATCCTCCAACTCACACTCGCGAATAAATCCGTTCAAGAGGGTATCAGCGACTCCAATCTTATTGGTCGGCAGCCCTTTGTAACCCTCAAACCATCGATCAAAAGTCGATGCGAGTTTCCACGACTCCCCGCCCTGCCCACGAAAAAGAAAGCGGCCTTTGTGGAAGCTACCTCTGGGGAACAACTCACTGATGACGCTCTGTTTAAAATCAGCCCAGCTAGCACATTCGACGGTTGTGATGATCATTTCAGTCCTTGAACAGCGCCCAAAGCTTCAAGGTAGCCAAGTGACATCAGCTTGTCTATGGACGTTGAACCTTCTTGGGATGGCAGATGGGATGGGAACCTCGGACGCAGCGCCGCCAGAAATTTTCAGCGTGCTGAGGATCATTCGTCATTCAGACGCGGTGGCCCGCGCCAATGAGGTTAGTAGCTAGTGTGACTAAACAGGCTCAAAACACGGTGCTGTGAAGCGTTCGCTGAGCAACGGCATCAATTTTTGATGATCAGGGCGAGAGTGGAGTCATTCTTTAGTTATGAAAATATCATTCCTGCATATTCAGTATTTACAACCGTTTGGAACTCCTAGACTCAGCATGCAGCGCAGTAACAGGTAGCGCCGTTTGATGCGGACAGATCAATCAACTCGGAACAAAAGTTCCAACCAAGAGAATGGACTGATGCAGCTGAACGACTCCAAGCTTTTCCGCCAGCAAGCCTACATCAATGGCGCCTGGGCCGATGCCGATAGCGGCCAGACCATTAGGGTCAACAACCCGTCGAACAACGAGATCCTGGGCACCGTGCCTAAAATGGGTGCTGCTGAAACTCGCCGCGCCATCGAAGCCGCCGACAAAGCCCTGCCGGCCTGGCGTGCTCTGACTGCCAAAGAACGTGGTGCCAAGCTGCGTCGCTGGTTTGAGCTGATGCTTGAGAACCAGGAAGACCTGGGCCGTCTCATGACACTGGAGCAAGGCAAGCCGCTGGCCGAAGCCAAGGGCGAAATCGCCTACGCCGCCTCGTTCATCGAGTGGTTCTCTGAAGAAGCCAAGCGTGTTTACGGTGACGTGATTCCGGGCCACCAACCGGACAAGCGTCTGATCGTGCTGAAACAACCAATCGGCGTCACCGCAGCGATCACCCCGTGGAACTTCCCGGCGGCGATGATCATCCGCAAAGCCGGCCCTGCACTGGCTGCCGGTTGTACTATGGTGCTCAAGCCTGCTTCGCAGACCCCGTATTCCGCACTGGCCCTGGCCGAACTGGCCGAGCGTGCCGGCATTCCTGCAGGCGTGTTCAGCGTCGTGACCGGCAGCGCTGGCGACATCGGCACCGAGCTGACCAGCAACCCGATCGTTCGCAAGCTGTCGTTCACCGGCTCGACCGAAATCGGTCGGCAGCTGATGGCCGAATGCGCCCACGACATCAAGAAAGTCTCGCTGGAGCTGGGCGGTAACGCGCCGTTTATCGTGTTCGACGACGCCGATCTGGATAAGGCCGTCGAAGGCGCGATCATCTCCAAATACCGCAACAACGGTCAGACCTGCGTCTGCGCTAACCGCATCTACGTGCAGGACGCAGTTTACGACGCCTTCGCCGAGAAGCTGAAAGCCGCCGTGGCCAAACTGAAAGTCGGCGACGACCTGACTGAAGGCACCACCACCGGCCCGCTGATCGACGGCAAGGCCGTGGCGAAAGTGCAGGAACACATCGACGACGCCCTGAGCAAAGGCGCCAAGGTGCTGTCCGGCGGCAAGCTGATCGAAGGCAACTTCTTCGAACCGACTATTCTGATCAACGTGCCGAAAGACGCTGCCGTCGCCAAGGAAGAAACCTTCGGCCCGCTGGCCCCACTGTTCCGCTTCAAAGACGAAGCCGAAGTGATCGCGATGTCCAACGACACCGAGTTCGGTCTGGCCTCGTACTTCTACGCGCAGAACATGAGCCGCGTGTTCCGTGTGGCCGAAGCGCTGGAATACGGCATGGTCGGCATCAACACCGGCCTGATCTCCAACGAAGTCGCGCCGTTCGGCGGTGTGAAGGCGTCGGGCCTGGGTCGTGAAGGTTCCAAGTACGGCATCGAGGACTATCTGGAAATCAAATACCTCTGCCTGAGCATCTGATTCAGCGAGATCACCTGACGCGTCAATGCCTGACTTCTGCTTGGGCATTTCCTCTCAACCGTGCGACACCAAAGGCGGATTTGCTGGTGTCGCTACCCTTTAACTCATCCAAACACGGCATGCAGCGCAAGCTATAGGGCTGGAAGGGGCTGGTGTCGTTTCCGCTGTTGGCAAGGGCGTTGAAGGGATCGAAGTCGGGGATCGCGTAGGCTATGCCACAGGGCCGCTAGGGGGCTATGCCAGCGGACGACTGGTGCCCGCAAATCGCCTGGTCAAACTCCCTGATGATGTGAGCTTTAAAGCTGCGGCGGCGACCTTGTTCAAAGGTATAACTGCGCAAAACCTTCTGAAATCAACATACCCCGTTGGCCCAGATAGCGACGGGATGGCAACGGTATCCCCCGAGCCGGGCCTGACTTATCTGTGCACTCAAACTGATGAACCCCGGATTGCGCCATTCCTTGAGTTGCTGAAACAACAACAGACTCCTACGACCTTGGTCGTCGCCCTAACTCCTGAGCCATCCTGGCTTCCTCATAAATCGTTTACTGCATCGTTGTCGCCAGCCAACACCGTATTGTTCATGCAGGAAAGATTTACCTGCTTAGTTCTAATCGACCTGGCTATCGTCAAGCTGTTGCTGGATGAACGGGAGCTGGAGCCGGTGATCATCATGGATGGATCGACTGCAATGCAGATTGCCCTGCGGATCAATAAGGAAAATGGCCGTAGTGAAAGCAAAAGCATCGCGGCCGACTGGAGCGATCGGGTGGGCGTCTTCAGGATCAGTGAATTTCATTTCTTGCGAACCGCGACCCAGTTTGAGTCACCTCGTTGGTTTGCCGATGGGGTAGCGGAACAGATGGAATCCATGCGCCAAGAATCATCCATGGAGCTGAAACCAGGTGAGCCGTTCTTGATGGAGATTCCTCAAGACTGGCTATCGTGCCCTGATTGCCTCGTATCACTTCTCGCGAGTGAAACCAACGGCGGCGAGACATAGTGCGCATTGGATCCGGGTTCTCTTTAGCGCCGATTGGGCAGAACAACTTCCGACTTTTGTTGGGACGACTACCAAACCTCGCTGGGCGTGGTGTAGGAAAAGGCTTACAAAACGGAGAGCAAACCTGCCGTTTACAGATCAACCGCAAAGCCATAAATTGGATCCATCAGCCGAGGAACATGACGTACCTCAGAGGTCATGGATTGATCTGCCACTGCTCGGAAAGCTGCTGACTAGGATGTTGGATGGATTTGATGGCAAAGAACCCGCTTAGGCGGGTTTTTTATTTTGCGTCATTCGGGGGTAAGAAGTCATGGCGGCATGTCTTCCGTCGGCTCCGACTGTCCCGAGTAAACTATTTCGGGTAGCCGATCATTCTTCAAAACCGCAGTATAAGCGTCCAGTTTTCTAGGTTCGCGCTGCTGACTGATGTCTAGACTCTAACGGCCTATCTGCCAAGCCCCATAAGAAACTCATCGACTCGTTGGAACAGATAACTGTTTGGATCTGATCCCTCATCTTTCGACAGAAGCAGATCAACGATCTCAGGCACTGAGAGCGGTAGGATCATTTTCCCGTGCTCTCGCATCGCGCCGGCCATCACCGCCTCGGCGGAATCGGCACATTTTTCATGAGAGATGACGATCGCGACTTTTCTCAGAGCCGATGGGTACAGGTATCGTTCAGTGGTGATGATCTCGCTTTGCGTGATGGGTTTGCTGTAGTTCTTGAACTCGAACACCACATACCTACTACCAAGGTCTTCCATCATGAGCAGCCATACTTCGCCAGCTTTCTTCAGAATACGGCAAACCAAATCTCTGCGATGCAGGCCATCTACAGTTCGCGATTGCACATGCCAGCCATGAAGGTCGTGATCAAAGAGGTATTTCAGCGCGTCTATGCAGGCGGTCTCAAACGCCGTTGCCATGTCCCGGCCACGCTCGATGGCCAATAGCTCGTCGGCGAGCTCCCTGCCTGGCTTCGGAGATACAAGATCTTCATCCACTGCCTCCTTCTTTAGAAAGCCGGGAATTTGAAGTAATTCATCTCCAACGCTTGCCGGCGCATCGACTTCCAGTAACTCCTCAAGCTGAGCCCGTAAGTCCGGAAAAGGGGCAACCATCTCAAACAATCGGCCTTCGTCCCAAATCTCAACCTCAGGAAACCTCCCGGCAACCTCTTCGTATTTGGGCCTCATCGGGCAGGTGATAATCAGCACAGCTTTGGAAGCACCTATCTCCCCTTTACACAGCCTGGTGTACTCCAAGGCGCTACGGAACAGACCCGGAGCAGGCGGTGACCAGCGCCGATAGAATTTCAACTCTACTACGGTCAGATCGTCACGATCCCCAAACACGATGTCCGGCTCGACTTCGATGTGTCTGGGCTTCTTAACAACGTCCCGTTTCCCCAGCCGCTGAAGGAGATCAGCCACCATGTCAACCAACGCGAATGCGGATCGAACAGAGGCTGCGCCTCGGTTTCTAATCACCATGTAGAAATCCTGCTTCAGGTTTAGGGGAGCCTTCGAGGCTCTTAAGAGCCAGATTTGAGACGGTTCCAATCAGTCGCTACCAAGCCCTCTCGCGATCCTTACCAGTTGGCTTGCCCCTGCATCGATGAGCACAAGATCGAGGTGATCAAATCCCCACACAAACTTTGATTTAGCGGGGATGTTACCGTCGCTGTAGAGTGTCTTGGCAAATTCAAAACTCTCCAAATTCTTCTCGTATTCCTCAATCCTTCTGACGTACTGGAAGGCCGTTTCAACAATCGCCACCGGCACACCTGAGCCAGCGATGCCCATGCCAGCCATGCCTCCGATGTAAATCTCGCCTGGCACTCTGTCCTCCGCGAGCCGCTTCTCGTAAGCTGCCCACAAGCTGCGCCTTTCAGGAGTGAGATGTCCTGGGCTCGAACGTTTGAATGCTTCGTGAGTAAACAGGCCGATGACTTCAAATTGATCACGGCCGACCAGTGCGAATAAGACTTCATTTGTTCGTGCGTAATATCCGGACGGATCTGTTGTCATCCCAAGGTGAAAATGATGAAAGCCCATCACATTGAGTAGTAAATCCTTGTCCGCCCATAAACCCTTCTCATGATTCGGATCAGGCGGCGTGAACCCCTCCGATGCAGCTGCCGATGACAAATAGGGTATCAAATCCTCCCCAGCTTCCACGGCCGCAAGAAACGCATCAATGTTTGGTCTCAAACGGGGGAAAGCCTCATGGGAGCGCAGGACTTTGGTGCGCACCACCCGCCTAGGTCTCTGCTCGACCAGCCGAACTTTCCAACTTAGATAGGTGACCAGCAGCGGCACAAACTTCATATCCTGCAATGCCTGAAGAGTTGCCTTATTATTCGGGAATCTAGGAATGGCCTCGACTAGATTTCTTTTTAGTTTTTTAAAGCGTTGTGATGCTGAGATTTTTCGATCCATCAGATCTAAGCCTGTGCCAAATGGTGAAGTGTGCCAGCATATAGATTCACACGCCTGGTCTGTCGACCCCAGACCCCACATACCGCTCGGTGGAGGAATGAACTATCACCGAACGCAGGCTGCGTCGCAATGGTATCGAGCCCGAGCCGTGATCCGCCCCGCGCCCTCGATGATGGGGATCAATGCCTGCACATCGTAAGGCTTCAGATTGTCCTCAATCACAACGTCGACCAGTCCCATCGCGAGCATACAATACGCATAGCAATCACCCCCGAAACGGGTCAGCCGAGCCCCAGATGCAATTTGATCAAACACTTTCCGGCGCTCGGGAATTTCGAAGAGCTCCGGGGAGGTGCTCATCAGTACCGCTTTCTCAATCTGACTGCAGGAGCCAGTTCTCAGCGGCCGCCCATTGAGCCAGGCGCCTTATGGTGTACCAACAAAGGCTTCTTGGGTGAACGGCTGACTCATCAAACCCTACACCGGCCGCTGACCATCTTTGAGGGCAATCAACGTTCCCCAATGAACACACGTGTACCGTCGATAGGATCTAAGACCCACGTCAGCGGCGATGCCCCCTGCACATGACCGTATTCCTCTCCGAGGATGCCATGCTCAGGATAGTGAGTACGGATCAGCTGGAACGTCGCCTGCTCGGCCCCTTGTCAGCAGCCGCTACCGGGTCAAATCCTGCCTGAAGCTTGTTTTTGACCTCTGTTGTTTATCGGAAAGCCGGCAGCGTTATCTCTGCTGCTGCGCGAGAGAGCTTTTCAGCGAAAGCCTGGAGTTCTGCGATAGGAACGGACGAGGTCAGCACGGTGATTATCTTGCACGAGAAGCCCGGAATGCTGCCCGAAAAAGCCCTTCGTCGAAAAGGCTACTTACTCCTAACGCGGGCTAGCTATATGATCACCAACCGGTTTGCAAACAGGTCTGACTTGCACTCGTGCAAAGGGACTGTCAGAGGTATCGATGAACATATCCAAAAACCTGAACACCTACGAAATCGAAGACCTTTACGCTGAAAGCCAACAAGACGACTCACTTCGCCTTCCGAAAAGCATGAGTCATGGTGGCCCGTTAGGCGTCGACGCAGCCCTTGCACAGTTGGTGATCAGTTGGGCACGCGCGCATGAAACCAGTGAACTCCATCTCTACGCTGGAGCGGAGAGTGCGTCAGAGCAGATATCTCTGCTTGGCAGGAATGCAGCCGGCTTGGCCGCGCTCATCATGTCGTCCTACATCGTCACTGAAAAGCACGAAACCATTGCGAAACGCGATGCGCTGACGGTCATCAGGCCACTCATCGAAGCGATGTATGAAGGCGATCTTCGTAATACTGCGCACGACCGAGGCGCGCGCCCCAATGTGATCAATCTCTTCAGCATCAACTTCGCCAAGAGAGAGTTCATCAAACCCTTTTACTATGGCGGTAGCACGCCACACATTCATTCCCATGCATCGTTCGCCAGCCTCATCGAGATGTCCTCGGCCCTAATGCATACCAAGCAGGAAAAAAACTTCCTGCACCGAAGCGGTCTGCCTGCATTGGGCAGTGTACTCGCCGAATTGATCGCCAATGCCGACCAGCATTCCGTCACCGATGTCTACGGCGTGAAGTACAAGAAAGGTCTTCGTGGCACATCTGTAAAAGCTAGCCGTATCAATAATGAGGACATCCAGAAGCACTCCGACAAGGAGCCGCAGTTCGCGTTGTTCGTCATGAGGAACATGCTCAAAGGAGAACACCTAGATTTCCTCGAAATCTCCGTGATCGACAGTGGCCCTGGCTTAGCTCGTCGGTGGCTATCGGCCAAGAAAGGAGTTCCGGTGGCCGACTTGATTGAGCTTCCTCTCGAGGAAGAACTGAGCGCGACTCTTGAGTGTTTCAAAAAACACATCACGACCAAGGATTCAGCGACGTCCGGCATGGGTCTACATAACGCCGTCCAAGCACTCAACAAGCTCAAGGCCTATGTCCGTCTTCGCACTGGCCGGGTTTGTTTATATCAGGCGTTCCAAGGCCACGATCAGGTCGTGGAGTACAACCCAAAAAACTGGAGCGGTGACCGTGAGCTGATGGCGGCTGAAGGCACTGTATTCACCATCTGTATTCCGGTGAACTGAGATGCCAGATCTGTTCGATTTCGAAGCTATTCTTACCCCCGCCCCCGGCGCTGAGCCTGCTCACGTCGTGGTGTTTTTTGTCGGCCCGGACATGATCACGGATGCTCACATCACTGAAGCGCTTCAAAAACGCTTGAGTGATTATGTCCTTCCGGATCACGTCGCGTTTCTCGTCCCTGACTGCCACAACAGGTTGATCAGGGAGCTCTGCGCGGATAGCGCTTCACCCATGGCGATTGCTCTAGAGCGGCGCGCGGAAAAGGGAGCGCCGTCTTATGGATTTGCCTTTTTTAACCAGCACGGCGAAATCTCGAAATACGTGAATGTAGCCGGCGATCACAAAGACGTAGGCAATCTGATAACGTCGGGGTCTGACAATATTGTCCAGGCGGGGATGAGGAAGCTGGTGAAGTGCACTTCAGTGCTGACAAAAGCTCCTGCCGGCTTCTTGTTCTCAAAACCCTCATCCAGAGCCTCAAACTACTTTATTCGTGCGGAAAACCTGCTCACGGAGACGCTGCACTCGCACTTCCTGGCCTTCGCATGCTTGGAGATCATCCAAAACGCTTCAAACGATACCTTGGGTGCGCCGAACACGATCTACCTAGACACGATGGCATTTCTGCCGGTCGCCCTTTCGATACAGCTGTTTCAGGCAAAATTCGGTAACCAAACGATCCATAACATCAAGTCGTTCCACTCCCATGACGGCTTGAAAGATGGCTCCTTGCCAGACGCCCCAAACTCGCTCTGCTTGATTTCGGCCTCAACCAACTGCGGCTTGGCTGCGGAGTGGGTCAGGGTAAATCGGGTACAACCCTGTCGCGTCGCCACGTTCCTATCATTTTTGAGTGCTTCCGATTCGTGCAAAGTCCTGCACACCATCAACAAGCCAGAAGATTTCGAATCCATGGCTGAGTCTGAACCCACTGAGGGCAGGAGGCTCATCCGGATTCATGGCGAGCGCTTCGTCGCTCAGCACACCGAAACACGAATTCTCAACATCAGCATGGGCCATCTTCCGGACGGCCTTCAGACGAGATTTCACTCTTTCATGGGCCAGGGGCTCTTCACATGCTTCAGTCAGATCCCTAACCGGGAGAGACATCGAACTGTCCAAGTAAATAAAGACAAGCTCGTGAACACGACAGACTTTGTTAAGTGGTTCAACCAAATGCTTATGGAGGAATCACCTGCTTCGACCTCCCTGATAATTCATGACGATGACAGGGCGAGCGAAAAAATGGCTCAGGACGCCTTAACGTTTCTCAAGGCCAGGGGCTTGAACTGCGATGTGGTGAGCGCTCGTGATTTCGAGCCTAAGAACAAATTCGATGGCTCAGTAATAATCGTTGCCGCAGCCGCCGAACGCGGGACGGTACTGCTGGGCATCAGCCGGCGGTTGCGATCAGCCCAGAATACTGGCACTAGGATCTATCTGGTAGGAGCCCTTCTGGGTCGATCCTATCAGTTGATGAAAGAGCTCAGCGACAACCTCACTCAGCCTCCAAAGGGAAGCCGGAAGTACGTCTTCAAGGCATTTCTCGACATCCCGGCGGCTAGCCTCGCATGCAATAGTCACTGGAGGCTGGAGCAAGAGCTGCTAAATAGCTTGACGGCTTTCGACGAAAGCGGAACTTCGAATCAAGTCAAAACTCGCGTAGCCGCTTTTGATGAGGCGGCATCAACCGGGCTATCTGACCATGCCTTTTGGCCGAGCAGCTACCACCCAGGCCAAATGATGCTCACCAAAGGATTCGCATTCGTGAGCAACCTTAAAGACGTAACCGTAGCGGCTTGCACCGATATATTCCTGACAATTCTGTGGATCCTGCAGAACGCCCGAGAGAACGCTAAGATCGACGACTCAAAACGCCTCGAATCTGGCGAGCTGCAGCAGGTTCTCCTCTCCCCAGAAGTCTTCTCACGATACGATGACGGCATTATTCAGGGCGCATTCCTGCGCGCGGCGTTGCCCACAGAACTTGATTACAGCACTCATGAAACTCACAGCACATCAATGGCCGATATTATTTTGCGAGTGGTTCAGGGTCATGGGTTTGAGCGCGGGGATGCGTCCATGGAATTCGTCACCGCGTTAGCTATTGGAAAAATTCGCCTACACAAAGAAGTCGACGAGAGACTACGTATCGGCCTCAAGAATGCGTTGCATGGAAAGGTCGACAACATCAGATTCCTGTTGGGGGAAGATGTAGCCCCTATCTAACCCTAGCTGATGAAAGCTTAGCTCTAGGGGGCAGCTGCGCTGTAGGGCCAACATTGTGCTAAGCGGTGGGCGTTGCAGAGCTAGAGGCTTCAATACACGGGGACAGATGGCCAGCGGCGCAGGGTCGGCAGTCCCGAAAACTCGCGGGCATTTCTGCCTCAGTCAAACTGGACTCACTAAAGAGTGTCGAGGGGAATGCATATTTGCTTCCCCAGACTACCCGCGCGACCACCTACATCGACTTGACCAACACTATCTCGACATACCGGTATTTTTTCTTGGCGGCTTTGACAGCATCCTGCTCTGCCAAGAGCTTGCTGAGCGTGTCGGCCTCATGAATCAGCTCAAACGTTTTGCCTTCAAACACATTGCCCACCCGGAGCGCTACTCGCAGTCGCGGAGTGAATGCCTTGGCCATTTTCTTCTCGGCTGCCAGCGCCCTTGGCTTCACGAACATGATCTCAGGGACGGGCTCTGTGGGTAGTAGAGCGGTGATCTGCGGAGCGAGCGCGGGCGTACCGAAAAGCGCTTGGCGCATTGCTTCTTCAGTGAAATCTGATGTCATGCCGATTCCCGAAGGAGACGCACTCATCCATCGGTGATTGACTCTACTCGTATCGCAAGAAAAAGCTGTCAGTGTCTAGTCCATCAAAGGGGCTGGGCTTCATTTCAGTCTCCCACGTGAAGCCGTATGAGATTACCCAGTGAATGCCTTAGATACATTTTGCTTTCAATACTTGGATTGGCTAATATCACTGCCCACGACACCTTTTAGTGAAACGAGTGTTTTAGCCTTGAAGCACAGAGGCAAAAAACTATCGTTGCAGTCATCAGTGTCAATCTTTAAAACTCAGCCATTGAAAGCGTAGAATGGAACAGGGAATGGACGCTATAGAAGCAGTAGAACTGTTTGAAAAAGGGATGTCTTTGCTGATGTCCATTAAAAAATATGCCAACGCCATAATCCTCCCCGTGAAGCATTATCGTCAGTCCAGTGTCGTAACACTGGATCGGGCGGTCGAGGATTATTACAGTGGAGTAACCGGAATTGGTAGTCTAGTCACGATCGAAGGATTAATTTCACCTTACGTAATGTCATCACGACCAAGATTCGATTCAGACACCATTTTAAAAATGACAAGTACCAAAGCCTCACCGACTTGGCAGGCTTCTACCATGAAAATTGAACTTGGAATGATGACCTTTGCCGGCCAGTACCCTATCCAAACCATCCCCCCGATCGAGATTGAGGGAAAATTAAACTACATATATTTTTTATACCCTCCAGATCTATCCACTTTTTTATTAGAAAGACTCTCTGGCGACGAATTAAAACCAGAAATTATCGACAGAACTCAAAAGCCCTTGCTCGTCATCTCTCACGAGAGTCTGTATTCGGAGTTGAACAAGATTGTCAAGGTGACAGGAGCCCTCGCAAAGGCAGATGCTGACATAGTAGATGAGCTATCCAATAATTTCACCCACGCGCAACGAGAGATACTGTCGAATTCTATTAAGCCTTTTGGGGAAGGCAGAACCAGCCTATGCCTAGACCTAAGAAAAAACCACAAGCTTGAGAAATACAACGATCAAAAAACCATTCCGGCAACTATATATCTAGAGTCTCACTTCGAGAACATCCTGCAGATACCTAATTATCAGAAGTTTGCTGGAGCATCTCTTCCCAGAGCATTTTACGGTCTTCACTGGAGCAGTATGGCAGCCGATGGGCTATTCTGGGGGCTGAGTGCGACCGATACTGCAGTATGCACCTCAGATTATGAGAGCTATGGTTTTTTCATGGATGTTGAAATCAACAGCAATGACAAATTCACACATCAACTAGAACTACTCCATGGATTTGTTGGCGAATTTCGAAAAACCATCCAAAACAGGGCTCGAGAAGAATATAGAATAGAGATCAAACATAAGATCGACTTCATTTTTGATTTCAATCGCGCAAAACTCTTCCATCCTGAAGGTGTCATGGTCTCCAAAAAAGTGGAGCAGATCCTACGCAACAACTCTCACCTCCAATCTGGAGTCGAGTGGATCAGAGGGGATAACAGGATTTTTTAAACCAAGTCGCTGCGCACTTTAATAAACCACATCTGTCTAATCGCGCCGTCTCACAGCCCTCACTGAAGGAGGCACAATGAGCTGGAAAGATCATCCTGTCATAGTCGCTACCGGAACATGCATAGCTACTGTTTGTAGTGGCCTAATGAAACCGGACACCCATTTAGGCGAGAATGCTCGCCACACAGAGGTGTTCGATGAGCAGA
>NZ_JACYUJ010000013.1:0-33132 GCF_014841695.1 Pseudomonas sp. CFBP 8771 | reverse complement strand
TCTGCTCATCGAACACCTCTGTGTGGCGAGCATTCTCGCCTAAATGGGTGTCCGGTTTCATTAGGCCACTACAACAGGACTTCCTTATCAGATAGCTTGCCGTTTGCCGATCCCTCATCTTAAGGGGAGAACGGTGTCCTGTCTTACGAGGGCTTGTTCACCTTAGATGCCACGATCTATTCAGGCGTATCGATGGGGGCGAGTTCGTGGCGTTTCTGGTGGATACGAATCGCGAGCGAGCGATAGCGATTGCTGTAAGGCTGTGCGAGTCACTGAGCCAGTTCTGGAGTCAAATGGGCGAATAATCCATACGTCTTCATACCTCGGCATCGCATTCTATCCAGACGCGAGAAGGACGTTCATTCCCTTTGACGCCACGCTGATGAAGCTTTGTACCGGGCGAAGCGAGCCGGTCGTTCGCAGATCAAGGTCTATGAAAAAGGCGCCGCACCGGGGGGGCACTGATCGCAGAACGCCCTTGAAATTCAATGACAGCACACCGTCCAAAGCTGATCTACTCGAGTGGTAACGCTATGGCTCATCATCTCCCGACGCATCCCCCAGTCCGGATCCACCGGCACGCTGGCCAACCTCACCGTCCCTCGCCCCCAGCCGCCATTAAGAGCATCAAGTACGCCCATGACCCGCTCAGTTGCCAACGGCTGCGAAGCGGCAAACAGGTTATCGGTGTACTCGCCTTGCTGGCACAGGCCAAGCAGCAGCACCTCCGCTTTGCTGTACTTGAAGCCCTCCCGGAACACATGGCCTACCGCTTCAACAGCGGCCTTTGTCATCAAACGAACGTCATCAGTTGGGTACCAGTGCCAATGAGATCAGCGTTGTGCTTTGGTTAAGCTGAGTGAATTCGCAATCCAAGAACAGCTTCATCGTCATTCCCTGGGGCCGTCCGTGCTCATACCTGGAAGTCATCAGACCGGCCAGTGGCTAGGGGATGAGCATCGTAGGCTTTGTCAGCAAGATCAAGCAGCCTTGCCCAAGCGCTCTCGTTGATAGCTTTGATGTCCGCGCATGCGTTGACGTAGCCGACTGCAGAGGCGAAACGAAAGATTACGTCAGCAACCGTTCCTGCTGAGCTGATCGAGTCTATTCGGATTAAGGCGCGGGTCATCGCGAACTCAGTGCTTCCAAGTGTTTCTAGCGTATCCATAAGGCTCTCCTCGCTGATAATCTGGTATGGATCATAGCGTTGATTACGCCGCCGCAATGATGCAGGCTCGACACGATTGTGTACCCAATAGAGGCCCATGGGCAGCGGGCAGAATGTCCTGTCGCTATTGCTACAGCATAGGCGCAACGACCCAATATTACGCTATCTACAGTGAGGCGTACTTAAGGTCTGGTTATGGATGTACCACTGGGTCGGCTGCGAATCGCACGCAAAGATTCTAAAAGCTGTTCGAGCGACTGTGGCAAAGTTTCTAGACACAGGCAGACAAAGCCGGCATTTTTACCGGCTAATTGATACGTACCATTTAGTTGAGGGCGTCCAACCGGTTGCGGCCTACCACTTGAGAACGTTCCCATTGGGCGCTTCTCGACGCACATCTACTCTGATCAATTCATCGTTGATGAATAGCATGTATTGATAAGCACCGCCATTCGGCCCATAGACGATTACGTCAGTTTTTTGCGAGCCCTTACGTGGCACACCGTTGTTGCGTATCACTGGGCCGTTGCTGGCTTGAGCAAGCGGTTTACCGCAAGACTGAAGAACGTAATCAAGTGTATCGCCAGTGTTTACCAATCTTGTTCCGCAACGGCTGGTTGCATCTGCGCTGGCTATTAATAGGCATGCAAGAAATACTGCTGACAATGACTTAATGAATATTTCAATTCTCCTCACTGATAATAGCCTATTAGGCAGCAGCTAGATAGCATCAAGGTTGTAGGCGGTTACGTAATTTTAGCACATACAGAACTAACTTTTGCGCAAATCCCGAGTGGCGCAAGCACGAATCTCTTCGGCCAATCGTGAAAGCTGATCGTCATCTGCCCTTTTATAATCATGAGAAGAGACGTACCCTTCATAACTATCAAAAAACTTGTTCACATTAGACGATATTTTTTTAAAATCGCTATGACTCCCCGTACCGTGCATAGGAAACAGCTTTGCATGCAAATGATCAACACCATAACCCTCAAAGATCATTGCCGTCCTACCCACTCCCTCTAGCGCTAAGTCGAGAAGGCACGCAACTTTTTTTGCAGCAACCACCAAGCTAGTTAAGACATCTTCACTCTGATCGAATATATAACTTGTTCGGTGTAGTTTGGGAATGACAACTGTTGCGCCAAGCGTATTTGGAAAAATAGATAGGAATGCGATGTGGTTGATGTCTTCCCAGATCACATGAGAAGGTGAATCACCTTCAACGATCTTGCAAAAAATACATCCTTCGTTGCTCAAGACTGCTCTCCTTTAACTACCCACATTGCACGACTCTCGAGTCCCATCGCTTGACAAGCGTTTTAGGGTTTCCGAAAGTATGAATCGCGACTGATGAAATTAAACTTGTACTAAGATCTGCCGCCAAGGATAGATTCATTGGGCCGTAGCTTGGCATTATTGCGCTCGGTAGAGATGACCATCTCTCTTTGCCGATCAACTCTGACGCTGCCCTTACAGCTTCGCAATCGCCCGGTATAAACCGAAATAATGAGCAAAGATGATGCATATATCCGCCTGAAACTACTGGGACTTCGCAGTGTTCAGCGATTTCCCACGCATCTCTCGCCAAACTAGAAGGGTTGTCTGCAGTCAAGGCAACAGCGTTTACGCCGTCAGCAGCAATTTCGCACAAACTTGCTATCCCCATAGTTTGGTCGAAACATCTGACATTCAAATTTTCAAAGCGAGCCTCGAGTGCCTTTTTGAGAGTATGGATTTTCTTCTCTCCAACATCTTTCAGCACCCAAAAGAATTGCCTATTCAAATTGCTTTTTTCAATAATGTCTGAATCGACTAAGTAAAAATTTCTCACTCCTGCGCCAGCCAGTAGCATGCATATCGAGCTACCAATACCACCACAACCCACGATCATTACCGTCAACTCCTGCAACTGCTTCAAATCTTTGATAATGGCGTCGCAGCTTTTAGCCGAACAGAGCATATAACTTACAGTCCGGCTCGTTGTAGGTTCCTTGAGCATCTGCACGACTGTCTCGACTTCTTCCGCTGAACCTGGAATGAGAGCTCCCGCTTTGGCCAATACATTGTGGAAATCCTCATCGGTTGAGACCGTAGCGCAGGTAATCCCAGCAGGGCCGTTGATGAGTGTATCGCCAGCATCACGAGCGAAAATAGTTGAAGGGGCTATGATACCAGCAGGCAAACCTTCCCTGTAGTAAACCAAGTCTTCCATGTCAATTTTTCCCTAATTAAAGCTAGGAGGTTACCCTCCTAGTTTACTTGATAGTTAGTTATTGCAGCGTGGCAAAAGTTTGGCGAGATTGCCGTTACACTGACTGTAATTGAAGGCAGCCACGGTAAGTTGATGGGGAGTTGTTTTGACATCTGTAGTAGTCAGCCTAGAAGCTGGCTCAGCGTGTGAGACGGAGGCTTGTACGACGGGAGATGCCAAAAGGACGGCTGCTGCTACACCAAGAAGTTGCTTCATATTAAAAATTCCTTTTTTTGAGAACGCTTATCGTTCGCATAAATGGTCTTATTTTCTTAACCCGTTGTCAAATTTTTTTTGCTGTAGTACGAAGATTGAAGGAGGTCGAGGCGATCGTTGCGGTCAGGTGACAGGCTACTAGGTTCTGCGGAGCGGTCTAGCCTTACAAGGTTAGCTCACCTAGACCAAACGTCTCTGCCTTGAACACCGGCGACGACGTTCACCTCCTTGAGCAATGCCAGCGCTATCGCCTCATGGTCAGCCAAATCACGACCGTGTGAGGAGCTCTTGCCAATCAGATTGGTACAATCGGCGAATATGTTGGACGCGCCATTGGGCGATACACAACTGATGCCAACGGTGCAGCCCTGCGGTTGAGTAGCTACCGTACCATGCCTCCTAAAATATCCCGTCCTAGTCAGCTGCGTAGCCACAACCGAGCTTGTACATGACCATAGCAACAAGCGTTCGGCATCCCTGACGGACGTCAGTACAATGTGCGCTCATCCAATCATTGCCGTTCCCATGAAAAACCTATTTACCGTTCTAGCCATCCTCCTTTCGTTCAACATTCAAGCCTTTGCTACCCCTCCCGCCACCTTCACCGAAGCCAAGATCGTTGCGAAACAAAAGGTCTACCTCGACCAGGCCGACAGCGCTATGGGCGAGCTTTACTGTGGCTGCAAGTGGACGTGGGTCGGTAAGTCGGGAGGTCGCATTGACGCGGAATCCTGTGGACTCAAGACGAGAAAACAGGAGGCTCGCGCAGAGCGCACTGAGTGGGAGCACATTGTTCCGGCCTGGACGTTTGGTCATCAACGGCAATGCTGGCAGAGCGGTGGAAGGGAGCATTGTGTGGATGACGATCCCGTCTTCCGGGCGATGGAAGCTGATCTGTTCAACCTGTATCCGTCAGTTGGGGAGGTCAACGGAGACCGGAGCAATTTTAACTACGGAATGGCTTCGGGTGTGGCACCTCAATACGGTCAGTGCAAGACCAAGGTTGACTTCGATCAGCGTGCTGCAGAGCCCCGTGATGAAGTGAAAGGTCTTGTCGCTCGAACGACCTTCTACATGTTCGACCGGTACCAGCTCAGTATGTCGCGTCAGCAACAACAGCTGCTTATGGCATGGGACAAACAGTTTCCAGTGACACCCTGGGAGGCCGAGCGAAACAAACGGATTGCAGCCATCATGGGGCATGAAAATCCATTCGTGACCGGGCAGCGCTCCTGGACGCCGGGGTACAAACCGGCTGGTGATGGGATCGTGAATCCGATACCGCAGAGGGTAGCGAAGTCAGCGTCCGCCCCTGAGGTCATCAGTACCGCTTCGACAGGAGTGATTATTGGCAACAGGAATAGCCATGTGTATCACCTACCGAGTGGGTGCCCGAGCTATGACAAAGTAGCAACGAAGAATCAGATCACTTTCGGGTCAGAGTCAGAAGCGGAAGCTGCCGGATTTAGAAAGGCAGGTAATTGCAGGTAGGCAAGTCTTGTGGCCATGCCGTCCTTAAAGATGACGACTTGAGTGTTTGTGCAGACCCCTCGCGGGGACGGCTGTCGTAAACCAAGCCAAGGGGAAAGCCATTGGCTTGGCCCTTCGGGCGTCCATACTCCCACATTCGGCCTAGCAACCTGCGCCCTCCGTTTGTAAAAGATTTCGCAATGAAACTCAAATGGGAATGAATGTGCTTTGGACGGTACCACGTGGATATGAGGCTCAAACCCACTGGGTCACCGCAAGGATAACGATGGGAAGGGCCACTCCCGCCAGCAGGGTCTGACAAGCAATGATTCCGGCCATAAGCGGTGCATCTCCACCTAGCTGCCGCGCCATGATGTAGGACGATGAAGCAGTGGGGAGCGCCTGAAACAGCAGTGCTGCGATGGCAGCTTTTCCTTCCAGCCCGAACAAATGGCAAGCTCCAAGCGTGACCAGTGGCATGACTAAAAACTTCACCAGTGACGAATAGCCAACTGGGCGCAGCCACTGCCTCATGCTCCCGAACTCCAGCGCGGCGCCCACGCAGAGTAAACCTAGAGGGAGTGACGCTTGGCCCAACGCTTTGAGCACTGGCTCAACACCGATGGGCAGTCCCAAACCTGTCACTTGGATCAACCCACCAGCCAAGCACGACAGCAACAGCGGATTCAGAGCCAATTGCTTAAGGACTTTGCTCAATGGCATCCTGCCACCCGCCCCGTACTTCGCAAAGACCAACACGCACAGGATATTCACTGTGGGCACTATCGCCGCGTTCGCAACGGCTGCCAGGGCAATGCCCTGAACACCGAATAATCCCGCCGCTATCGACACGCCCACGTAATTGTTGAAACGTATACCACCCTGGAATATGGAGGTGAATGCCGCATCGTTTGTGGTGATGAGCGCTCGCGCGCTTACTAACATCAGCGATACCACAACAGTCGATACGATGAGCACAGAGACCATGCCTTGAAAGGGCACCCCATCAAGCTTAGCTGTAGCCAGCCCGTGAAAAAAAAGAGAGGGAAGCAGTACGTAATATGCCAAGCGCTCTGCCTGCGCCCAAAAGTTATCTGCCAAGAATTGACTACGTTTGAGCCATGCGCCTAACACGATCAATAATGCGATAGGCAACAAAGCTGTCAGCAAAGAGAGCGTCATGCGCTTGCCTTGATTTTCTGAACCAGCCGTTCACAGCCCTCAATCAGAACTGACTCATCAAGGGCGAATGAAAGCCTGAGATGCCCCGGCATACCGAATGCGCTACCTGGAACGGTAGCTACGCCTACTTCGAGTAGGGTTAGTGCGAAAGCCTGATCATCTTTGATCGTTCTGATCCGAGGTAGCAGGTAAAACGCACCCTCCGGACACGCGACATCAATCGCTTCGCAGGCCTCGAAGACATTCAGAGCGGCATCACGCCGCTGGCGATAAATAGCATTTCGCTCTTTCACCAGTGTCTGAGGCCCAGTCAACGCAGCCACCGCCGCCACTTGGCTCAGAGTGCTGGTCTGAGTACAGTTCTGTGACTGAACCGAATTGATGGCCGTGATCAATGGCGTTGGCCCACATCCCCATCCTACCCGCCAGCCGGTCATTGCGTAGACTTTGGACACGCCATCTACGATCAAAATACGGTGAGTCAAATCAGGTGCCACCGCCGCCAAGGTCTGATATACATCATCCGTGTAACGAATTTCTGAATAGATGTCATCTGAAAGCACCATCACTCCTGGGTATCGGCGCAGGACTTCAGCGATGTCTGACAGTTGCTGGCTTGAGTAGAGCGATCCTGAAGGATTACCGGGCGCGTTCAAGATGACCCATTTGGGCGACCTTGCCACACGAAGCGCTGCATCCAAAGCCTCTGCGGTGAGGCAATAACCGGCTTCCAGGGTAGTAGGCACCATCAAAGGTCGCGCGCCACACATTTTGATCATGGTGGGATAGCTTGCCCAATAGGGCGCAGGAACGATGACCTCATCCCCCTGTTTTAATGTCGCTTGGAAAGCGTTGTAAATGATCTGCTTCGCGCCACAGCCGACTGCCACCTGATCGTCTGAGTAATCCAGGTTTCGAATGGCTTTCATGCGCATACGGATCGCGTAACGAAGCGGTTCGATACCGTTCGAAGGTGAGTAAGTAAGGCGACCTTCAAGCGCGGCGTGCGCAGCCTCAAGCACGTGGGGCGGCGCGTTGAAATCCGGCTCTCCCAATGTCAGGTCGATGACATCCCTGCCCTGAGCGCGTATCAGCGCGGCGCGCTCAGCCATGATTAAGATAGGAGACCGCAACGAAGTGGTGTCGGTAGATGAAATGATCATGGTGCCCCTCAGCGAATCATCAAGATAGGCACCACGATAAGAAGTTCGACTCTAAAATAAAAACGACTTAAAATTCAGAAATCAACAAGTTTTTCTCATAGGTCAGTTTTTGGCAGATGCGCCTTCACGGCGTTCGCCAGTGCTGAAGCCAACCGTCCAAGTGGACGGTCTTCACGCTCCAGCAACACGACGCGCCTGGTTTTTTGCGGCGTGCCGAACTGCGCGATGGTCAGTGTCGTTAGGCTTTCGACTTGATGCTGAGCAAGCGGAATAATGGAGATGCCAAGTCCATTCGAAACCATCTTTATTATTGCATCTTGACTATCTAGCTCCATGCTAGTCTGCACGCGCAGCTTCATAGCGCGTAGCTCGCGCTCAATGGTTCGACCTGCCCAGGCGCGGCGGTCGAACCTAATGAACGGCTGGCTTTTGAGCAGCAACTGCAGGTCTTGAAGAGCAAGTGACACCGGCGCGATAATCCAGAATCCCTCCTCGTAAAGCGCCGTGCTCGTCAGACCATATGGGTGCGGTTTGACCGGCTCCGTTGTGATCGCAACGTCAAGCTCGCCCGCTTCAACGCGCGTAGCCAGCTCTGCGGACATGCCCGAACCAACCGTGATTCGCAGGTGGGGATGATCGGTACGCAGTGCTGATAGCGCATGGGGCAGGACGCCGGCCAGCGCTGTCTGAATGGCGCCGATTCTAAGCCTGCCGCGCAGCTCACTGTCGCCACCAATCTCGGATGAGATGCCGTCGTATAGGGATAGGATTTCTCGTGCGCGCTCTACTGCGATATGACCTGCATCCGTGAGCACCGCCAGCCGCCTTGAACGATCAAACAGAAGTGCGTTGAAATCCTCCTCCAACGCCCGAACATGAAGGCTGACTGCTGACTGGGTGAGGTGCACGGCATCCGCTGCTCTGACGAAAGAGCCGTGCTGGGAAATAGCGAGCAGTGTTCGAAGTGCGCGTAGCGACATAGCCATTCATCCATCGAATTGATGGGCGAGCTTACCAGTCTGGACATGCGTGGTGTTTGGATGAAACCCCTTCTGCTCCTGCTCAATGTACCTGCGGCGAAATGGCGCACCCTTGTAAAATGTACATCGCGTGTTAAAGAGCGCTAAATAGCCTCCCCTTTGCAGCGATTTCATTCATGAGTTCGTTGAGACGTATCCGACCCTGGATTGCCTGCCTGGCGATCTTGCTGAACATTCTGGCCATGCCGCTCAGCCGTGCGATGCAAGCGCCCGATGTAAATCTCATGCTGTGGGGCGGATTTTGTTCCGGGGGAAACTCGAGCGTCGTCTCAGCTGAGTTTCGCCAGGCGATCGAGGCGCTTCAGATACCTCAATCCGAACCCGAACACGCCATGCACCATGCGGACTGCTGTTGCGGCCATGCCGGGCTGGCAGCCCTGCCCTCGGATTACTACCGCCATTTCTTGCCGCAGTACACACCCGGCGTTGTCCTTGAAGATCCTGAACTGCCAACGCTGCACCCAAGAATCCGCTGGCCCAGCCTGAGTCCACGCGCCTCCCCTTTTGCCTGATCACGACACCGCCCACTGCGTGCGGTGTTGCTCGCTTTAAATTCTTTCAGCGATCTGCAACGGTTGCTGAACGCCCTTGAAGTTTCTTGATGATCAGGAAGTGCGTGCCATGCCTGCTCCATTTTCTTTGCGCTCTGCAAAGCGTTTATCTGTGTCCCGTTCTATGTGGCCTGTATTGTCGATAGGCGTACTGGTATCCAGCCCGCTGTCCTTGGCACAGGCTGAAGCCGGCGAGCCCGGAAGCTCGACGCTCACCTTGGGCGCCGTAAGCGTTCAAGGCTCCGCCAGTGGCCCTTTGGCTACCCGCAGCGTACTCAGCTCGGTGGATATTTTGGGCGCGGAAATCCTCGAAAAGATGCCAGTCAATTACAGTTGGGAGCTGTTCCGCCGCGCTCCGGGGGTAATGCTGACTGAGTTCAACCAAGGCACCACGTCAGGCAAAATCTCCTTCCGAGGCTTCAACGGCGAAGGTGAAGTGAACGCAGTAAAATTGCTGATTGATGGCATCCCAAGCAACAGCAATGACGGCAATATGCCGTACATGGACATGATTTTCCCCATGGAGTTGGACAGCATTGAGGTGGTGCGCGGCACCAGCGATGCGCGCTATGGCCTGAACAATATTGCCGGCAACGTGAACATGCTGACTCGCACGGGGGGCGACTACAACAAGGCGCGGCTGCGCTATGGCAGCTTCAATACCCACGAGGCCCAACTTGCCAATGGCATTGAGGGCAGCAACTGGACGCAAAACTATTTCTTCGCCTATCAAAAATCTGATGGCTACAGAGATCACGCTGAAGCAGATAAGTTTTCGATGTCGGGCAAATGGTTCTATACGCCGGACGATGACAGTTACCGTATTGGACTGATCGCTCGTCACTACGAAACCGAGGCTCAGGAGCCAGGCTATCTGAGTGAAGATGATGCACGTCATCACCCGGAAATGACCAACAGCTTCAACGCGACGGACAAGGGTACTCGTCGTATGAATCAGGTCAGTCTGCATTTCGATACAGACTTGGCTGATACGCTTGCTTGGTCAGCGAAGACCTACGTCAACACCTTCGATGACAGGCGCTGGACACAATACTGGAGCACCAGCGCACAACAGGAACGCGACGCTTATGAGACGCAATATGGCGCCCTCACCTCCCTGACCTGGCGACCGGAAGTCAAATGGCTATACGACTTCGCGTTGGAAGGTGGCGCGGACGTACAGCAGCAGCAAAACAAAAGTGAGCGATATCGCACCAGAGACCGTAAGCGTCTAGCTACAACCCGCGACCAGCAGTTCGACTTCGACACCTACGGCGCTTATGCCCAAGCAGAGATAAAACCTTTCGAATCTCTGAAGATCGTACCCGCCTACCGGGTCGACAAGATCCAGGGCGATTTCACTAATGAAACGACCGGCACAAATTTCGACATCAACGACTACGGACTGATCAAGCAGCCGAAGATTAGCGTTGTCTATTCTCCGTGGGAAGTTGCCAGCTTCTACGCGAACTGGGGGCGTACCTTCCAGGTGGGCAGCGGGGCGGCGGCTTACAAGATTCCGCCCAGAGATACTGACCTAGCACCTTCGATCAACGAGGGATGGGAAACAGGCATCAAATTCACGCCGGTTGACTGGGTGGATGGACGCGTCGCCTATTGGCAGCAAAAGGCCTCTGGGGAAGTCAGTCGCCGGCTGAACGACCCGAGCGGCGAATCCGATAATGTCGGTGAAACACGTCGCTGGGGTTACGACTTACAGATGAACCTGTATCCGAATGAACGCACCAATATCTGGATGGGTTACTCCTGGCAGTATTCGAAAATACTCCAGCCAAGTGCCACGTTGCCTAACAGCAAAGGTCAGGAAATCGACCACATCCCGCATCACTTGTACAACGCTGGCATCAGCTATGACGCGACACCTGCATTACAGCTGACCGCGTGGATGAACGGTCAGACTAATTATTATCTGGAGCGGGAAAATACGAAGGGGACTTACGGCGGTTACGTGCTAATGAACCTTGGCGCAACCTACAAGGTGACTCAATCAGTGAGTGTTGACTTGCAGCTGAAGAATCTCACGAATCGATACTATGAATATGTCTGGTACGACCCGGATGGCGCGCAGGCATCCCTGCATTCGCCAGGTGATGGTCGTGCACTTTATACTGGAGTGACTGTGGAGTTCTAATAGGTAGTCGGCTGAGGCCTACTGGGCCTCAGCCGTCAATGTTTTAACGTGCCCTGCTTTCCATACCTGTTCATCGAAAGAGGAAATAACCTGATAAAACCCCAGCACCATTGGAAATTAGATCAATAAAATTCCACACTCGAATTTAATTATACGGGATCGCAAAGCAAGGAGGGCTATCAAATCTTGCAGGTGACTCGACACGAAATGAGCATGCATAGCATTTTGATCATGCCATAAACACTCTACTACCCAGCCATCTGATTCGGAACCTTTTTTTAACTCGCATGTTGCATTACCCACAGAATCGCTTTCTAACAATTCAAGAACGTGAGATATCCTGTTCTGAAAATCATCATCCATCTTAATCTCGAATCCCATAGCTGTTCTCATAAGACTCGGCATAAATTAAACCTCCCAGCTGAAAAGAATTTATAAATTTAGGTAAACTGCTAAATTAAATATAGACAAACCGAAATATTACTAAAACCTCAGTTACCATCGATCCAACCTGCATAACTCTCAAGAGGCTAAAATAAACGAAAATTGGTAAAAAAAATGCCAAAACGTTGCCGATTCCTGCCAAGATTCACAAATCCGCATAGTAGTCTCTAGACGAGGGTCGATCGCAGATGCCTGCCAAATGTATTCAGTTCGTTACCTATCCTGAAGTCAGCCTGCTTGACTTAGCCGGCCCTTTAGACGTTTTCATTGCTGCCAACCATTTTGCGCAAGCTGATCATGCACCATATTCATTATCCATTCTGTCGTTAGATCCAACTACGGAGATATTTCCTAGTTTCTCGTTCAGCGCCGAAGTCTTGGGCATAGATACACCAGCACCGCACACGCTGATCGTGCCGGGCGGGCCTGGAATTCACAACTTTTGTGAACATCCAGATTTCTTTAGAAGTTTTGTAGGGCATTGTGAAAAAGCATCTCGCTTAGTTTCAGTTTGCACAGGGGTCTTTGCACTGGCGACTGCCGGAAGATTAGACGGACGAAATGTCACAACACACTGGTCGGCCTACGATAGGCTGGAAATTGAATTCCCATCTATCAAGGTGAAGCGCGGGCCTATATTTATTAACGATGGAGATATATGGACATCTGCTGGCGTCACCTCAGGAATCGATTTAGCTCTTGCAATTATCGAGGCAGACCTGGGGTATGCTACTGCACTAGAGGTTGCACGACATCTGGTTGTCTTTCTGAAGCGTTCCGGCGATCAGAATCAGTTCAGTTCAACACTAACCCTACAGTCAAAGAGCAGCAATTTCTCCGACCTTCACGCATGGATCAACACTAATATTAGTGGCGATCTATCGGTATCTTCACTAGCAAACTTCATGAATATGAGTGAGCGAACATTTGCTCGAAAATATCGTGAGGACAGTGGGTTTACACCTAGCAAAATGGTCGAAAAAATCCGCTTGGAAGCCGTTTGTCATATGCTGCTAACGTCACGTACGCCACTCAAAACAATTGCCCGAAAATGCGGCCTATCTAATGAAGCGACCTTGATACGTAGTTTTATGAAAACCTATGCTGTGACGCCTGGCGAGTATCGCGAACGCTTTAGGTCTGGCGAGGAAGCACAAGAATGAGTGCTCAGAGCGTTTGCACCTACGAATGACTTTGAGCTTGTAACCCTGCTTGAGATCTAAGTAGAAAAAGTTTCTCAACCCTATCTTTTGTTTTACGCATCAGGCTGATAAGTGTCGATAAGTCACGTTCATTGATTGGATCGAACTGATCTCAAGGCCTGGCTATCAGGTTTATATCGCACCCTCTGCACCCAATGGCAAACCGCTTCAGGTGCAAGGCTTCATCAAAGCTTTTGAAAAGGCCGCACGTTTCAACGGTGAAGCGTTGCACCAGCTTCAGGAGTACGTAATACCGCTGGTGGGCCTCGATCCCGCGATGACGTTGGTGTATCGCCAGGAGTATGCGAAGACGATTGGCAGTCACGAGGTTCCAACCGTACTACTGCCGCAGGAATGGCTCGCCAATACGCTTCCACAGTCGCAAATTGTGAAAGATGCCGATCCCTATCAATTCCTTCCCCACTCCACAGAAAAAACACATGAGCCCAGCATCGTCGGCCTATGGCAGCAAGTCTATGAGCGAATGGAGTTAAAACTAAGCGTGTAAGCCAGCGGATGCTGTGGCATGTCCGGCACCTATGGGCATGAGGCAAAGAACGCTGGCACTTCTGGCGTAATTTACAAACAGTCATGAATACCGCTTGTGAAAAAGCTTAACGCTTGAGGCCGGTAATTGGCTGACGGATATTCTTGCCGAAGCCAAGTTAAGCGACAGGACGCAGTAACCATCTTGCATCCGCTGCAGGCGCTGCTCGCAGTGGTCAGAGATGATACTGCCTGACCACTCGAGATCTCTATTTCATGCAGGAGAGTGAGCCGACTCTTTGGCGGTGAGCGTACTGCCGCTCGTCTTGCGGCCTGGGTTCATTTCGCGAGAAAACGCCCGTCGGTATTCAGACGGCGACGTCCCGAGATGAACAGCGAATTGTTGCCTCAGCGACAAAGGCGTTCCGAAACCTGCCTCGCCGGCAATACATTCGATCGGCAAATCGGTGGTTTCCAACAGCTCTTGTGCTCTGACGACGCGCTCTGCGTTCAACCATTTCGAGACGGTACTGCCAGTGGTGTCTCTGAATCGCCGGGTAAATGTACGCCTGCTCATTTTCGCCTTGTCCGCCAGCACGTCGAGCGTCAGATCTTTGGCCAGATTCTTCCGGGCCCACGCTAGTACATCAGATAAGTGCGTCTCGCTGGATAGCTGCGGCACCGCGTGCTCCACGTATTGCGCTTGGCCTCCCTGCCTGTGCGGCGGGGTCACCAGCATCTTCGCGGTGCGATTCGCGATATCAGCGCCAAGTCGCTGGCGTACCAGATGAAGGCAGCAATCGATTGCCGCCACAGTACCCGCCGAGGTCATGATGTTGCCATCACTGACATAGAGCACTTCGGGCCTGAAGCGAACTTCAGGAAAACGGCGTGCGAACTCGTCGCGGGCTGCCCAGTGAGTGGTGGCTTCTTTACCGTCAAGCAGTCCCGCAGCCCCGAGCACAAACGCGCCCAGGCATAAGCCCACGATGAGTTTTTCCTGAGTGTTCGCGAGCTGCAAGGCTTTCACAAGTTCTGCAGACGCAGCGACCGATTGATCGCCCCACGCCGGAATGACAATCACGTCGGATACCTCCATCAGCTCCAGACCGTGACTGACCTTTAGGCCGATGCCTTGGTCGCTGCTGACCATACCTGGCGACTCTGTGAAGTAGCTGACCTCGTATTGAGGTTCGCCAGGAGCGGATTGAGCCGTCCCCAGCACCATTCCGGGCACGGAGAGATGGAACAGGCTCACGCCTTCGAAAGCCAGAACAGCAACCCTGATGGATTTCATCGGTAAGCCTCACATTCGTGAACAGCGCTGATTACATGGCCCGATTATATCGAAATATGTCATTCAGGCCACTGGTACCCTGTATACCGTTGCATGAGAATGGGGTCATAACCTATTCAAAGGACTAAGCCCATGAATCTCAAAACACTTCCCATCGCCCTGAGCATTGCTTGCGCTGCGGCCACTCCGTTGGCATTCGCAGGTTCCGACGCTCACAAAACTCCCGATGCAGCTCATAAAGTCGGTTTGCAGCAAATCCGTAATGCAACGGTGAAAATCTCTTATGGCGACACAACTTTTCTGATCGACCCGATGCTGTCCAAGAAAGGTACTTACCCAGGATTTGACAATACTTACCGCAGCAACCTGCGTAATCCCCTCGTCGATCTGACAGAGTCGCCCGAAGAAGTGATTTCTGGCGTAGACGCTGTCATCGTCACGCATACGCATCTCGATCACTGGGATGATGCCGCTCAAAAAGCGTTACCCAAAGACATCCCTCTGTTTGCACAGCATGAAGACGATGCGAAATTGATTCGCTCCCAAGGTTTCAAGAATGTGCGCGTGCTGACTGACGAAGCTGAATTCGGCGGCGTCAAAATCACCAAGACCGGTGGGCAGCACGGTACCGACGAGATGTATGCCGTTCCAGCTCTCGCGAAGCCTCTGGGCGAAGCAATGGGCGTAGTTTTTCAGGCGCCGGGCTACAAGACCCTCTACCTCGCCGGCGACACAATCTGGCGAAAAGAGGTTGATCAGACCATTGAGAAATATCATCCCGAAGTCATCGTACTGAATGCCGGGAAAGCAATGATGACCGGCTATAAGGGATCGATCATCATGGGCGAGGAAGACGTTTTACGCGCCTCAAAGGCTGCGAAGGACGCGAAAATTGTCGCAGTGCACATGGACGCAATTAACCACATGTCCCTTACTCGTGAAGAGCTACGCACATACGTCAAAAAGCAAGGTATCGAGAGCCGGGTAGATATTCCGGAAGATGGCGCTTCGCTGGAGTTCTGACTCAAGCCTTTTTGATTCGGAATAAAGCAGGTTCTCTACCTGCCGATCTGAGCCTTCACCACTCAATGCCTATGCTCGAATAATTAGACCGGAGATCGTTCATGAAACGTGGCCTTGTAGTAGTTGATCTGCAAAATGAATACCTGCCCACCGGTAAATTGCCGTTAGAAGGAATCATAGATGCTGTAGCGAATGCTGAACGAGTGATCAGCCACTCGCGCGATACAGGTACCCCGGTTTTTCACATACGACATGAGTCCAATGATGAAGGCGTTCCGATCTTCATCAAGGGCTCGAACGGCGCGCAAATTCAGCCCGCTGTTGCACCCGTGGGTGACGAGCCTGTGATTGTAAAAGCACACATCAACGCCTTCCGGGGAACGGATCTTAAGAAGCAGTTGGAAGCCACAGACATCGAGGAACTCGTGGTAATTGGTGCAATGAGCCACATGTGCATAGACGCCGTAGTGCGCGCGGCGGTAGACATGGGCTATCCCGTTACGGTGCTGCATGACGCCTGCGCCACGCTGGATCTCACATTTGGTGGTGTAAACGTTCCTGCTGCTCACGCACATGCCACGATGATGGCAGCCTTCGAGTTCGGTTACGCCACCGTCAAGTCGGTGGACGAGTATCTGACGGCGTAAAAGGCACATTGCTCAGTTATAGGGGGCCTTCGGGGCCCCTGTTTCTATCACTAGAGACACCAAGGACTTAACGTTTTCAGTACCCCTAACACCCCGCCCGAAACAAAATGATGTGGGCCGTGATGCCTCATTCACCAATCGTGATTAACTAAAATCCTAGCTTGTCCAGGTCATTAATGACGCCCTGCAGTGACGCCTCCATCGACCGGCAATACCGTCCCGGTAATCCAAGACGCCTCATCTGAGGCAAGGAACAAAATAGCCTGGGCAACGTCTGCTGGCTGACCATTGCGCCCGAGTGGATGAAACGCGTTAAAGGTCTTCAACACCTTTTCAGCCTGTGCAGCATCCATGAACGTTCCGTAAACCGGCGTCTCTACCACCGCAGGTGCAACAGTGTTAATGCGTATTTTGTAACCAGCAAGTTCCAGTGCAAGATTACGTGTCAGCGCATGCACGCCAGCGTTTGCTGCGGAGTAAGCAGCGGACGGAGTGGCACCGATAGCCTGGATTGCCCAGAGAGATCCTGTTTGCACGATGGCCCCTCCTCCACGCTTCAGCATGGCTTTTGCTGCCGCTTGAGCCATGAAGAATTTGCCTTTCAGAATGATGTTCAGGAAGGAGTCGTACTCTTGCGGACTCACATCAAGAAAGGGCTTTGGATTGAAGATGCCTGCGTTGTTGATCAGGATATCGACTCCACCAAAGTTGTGTACTGCGGCATCAACCAAAGCTTCTGCGGTGGCTAGCTGTGCAATATCGCCAGCGTAAGTGCGCATCTTTTGGCCTGACGCATCGATTTCCAACGCCGCTTGCGCAAGTTTCACCTCATCTCGGCCGCCGATGACCACGCAGGCCCCGGCCTGAACGAGACGTTTCGCGACTTCTTTACCGATACCTGAACTGCCTCCGGTTACGATTGCGACCTTGTTAGAAAAACTTTGCATGCTTTAATCTCCGACGTGGGGTTTCGAATGAGGAACGACGTATGATGTTGAGTTCGCCTATTCGCTGTAGCGATGACTGGCTTGGCATGCATCCTGAAGAAAAGTGCTCTGCCTGACGACGCAGAAGAATTCGCTCATGAGACAGAAAAACTATCAATGACTACTCCCGCCTACCTGAATGCATTACGAGCCTTCGAGGCCGCAGCGCGACATCAGAGCTTTTCAGCAGCCGCTGCAGAGTTAAACGTGACGCCGGCTGCCGTCGGGCAGCAAGTTCGGAACCTGGAGTCATGGCTGGGTATTGCCTTGTTTGCGCGTGCAAGCAGCGGGACTGCTCGTCTGATGCTGACGGACGTAGCACGGACTGCCCTGCCCGATATTCGAGAAGGGTTTGATCGACTGTCTATCGGACTGACTCGCTTGAAGGATTCAAGCGTGCACGCAGGACTCACGGTAACGGTAAGCCCCGCGTTTGCATCAAAATGGTTACTGCCACGTATCGAGCAGTTTCAACAGGATTATCCAGATATGAACGTGCTACTGGACACGAACGCTCGATCCGTAGACTTCCAGGTTGAGCGTGTCGATGTGGGGGTCAGATACGGTGCAGGGAAATGGCCAGGACTCACAGCCGTGCATCTCATGGATGAAGTCATGTTCCCTGTATGCGCCCCTGACTACGCACGACTGAAGAAGGGCAAACTTACAGCAAAGGCTTTGGAAGGTTCTACGCTAATCCATGACCTCTCAATGGCCAATGACCGCGATTACCCAACATGGCGAATGTGGCTGGACGCCTCTGGGTTCAATCACGTCAATGCCAGCCATGGACTGCGGATCAATAACTCTGCTTCGGTTCTACAAGCGGCAATAGACGGGCAAGGCCTGGCTCTCGCACGAAGCGTGATGGTCAAGGACGATTTGGCAGCGGGTCGCCTGGTGAGACCGTTTGCAGACAAAGGCGTGGACTGCCCTTTGACCCAGGCTTACTACATCGTTTATCGCCCGGAGTGCGCTGAACTGGCTAAAGTGAAAGCCTTCCGAAATTGGTTGCTATTTGAAGCTGACCAATCAACATCTCAGGCCTAGTCGTTATTCGTCATTCCTCCTCGAGCTTTAGCTTGCAGCGGACAACCCAGATTCCCGGCACGCCTTGAGTCTTTCAGCTCCAACTCATCGGCAATCGCCACGGGCTCGCCTGTTTTAAGCGAACGCTCGAAGCTAAGTGCCAACGCCCAATAACGGCTACCTGTGGACGACTCATAGGAATCGTGGCGTAAATCTCGTGTTGCTACCAAGGCGCCAATCGCAGCGCTTTACGACATAGAAAATCTATGTTGTGGGCAAGCCCTGACCTGGACAAATATCAGACCTAGCCGATTCTGATGAGGCCCTTTCGATCTTAATGACTCGATTGCGGTAAAGATTTTCTACCCACTTGGTTTCAGGCAATGATAATAAGTACAAATGCTAATCAAGACCGCCCTAGCCGCCCACGCTGGATACTCCAAGTGATTTTGTGCTTGGTGGCCTTCGCAGCAAATTCAATTTTTTGCCGTCAGGCGTTGATGGAAGGGCAAATAGATCCGGAATCATTCACGGCGATCCGATTACTCAGTGGCGGTTTTTTTCTACTGCTGTTGATCAGACTTCGCAGTCCGAAGTCAGCTATCCGGGGAAGCTGGAAGGGAGGCCTTTCGCTTTTTGTTTACGCCTATCTCTTCTCTGTAGCCTACGTCCAGCTCGGTGCGGGTATGGGGGCCCTGATTTTGTTCGGCGCGGTGCAGGTCACAATGTTCATTTTTTCCTGGGCGCAAGGTGAACGATTTCAAAAGAAAGTGGTGATCGGCATGTTAGTAGCAACGTGCGGTTTGCTTATCTTGTTGCTGCCAAGCGCAAGTTCCCCTCCTCTGGGTAGCGCAGTGATAATGACAATTTCGGGGGGGGCATGGGGGGCCTATTCGCTGCTCGGAAAGTCAGCGGTGAATCCACTCGCGGAAACCGCCGGCAATTTTGCGAGGTGTTTCCCACTGTTGCTTTTACTTGTTCCAGCAACCGTGTTCGGAAGTGGCCTACACATGAGCCTTCCTGGAGTGATTTACGCGCTTGCATCTGGAGTGTTGGCATCAGGTTGTGGCTATGCGCTCTGGTACAGCACCGTCAAACACATCAGCTCACAGCAAGCCGCCACTCTTCAGTTAAGCGTACCAATCATGGCTTCGCTCGCGGGCGTGCTGATTTTGAACGAGCCAATATCTCTGCATCTTTTGTTGATCTCATCAGTCGTTCTGGGCGGTGTCGCACTGGCATTGTTACCGGGCCGTAGCGCAGTAGATCACCGTAATTGAACGGCTGGGCTACATGCAATGTAGTGCGCTGTGAGGATTGCCTATGCGGCGGCGTCACCAACCTCTTCGCGGTTCGACTCGCCACATCAGCACCGGGCCGCGGGTGTACCAGAAGCAGGCAGCAATCGATTATTGCGACGCTGCCTGCGGAGGTCATAATGTTGCCGACACTGACATAGTGATCGGCAGTTATAGACGCCATTCCAAACCTAGATAGACGCTACGGCCATCGCCTGAGAAGTAATAAGCACCGTCCACACCCCGCACATTGGCCTGAACAGCTGTTGTCGCTGCGTAGTTGCGGTCAGCAAGATTGCGCCCCTCGACGAACCAACGGGTATGTCGGCCCAACTCACCACCGACAGTCATGTTAAACAGGCTGTACCCACTGGCTGACAAGGTGTTGGCGTGATCGATGTATGTCTTGCCTGGCAGCCACTCGACAGAGGGCGCGATGTAAAGCCAAGAGGACGGCGACCAACGCAGTTCTGCGCGCATAAACTGGCGAGGGATTCCTGCCAGTTTGTTATCGCCGTAAACCGAATCACCCTCGAACTTGAAGTCGTTGAAGAGGTAGTTCATACGCACCGACCATTGCTCGGCCAGAGGTACATTGGCATACAACTCTAAGCCCTGATGAATTGTCTTGTCTGCGTTTACCGTGCCGAGTGAATTGCCCTGGCTATCGGTCAGTGCCAACAATTCTCGGTCGATCCAGGATCGGTAAATCACGGCATCCAGCTGTAGGTCACCCCGTCGGTGGCGATACCCGAACTCCCATGTAGTCGACTCCTGATCTTCAGCGAGTGGCTGAGTGTTGACCGTGATTTCACCAAACGGAGGCGCTTCATAGCCGCGACTCATACTCATGAACCACTGGGTGTTGTCATCTGGTTCAAACAGCACGCCTATCTTCGGACTCATGCCCTCGTAGCGTTCGTCGTAGCTGATTGCGGGCAATCCTTTAAAGGCAGTTTTGCGCTCAGCCTGCACAACCTGCGCACCCACTTCGACGGCCCAATAGCTGCTCAGTCCATATTTAATCTGGCCATAAAAAGTGCTCTCGTTAGCGTCCAGATCGCTCTGGCGGGTCATGACACCTGGTTTACCGTCAGGATTGGTAAAGCGATCCTCATTGCCTTCAAGACGCGAGTAAGAAGCTCCCAATGTCAGCTTGCGTGTCAGATCTGGCTGGCCGAACTCCGTGGTCATCCTGACGCTCAGTCCAGTGTCGATCAAATCCTGCTGCAGAACCGCAAAGGTCATTGCATGATCTCGTTTGCGATCCGCTACATAAAACGACGTTTCGACTTCGGTCTGATCAGAGGCATTCCAGCTCAGCGTCAGTGCTGCTCGATCAAGGCGGTAGTCGTTGTGTGCATTAAGGCGCTCGTAGTTGGCACCCGCGGAACGGGGGTCGTTGCGTAGCGCTGTTTTGCTAATGCTCCCTGGCATTTCCATCATGCTTTCGAGGTGGGTCAGGAACAGACGCGCCTCCAGGTCTTGAGAAATACGCATACCAATATTGCCGAAGTAACGCGTGGAGTCCGTTGCGGACTGCTGGCGGTAACCGTCCTGATGGCTGTCAGTGATGCTCAGAAAACCGTCGAATACATCACCGGCTCCTGCAACAGCCAATTGATTGCGGCGTTGATCATAAGTGCCAATCTGGGTACGCAGTAGCAGAGGCCCACTATCTCTCCCGGTTGGTGAGACAAAGTTTACCGCGCCTCCAAGTGCATTGGAGCCGTACTCCAGACCGCTGGAGCCTCGCCACACCTCTATGTACTTCGCTGCCAGAGGCTCTATTGACTGGAAGTCACCACTGCCGTCGGCGTGATTCAGCGGGATGCCATCCTGGTAAAGCTCAATGCCGCGCATCAAAAAGCCACGTTGAATGCCCGAGCCCCGAATGGAAAAACGAGCCTCATCGCCGTGACGGCTCTGCGCCAAGACACCTGGCGCAAAGCCCAAGGCGTCAACTACCGTGGTAGCTCGCCCGTTACGGTAACTTTGAGCATCGATAACTGCGGTGCTGGCAGCTCGGCTCTCAAGCTTCGCGCGCGCGCTCGTCAGGTCTGGCTGCACATTGATCCTGTTGCCAACAATATCCAGCGGATCAAGCTCGATTTTCGCAGGCAAACCGTGTACTGCATCAGCAGCTCTCAAGTGGCTCAGAGGCATGAGCAAGAAAAAGCAAGACAGCAGTGCGCATGAGTGAACTGGTAAATCAGTTCGTCGTTGTAAGAGCATCATCAGTATCTCCACTGCACAGCCACTTCGAGGCTGCGCGGCTCACCCAGGTAATACTGAGTGTTGGTCTGATGAATGAAGCGTGCATAGGTCTCGTCCGTGAGGTTACGCAAACGCGCACTCAGCTCTGTATGCGCATCGAGGTCATGCCTGAGGAGCAATCCGTAGACCGTGTAGGACGGCACCCACATAGTGTTGGCGGTATTGGCGTAGACCGAAGAGACGTAGCGCGCATCAGCGCCGACCTGCCACTGCGGTGCCAAATCGTACGTCAGCCAGAGGTTGGCCGTGCGATCCGGAATGTTCACCGGGTTCTTACCCTTGCGTGAAAGCACCGCGCCGGCGACGGTCTCATTGAATTCGTCGTATTCGGCCCTCACCCAGGCGAAATTACCGGCAGCCAACAACTGGGGAGTTATCTTGAACGATGCCGCCAACTCGATACCCGTAGAGGTCTGCTGGCCTGCCTGCTCGGTGGTGTTCTGCAGTGTGGAAGAGGGTACAGAAATGTTCTTGCGCACGATTCGATAGGCTGCTGCTGTGGCAGATCCGCGGCCATCAAGGAAGTCGAATTTGCTGCCCACCTCAATCTGGCGTCCGGTGCTCAAATCGAAGTCGCCGACCTGGCCGATGCTTGCGCTGGTCAGGGTTCCGCCTGGCGGCTCGGCCGAGGTGCTGTACTGGGTGTAGAGGCTGGCGCTATCGGTCACGTCATAGACCAGACCTGCCCGGCCGGTAAAGGCGTCCCAGCGGCGATCAAGTGAACTGCGCGCCGTGTGGTCGACAATCTCGAAATCAATGTGGTCATAGCGAAGTGCTGTAACCAATGCCAGTCGATCCGTCAGGCGCGTGCGATTTTCCATAAAAGTCGACGTGGTATCCGTCCAGGTGCTGCGGCCCTTGGTACGTGCGGCATCCATGCCGGGGATGTTGAGAAACGCACCTGGAGCGAAACTGCCCGGGTCTACCTCAACGCCGAAAGACCCATTGATGGACAGCGGATAGTTGACCTGTTTGTTGCGGCTGTATTCCATGCCAAAGGCCCAGTCACTGGCCATCCCAAACAACTCCCCCGCGTGCGTCAGCTCCAGACGATTGCCGTTCACCTCCTGATCATGACGCTGGCGATAGCCTGCAGAGCGAGCCACGGCGTTGTTACCCGCGTTGAAGCGATAGACCTCAAGATTGCGGTAATCGCGCTGACCGTCATAGTGATAGAAGGTATTGCGAACCCCGGTAGCATCATCGAAACGGTAGTCGGTGATCGACCGCAGCCAACGAGTTCTCTGCTCGTAGCGCCCATCATCGACGTTATAGTTTTTGAAACGGTTGTGCTTATCAATAGGAAGTTTGCCGCTCAGTGGCTGTAACACTGGCGAGCCCCAGTACGGGCTGTCTTCCTGCTCCTCCAGATACTCGATGGCGAGTGTGTGGGAAAGCTGGTCGTTGATATCGCTCAGCAGGGAGAACGCCAGATTGCCAGCTCCATTCTCCTGACGATCGATATAACCATTGGTGTGCGTGCGACTGTAGTCCAGACGCGCATAATGGCGAGCTCCTTCCCCCTCGTTGAGCGCCTGGTTGACGCCGATGGCGGTCTCCCAAGTGTCGTAGCGCGAGTAACTCACCCTTCCCTCAAGACTGTCCTTGTCACGGCTGGCCAACTTGGTGATGAAATTCAGGCTACCGCCCACCGCACCACTGCCATTGAGAAAGGAAGATGGCCCGCCCAGTAGCTCAACTCGATCGTAAATCCATGATCCGACAGGACGCGCAGCGGCTCCGTATTGCAAATTAATGCCGTTGAACAACTGACCAATCTGCGCACCATTGAATCCACGATAGGCCACATAACCTCCCCAACCAGGTGGTGCGGATGCATTCACGCCAGGCAGCGCATTAGCAGCATCCTGAAAGTTGCGCGCTCCGATACGCTCCATGGTCTGGCGGCCTGCCACGCTGACCGATGCGGGGTTCTCGCGCGCACTTAGCGTTAGACGCGAGCCGCTCTCGATGGTCTCGTCCAGGTTGAGAGCGGTCGCCTCCACGGGTTCGGCAGCAGAAGTGGATATCTTAATGTCGGCCAGTTTCAAGGAATCATCTTGAGCCCAAGCAAGTGCGCTGCTGCCAACGAGCAGCGCCAGAGTCGTCATGCGAAACATAGAGAGCTTCCAGTTTTTCATTCGATTAGTGCGCAGGCTGTCTACAAAGCAGCCAGCCTGGACGATAAATTTCAGAGCAACGGAAGCCCATAGGGGGATGCACGAGGGTTTGCTGGAGGCCAGCGGTAACGATTTGAGCGCGAGAGATACAACCTGGCGAAAGGTCGCGCCTGGTCGATTGTGAGTAGTCCCCATAGACCAAAAAAAGCGGCGAGAATTAGTGCGCTGAAAAGACTAACCAGTACGCAACTGGAGCCAGGGGTGGAGGTCGTTGTTGCTAGACCCGAGTCGTCAAGATCAGCCCCAAAATTGCCATCAAGCGAGCAATATTCACCCCCTAGGCTGGAGAGCTGCAACCCAGCCATTTGACCGTGGCCGATCGCGCAGGAAAAAGCACTGAACAGGATGGATACATAGAGAATCCATGCCACGAGCGAGCGTTCAGTGCGTGCGATTTTCATTAAGCGAGACGTCACCAAAGTAAGGTTGTATGCACATATCAACTACGTCGTTCTGCGCGGTTAACCCGGTATTAAAAGGCTGAAGGACTGAAAACACATCAGTACAAACCAGAATGATGACAGCAGCAAAAAATCTCTCACCTGCGACGTTATGTCGCACCTTTCTTCAGTTTCAACCAAGAATGGGCCAACGACGTGAAGACTCGCCACATCCGAAAACTGCCCAGGCCAAGACGTGACAAGTTGTCGCATGCCCGATGCCCATTAGTACGCGTCGAGTCCTCGACGACTGTGTATTTGATTGGACTAGGGAATGGGAAGCCAGCGGCGAAATCCGGCGCCGCCCTTCCCTGTCAAAGGACACCAGGCGAAGTCCCAAGGCGTAGGTGGAAATTCCTCTTGTTCAGGGTCAAAGCCTACGCCTGAACGTGGAGCTATTTTCCAGTCAAACACCCTCATCGGCGATCCTTCCCAAGCCAACACCAGTCCCCTGGCCTGGCTACCATCTGTGCTTATCCAGCGGGCGGCCGCTGCAGTCATGAAGGCGTCGATGTGCTCCTCATTTATTTGCTTCTGGTAGGTTGACGTCAGTAACCATCGACAAACACTGAGGTAATAAGTCCAGTTCAGCGGTGGATGGTTACGGTAAGCCCACGTCATAAAGCTTCGAAATATATTCAAGCCATCGGGAGGATCCAGCTTCAGCAACCTTGGACAAACATCAAACAGCGTATGCCAGTAAGGCAGTAAACGAGCGTCCAGGTGAACAAAACAGCGTGCATTACTGGGATAGTCAGGAAACGGCAACAGGAAATCGCCACCCTTGCTCGTTGGCGAGGCCTTACTGACCAACCGCGAGGCCCCGGAAGGGGTAATTAAATCGCGCATGCCGGCCTCCATTTGATAGCCGCTGGCGGGTTATCAGAAGCTGGAAAGCTAAAAGTTCTTCCTTCGACAGTGCTGAATCTGCAATCCGGATAATCGAAAACGCGAGCCATAAGCCTTCTTTCCCGAGACAATTGGACGACGCCCGACAGCGGTCGCAACAGCGACAATCTGGCGATAAGCGGGCGACGAAAAATAGGCGACAGCCGACGATCAAATCGGCCACATACGAACGTCAGATCAGGGGAGAAGCGCGAGGGTTGGCCGACGGCCACGAGTATCTAGGGGGTGCCTTACAGCGCAGCTCACGACCAGGGCGTGGCTTTTGGACGATTCGCAGGAGCCAGATCAGGCCCAACAGAAAAACGATGCTTAACGTAACCGCAGAACAGATTGGGCAGACAAGACTACCGGCCCAACCGCTGGGTGATTGGTCAGAAAAATCCGGACTCTCGGTAGGAATTCTATTACCCGATGTAGAGCAGAACTCGCCACCTATGCCATTGAGGGTGAGCCCACTCATCTGCCCATGTCCCAAACCGCAGGCGAACACGTTGAATAAGACGCAAAAATACAGCGTCCAAGCAACGAGCGAGCGGTTAAGTAGGGACGATTTCATGGCTGCGATTCTTGTGCCAAATTATGGAGGGCTTGAAGATCGAGAGATGCCGATCAAGCCGACCAGCCAAGGATACCCACGATTTACGGCCACGAGTCTAGCACGCGAATTTAGGTGGCTTCACACAGGATTAACTCGACAAAAGGGTTATCGGCGTGACTTCTGCAAAGATGGCTAGACATACGGCAACACTAGGGCACCTCTCTGGCTCACGACTCGACGCCCTCCCGCATCTCGCCAGCCGTTGCACACGAATAGCCTAGACGAGAGGGCTACCTTCAGGTGCGCGAGGGCTACTCAAGAGTGACCGACGGGCACACCTGCTTTTTACAGACTCAGTGCAATGTGGGAACCCATTCGCTAACGATTTTAGGTTTTTGCTCATCTGCGTACGGAAGAACCTTCGGGCTACTCACCTTAAAGCTACCTGCGACAGGATGTCGCGGGAAGCTTGGCAAGCTCATTCAAATGAAGCTCAACGCGCAGCATGCGTCACAATGTCGCAGGTTATGAAAGACTGCTGGCATTGTTAGACTTTTCGCCCTACCTCCCGTAGGTCAGAAGAATATCCCAAATGATGATCAATGGTTCCCGCCTGACTTAGCGTTAAGTCGAGATCTATCGATAAAAACGATTTCGGTAACAGACAGTATTTTATAAGTGACGCGTCCCTACAGTTGACTGAATTGATGGGCGAACCAAGAGGCATTATTTCATGAGCGTTTTGATGACTCGCCGCAAGGTGGTTGCAGGAATAGGGTTACTCAGCTTGAGCATCTTGACTGGATGCGATACCAGAGAAAAATTGACGTACAAACACGGCAAAAATCTGAGCAATCAAATCCTTGGCCGCTCATTCAAATTAAAAGATACTAACGGCGACGTTAGAATGCTCTCGAGTTATCGAGGGATGATCCCCTTGGTGTTCTTCGGATTTACACAGTGCCCCGCGATTTGCCCGACGGCTCTGGCTCGCGCAGTACAAATCAAAAAACTGATGGGCAAGGATGGCGACAGACTTCAGGTCATTTTTATTACGCTGGATCCTGAACGCGATACACCAGCCGTGCTCAACGCTTACGTGAAAACGTTTGACCCGTCATTTGTCGCACTTTACGGAACACTCGAAGAAACTGCTGCCACAGCCAAAGAGTTTGGCGTGTTTTATGAAAAAATCCCCAGCGGATCAACCTATACATTATCCCATTCCGCGACGAGCTATGTCTACGACATCAGGGGAACGCTACGTCTTGGATTGCCTCACTCGCTTTCAGCACAAGAATGTGCAGAAGATTTGCTTACCGTCATGAAGGTGTCCTAATGAACTCAACTCTCAATCAAGCCAGCATTACTCAATGCGTCAGACAGTTCGTACTTGGGTTTTCCCTGCTGGGACTGGCCTGCCAGGCTTCAGCCCAGACGCAAGTAGAAGATGTATGGGCTCGCGCTACAGTCGCAGGGCAGCAGGCGACCGGCGCGTTCATGACTATTACATCTAGCAGCGACAGCAAGCTGCTCAGTGTCCAGTCTACGGTCGCCAAAATTGTGCAGCTTCACCTGTCTACCATGAAAAACGACGTGATGAGCATGCAACCAGTGGAGTTCATCGACTTGCCTGCTGGCAAGCCGGTCACCCTAGACCCCGACAAATATCACGTCATGCTGATTGACCTGGTTAAGCAAGTCAAAGAAGGTGACAAGGTACCGCTGACGCTAACGATAGAGAATGCCAGAGGCGAGAAGGAGTCGATAACGGTTGAAGCAACAGCACGGGCTCTGAACATGCCGGATCACAACAAGATGCATTGATGACCTTAAGGGTGTACATCAGTGACGCTTAACTAAACAAACGTCACTGATTCCAGCTCATTTTGATGGGTGCATAGAGTTTCCTAATAGATCACCGTCAATACTGACTTGTGACAGTGGCCAGAAGCACCTCGCATTATATCTACTACAGTTGCGAGCCTTCTAATAAAAAATGATGAGCAAAGGCTTGGCTTAGCTGATCCTTGTAAGAAAAAGCGGAGTGCAACATGAAATATTTAGCCATTTTGGCCATCAGCCTGCTTCCCGTCTCAGTAGGGGCCGCTCAGGATCCAGAAACTGTTTTCAATCAGTCATGCGGGATATGCCATAACGGTCAATTACACACTGCGCCTAAAAAGGGAGATAAAAGCGCTTGGGCGCCGCGCCTCGACCAAGGAATGGATATACTCGTCGAGCGAGTCACTACCGGATACAGCGTGATGCCCCCTAAAGGTCTCTGCGTGCAATGTACACCAGACGATTACAAAGCAGTTATCGAGTGGATGGCTAAATAAGCGGCCTCCTCCGTGATCCTCTTAAGTTACTTAATTTCGATGCACTCAACATACCCTCGCTTAAGTTTAAGCATCCACCAATTTACCTTCACTATTCCACCTTAGCAATAATAAAGACCGATCTCTAAATTTTTGTCCCATTCGCGATTTACCTTATCCATATATTCACAGATAGGGGCTTCTGACGTCTGTAAACACGGCCAAGTCAACCGGTGATCCAGCGTCCCGAACACTGTTAACGTAACGATGTAGGTGAAATGTGTATAGAACAACCATATCGATAATTGACAGCAGCTTTTTCCACCTTTTTATGATGTGAATACGACTAATCTAGGCTTCATCGACTCAAGCCGATAGAGAATAAGGAATCATGCTCAGCGTTCTGATCATTGAAAGCAGCGCTCGCCAACAGGAGTCAGTTTCTCGACAACTGACCCAGCAATTCATCAGCCAGTGGCGGTTTGCGCATCCGACCGATCGGATCATTATCCGTGACGTGGCCCTCAACCCCATACCCCATATGGACTCAAACTTGCTAGGTGGATGGATGAAGCCTGCTGGAGCACGCAGCAACACGGAGCAGCTTTGCTTGGAGCGCTCCGACGAATTGACTAATGAGCTACTTGCAGCTGACATGCTGGTCATCGCCGCGCCAATGTACAATTTCGGCATTCCAAGCACTCTTAAAGCTTGGCTTGACCATGTGATTCGAGCTGGGGTGACGTTCAAATACACGCCCACCCGTACCCAAGGCTTGTTGATTGGCAAGCGCGCAGTCGTCTTAACCGCCCGAGGTGGAATTCATGCCGATGACAGTTCGGATCATCAAGAGCCATACCTACGTCAGGTACTGTCTTTCATGGGCATTCACGACATCACGTTTGTTCACGCAGAGGGGATTAACCTCAGCAGTAATTTTCGTGAGAAAGGTATCAAATGCGCCACATCATTGCTGGCACGCATCATTTGAGCTATTTCATGCGGAATTTGATTCCAGCTGAGCTTTACATTAAACCCTCCCTAGGTAGCGCTTCCTCTTACGATACTCGCCGTTACTGGACGCTAAGGAAGGTCTGAAGTACCCACCGATTTTTGAGGCCCTCGCTGCTTGAGGTTCAAAAAATCCAAGTCGGCCGAAAAACAGACCCTTCTTGTCTTTAATTCACGGCTCTTTCCTCTGATCGTGCTGTTTCAGGGCGATCAGCCCGCATTACAGACGCACCTCTCCCGCATTCAACAACCGTTTTCGCACCATCCACAGGTTCGACAATGCGAACAAGGTTGTCTGTTGGGCGATGTTTTTCGACAAGCCACGAAAGCGTACTTTCGTGTAGCCAAACTGGCGCTTGATCACGCGAAAGGGATGTTCAACCTTGGCCCGCACCTGCGCTTTGGCGTATTCGATCTTGCGTCGCATACGCCCGATCAAACTCTTTTTTCCGTGCTTTCTATAGCTGCTGGGACGCGCAGCAATCGACCAAATCATCGTGCGGTTCTGATGCTCAGCACGCTTCTCCACACCGGTATAACCCGCATCGCCGCACACGTAAGTTTCCTCACCATGCAACAACTGATCGACCTGAGTCACGTCCGCCACATTCGCCGCCGTGCCCACCAGGCTGTGCACCAAGCCGGATTCGGCATCGACGCCGATGTGCGCTTTCATACCAAAAAAGTACTGATTTCCTTTTTTCGTCTGATGCATTTCCGGGTCGCGCTTGCCGTCCTTGTTCTTGGTCGAACTCGGGGCATGAATGATCGTCGCATCGACCACCGTGCCTTGGCGCAGCATCAAGCCACGGTCACCCAGATAGCCGTTGATGACCTGTAAGATCCCGCCCGCCAACTCATGTTTTTCCAGCAGGCGCCGGAAGTTGAGGATCGTGGTTTCATCGGGAATTCGATCCAGATGCAGCCCCGCGAACTGGCGCAGAATCGTCGTTTCATAGAGTGATTCTTCCATCGCCGGATCGCTGTAGCCGAACCAGTTCTGCATCAGATGAACCCGCAACATGGCCAGCAACGGATACGCCGGACGACCGCCTTCACCTTTCGGATAATGCGGCTCGATCAAGGCAATCAAGCCCTTCCAGGGCACGACCTGATCCATCTCGATCAGGAAGCGCTCACGGCGGGTCTGCTTACGTTTGCCGGCGTACTCAGCATCGGCGAAGGACATCTGTTTCATCGGGACTCAACCGTTCGATTCCTGTGAGGCGGGTATTTCACCAAATCTGGAAGCCTTTTTCAGAGTTTCCCTAGAGACGAAATGACTTGGTTGGATCGCGCACTCCGAGATGCCGCGCACCCTATAGTTTCAAGATACAGAGCGGCGCATCCAATGTGCGAACGCTGCGGAGAAAAACCATCAACTGAAGTCGACCATGTGTCTCCCGAGTTCAACGTAATGGTCACACAGATTATTCAGACGCTCAGCGCGTCTCAGGTTGAGGAGATATTTTCCCGCTTTGACTGGCTGGAAAAAGAGCCTTTCTCGTTACCACCAGGCCATTCTGCTTTGCAGCTCCTGGATCACGCACATCAGGCTGCGACTCTCCAGGCAGTGTGCCAGCCGTGCCATGTGCTCAACGGTAACGAACGCCGGCGCTAAGCGATTTAAATGCTCGCTATGAAACCGAGAGAAATTCCTCGCGGGATAATTCTCAGCCCCTGAAATTGCTGGCAAACGAGTCCTTTAGGAAGGCTCCGCAAGGTATAATTCGAGCATCTCGCTGCTACGAATTTGAGCCCCTGCATGTCTCATGGAATCGCACTATCCGCAGCAATCAGCCTAGGAAATTCGTGACGTCATGACTAATGTTTTGAGGCTTGCAAAGAACGATCGGGGCAGAGATTTCGTCGTCGGTGATATCCATTTTAAGACGATCGATTTGCACAAAGGTCTTCACGCGCTCGACTTCGACAAGCAGGTTGATCGGGTCATCGCAGTAGGCGATCTTATTGATCGTGGGCCAGGAGTGCTGGATGGTCTGAAGCTGCTGGGGGAGCCCTGGTTCTTCACAATTCAAGGTAATCATGGATGGATGCTGATTGATGCCTATCGCCGCGACCCCCACGCCCGGTATGCGTCACATGGAGCTGGATGGTGGTCGACGATCGCTGATGAATCCAAGCCCATGATTATCGAAAAGCTTGAGAGCCTTCCTGTTGTTATTGAAATCGAATGCACACGAGGAAATGTTGGAGTCGTCCATGCAGATGTCCCGGCGGGCATGTCGTGGAACGAGTTTGTCGAAAGCGTGGACAATCCGCAGATTGAGGAAATCGCGCTATGGGGGCGTGAACGCATTATCAAGCATCATCGCGAGGGCGTTACGGGTGTTTGGAGAATATGTGTCGGGCACACTTGGATACCCTCCCCTTTAAGGCTCGGAAATGTCCTGGCACTTGACTGCACTGGTGGCGGTGAAGGCCCGCTAGCGATCTATTGCGTGCAAGACGACACGATCTACATCGAAGGAAGTTCTGTCTCTCTCGATAGCACTGAGCGCTTATCAGAGCACCTGGAAAAGCTCGAGCACACCTTGGCCAACCTCAGCAAGGCAGTCCAAGGAAACAAGCTCATCGAGTCGCAGAGTCTGAGTCGAGAAGCCGGCGGTTTGGTCAAGCAAGCGCGGTCGACCTGGCTGCCACTCATGGCTGAAATTAGCGAATCCCAAAAAATCGTTAACGCACTGCATGGGCTGAGCTTGCTCAGTGGAGATCGCAAGGTAGCCAAGCTCGAAGAACTGAAAGCTCGGTATGCAGGGACGCAGATGGGAGATTTATTGGATCGGTTATCCAGTCCCGGATCAGGCCTCGCTTGATCCAGATCAATGAGAAGTTGAGGTTGGCCAAGATAGCGGGCACGTTCTGCCCCCAATTAACTAACACCTGCGAGCACTATGAGTCAGTCCGTTCAAGCTTTGCCAGAGATCGCTGTTGGAGAATTCAGAGAACGTTACCCCCAACTGTTCTCTGATCCGGCCGTTGATGACATTTACTGCGACCCCGGGTGGCGTGGGATCCTGATCGCGCTTTGCGACACTCTCCAGACATACCTGAAGCGGTATCCCGACGTCAGTCCAGTTAGGGTCGAGCAGATCAAGTCGAAATTCGGTGAGCTGAATTTTTTCTACGATGGTGGCGACGCGTACTGCAGGGGCGCAGTAGACGTAGCGATCCAGCTTTCGCTGAAGACCTGCTCTTACTGTGGAGCGCCGGGAAAACAAGTCGGCGGCAGGTGGGTCAGCACCTTGTGCTCGCTGCACGACGGCAGTAGTCGGCCTGAACATCTGGGTTGAGCCGGCAAAGTCTCAATTGACCGGAGACATTTACCCAGAAGCATAGAAAGATAGGGTGATGCGCGCTCAGAACACGCTGCGAGCGGAGCGCGCAGGCCACCGGCCGCAGACGTGAGGATGGAAGCCCACCGGGCCGAGACACATAGTGGCTCGGTTTACGACAGCCGTCCGCAAAGCGGCACGCCCTAAGCCGAAAAGACAAAATTTGAAGGCCCCACGCTCAAACCCGTAAGGCCCTTAAAGCAACAAAAGGTCAGAGAGAAAAGACATGCCCATTAGCGCAGTTGCAAAGCATCTCAGAGAGGCTAAGCACGTCGTCGTTTTCACGGGCGCTGGCGCATCAGCAGAAAGTGGTATTCCGACATTCAGAGATGCACTGACTGGACTTTGGGAAAACTTCGATGCATCGAAGCTCGCGACAGCCAAAGCGTTCCGTGCAGATCCAAGTCTCTGCTGGGGGTGGTACGAATGGCGTAGACGCAAAGTCACCCAGGCCCAACCTAACGGCGCACACCATGCAATCGCACAGCTCGC
>NZ_JACYUJ010000012.1:0-33908 GCF_014841695.1 Pseudomonas sp. CFBP 8771 | reverse complement strand
TGGGGCTGGTTGTCATCTGTGGTCCTGCCATTGAGGAGCATGCCTTTGCTGTCGCCGACATCGTCCAGAGCGCTGGTGATGTAAGGAGTCACCGGGCCAGTGCCGTCGTTGACGATGAAGTCGAGCGGTGCACTGGTGTAGCCGTCAGCGCTAACGGTCAAGCTGTGCTCGCTATTACTCAGCGTCGGGGTAGTGAAGGTCCAGTTGCCGTTGCTGTCGGCCTCGGTCTGGCCAATCAGCACGCCATTGTCATAGATCGACACGATGGAACCGGCGCCGGCCTGGCCCATTAGCTGGGGCCGGTTGTCATCTGTGGTCCTGCCACTCTGGATCATGCCTTTGCTGGTACCAACATCGTCCAGCGCGGCTATGATGGTAGGTGTTACGCCACTTGCAGCGAGTTGGTCGAACAGATCATCCGACGGTTTAGCAGGTTCGATATGTTTCATGATTACCATTGCAGTCAATAAAAAGGCGCCTGACAGACTCGATCGGGTTGGGCCTGTCACGTTGAGAAACAGAAGTTTTTTAAGTTTTTGTTTCGGCGTAGGAAGTATCGCGTGGATGTTTGGGAAGCCTCTTTCGGACCGGCCTGTTTGCGCTGTAGGAGGATTCATCGGCAAGAGAAGGAAGCCTCCTGCTAGTTGGGCCAATCATGCAAGCAGTGCCGGGCTTCGTATCCACCAACCGAGCGTCGTCTGGTGGTAGCGCTTATGTAGCGCGCTGTTGTGAGCCGTGCTGTCCAGAGTGGTCGCCCAATGTGCAAGAGCGAACCCATGGACACCTCACTCGATGAACAACTGAACAGCCTGCTCAATACCCATATCGGGCAAGACCACCTGCGCACTCCTTTGCTCAATCGCCTGCAGAGCCTGGTCGATGCCGTTGCCCAGACAATGCTCGCGCAGCAGAGCCTGGCGGCAGGGGCACCGCTGCTCCAGTCTCTCGATCACCAAGCCCGGGCGCAGCTGCAAACGGACACCGACCTTTATTGGAGTGACCTGGCCCCTGGCACCGTGTTATCGCGGTTACAGCACGCAGAGGCGCTGCGCGCCGAAGACCTGATGCATCGCGCCCAGTTGCTGGCAGCGTTGGGCGAAGTGACCGAGGCCGGGCGCAGGCTGTTGCTGGACGCTCTGCAGCCAGGCGAGGACGCCGTACTGCTGGTGTGCAGCACGGTAACGCTGCTGGCCAGCGACGGCACACACGCCATGCTGCCCGGCGCCGAGTTGATCGAGCGCCGGGGTGGAGGACGCTGTTTGCTGGTGTGCCCTGGGCTGGAACAGCAGTTGTTCGAGTTCGGCTGCGCCACCGAGGCTGGACGTGGTCTGATCGAGTATCTGTTTTCCGCCCAGGGCCACGTGCTGCGGCAGCGCCTGGCCTTGCAGTTCTCGGCAAACGGCCTATCGGGCCTTTCCACAAGCCTGGGCGCCAGGGTGCGTTTCGTTCCACACACAGCGCGCGTACTCGAACATGGTTTGCGGACCAGTATCGCCAGCCAAGTGGTGGCCCAGGCCGAAGCTGGATCACCGCCTGAATACAGTGAGTCAGGGCAGCGATCGGCACACTTCTGGCTTCCTCTGCCCAAGGCCATCAGTGCCGTGGTGGCTGCTGCCATCAGGGCGGATGGCGAGCGCCAACGGGCGCTGCTGACCTTTGGCGGCATCACGCCGGATATCGCCACGGCGCTGCTCAAAGAGAAGCTGGATGCCTGCGAAGGAGGTGTCCAAGGGTATGCAGGTGATGCCCTGGACAGCCCTGAACACAAGCATTACCGCCAGCTCCACGGTGCCTGGCAAGCGGCGCAAGGCAAGACTCGACAGCTGCTCGAGGCACTGACCACAGAGGCGTCCTGGCCTACCCGTGCATTCTGGGCCCACGACAGGGGGCAGGGCCTGTCGCGCCAGCATTCGCTGGCGCTGGAACTGAGCAACGCCCTGCGCCATGACGCCGGGCTGCAAGTCTGCGAGGGCACGCTTGCGGAGGCCGACCTTGAGCGGATACTGGAGGTCGTGAATCAGCCGGACGCTCACCTGCGGGGCGCGGAGGGTACGGTGGTCGCCGAATTGGCGGTGGGCGAGGCGACCTATGCCTGCACGCTGCCTGGAGCCTACATCATCGCTGCGGCCAGCGTGTGGGTGAACACCGAACAGGTCGTGCCTGCGCTGCTGTTCCAGACAGGAGAGAGCGGTGGCGTGCGTCGCTTCGCTTCGCTCGAGCAACTGTTGCAGTGCGTCACGGCCAGTCTGCGTGACCCCACCTTCACCGCGCTCTGGGCGCGCTTCCCTGCTGATACGCAGAAACGCCTGGCACCGCTGCTGGCGCTGGAAAAACTGCCACTGGTGACCACGCCGGTCGAAGGAGACTGGATCGACAGCCACCTTCGCGCGACGATCGATCGGTACGATCAGGCAGCAGCGCAGATGCCCGATGACCAAGGCCGGCAGCGTCTGCGAGAGGAGCTGGCGAGCGCATTGCGGCAACCGGCGCACGGCATACGAGAAACAGCCATCGGCCATATCGCTGAGCAGCGCCGTCTGCAGGCCGTGTTGCAGGCGTTGCCTCGCTGGCTGGCGACAGCGGGGCAGACCCAGCGAAACCACTATGCCGGCCTGCTCGATGACTACAACCGGCTGGCGGCGGGCCAGGAGGCGTATCTGCAAGGTCGGCCGACCACGATCCGGGCCTTCGCGGCCGATCTGCTCGAAACACGGCTCAGGGCCGACCTGAAGCAGAGCATCGATCCCGAGCGACTGCTGCTGAGGCTGCCCGACAGTGTCGAGGTCAAGGCGGTGCCCAATGTGCCCTCGCAGATTCAGGTGCCCAGCGCTGCGCATTCCACGATCAGCATCGTCGAATTGGCCTTGCTCAATATCGACCGGCAGATGACCTTGCGCCTGAGGTATGCGCAATGGGTGCATCGAGACACCGGTGCCGAGGTGAGCATGGCCGGCCTGGACATCCCCTACTTGCGCAGGTTGGTGCTTGAACTCGATGTGGCCCGGCGTTATCGGGAAAACGTCCAGGCGCTGTTCACCATCGCTGCGGGTGCGTCGGCCAGGCCCGCGCTGCACGGGCAGATCATGGCGCTGCCCTACAGCGCGGCATTCAGGCTGCAGGCGTTTGGTGCCTGGTGTCAGGGTTGGCTGACCGAGCAGGCCTGGCAGATGCTGGAAAGGGCGGCGCAGTGCAGGTCCGCCGCCGCGCAAGCGGCGCTGGGGGTGTCACTCGGCGCGGTCACCCTGAGCCTTGGGCCCGGCCAGGCGGACTTGTCCAGCGGCCTGCTGCTGATCCAGGCACCCGCCCAAGGCCTTCACTGCCTGTACCTGCCCGATGTGCCGCACGGCGCTCACTTCATCCAGGCAACCAGTGTTCAAGGCCTGCGCGACAGCCTGTTGTTGCGCCTGCGCAGCGCATCGGTGCGCCGGTGGTTGGCGGGGCAAGCGGGCGTCGGCCAACCCACGGCCGCGCGCGAAAGCTACATCGAGCAGGCTTATCAACGCAGCTATGGCCGCTTCATCAAGTTTTCCCCGTTGGCCGATCCTGTCTGGCCGTTGGCGACCAAACTGCTGCGCGATCACCGATCGAAGCTGCTCGATGATGCCAGCCTCATCTCTCGCAGCCGCGAGGATGTGCGTACGGCTTTCGCGCGGCAACTGCGCGAGGGTGGTCAACAGTTATTGATGTCCGGGCTTGCCTACCTGCCGGGTATCGGTACGCTGATGCAGCTCAGCGACGGCTGGCATGACGCCAGGCAGGCGGTGCAGGCCTTTGCGGGCAGTGACCCCGCGCTGGGCTTGCGCCGCCTGGCATCGGCCGAACTCAACTTCGGTTTCGCCCTGCTGTCATTTCTGCCGGGGATGGCGGCTGCCAAAGTCGCGCGCAGCAGTTTGAAGCCGCGCCAGGGCCTGCGCCCGGCTGCGCTGCAGGTAAGCCCGCAGCGAACGCGGCTCGACGGTTTCGCAGGCCACGAGACGTCGGTCAGCCTGGTCGGCGCCAGGCTCCAGCGCGGACCCGACGCCGGTACCTGGAAACAGGGCGGCAAGCTCTATCTCTGGCAGGATGGCCAGGCCTACGAAGTGTTTCGTCGCCGCGGCGAACTCACTTTGCGCCTGCGTCGAACCGCAGCCAACAACCACGAACATCCGGTTCGCCCAGGCCCCGATGGACGCTTCGTCACTCATCTGGATACCGGTTTACGCGCCGGCGGCCGCTCGCGTGCAGGAAGCAGCACCGGGGCCACTGCCGACCCCAGCGCCATGGGCGACTACCTGATCGTACCGGATGATCGTCCGGTCATGAGCCAGGTACTGGCCCGAGGGGGGCGCTACAACCTCGATGAAATGGCTGCGTCGCTGCAGGCCACGCCGGGGGATGCAGCCCGCAGTCGGTTCTTCGCCCAGCGCCGGCAGTTGTTGCAGGACGCCGATGCCTACCTCGAGCACACACCGCGCGAACCGCGCGTGCCGCTGCCGGTGCTGGCCAGCGACGTTCAACCTGCTGCCTTGATTGCCGCCGTGTATGAAAACGCCAATGGCCTGGTGGTGGGGGAAGCCCATTCCTCGGCAGCCTCCAAGCGGTTTCTGATCGACAACTTCGCGACGCTTGCAGCCACTGGCGTGAAGACCTTGTACTTCGAGCATCTGCCGATGGATTTCCTGGCCGACGACCTCAAAGCCTTCAATGGCAGCGGCGTCATGACACCGGCGTTGAAAGCCCGGTTGCAGTCGCTCGACACCGGCCACAAAGTGGACGCGGGGCAGCCTTTCACCTTCGAGCAGGTGGTGGTCAAGGCCCACGACGCCGGTCTGCAGGTGGTCAGCCTCGATTGCGCTGCCAGCTGGTATGCCAAGGGCGTGATGGACGCGCGCAGCACGGCGCGTCAGCGCATGTTCAGCTACCTGGCGACCCGGGTCATTGCCGACCATCAGCACGCCACGGGCGAGCACAACTGGGTGGCGCTGGTGGGCAACAGTCACGCCAACACCTTCAAGGGCACGCCAGGCCTGGCCGAACTCAACAAGGCCATCGGGGTACGGGTCAGTACGCCGGATGCCGGCGGCAGACCTGGCCTGCGTTCAGATCCGGGCTTCGAGACCCATTTCAATCAGGGCATGGTCAAAGCCGACTTTCTGCTGGAGCTGGAAGTACCCACCCAGCATCTGCGTCCGTCGGCTGGCACTGGCGAGCTCACTGCGTCGCAGCTAGCTTTGGCCACCGAGATGGAAGCCTTGCTGACCCACACGCCCGTCGGTCTGCAACCGGCGCCGCCGCGGTTGATTCATCCCGGCTCCTTCTACCTGCAGAAGGTAGAAGGCAAGCGCCAGGTGGTGCACCTGAGTCGCGACGGCAACATCTACCACACGCCCGTCGAGAAGACGCTGGGCCGCTACTGGTTGTCGCGGCCCAGTTGGGACAAGGTCCATGGACGCAGATTCTGGACACTGCAGGGCCTGCTGGCGGCCATGGCCGAGCAGAACCTGAGCCTCGTGCAGCCCTGAATACCGACCGGTGCGCCTGATGGAGAGGTAAAAAAAACGCCACCGCGGCGCAGGCCGGGGTGGCGTTTTACTTCGTGACGGCGTTAGCCGATGCTCATCAAGCTCGCGTTACCACCGGCGGCGGCGGTGTTCACGCTCAGCGCGCGCTCGATCACCAGGCGCTCCAGGCAGATGCCGGTTTCACCCTGCGACAGGCCATGCACACCAACGATGGCGCCGCTGCGCTTGGCGATCTGCTCGCACACCGCGCGCAGCTGGTCGGAGTCGCCGTGATGCAGTACGGCATCGAAGTGCACCTCGTCCTTGTTCCACTCCGGCACCAACTGGATGCGCGCCTGCACTTCCTTGGGCAAACGCCCGCGCACGGCCTTGCCCAGCTCGTTGTCGGGCACTACCGCTCTGGAGCCCACGGCCATCACCGCTGCCAGCTGCGCCAGCAGGTCGGCTTCGGTGTCGGCCAGGCACAGCACGTGCTCGCGCGGCAGAATGGTGTAGCTGTTACGCTCGCCGGTGGGGCCATCGAGCAGCCGGCTCACGCCGCTCTGCGACTGGGCGGCGAAGTCGCTGCACAGTTGCGCCAGTTCGGCTTGCTGGTTGCTCGAAGCCCAGGCTTGCAGGGCCTGCAACGGTTTGCCCAGGGCGTCACGCAGACGCACGTCCGGCGCCGTACCGGCATCGGTGCGGGCGAAGGACTGGGCGATGGCGTCGTTTGGCCGGGTCGACAGCAGGCGGTACAGGTACAGCGGACCACCGGCTTTCGGGCCGGTGCCCGACAGGCCTTCGCCGCCGAACGGCTGCACGCCCACCACAGCGCCAACGATGTTGCGGTTGACGTAGACGTTACCGGCATGAACGTTGTCGATCACCTTGGCGATGGTTTCGTCGATGCGTGTGTGCACGCCCAGGGTCAGGCCATAGCCGGAAGCATTGATCTGGCCGATCAACTGGTCCAGGTCGCGACGCTTGTAGCGCACTACGTGCAGCACCGGCCCGAAGATTTCGCGCTGCAACTCGTCGAAGCTTTCCAGCTCGATCAGGGTCGGCATGACGAAAGTGCCGCGCTTGATTTCGGCACTGTCGGCTATGGCCATCTGGTACACGTCGCGGCCTTTGTCGCGCATGCCCTGGATGTGTTTCTCGATACCGGCCTTGGCCTCGGCGTCGATCACCGGGCCAATGTCCACGTTCAGGCGCTCGGGGTTGCCCAGGCGCGCTTCGGCCATGGCGCCCTTGAGCATTTCGATCACACGGTCGGCCGAGTCTTCCTGCAGGCACAGCACGCGCAGGGCCGAGCAGCGCTGGCCGGCGGAGTCGAAGGCCGAAGACACGACATCGATCACTACCTGTTCGGTCAGCGCCGAGGAATCGACGATCATTGCGTTCTGGCCACCGGTTTCGGCGATCAGCGGAATCGGACGACCTTGCGAGTCCAGGCGCCCGGCGATGTTGCGCTGCAGCAACCGCGCCACTTCGGTGGAGCCAGTGAACATCACGCCCTTGACGCGCTCGTCGCCCACCAGCCGTGCGCCCACGGTTTCACCGCGGCCCGGCAGCAGTTGCAGCACGCCTTCGGGGATACCGGCTTCGAGCAGCAGGCGTACGGCCTGAGCGGCCACCAGCGGGGTCTGCTCCGCCGGCTTGGCCAGCACCGGGTTACCAGCGGCAAGGGCCGCAGCGACCTGGCCACTGAAGATCGCCAGCGGGAAGTTCCACGGGCTGATACACACCACCGGACCCAGCGGCCGATGGGCGTCGTTGCTGAAATCGTTGCGCGCCTGCACCGCGTAGTAGCGCAGGAAATCCACGGCCTCGCGAACCTCGGCGATGGCGTTGGCGAAGGTCTTGCCGGCTTCGCGGGCGAGCAGCCCCATCAGCGGCTGGATCTCGGCTTCCATCAGGTCTGCGGCACGCTCCAGCACGGCGGCGCGTTCGGCCGGCGGCGTGGCCTGCCAGATCGGGCCGTTGATCAGTGCGCACTGGATCGCGTTGTCGACGTCGGTGACCGTGGCTTCCTGAACATGGCCGACCACGTCGCGCAGGTCGGACGGGTTCAGCACCGGCTGGGCCGGTTCGTTGCTGGCCTCGCAGCCCAGCATCGGCAGGGCTTTCCAGTCGGTGTGGGCAGTGGCCAGCAGGGCCGACGACAGCGACGCGAGGCGATGCTCGTTGGCCATGTCGATACCGGCCGAGTTGGCCCGGTCGCTGCCGTACAGGTCACGCGGCAGCGGAATGCGCGGATGAGGCAGGCCGAACTGGCCCTCCTGGGTCGCCATCCGCTCGATGGTGGCCAGCGGGTCGGCGACCAGCTCCTGGATGGAAATGGACTGGTCGGCGATCCGGTTGACGAACGAAGTGTTGGCGCCGTTTTCCAGCAGGCGGCGGACCAGGTAGGCGAGCAGTGTTTCGTGGGTGCCGACCGGTGCATACACGCGGCACGGACGGTTCAGCTTGCCATCGGCGACCTTGCCCACGACCTGTTCGTACAGCGGTTCGCCCATGCCGTGCAGGCACTGGAATTCGTACTGGCCGGGGTAATAGTTCTGACCGGCAATGTGGTAGATGGCCGCCAGCGTATGGGCGTTGTGGGTCGCGAACTGCGGGTAGATGACTTCCGGCACCGACAGCAGTTTGCGCGCGCACGCCACGTAGGACACGTCGGTGTACACCTTGCGCGTGTACACTGGATAGCCTTCCAGCCCCTCGACCTGGGCACGCTTGATTTCGCTGTCCCAGTAGGCGCCCTTCACCAGGCGGATCATCAGGCGATGACGGCTGCGCCGAGCCAGGTCGATGACGTAGTCGATCACGTACGGGCAGCGCTTCTGGTAGGCCTGGATGACGAAACCGATACCGTTCCAGCCGGTCAGTTGCGGCTCGAAGCACAGACGCTCGAGCAGGTCCAGCGACAGCTCCAGGCGGTCGGCTTCCTCGGCGTCGATGTTCAGGCCGATGTCGTAGTGCTTGGCCAGCAGAGTCAGCGACAGCAGGCGCGGGTACAGTTCTTCCATGACGCGCTCGTACTGCGCGCGGCTGTAACGCGGGTGCAGCGCCGACAGCTTGATGGAGATGCCCGGACCTTCATAGATGCCGCGACCATGGGAGGCCTTGCCGATCGAATGGATCGCCTGCTCGTAGGAGGCCAGGTATTTCTGCGCGTCGTGCTCGGTCAGCGCCGCCTCGCCGAGCATGTCGTAGGAGTAGCGGAAACCCTTGTTCTCGAACTTGCTGGCATTGGCCAGCGCTTCGCCAATGGTTTCGCCAGTGACGAACTGTTCGCCCATCAAGCGCATGGCCATATCGACGCCCTTGCGGATCATCGGCTCGCCGCTCTTGCCGATGATGCGGCTGAGCGACGACGACAGGCCCGATTCGTTGTGCGTCGACACCAGCTTGCCGGTCAGCAGCAAGCCCCAGGTTGCCGCGTTGACGAACAGCGAGGGGCTGTTGCCCAGATGCGGGTGCCAGTTGCCGGTGCTGATCTTGTCGCGGATCAGGGCGTCACGCGTGCCCTTGTCGGGGATGCGCAGCAGCGCCTCGGCCAGGCACATCAAGGCCACGCCTTCCTGGGAGCTGAGCGAGAACTCCTGCAGCAGGCCCTGAACGATGCCGGCACGGCCACCGGCGCTTTTCTGATTGCGCAGCTTCTCGGCGATGCGCGCGGCCAGCTTGTTGGTGGCTTCGGCCATGTCGGCCGGCAGGCGCGCCTGCTCCAGCAGCATCGGCACTACTTCAGGCTCGGGGCGGCGATAGGCGCCGGTGATCGCGGCGCGCAGTACCGACTGCGGCAGAATGCTTTCGGCGAATTCAAGGAAGCACTGATGGGCATGGTCGGGCTGGATGTCGCCCGCATCGTCATTGCCACTCACCCCGGCGCCGGTCAGTTCGGTCAGCGTCGCGCCGCCTTCCAGCTTCTCCAGGTAGTTGAAGATCGCCTGCTTGATCAACCAGTGTGGAGTGCGGTCGATGGACTGCGCGCAAGCCTTGAGGCGTTCGCGGGTCGGGTCGTCCAATTTGACGCCCAGGGTGGTGGTTGCCATTTCTTGTCCTCATCAGGGCCACGGTGCGTGGCAATAAAGCCGGCGGCAAGATTAGCCGTGCGCTTTGCGGGGTGCAACCAGGTGCAACCTGTATATCGACGAAAGTTGCACCGCTCGACGGAAAATCTTTTTGCATGGGTTGAATCTGCACAACGCAGGTGCGGCTGTGTAGCGAATGACAGGCGAATGCTCCGAAAGGAAGCAGATACACCGTGTTTATCCAGATGTTTCCGGAGGTGCAACTTGCTTGCCAAAAGGGGTTGCGCCCGTCTCCAATGCCGGCCTAAAGTTCGGCGCCGTTGGGTCAACCCGGACATCCTGCAATCTGCCGACCTGTACATGAAGCGCCGAAGCGCGCTCGCAGGCTCATAAAAACAACACAAGGAGACACCCATGAGTGTCAGCAACCCCACTCTGATCACCTTCGTGATCTACATCGCTGCCATGGTCCTGATCGGCCTGTTCGCCTACCGTTCCACCAACAATCTTTCCGACTACATTCTCGGCGGTCGCAGCCTTGGCAGCGTGGTCACGGCCCTGTCCGCCGGCGCCTCGGACATGAGCGGCTGGTTGCTCATGGGCCTGCCGGGCGCGATCTACATGTCCGGTCTGTCGGAGGGTTGGATCGCCGTCGGACTGATCATCGGCGCCTACCTGAACTGGCTGTTCGTCGCAGGCCGGCTGCGCGTGCAGACCGAGCACAACGGTGACGCCCTGACCCTGCCGGACTATTTCGCCGGGCGCTTCGAAGACACCAGCGGCCTGTTGCGGATCATCTCGGCGGTAGTGATCCTGGTGTTCTTCACCATTTACTGCGCCTCAGGCATCGTCGCCGGCGCGCGGCTGTTCGAAAGCACCTTCGGCATGTCCTACGAGTCCGCCTTGTGGGCCGGCGCTGCAGCGACCATCGCCTACACCTTCGTTGGCGGGTTCCTGGCGGTAAGCTGGACGGACACGGTGCAAGCCACCCTGATGATCTTCGCGTTGATCCTCACGCCGATCGTCGTGGTGCTGGCCACTGGCGGCGTCGACACGGCCTTTCTGGCCATCGAAGCGCAGAACCCGGCCAACTTCGACATGCTGCGCGGTACTACCTTCATCGGCATCATCTCGCTGCTGGGCTGGGGGCTGGGTTATTTCGGCCAGCCGCATATTCTTGCCCGCTTCATGGCCGCCGATTCGGTGCGCTCCATTGCCAAGGCGCGGCGCATTTCCATGACCTGGATGATCCTTTGCCTGGGTGGCACCGTGGCCGTGGGTTTCTTCGGTATCGCCTACTTCTCGGCGCACCCCGAGCTGGCCGGTCCGGTCACCGAGAACCACGAGCGGGTGTTCATCGAGCTGGCCAAGATCCTCTTCAATCCGTGGATTGCCGGGGTGCTGCTGTCGGCCATTCTGGCTGCGGTGATGAGCACCCTCAGCTGCCAGTTGCTGGTGTGCTCCAGCGCCCTGACCGAAGACTTCTACAAGGCGTTCCTGCGCAAGGGCGCCTCGCAGCGCGAACTGGTCTGGGTGGGCCGCATGATGGTGCTGCTGGTGGCGTTGGTTGCCATCTGGCTGGCGTCCAATCCCGACAACCGCGTACTGGGCCTGGTCAGCTACGCCTGGGCAGGTTTCGGCGCGGCGTTCGGACCGGTGGTGCTGATCTCGGTGGTCTGGAAAGGCATGACCCGCAACGGTGCGCTGGCGGGCATTCTGGTGGGTGCAGCGACGGTGATCGTGTGGAAACACTTCGAGTTGCTGGGGCTGTACGAGATCATCCCAGGCTTCGTGTTCGCCAGCCTGGCTATCCTGATCGTCAGCAAGCTGGGCCGCGGGCCGTCACCGGCCATGGTCAGCCGCTTCGAGCGCGCCGAGGCGGCGTTCCACCAAGGCAAGTGATGCAGTGGGGGCTGCCAGCTCCCCTGAAAAACCCCATCTGAAATGCTAGACTCCTGCGCATCTGCAGGAGTCCCCATGAACTATCGTCATGCCTTCCACGCCGGCAATCACGCCGACGTGTTCAAACATATCGTCCTCACCCGGCTGGTTGCGCTGATGTCGCGCAAGGAACAACCCTTCGCCTACCTCGACACCCATGCCGGGCTGGGGCTCTACGACCTGCGCGGCGACCAGGCCACGCGCACCGGTGAATGGCTCGAAGGCATCGCCCGCCTGTGGCAGGCCACCGACCGCCCGGCGCTGACCGACGACTACGTCAAGGTCATCAACCGTCTCAATACCGAAGGCGAGCTGCGTTACTACCCCGGCTCGCCCGAGCTGGCACGCCGGTTGATGCGCCAGCAGGACCGCGTGCTGCTCAACGAGAAACACCCCGAAGACGGCCAGTTGCTCAAAGAGAACATGAAGAAGGACCCGCGTGTGGCCGTGCACTTGGGCGAGGGCTGGCACGTGCCGCGGGCCCTGCTGCCGGTGGCCGAGAAACGCGCGGTGATGCTGATCGATCCGCCGTTCGAGCAACTCGACGAGCTCAAGCGCTGCGCCACTGCCCTGAAGGAAACCATTGGCCGCATGCGCCAGACCGTGGCGGCCATCTGGTACCCGATCAAGGACGACGAGCGTGCGCTCAAGCGTTTCTATCAGGACCTCACCAGCACCGGCGCGCCGAAGCTGCTGCGCGTGGAATTGCTGGTGCACCCGCTGGACACACCGCAGAGCCTGAACGGTTCGGGACTGGTCATTGCCAACCCGCCGTGGGGCCTGGAAGAAGAATTGCGCGAGCTGATGCCCTGGTTGGCCAATCTGCTCGGCCAGAGCCAGGGCGGCTGGAAGATGGACTGGCTGATCGCCGAATGACCCTCAAGGCGTGAGGCGCGGCCCTGTGCCGCCCGGCCGCGGGTCGTTGGCCACGTACTGCCGGTGATACGCCTCGGCATAGCGCAACGTCAGGCCTTCGGCCCGCGTGGATAGCGCTTGAGCCGTTCGATCAGTTCGGCGCCGGGAATCGGCTTGTCGAACAGATAACCCTGGCCGACGTCGCAGCGTTGACGCCGCAGGAAGGCCAGTTGTGCAGCGGTTTCGATACCCTCGGCCACGACCTTGAGCTTGAGGTTGTGCGCCATGGCGATCACTGCCGAGGTAATTTCCATGTCGTCCTGGTTGTCCGGGATCTCGTGGATGAAGCTGCGATCGATCTTGATCACGTCGATAGGGAATTTCTTCAGGTAACTGAGCGAAGAATACCCCGTGCCGAAGTCATCCATGGCCAGGGTCATGCCCAACTGCTTGAGCTGTTCGAGTTGCTGATGGGTGTCCACGGTGGCTTCCAGCAACAGGCCCTCGGTCAGCTCCAGCTCCAGCAACGAGGCGTCCAGGGCCTCTTCCTGCAGAATGCTGGCGATGGACGCGACCAGGTCGGGGTCGGAAAACTGCTTGGGCGACAGGTTGATCGCCACCTGCAGGCGGCCCAGCCCGGCCGCTGTGAGGGCTTTGCTCATGCGGCAGGCCTGACGCGCGATCCACTTGCCGATGGGGATGATCAACCCTGTCTCTTCGGCCACGCTGATGAACTGATCGGGGCGAATCATGCCTTTTTCCGGATGGTTCCAGCGCAGCAGCGCTTCCATGCCCAGCAGGCGGCCCGTGCGCAGGCACAGCTTGGGCTGGTAGAACACATCCAGTTCGTTCTGGGTCAGTGCGCGCCGCAGGTTGTTCTCCACGAACAGCTTGTAGCTGGCCTCGGCGTTCAACGCCTCGGTGAACACCTGCACCTGATGCTTGCCATTGGCCTTGGCCTTGTGCAGCGCAAGGCCTGCGTTCTTCATCAAGGTCTGCGGGTCGCGCCCGTGCAGCGGCGCACAGGCCAGGCCTACGGAACCGGTGACGTTGATCAACTGGTTATCCACGAACATCGGCTTGTCCAGCGTCAGCAGCACCTCCTGGGCAATGCGCTGGCCGGCTTCCAGATCAGTGTCGTGCAGCAGCACGGCGAATTCGTTGCTGGCAAAACGTGCCAGGCTGCCGGCCGGACTCAGGCTGTTGCGCAGCCGGCGCGACAGGCTCACCAGCAGCTTGTCGCCGGTCTGGTGGCCAAGGCTGTCGTTGATCCGTTTGAAGTTGTCGATGTCCACCAGCATCATGCTGATCGGCCGGTCGCTGTCGTGGGCGAAGCTTTCATCCAGGCAGCGGATGAACGCCGGGCGGTTGCCCAGGTTGGTCAGATTGTCGGTGTAGGCCAGGCGCTCGATGCGCTGCTGGGCCAACTTGCTCTGGGTGATGTCTTCGTAGATGCCGATGTAATGGGTCAGCTCACGGTCGTCGCCGTACACCTTGGAAATCGACAGCTGGCCCCAGTAGGGTTCCAGGTTCTTGCGGCGGCTCTTGAATTCGCCTTGCCAGCTGTTGCCGTTGGCCAGGCTCGAAGGCGCGTCGAACAACAGCTCGCTGAGGTTTTCCAGGGCTGGCAGATCCGCCAGGCGCTTGCCGTGGACTTCCTCGGTGCTGTACTGGGTGATCGCGGTGAAGCTGGGGTTGACGTACTCGACCACGCCATCGCAGTTGACCAGCAGAAAGGCATTGGCGCTTTGTTCGACCGCGCGCTGGAACAGATTCAAGGCGCTGGTGGCCGCACGACGGTCGTGGTTGTTGATCACCTGGGCGAACTGGTCGGCGAGCTCGCCGGCGAAGGCGATCTCGTCCGCACGCCAGACCCGCCCACCGCCACTCTGCTCCAGGCACAGCACGCCGACCACCTGGCCGTCGATACGGATGCTGGCATCGAGCACCGAGCTGACATCGCGCATTGCCAGTTGCCGGGCAAGCTGGCGCGTGCGCGGATCGCTGGCCACGTCGCTGGCGTCGATGGCGCGGCTGGCGTGCAGGGCTGCCAGGTAATCGGGGAATTCCCCCAGGTCTACAGGCTGCAGACAGCCATGCACCTGCCGATCACCGTAATAGGCGGTAATGGGCAGCAGCTGCTGACCTTGCAGCGTCCACAGGCTGGCACAGTCCACGGCATAGATATCGCAGGCATTGCGCGTGATCAGTTCGGCCGCCTCGAGCAACGGCTTGTGAGGCCCGTAGCGTTGTTGTGCCAGGCTCAGGATCAATGCCTGCTGGGCGCTGGCGCGCTCCATGTGCTGCAGTTGTTCCTGTTGCGCGCGCTGGTTGAGTTCCAGCGCCATCTGCAGCGGGCTGCTCGCGCTGGCCGGTTTCAGCGTGTCGTCGACCACGTCGCCGACGGCCGCGTCGACCACCATCAGGTAGCCCCGCAACAGCTGCCGATTGCGTTGGCGAAAGGCTTCGCCCAGCTCCATCAGGTGCAGGCTGCCGTGGTTGCTGTGCAGAGTGTACCGCACGGTGTAATGGGCGCTGTCGACCAACTGCGCCTGGATGGCATCGTGCAGACGGTGCCGCGCCTCCGGCTCCATCAGGCTGGCGTAGGGCGAGCCGGTCAGCGAGCACAGCTGCGCGGCGGGAAGACCGAAGGTTCGTTCGCAGGCCGGATCCAGATAAAGCAGTGCCCAGCTGGCCTCGTTCAGCCGTTCGAAACGCAGCATTCCCAGGCGCGAGGGCACCGGCAGCTGCGTCACTACCTCGGCCACCATGCGGTTGGCGGCATCGGGCTGGCTTTTCATTGAAAACTCGCTTCAAGGGTACTGGTCGCGCAGGGACAACCATCCTTACAGGCTAGGGTCCCTACAGGCGGGCGCGTCAGGCAAGGTTGCATCATGGCGCTCGGGCTTACAAGCGGTACAGTGGCTCGGTGCTTCCATGTTGTCGGCAGGCGCACAAAATTCTGCAATTGGATCCGAAAATACTGGTTACATGAGGGCATTTACGCTCTGCGCTGCACACCGTTCCCGTACTTCGCGGTCGAATCCAGGGCAAAAAAAACCCACCGGTAATGGTGGGTTTTTTTCATTCGGCCAGCGTTACAGCAGCATGGTGCGGATATCGGTCAGCAACTCGCCCAGACGTTTGGTGAAGCGCGCAGCGGCCGCGCCGTTGATCACACGGTGATCGTAGGACAGCGACAGCGGCAGCATCAGCTTGGGTTGGAACGCCTTGCCATCCCAGACCGGCTGGATGGTGGCCTTGGAGACACCCAGGATCGCCACTTCCGGCGCGTTGACGATCGGCGTGAAGCCGGTGCCGCCAATGTGCCCGAGGCTGGAGATGGTGAAGCAGGCACCCTGCATGTCGTCTGCCGAGAGCTTCTTGGTCCGGGCTTTTTCGGCCAGGGCGGCGGCTTCGGCAGCCAGTTGCAGCAGGCTCTTCTGATCGACGTTCTTGATCACCGGTACCAACAGACCGTCCGGTGTATCGACCGCGAAGCCGACGTTGACGTATTTCTTGCGGATGATCGCCTTGCCACTGGGCGCCAGCGAAGCGTTGAAGTCCGGCAGCTCCTTGAGCAGGTGCGCACAGGCCTTGAGCAGCAGCGGCAGCACGGTCAGCTTGACGCCGGCCTTTTCCGCCACGGCTTTCTGCGCCACACGGAACGCTTCCAGCTCGGTGATATCGGCCTGGTCGAACTGGGTCACGTGGGGCACGTTCAGCCAGCTGCGATGCAGGTTGGTGGCACCGGCCTGCATCAGGCGGGTCATCGGTACTTCTTCGGTTTCGCCGAAGCGGCTGAAGTCGACCACCGGGATCGGCGGAATGCCAGCACCGCCGGTGGCGCCGGCAGCAGCTGCCGGTGCCTCCTTGGCCTTGTGCATCATCGCCTTGACGTAGACCTGCACGTCTTCCTTGAGGATGCGACCGTGCGGGCCGGTCGGGCTCACCGCGTTCAGCTCGACACCGAGCTCGCGCGCCAGTTGGCGAACGGCCGGGCCGGCATGCACCTTGGCACCGGCCGCTGCGGCAGGTGCTGCGGGTGCGGCAGCAGGCTTCTCGGCAGCCGCCGGGGCAGCTGCAGGCTTGGACTCAGGCGCAGCGGCAGCCGGTGCAGCCGCCTGGGCAGGCGCTGCAGGGGCAGCACCGGCCACTTTTAGCTTGAGAATCAGGTCGCCGGTACCCACTTCGTCTTCCAGCTTGACGCTGACGCTTTCAACCACGCCGGCAGCCGGAGAAGGAATCTCCATGCTGGCCTTGTCCGATTCCAGGGTGATCAGCGACTGGTCGGCTTCGACCGTGTCGCCGGCCTTGACCAGTACTTCGATGATCTTGGCCTTGCCGGCCGAACCGATGTCCGGCACGTGGATGTCCTGCACGCTGTCGCCAGCAGGCGCTGCGGCCGGCTTTTCAGCCGCTGCAGGCGCCGCTGCGGCAGGTGCAGGAGCGGCGGCCGCTGGGGCAGCAGCAGGGGCTGCGCCTTCGACCGCAAGCTTGAGGATCAGGTCACCGGTACCGACTTCGTCGTTCAGCTTGACGCTGATGCTTTCCACCACGCCAGCAGCCGGCGATGGAATTTCCATGCTGGCCTTGTCCGACTCCAGGGTGATCAGCGACTGATCGGCGGTGACGGTGTCACCGACCTTCACCGAAATCTCGATGATCTGCGCCTTGCCCGACGAGCCGATGTCCGGCACGTGGATGTCCTGGCTCGAAGCCGCGGCAGCGGGAGCAGCGGCTGGGGCAGCGGCAGGCGCGGCCTCGGCTTTCTCTTCCAGCTTTGGTGCAGCCGCAGGCTCGGAAGCCTGGGGTGCTTCTTCAGCACCCTCGACTTCCAGCTCCAGCAGTTCGTCGCCTTCTTTCAGGCGGTCGCCCAGCTTGACCTTGATGCTTTTCACGACGCCCGCCTTGGGCGCCGGTACTTCCATGCTGGCCTTGTCCGATTCGAGGGTCAGCAGGCTCTGCTCCGCCTCGATGCGGTCGCCGACCTTGACCAGCAATTCAATGACTTCACCTTCACCGCTGCCGATGTCAGGTACGCGAATGAGTTCGCTCACAAAAAATCTCCTCAGCAGTCCAGTGGGTTGCGTTTGTCAGGGTCGATACCGAACTTGACGATGGCCTCGGCCACCACCTTCGCTTCGATATCGCCGCGATCTGCCAAGGCTTCCAGAGCAGCCAGCACGACGAAGTTGCGGTCCACTTCGAAGAAGTGACGCAGCTTCTTGCGGCTGTCGCTGCGACCGAAGCCATCGGTACCCAGGACTTTGAATTCCTTGGAAGGAACCCACTGACGAATCTGCTCGGCGAACAGCTTCATGTAGTCGGTAGAGGCAATGACCGGACCCTTGCGACCGCTCAGGCACTCTTCGACGTAGGTGGTCTGCGGCTTCTGCCCGGGGTGCAGGCGGTTCGAACGCTCGACGGCCAGGCCGTCGCGGCGCAGTTCGTTGAAGCTGGTGACGCTCCACACGTCGGCGCCGACGTTGAACTCTTCGCGCAGGATCTTCGCCGCTTCGCGGACTTCACGCAGGATGGTGCCCGAGCCCAGCAACTGGACGTGGTGCGCCGCTTCCTTGGTGTCTTCCTCGAGCAGGTACATGCCCTTGATGATGCCTTCCTCGGCGCCGGCCGGGATGGCAGGCTGGGTGTAGGCTTCGTTCATCACGGTGATGTAGTAGAAGATGTCCTGTTGCTCTTCGGTCATCTTCTTCATGCCGTCCTGAATGATCACCGCCAGCTCGTAGCCGTAGGTAGGGTCATAGGTGCGGCAGTTCGGGATGGTCGCGGCAAGCAGATGGCTGTGGCCGTCTTCGTGCTGCAGGCCTTCGCCGTTCAAGGTGGTCCGGCCGGCGGTGCCGCCGATCAGGAAGCCACGGGTGCGGCTGTCGCCAGCGGCCCAGGCCAGGTCGCCGATACGCTGGAAACCGAACATCGAATAGAAGATGTAGAACGGCAGCATCGGCTGGTTGTGGTTGCTGTACGACGTACCGGCGGCGATGAACGACGACATGGCGCCGGCTTCGTTGATGCCTTCCTCGAGGATCTGGCCCTTCTTGTCCTCGCGGTAGAACATCACCTGGTCCTTGTCGACCGGATCGTACAGCTGACCGACGGAGGAGTAGATGCCCAGCTGGCGGAACATGCCTTCCATACCGAAGGTACGGGCCTCGTCCGGGATGATCGGAACGATACGCTGACCGATTTCCTTGTCCTTGACCAGCTGCGACAGAATCCGCACGAACGCCATGGTGGTGGAAATTTCACGGTCGCCCGAACCGTCCAGGATCGCCTTGAGGGTTTCCAGGGGTGGCGTCGGAATGCTGAAGCTCTTGGCCCGGCGCTGCGGCACGAAACCGCCCAGTGCGGCGCGGCGCTCGCTCAGGTAGCGGGCTTCGGCGCTGCCTTCTTCAGGCTTGTAGAACGGCATGCTTTCCAGCTCGTCGTCCTTGATGGGGACGTCGAAGCGGTCGCGGAATTTGCGCAGGCTGTCGACGTCGACCTTCTTGGTGTTGTGCGCGGTGTTCTTGGCTTCGCCTGCACCGGTGCCGTAACCCTTGATGGTCTTGGCCAGGATGACGGTCGGCTGATCCTTGTGGTTCACCGCCTGATGGTAGGCTGCATAGACCTTGTACGGGTCGTGGCCACCACGGTTGAGCTTCCAGATCTCGTCGTCGGACAGGTCGGCGACCATGGCCTTGAGTTCCGGCGAGTTGAAGAAGTGCTCACGGACGAACGCGCCGTCCTTGGCCTTGTAGTTCTGGTACTCGCCGTCGATGACTTCGTCCATGCGACGCTGCAGGATGCCGTCGACGTCCTTGGCCAGCAGTGGGTCCCAGAAACGGCCCCACACGACCTTGTTGACGTTCCAGCCACCGCCACGGAACACGCCTTCCAGTTCCTGGATGATCTTGGCGTTGCCGCGAACCGGGCCGTCGAGGCGCTGCAGGTTGCAGTTGATGACGAAGATCAGGTTGTCCAGCTTCTCGCGGCCTGCCAGGGAGATCGCGCCCAGGGATTCGGGCTCGTCGCACTCGCCGTCGCCCATGAAGCACCAGATCTTCTGCTTGCCGGCAGGGATGTAGCCGCGGGCTTCCATGTACTTCATGAAGCGCGCCTGGTAGATCGCCTGGATCGGGCCCAGACCCATGGAAACGGTCGGGAACTGCCAGAAATCAGGCATCAGCCAAGGGTGCGGATACGAAGACAGGCCCTTGCCGTCCACTTCCTGGCGGAAGTTGTTCATCTGGTCTTCGCTGATGCGGCCTTCCATGAAGGCGCGTGCGTAGACGCCAGGCGAAGCGTGGCCCTGGAAGTAGATGAGGTCGCCACCGTGTTCGTCGGTGGGGGCCTGGAAGAAGTAGTTGAAGCCGATGTCGTACAGGGTCGCGCTGGAGGCGAAGCTGGAAATGTGGCCGCCCAGATCCGGGTCGCGCAGGTTGGTGCGCACCACCATCGCCAATGCGTTCCAACGCACCAACGAGCGAATGCGGCGTTCCATGAACAGGTCGCCAGGCATGCGTGCTTCGTGGGTGACGGGGATGGTGTTGCGGTACGGCGTGGTGATGGCGTAGGGGAGTTGTGAACCACTGCGGGTGGCCAACTCGCCCATGCGGGTCATCAGGTAGTGAGCGCGGTCTTCGCCTTCTTTGTCGAGGACCGACTCCAGGGCATCCAGCCATTCCTGGGTTTCGACGGGATCGAGGTCTTGCATGGCTTGCTCCAGGGCGGAAAGGCTTCCAGAATCGAAGCCTGAGTTTGCGACTGGCCTTGTGGGCAGACGATATTGAATTCTTGGATTACCGGCAGCTTTTCCGGCGAGCTGTAGTTTTACTACAAATCCCTGCCCTTTTCATGCCCCTGCGGGCGGTGGGCAGCCGGGTAGACACAGGATACAGGCTTTTGGCCCCCTGTCCGGTTGTGGGTTGGATCGTTACCTGTGATCGAATGTATTCATCTTGAGGCCATGCGTGAGTGACTTGTGCCAACATATTGGAAAAGTCAGCTATTTATCACCTTTGTTCGACAGATCAGGGACAGATGAACCTGTCTATACAGACCTTTACCAGGCTCTTCACGCTGCACAAGGATAGACCATGAACCTGCCTTTGCTGGTCGAAATTCCGGCTGTTCTCACGCCTTTGGTGTCACGCAATCGCGAGTCGTTCCAGGCGGCGGTGGCGGGGGCTGAGGACCTGTTCGCCGATCTCAGCAGCACCACGCACACTGTGGGAGCGGGCTCTGCCCGCGAAGAGGCCCTCCCAGTCACCACCCCCCTCAACTGGCTCACCAAGCGCTGGCAACAATGGGACCGCGTCACCACCGCCAGCGACTTCGTCCTGCAGCAGGCCATCCAGAACCCCGCCATGCTGCTCGGCCTCATCGCCAGCGGCGACCTCGACCGTCCCTTCAGGCCCGGTGAACTGCGCGAGCAGATCGCCCTCGCCGTGGCCCAGGCCGAGAGCGAAGACGACCTTGCCCGCATCCTGCGCCGCCAGCGCGCGCGGCAGCAGGTGCGCATCATCTGGCGCGACCTCAACCGCCTCGCCGACCTGGTGCAGACCTGCCGCGACCTGTCGGACATGGCCGACGCCTGCATCGACCAGGCCTATCAATGGCTGTACCCGCGCCAATGCCAGCAGTTCGGTACGCCCATGGGCCGACGCAGCGGCGAGCAGCAGCACATGGTCGTGCTCGGCATGGGCAAGCTGGGGGCAGTGGAGCTGAACCTGTCGTCCGACATCGACCTGATCTTCGGTTACCCCGAAGGCGGCGAAACCCAAGGGGTGAAACGCCCCCTCGATAACCAGGAGTTTTTCATCCGCCTCGGCCAGCGCCTGATCAAGGCCCTGGATCCGATCACCGTCGACGGTTTCGTCTTCCGCGTCGACATGCGCCTGCGCCCCTACGGCTCGTCCGGTGCGCTGGTGCTCAGTTTCAACGCGCTGGAGCAGTACTATCAGGACCAGGGTCGCGACTGGGAACGCTACGCCATGATCAAGGCGCGGGTGGTGGCCGGCGACCAGCAGGCTGGTGCGCAACTGCTCGATATGCTGCGACCGTTCGTCTATCGCCGCTACCTGGATTTCTCCGCCATCGACGCGTTGCGCACCATGAAGCAACTGATCCAGCAGGAAGTGCGGCGCAAGGGCATGGCCGACAACATCAAGCTGGGCTCGGGCGGCATCCGTGAAGTCGAATTCATCGCCCAGGCGTTCCAGTTGATCCACGGCGGACGTGACCTGAGCCTGCAGCAGCGACCCTTGCTCAAGGTGCTGGCGACCCTGGAGGGGCAGGGCTATCTGCCTGCTGCGGTAGTGGACGAGTTGCGCGAGGGCTATGAATTCCTGCGCTACACCGAGCACGCCATCCAGGCCATCGCCGATCGGCAGACACAGATGCTGCCCGACGATGAGCGGGACCGTGCGCGCATCGCCTTCATGATGGGCTTCGCCGACTGGCCGGCTTTTCACGCGCGCCTGATGCACTGGCGCGGCCGCACCGCCTGGCACTTCGCGCAGGTGATCGCCGACCCGGACGAAGACGCCGAGAACAGCGAGGCAATGGTGATCGGCGGCGAGTGGCTGCCGCTGTGGGAGGAAACCCACGACGCCGATGCGGCCTGCCGGCAGTTGCAGGAAGCCGGTTTCAGCGACGCACGCCAGGCGCTCAAGCGTCTTGAAGACCTGCGCAGCAGCCCGCAACTTCGGGCCATGCAGCGCCTGAGCCGCGAGCGCCTGGACGCCTTCATTCCGCGCCTGCTGGCTCAGGCGGTGGAGCACGCCGACCCGGACCTGATTCTGGAACGGGTGCTGCCGCTGGTGGAAGCCGTGGCGCGGCGCTCGGCGTACCTGGTACTGCTGACGGAGAACCCCGATGCCTTGCGTCGCCTGCTGACCCTGTGCGCCGCCAGCCCATGGATCGCCGAACAGATTGCGCGTTTCCCGTTGCTGCTCGACGAACTGCTCAACGAGGCACGGCTGTTCAACCCGCCGTTGGCACCGGAGCTGGCCGCCGAGTTGCGCGAACGGCTCACGCGCATCCCCGAGGACGACCTGGAGCAGCAGATGGAAGCGCTGCGGCATTTCAAGCTGGCGCACAACCTGCGCGTGGCCGCTTCGGAGATCGCCGGCGCCTTGCCGCTGATGAAGGTCAGCGATTACCTGACCTGGCTGGCCGAAGCGATTCTTGCGCAGGTGCTGGCCCTGGCCTGGCACCAGACCGTGGCGCGCCATGGCGTGCCCAAGCGGGCCGACGGCAGTGACTGTGATCCGGCCTTCGTCATCGTCGGCTATGGCAAGGTCGGCGGCATCGAGCTGGGCCATGGCTCGGACCTGGACCTGGTGTTCATCCACGATGGCGACCCGAGCCTGGAAACCGACGGTGCCAAGCCGATCGACAGCGCCCAGTTCTTCACCCGCCTGGGCCAGCGCATCATTCACCTGCTGACTGCACAGACCAACTCCGGCCAGCTGTACGACGTCGACATGCGTCTGCGTCCCTCCGGTGCGGCGGGGCTGCTGGTCAGCTCGGTGGCGGCGTTTTCGCGCTACCAGCAGACCGAGGCCTGGACCTGGGAGCACCAGGCGCTGGTGCGCGCCCGTGTGCTGGTAGGCTGCCGCCAGACGGGCGCCGAGTTTGAGAAGGTGCGTGGCGCCGTGCTGGCCAAACCGCGCGACCTGGATACGCTGCGTGCCGAGGTCAGCGAGATGCGCGCGAAGATGCGCGACAACCTGGGTACGCGGCAGACGGCAGCAGGGCGCGGCGCCAATGCCTTCGAAGCTGGCCAGCGCTTTGACGTCAAGCAAGACGCCGGTGGTATCGTCGATATCGAATTTATGGTGCAATACGCGGCTCTGGCGTGGTCGGGCATGCACCCGGACCTGCTGCGATACACCGACAACATTCGCATTCTCGAAGGCCTGGAAGAGGCCGGATTGTTGCCCGCCGCCGATGCGGGGTTGCTGCGCGAAGCCTACAAGGCCTACCGCTCGGCCGCTCATCGTCAGGCCCTGCAGAAGCAGGCCGGGGTGATCCCGGGCAATCAGTTCATCGACGAACGGCGCGAGGTGATGCGGATCTGGGGTGAGTTGGGGTTGAGTTGAAGGCGGTACCCACCTATTTGCCCCGTAGGAGCGGCCAGTGGCCGCGAACAGGGCTCCGCGGTTTTTCAGGCACTGCGCGGCGTCTGGTTCGCGGCCGCTGACCGCTCCTACGGGTGACCCCGATCCCTGTAGGAGCGGTCCGTGGCCGCGAAAAGGCTGGCACCGAAATCCCTGGCACCACTGCACCACCCGACTGACTGTTCTGGAAAACTATGAGAATTCTGATCATTGGGCCCAGCTGGGTCGGTGACATGGTAATGGCACAGACCCTGTTCCAGAGCCTCAAGCAACGGCACCCCGACTGCCTGATCGACGTGCTGGCGCCTGAATGGAGCCGCCCGATTCTGGAGCGCATGCCCGAAGTGCGTGCGGCCTTGAGCTTTCCGCTCGGCCACGGCGCGCTCGAGCTGGCCACGCGCCGGCGCATCGGTAAAAGCCTCAAGAGTCATTACGATCAGGCCATCCTGCTGCCCAACTCGTTGAAATCGGCGCTGGTGCCGTTCTTCGCCGGCATCCCCAAGCGCACCGGCTGGCGCGGCGAATTTCGCTACGGCCTGCTCAACGACGTGCGCACCCTGGACAAGCAACGCTACCCGTTGATGATCGAGCGCTTCATGGCCCTGGCCTTCGAGCCCGGCGCCCTGTTGCCGCAACCCTATCCACGCCCCGAACTGCGTATCGACCCGGCCAGCCGCGACGCTGCACTGGCCAAGTTCGGCCTGGCCCTGGATCGCCCGGTGCTCGCCCTGTGCCCCGGCGCCGAGTTCGGCGAAGCCAAGCGCTGGCCGTCCGAGCACTATGCCGAAGTGGCCGAAATCAAGATCCGTGAAGGCTGGCAGGTCTGGCTGTTCGGCTCCAAGAAAGACTTCCCGGTGGGCGAGGCGATCCGCGAGCGGCTGATTCCCGGCCTGCGCGAGGAAGCCTACAACCTGTCCGGTGAAACCGCGCTGGCCGAGGCCATCGACCTGATGTCGTGCGCCGACGCCGTGGTGTCCAACGATTCGGGCCTGATGCACGTGGCCGCCGCGCTCAACCGGCCGCTGGTGGCCGTGTACGGCTCGACCTCGCCAGGTTTCACGCCCCCCCTGGCAGAAAAGGTCGAGGTGGTGCGCCTGGGCCTGGATTGCAGCCCGTGTTTCGACCGCACCTGCCGCTTCGGCCACTACAATTGCCTGCGCCTGCTGGAACCCCAGCGGGTTGCCGATGCGTTGCAGCAGGTAGAAGGGCCGGCCACGGTCGAACTGACAGTCAAGGCGGAATGAATTGCGGGTACTGCTGATCAAGACCTCGTCCATGGGCGACGTCATTCATACCCTTCCAGCGCTGACCGACGCGTCCCGCGCCTTGCCGGGCATCCGTTTCGACTGGGTGGTGGAGGAGGGCTTCGCCGAAATCCCGAAATGGCATCCGGCCGTGGACACGGTCATTCCAGTGGCCATCCGCCGCTGGCGCAAGAACCTTTGGCAGGCCTACAAGAGCGGCGAATTCAAGCTACTGCGCCAGCGTCTGCGCGCCAACCGCTATGACTTGGTGATCGACGCCCAGGGGCTGCTCAAGAGCGCCTGGCTGACGCGTCTGGTCAAGGCCCCGGTGGCCGGGCTCGACAAGGGTTCGGCCCGCGAAGGCCTGGCCAGTCGTTTCTATCATCGGCGTTTGGCCGTCGCGCGCGGCCAGCACGCGGTCGAACGCGTGCGCCAGCTGTTCGCCCTGGCACTGGGCTATGACCTGCCCAAAGGCACCGGCGACTACGGCCTCAATCGCCTGCAGTGGCGCGACCTGATTCCCGGCCCGGCGTTCGTGGTGTTTCTGCACGGCACCACCTGGGACACCAAGCACTGGCCGGAAGCCTACTGGCGCGAGCTGGCCGAACGCTTGGGACATGCCCACATCCAGGTGCGATTGCCATGGGGCAGCGACAGCGAACGCGAACGCGCGCAACGCATTGCCGCAGGCCTCAAGAACTGTGTGGTGCTGCCTCGGTTGAACCTGGCCGGGATGGCGCAGACCTTGGCCGAAGCCCGCGCCTGCGTGGCGGTCGACACTGGCCTTGGCCACCTGGCCGCCGCCCTCGACGTGCCGACCATCTCCCTGTTCGGCCCGACCAACGTTGGCCTGACCGGCGCCTACGGTCGTGGCCAGATCCACCTGGCCAGCGATTTCCCACCCTGCGCGCCGTGCATGCAGAAAACCTGTACCTACCAGCCGACGCCGGATGACCAGCGTCGGTTCGATCTCAAACGCGAGTGGCCGCTGTGTTTCACCCGGCTCGACCCCGAGCGCGTGGCAAGCCGACTGAGCACCGTGTTACTGGCCGAGGATCTTCGCTGATGCAACTGGCATTCGTGCTCTACAAGTATTTTCCCTTTGGTGGCTTGCAGCGCGATTTCATGCGCATTGCCCTGGAGTGCCAGCGCCGTGGCCACGGCATCCGCGTCTACACGCTGATCTGGGAAGGCGAGGTGCCCGAAGGTTTCGAGGTGCACGTCGCGCCGGTCAAGGCGTTCTTCAACCATCGGCGCAACGAGAAACTGCTGAGCTGGATGCAGGCCGACCTGGCCAAACGCCCGGTCGATCGCCTGATCGGCTTCAACAAGATGCCCGGCCTGGACGTCTACTACGCGGCCGACGGCTGCTACGAAGACAAGGCACAGAACCTGCGCCATTCGCTGTACCGCTACTGGGGGCGCTACAAGCATTTCGCCGACTACGAGCGCGCGGTGTTCGGGCGCGATGCGAAAACTGAAATCCTGATGATTTCCGAGGTCCAGCAACCGCTGTTCATCAAGCATTACGACACCCCGCTGGCACGCTTTCACCTGCTGCCGCCGGGCATCGCCCACGACCGTCGCGCGCCGCCGGACGCGGCGCTGATCCGCGCCGAATTCCGTGGCGAATTCATGCTCGAGGACGACGAGCTGCTGTTGGTGCAGATCGGCTCCGGCTTCAAGACCAAGGGCGTGGACCGCAGCCTCAAGGCCATGGCGGCCTTGCCGGCAGCGCTGCGCAAGCGCGTGCGGCTGATGGTCATCGGCCAGGACGACCCCAAGCTGTTCCAGATGCAGGGCGCAGCGCTCGGCCTGGGCGACCGGGTGCAGTTCCTCAAGGGCCGCAGTGACATTCCGCGCTTCCTGCTCGGCGCCGATGTGCTGATTCACCCCGCCTACAACGAGAACACCGGCACGGTGCTGCTCGAAGCGGTGGTGGCTGGCTTGCCGGTGCTGGTTTCGGCAGTGTGCGGCTATGCCCATTACATCGCCCAGGCCGACGCCGGGCTGGTGCTCAGCGAGCCCTTCGAGCAGGAAGAGCTCAACCGCTACCTGCAGCGCATGCTCGAGGACGACAGCGCCCGCGCGGCCTGGTCGGCCAATGGCCTGGCATTCGCCGACAGCGCCGACATCTACAGCATGCCCGAACACGCTGCCGACGTTATCCTGGAGGCGCGACCATGAAGCTGGTGCTCGACGAGCCGTTCAAGACGCTGTGGGCCGGGCGCGATCCATTCGTGGCCGTCGAAGCGCTGCAAGGCGAAGTGTTCCGCGAACTCGAGGCACGTCGCACGCTGCGCACCGAAGTCGATGGCAAGGGCTATTTCGTCAAGATCCACCGCGGCATCGGCTGGGCGGAGATCGCCAAGAACCTGCTCACCGCCAAGCTGCCGGTGCTCGGCGCCGGCCAGGAATGGAAGGCCATCCAGCGCCTGCGCGAGGCCGGCGTGCCGAGCATGACGGCGGTGGCCTACGGCGAGCGCGGCAGCAACCCGGCCGATCAGCATTCGTTCATCATCACCCAAGAGCTGGCGCCTACCATCGACCTGGAAGTGCTGAGCCTGAATTGGGCCAAGCAGCCGCCGCAACCGGCGCTCAAGCGCGCACTGGTCGCCGAAGTGGCGCGCATGGTCGGCATGATGCATCGCGCCGGCGTGAACCACCGCGACTGCTACATCTGCCACTTTCTGCTGCACACCGACAAGCCGGTCAAGGCCGACGATTTCAAGCTCTCGGTGATCGATCTGCACCGTGCCCAGGTCCGTCCGCGCATCACCCGCCGCTGGCGCAACAAGGACCTCGCCGCGCTGTATTTCTCGGCGCTGGACATTGGCCTGACGCGCCGCGACAAGCTGCGCTTCCTGCGCGACTATTTCCAGCAGCCCCTGCGCCGCGTGCTCAAGGAAGAAGCCGTACTGCTCGGCTGGCTCGACGGCAAGGCGAACAAATTGTACGACCGCAAATTGCGCTACGGGGATGCTCTCTGATGGCGGGCTGGAACCTGGAAGCGGGCTACGAGCACCTGCAAGCCGACTTCGGCAGCCTGGACAGCGTGTTCGCCCTCACCGGCGAGCGCCTGACCCGCGACCCGTTGTCCGAGGTGATTCGCGTGCAGCGCGGCGGGGTCAACTATTACGTCAAACGCTACGTGGGTGCCGGCAAGGGCCTGCGCGCACACCTGGGCAAGCCAAGGGTGAGGGCCGAATGGCAGAACCTCAAGCGCTTCGCCAAGTGGGGTATTCCCACTGCCGAAGTGGTGGCCTGGGGCTTGGAACGCAATGGCGCCAGCTATGACCGCGGGGCGCTGATCACCCGCGAACTGCCCAATACCCAAGACCTGCACCAACTGGCGCTGAGCGACGATCCGCGGTTGCGCAACCGGACCTGGGTCGACCACATCAGCCGGCAGCTGGCACAGCACACGCGCACGTTGCACGACAACCACTTCACCCACAACGATCTGAAGTGGCGCAACCTGCTGGTGGACGACAAGGACGTGCTGTACTTCATCGACTGTCCCAATGGTGCTTTCTGGCGCAGCTTCATGTTGCGCTATCGCATCATCAAGGACCTCGCCTGCCTGGACAAACTGGGCAAGAGCGAACTGTCCAACACCCAGCGCCTGCGCTTCTACCTGCAGTACCGCCGCCGCGAAAAGCTCAATGCCTCGGACAAGCTGCGCGTGCGCAAAATCGTCAAATTCTTCGAGGGCCGCGAATGAGCGACTTCATCGCCAGCGAGGAGCGAGCCTTGCTCGAGCGCCACGGGCTGGCCACATTCGATGCACTGTGGAACCTGCAACTGGACGCCGTGGACGAACCCAACACCGGCCGTGGCGGCTGGAGCAGCGTGTATCGGCTGGACCTGGAAGGCCGTGGTTTCTACCTCAAGCGGCAGAGCAACTATTTGACCCGTACCCTGGCCCGGCCCTTCGGCGAGCCAACCTTCGCCCGCGAGTTTCGCAACATCAGCCGCTATCGCAAGCAGGGCATCCCGGCGTTGCAGGCGGTGTTCTACGGTCAGCGCCAGGTTCAGGGTGAAACCCGTGCCATGCTCATGACCCGCGCCCTGGACGGCTGGTCCGACCTCGAAGCGGTGCTGCAGCAGTGGCCCACCCTGGCCCCCGAAGAGCGTCGCGCGGTGCTGGTGGCGTGCGGCGAGCTGGGGCGTATCCTGCATTCGGCGGGGCAGGTGCATGGCTGCTTCTACCCCAAGCATATTTTTCTGCGCGCCACGGCCAGCGGCTACCAGGCGCAATTGATCGACCTGGAAAAGACTCGCCCGCTGCTGTTCGGCCAGCGCGACCGCGCCAAGGACCTCGAACCTTTGCTGCGCCGGGCACCGCGCTGGCAGGCCGCTGACATTCGCGTTTTGCTCGCCGCGTACTTGGCCCAGCCCGAAACCAGCCCTCTGGTCGATGCCTGGCTTCAACGTTTGAGCCGCCGTCGCAACCACAAGGAAGGCCGCTGATGCGCCTGTCTGAACTGACCCAAGCCGGCCGCACTCCCGCGTTGCCCCTGAGCATCACCCTGGCTGACGCCGCCGGCCCCGCCGAGCTGCAACTGCTGACCCTGTTGCGCGTGCTGCCCGGCCAGCGCTACGTCGGTGCCGGTATCTGGCGCGGCCGTACCGTGCTCGCCAAACTGCTGGTCGGCAGCAAGGCCGCCCGGCATTTCCAGCGCGAACTGGAAGGCGTGCGCCTGCTGGCCGACCAACACCTCACCACCCCACAACTGCTCGCCGACGGCCTGCAGGAAGGCGAGGGCGGCTGGCTGCTGTTCGAGTACCTGGAAAACGCCCAGAGCCTGGCCGACGACTGGACCCGTGTGGAAACCCTGCCGCCCCTGGCCGACGAACAAACCGTGGTGCTCAGCGAAGCCCTCGGTGTCATCGGCCAGATGCACGGCAAGGGCCTGTGGCAGCAAGACCTGCACCTGGACAACCTGCTGCGCCACAACGGCCAGGTGTTCCTCATCGACGGCGCCGGCATCCAGGCCGAAGAGGCCGGCAAGCCCCTGTCGCGGCAAAAGGTCCTGGAAAACCTTGGCATTTTCTTCGCCCAATTGCCCAAGCACCTCGAGCCCTTCACCGAAGAGCTGCTGGTGTATTACCTGCTGGCCAATGGCGAGCACGGCCTGCCCATGGAAGCCCTGCAAAAGCAGATCGACAAGGTCCGCGCCTGGCGCCTGAAAGACTATCTGAGCAAAGTGGGCCGCGAATGCAGCCTGTTCAGTGTGCAGGACAGCGCGTCTGGCCTGCGCGCCGTACGCCGAGAAGAAGAGGCGGTCATCCTGCCAGTGCTGGAGCAGGCCAATGCCCTGCTCGAACAAGGCCATATCTACAAGACCGGTGGCGCCGCCACGGTCGGCCGCGTGCACAGCCAAGGCCGCGACCTGCTGATCAAACGCTACAACATCAAGAACCTGCTGCACTGGGGCAAGCGTTTCTGGCGCCCGAGCCGCGCCTGGCATTCGTGGGTCGAGGGCAATCGCCTGCTGTTTCTCGGCATCGCTACCCCCAAGCCGCTCGGTGTGCTGGAAAAGCGCGTGCTGTGGCTGCGTCGCGAAGCCTACCTGGTGACCGAACACCTGGGCGGCCCGGACCTGATCGAAGCCTTCGCCGCCCATGTCGACACGGGTGACGTTCCCGAGGATCAGCTTCAGGCCCTGGACCAGTTGTTCGTCGACCTGATCCGCGAACGCATCAGTCACGGCGACCTCAAGGGCCACAACCTGTTCTGGCACGACGGCCGCTGGGCGCTGATCGACCTCGACGCCATGCAGCAACACGGCAGCGACAGCAGCTTCGCCCCTGCCCACCAGCGCGATCGTGAACGGTTGCTGCGCAACTGGCCGGACGGCAGTGCCCTGCGTGTGCTGCTGGATCAGCGTTTGCCCCGAGAAATGTAGCCGCAACGTACGTCGCGCACGGAATTCAGGACTTTTCCTGCATTTGCGTCGGATGGGTCCTACAGACGTACTTCCACAACTCCCGGAAACTCCTGTCGCTTGGCGGCCCTGCGTGGGCCAGCGGCAGAGCAGGGGGGTTGGACATGAAACTGGGCTACTTCATCCGGTTGGGCGACAAGACATCGTGTGGTGGCACGGTCCTTGGTGGCGAGCGGGGCGTCACCCTGCTCGGCGTTCCGCGTTCGCGCGAAGGCGATCGCGTGTCCTGCGGAAAAAGCACCGGCGAGTTCCACATCGTCGGCGGCGTCGAGCAGCTCAAGAGCAATGGTCGGCGTGTCGCCGGCAGCCTCGACAGCACCAGCAGCTGTGCCTGCAACGCCCTGCTGATCCCGTCGTCGTTCAGTACCCAGTACGAGTCCCTGCGCCCGGTCAAACCGCGGCTTGCTGCCATGCCCCTCGTGGAGACGGCGCAGAGCTGCGGCCATCCGGACCAGTTGCTGTCGATCACCACCTACATGGCCGGCGAGATCAACCGCAACGTCCGTCACCCGACCATCGCCAGGATCAGGCAGCTCAATCGCTACGATGCCACCCAGGCCATGCGCACCTACAACGCGCTGCCCTGGCACGCGCGCTGGTGGGCACGCGATCCACAAGTGGTCGCCAACGCTTGCAAGAACGAAGCGGTTGCCCTGTGGGTTGGACAAATGGATGACAACCGTGAGTGGAACTACCAGGCCAAGGTCGCGCAGTTGCAGAACTCCACTTGGCACAAGCAAGGCCGATACCTGTATCACGTCGGGTTGTGGGCGGGTATTCATTACGGCTATCTGGGCATGGCTGCAGGTTTTTGCCCAGCTGTGCTGCTCGATGGCATCGATGCACAAACACCGCTGGAACAGCGCCGCACCTTGCACCACTGCCATGCCATCGCCGAGCGTCTGGCCATCAACATCGGCATGGACCTTTACAAGCGCCACCCCGAAGGCGTGGTAACCGCCAAGGCCATGATCAACGCGGTACTCGCAGTCGAGCAGGAAAACTGGGGCAAGGGCAGGCGTGAGCATCGGTGCAGTTCTGGTCTGCGGTCGGGTGCTGGAAGGGCGCGCGAGGGGGGGTTGCAAGCTACTTGAGTGTCGGGGGCGTGTTGGCGAGGGTGTCAACCATACTCCCGGTTTGCCAGCAGGGTGGAAGTAGAAGTGGGCAACCGTCACTTCTGGACTTCCACTCGCTGGTTTCGCTGCTATTAACGCTATTACTGGAAGCGGGGTTGGTAGCCCGGCCTTTTGCCTGTGGAAACTTTCAAACTTTCAAACTTTCAAACTTTCACTGCTCGTAGCGAGGTGACTGTAGTTCATGAAGCTCTGCAAGAATTCGAAAAAATGACTCTTCTTGACTACTCACAGTTATGTGTTAGCTTCCCTAAGGCTATCGGTAATTCATCACAACCTCATCCATCATTATTGCATCGCCCTTATGATTGAAGCGGATTGACGCGATTCGTCGTGGAACATTTGGTGATCTTACAATCTGAGTGAGAGCGCTGTATGGGTAATATCTTGCCATAATAACACCGGAGCTATCTTTGAATTCAACTTGACATTGATTATTGCTACCATTCAGATGCAAACTAAAATTCATGCTCTTTATTGGAGTTGTAAACGTCCAGTTGACTGGATAGTAGCTGGAGTTTTCGGGATGCCCTGTCACACCGAAATACTTGCCTGAAAAATAAGGGGCAGATAGATTGCTAGGCCCGCGGATTGACGTTTTAGTGTTGGTAGTTGAACTAAAGTAGCGGAATCTAACATTTGTATAAGGTTGGAAATCTTGAATCTGCTCAAGCTCGAAGTCCTCCTTCACCCAGTCAGGCACATCTGCCCGGACAAATCCCCACGCAACCGAAGACTCGCCGCTGCCGTACAGCGCCTTGGCAGTGAGTGAATGGTTGCCTGCTGCAAGGGCACTCACGCTATGAGTCCAGTTTCCTGCGGCGTTCACCTGTGCAACGCCTTTTGAAATGGCTCCGTTATCGAAGATTTCCACTTGCGTATTGGGCGTGGCGGTACCGCTGATCGAAACCGTCAGGTCAGGCGTGGTGCTGCCATTGGCTAATTCCTCAATTGAATCCCGAACGCTGGAAATGACCGGTGCCGTTTGAGCCGCCTTATTGAAGGCCCTTGCTGCCGAAACCAACCCACTGCCATAAAGCCCTTTCGCCGTGATCGAATGCGTCCCCAGTGCCAGGCCCGACAGGGGAGCGCTCCAGTTCCCCCCCGTATCAACGGAAGCGTTACCCTTTGACGTCGCGCCGTCGAACAGCTCTACTTGCTGACTGGCAGTGGCCGTACCGCTCACCGTCACGCTGTTGTCGTACGTGGTTCCGCCGGGGCTGATCTCGCTCCACGAATCCCGCACGCTGCTGATCACGGGCCGGATATCGGCGGCGGCCTTCATCGTGTAAACCTTCGCCGCGAACGTCACAGCGTTGGCTTCCGTCTGCGTCCCGTCCAGCCCGGCCTTGAACGTAATGGTCAGAGCACTGCCGTCCTTGAGTTGCTTGAGTTCGGCAATGGACAAGGTGGTTGACAAGTGACCATCCATGACCCAGGAGGCATTGACCTTCGAGCTTCCCGCTGCCCAGATGACTTTTGAATACGGCGAGCCGTCGCTTTTGGTGCCGCTCAGGCTCAACCACATCGGCTGCCCCTCGGTTATCAACGGCCACACGCCCACGCGTAGCGTAGCAGTAGTTGCGCCTGACAAATCAAGCTCGGGTCCGGCCCCACCGTTCGCAGCTTCCAGAATGACCAGCTCGCTCAACGCCGTCACTGGCAACGCCAGCACCTGCAGGTTCAACGTCTCGGACAGAGGCCCTGGCCCATGCGCCAGGATCGGTAGGTAGGACACCTTCACGGTCTTGTTCAGAGACTCGGCCATTACAGGAAGGGGTATTTCAGACCGAACCTCTCCCTCCGTGGTAACAACTATCATTTCCACGCCCACATTGCTGTCATCGGGCAATAGCCAGAGAGGAGCCACCATATCTGCCACCTGCAACCGCGCATCGCGCAGCACGAACGTGGCCGTGTTGGCTTGTGTGGTGCCTGGCTTGACAGGGCTCCAGGACGTGACCGGCCCGCCGGTATGATCGTGGATCTGCGGCGCCGGCCAGGTCTGACTCGCGGCATCCTGCACCGAGATCAGCACGCTGTCGGAAACACCGGTAGCGCCTGATGTGGGAATCAGCTCGTACCACACGTTGACCGAGCCATTGAGGTTGGGGTTCACGTAGCGGGTCTTGTCCACCCAG
>NZ_JACYUJ010000011.1:0-38780 GCF_014841695.1 Pseudomonas sp. CFBP 8771 | reverse complement strand
CGGTGGGTTGATTCTTTCGTCTCAACCGAGGCGCGCATTCTACGCTAGCCTCACATCCTGTCAAGCGTTTATTTTGAAGTGTTTAGTTAATCTCTAACAACTTCAACCGCTTGCGCTTTCGATTGCTCGTCAGCGGGAGGCGAATATTACTAGATTTTGCCGGTGAGTCAACACCTGTTCGCAAATCTTTTCACGACATCGATCGTTTGACCTCAGGAACCAAAGGGCGCGCATTCAGACCGATTCGGTTCGACCTGGCATACGTGCTGCCGCTTGGGATCGCCCATGGGCAGTTCACGGTGCGAAGCTGGTCCCTTTCGCCAGGGATCGGGTGGGTTCATGGGGTCGGCCAGATAGACCCCGCTCGATGCGCAACCCGTCAGACACATCACTAATGCCAGTATTACCTTCGACATCCAATGCCCTCATCAAAGGGTCTGGAGAATACGAAGCCACATCCGCCAATCAAAGAGGTCGTTTCCGATGCTGTTGTAGGACGCTGCCTTGTGACCCGGGCCGCACCGCGCCTCCACCGTATCGTACCTGCCTTAGGGGTTGCTTTTGAGGTACTCGAGAAGGTCGGCCATCTTTTGATCGTTGCCGAACCACCACAGGCGCATCTTGGTACCAGGCACCACATCGCTGGGTGCCTCGACGAAGGCGGCGATCTTCTCGGTGGTCCAGACGATGCCCGAGTTCTTCATCTCTGCTGAATAGCTGTAGTCACCGGTGCTTCCCGCCGCACGGCCGATCACGCCATTGAGCTGCGGGCCGAATGCGGCCTGGGCACCGCGGCCTACCTTGTGGCAACCACCGCAATTCTTGTCGAATGTCGCCTGGCCGGCTACGGCGTCTCCCGCAGCCATGGCGTTGGCCTGCAGCGCGACCAGTAGCGCGAAAAGCGCGCAGGTTACTGATTTCATGTTTCCTCGGGGTGTTGTTACAGACGCTCATCATAACGGCTGACACAACAAAGAGAGATGCCGGGATAATGCAGAGTGATCACTGCCAATAAAAATGGAAGAGGAGTCACTCATGCGCAGGTCCGGCACAGCCATGGTCATTGCGGGTTTTCTGGCATTCACGACCGTATGGGCGGGCGATAGCGCCCATGCCGGGGAGCCTGCAGTCGAAAGCCTGGTGAAGGTCCGGGCCGCATCGTTGATGGCGCAATACAACATTCCAGGCATGGCGATCGCTGTCACTGACGGTCGCCAGCAGCTGTTCTTCACCTATGGGCTGGCGTCGCGCGAAACGAAGGCGCCTGTTACCGCAGACACACTGTTCGAGCTTGGCTCGATCAGCAAGACCTTCACCGCCACCCTCGCTACCTATGCGCAAGCCAATGGGCAGCTGTCTCTGAGCGATCATCCCGGCCAGTATCTGCCCACATTGCGCGGCACACCGCTGGACCAGGCGTCACTCGCCGACCTGGGCACCCACAGCGCCGGCGGATTTCCTCTGCAGTTGCCGGACGACATCCAGAACGCTGCACAACTGATGACGTACTTTCGCGACTGGCAGCCCACCTATGCACCGGGCACCCAGCGCAGCTATGCGAACCCCAGCATTGGGTTGCTCGGGATGATCGCGGCCACGAGCATGAAAATGTCGTTCGGCCAGGCCATGCGCGACAGGCTGCTCCCAGGCCTGGGCCTTTACCACACTTACCTGGATGTCCCGACTGCGCAGTTGCCGTTGTATGCGCAGGGCTACGACAAGAACGACAAACCGGTGCGGCTGAACCCGGCGGTACTGGCCGAGGAAGCCTATGGTTTCAAGTCCAGTGCGCGGGACATGCTTCATTATGTTCAGGCACAGATGGGCGCGGTGGCCTTGCCTGCGAAGCTGCGTGAGGCATTGGATGCCACGCAACGGGGCTACTTCCGGGTAGGTGGCATGACGCAAGCCCTGATCTGGGAGCAATACGCCTATCCCGTAGCGCTCGACACCTTGGTGCAAGGCAATTCCAATGCAGTAGCCCTGACTACCCAACCCACAAGCCCGCTGCGGCATCTGGACAAGGTATGGGTCAACAAAACCGGGTCGACCAATGGATTTGGCGGGTATGTGGCGTTTGTCCCATCACGAGGGATCGGCGTCGTGGTGCTGGCGAACAAGAACTATCCGAACGAAGCGCGGGTCAGGTTCGCTCATGAGCTTGTCCAGACACTGGACCAGAGACTGGACAAGTAGGGGGTTCACGCACGTTCTCAAGCCCATGGGTCTGGAGTAGGATCCGAGTCCTGACCTTATTGGAGTTTCGTCGATGCGCCGCACTTGCCTGTTTCTCGCTTTCACGCTGGGCCTGGTCAACGTGGCCTGGGCTGCCAAGCCAGCACCGAGCGCCCCGAAAGCGCAGACCGTCAAGACGCTCGACGGCAAGTTCATGTTCACCCTGCCTGCGGGGTACACCGCCAACCCGCTGCCACCTGCCGATCCGAAAAGCGAAGCTGCAGGTGCCAAGGGCATGATGTACATGAATGAAAGCGAAAGACGCGTGGTGGTGACCACTGAACTGCCCATTCCCAAGGGTGGGCGTGCCGCCGACAACGATGATGAGTTCCTGACGGGCGCGACGGCAGGTTTCATCAAGCAACAGGCGACTGCGTTGCCTGACTTCAAGAAGACTGCGGAAAAACGTATCACCTTGCGAAAGCTGGGCGTGGAACAAATCGACAGCACCGCGACCATGGGCGGCGGCGCAACCATGACGACCACCTTCGTGGCCGGCTCGGGACCGACCATGTCGGTTGTCCAAGTGATTTCGCGCGCCAGCGACCAGACGGGTCATGCGGCCATGGTCAAGCGTATCGTGACTGGCAAGTAACGGAATCGGCCCACCCTGCCCGGCTGTGGCAGGGGGTTTGCTGTGCGCAGGACAAAACAGCGCCCAACAAAAAACCCGCCGAAGCGGGTTTTTTGTCTAGCCATTCCAACATCCTGTCAGCAGCTTCCTTGCAATGGCCGGTCGTCCCTGACCCTGAGTCGCATCCTTCGTCTCAGTTAGTGAGGCTAGATTACTGGGATGAAGGTGATCGCAATAGAGGCGATTGGAGCCACAGCGTGTAAGTGATTCGCTATACCGCTGCTACGCGTCGTAGCCAGAGGGTAACGGTTGTGCCCTCGCCCAGCCGGCTCTCGATACGTGCGATACCCTCTGCGCTCGACGCGAAACCGTACACCTGCGACAACCCCAACCCGGTGCCCTGCCCGGCAGTCTTGGTGGTATAGAACGGTTCGAAGACCTGTACCAGTACGTCTTCCGGGATGCCCGGCCCATCGTCGGCAACGCTCAGGCAAAGGTAGGTGCCGTCGGCCAGTTGGGCGTCGCCGCAGACGACACGTTCACAGGTGGCCACGCGGATCTGCCCGGCACCGCGCAGCGCATCGCGCGCATTGACCAGCAGGTTGAGCAACGCAGCATCCAATTGATGGGCGTCGCACATCACCGCCTGCGCTGGCGCTTGCAGATCCAGCTGCACCTTAGTTGCCGTACCGAGCGCGCGACCGAACAGGTCACTGTTGTGCTCGATCCGCTCGTCGAGTACGACCGCCTGCACGCTGGGCTCCTCGCGACGGGCGAAGGCGAGCAGGTGATGAATCAATTGCGCGCCCTGCCGTACCGCCTGCAGGCCGATTTCGGTGAGGCGTTCGACTTCCAGGGGCTTGCGTGCCTTGAGGCGAGTCATCTGCAAGCTGGCACTGACGGCCTGCAACAGGTTGTTGAAATCGTGGGCGATACCCGCGGTCAATTGGCCCAGCGAGGAAACCCGTTGGGCATGGCGCAGGGTCTGCAGAGTTTGCTGGTGCTCGCCCAGCACGTTGTCGAGCTGCCGGGACAAGGCAAGGGTCTGTTGCTCGCGCTCGGCGTTGAGCAGGCGCAACTCCAATTGCGCAGCCGTTTGCCGTGCCAGAGCCTGCAGAGCGCTGCACTGCGCCGCATCCAGCGTGCGCGGCACGGTGTCGATGACGCACACCGTGCCCAGTGCCAAGCCCTGGCGCGAGATGATCGGCGCGCCCGCATAGAAGCGAATATAGGGAGGGCCCAACACGAGCGGACTGCCCTTGAAGCGCAGGTCAAGATGAGTGTCCTGGACGATCATCACGGTATCGGGCGCGAGGATGGCATGGGCGCAGAACGCCAGGTCGCGATGGGTCTCGGAAACGTCGAGCCCGACACACGCCTTGAACCATTGACGCTCGCGGTCCACCAGAGAAACCAGGCCGATGGGTGTCCCGCAGAGCTGAGTCGCCAACTGGACGATGTCGTCGAAGCCCGGCTCCGGGACACTGTCGAGCACACCCAGATGTTCGAGCGCAGCCAGGCGTTCGGACTCGTCGATAGGCGATGGGGCCGGGCTGTGGGACATGCAAAGGGCCAGGTTTAGGAATTGATTGGCGATAATGCGCGCGGCGAGCCAAGGCGGCAAGCATGTGCAAGCATATTGCGCATGAACGAAAAAGGGCGACCCTTCCGGATCGCCCTTCTGCACCGCCCAGCAGAGCGGATTTTGTTTGGTAGGCGCGATTGGACTCGAACCAACGACCCCCACCATGTCAAGGTGGTGCTCTAACCAACTGAGCTACGTGCCTGCTGTGGCGCGCAATTTTACGGATTGAGGCGCCACTGTCAACGGCAATTTGCCGCCAATCGTAAAAAAATCACTCACTTGCAACGGACGCACTCGATGCGCAGGTCAATGCAGACAGCATTGCTTGAATTTCTTGCCGCTGCCGCAGGGGCAGGGATCGTTGCGGCCCGTCTTGGTTTCGCCGGTGATGGGCGTCTTGCCCGGACGACGCTCGAACCAGTACTGGTGCAGACGAATGGCGGCCATCTGGATCATCTCCATGGCCTCTTCGGCGTCCAGTTCCTCGCCCGAGCCGTCGCGCTTGAGGAGGTCGACACCCTGCGTGTGCAGCGTGATCAACGCCAGGAGGTCCTGCTCCTGGTCGGGCATGTCGAGCCAGCTGCCACCGACCACTACCCCACGTTCGTAGCCATAGCACCAGTCCTCGACGCTGACCACTTCTTCGTCGTCGAACAGGTTGAAGATCGGCGCGAAGTTTTCAAAGTCTTCTTCCAGCAGCATGGCCAACTGGTTCATGTGCTGGATGAGCAGGTCGAAGAATTTCTCGAACTGCCTGTCGTCCTTGAAGACCGGCAAGTGATCAGGCCCACCCCACAGCGCTGCGTACCAGTCGTCGAAAGCGATTGCCTGAGGGCACGAAACGATGGCTGTGAAAAAGCCATCGAGCTCGGAGATGCTGCCGACCGATTTCTCGCTGGCGTATTGCCCCAGTACGTCTTCCACGTAATCCAGTTGTGCGTCGGTCAGCGCGTCATTGCTGATGTTGTAGGCCATGGTCTGCTCGGTCGGGTCATCAAAAAGAATGCCCGCATTGTAGCCGCCAGCGTGGACGATGTCCCCGGATCTGCCGCCGATCAGTTGTCCAATTGGCTCAGGTAACGCGTGATGTCGTGCTCTTGGCCGCTACCGACCAGCATCCAGAGCAGGATCCGACACTTGCGCGGGCAGAGAAATCTACCCATCACGGCGCCCTTCGCCTGCAGGTCCAGCTCGCCTCCCGCGAAGCCGTAACTACCGCTGGCCGTTGGCCCGCTGCCCGTGCGAGTGGCCACTATGACCGGCATATGCCGGGCAATGACGTGCAGGCTGGCGGCCCAGCGCTGCGATACATGCCCGGCGCCGAAACCGCCAATGACCACGCCCCGATACCCGGCTTCGACGACCCTGTCGAGCAGCAGGGTGTCTGCATCCAGTGTGGCTTCGAGTAGCAACACGGTGTGATCGGTTCGGGTGGGATACGGCAGGCAGCAGCGCGCTGCAGGCGCGGCGGCGTAGTGCACCCGACCTTCGATCATCAGGCCAATCGGCCCGTAGGGTGCCGAGGCGAAGGCATCCATGGCCAATGCCGCGACCTTGCGCACCCGGGACGCCGCGTGCACCTGATCGTTGATCACTACCAACACGCCACGCCTGCGACTGTGTTCGGCCAGCGCCACCTGACTTGCAGCCAGCAGGTTAGCCGGGCCATCGGCACCGCAATGCGATGCCGCACGCATGGCGCCTGTCAGCACCAGAGGCTCATCGAGATCCCACAGCAGGTCGAGGAAAAAAGCGGCTTCTTCCAGGGTATCGGTGCCTTGGCTCAAGACCACCCCGACGGCTCCAGCCGCGATGCAGCTACGGGCCCACTCCAGGGCCTCGAGCAAGGCCTGGAAACTCAAGGAGGCGCTGGGCAGCAGATTCAGTGTGTGCACCTGAACCTCGGCCAGCGACGTCAACTCGGGCAGCAGGTCCACCATGCCCTGCCCGCTCAAACTGGGTTGAACACCTGCCCCAGTGGCCTGGGCCTGCATGCTGATGGTGCCGCCCAGGGCACCTACGGATAGTCTGGGTAGAGCCATGGGCGGTACTCCGTCAGAGGTTTGGGCTGCCGATGATCAGACCGATCAGCGGAAGGATGAGCACGGTGCTGATTGCCATGGACAGCACGTTGCCGATGTAGCCATGCATATAGGACGGCAGCCGCTGGCTGATGGCGACGGCCAGGGGCGGCGCCAGCAGTGCGCCCAATGCGGCACTGAGGATGATCACCGGCAGGCTGCCACCATGGACCAGAATCGCGGCGGGGGCTACCGAGACGACGGGAATGTAGGTCGGATACCAGCCGCGAGCAATCCATTGACGGCGCCAGATCAGCACACCCAGCGCCGAGGCCAGGGTTTGCGCCGCCAACAGCTGCAACAGCCAACCGGAACCGTAGAACGGACTGGCCGGATTGAGCATCAGCGCCAGCAGCGCCCCCAGCACCAACCCCAGGCTGGCCCATTCGTTGCCGAAGAACGGGGCCTCGGAGAAATCCGCAAGGATACGGCGCAAGGTCCAGCGCAGGCCGTAGTTGGCCGGAGAAGCCACCACCGGTGGCGCTTGCGCAGGCGCCGCGTCGGGCCTGACCAGAACCGGGAAGCGCTTGCACAGCAGGAAGCCGATTACGCTGCCCACTGCCATGCCGGTAACATTGCCGATCACCACTGGCAATGCCAGCGGGGTACACACGTACTTGACGATCAGCAGGCAGGCCGGGGTGATCAGCACGGCGCCCATCACGGCCCCGGTAAGCGCCACGCGCCAGCCACGCCCGAACAGCAGCACCGTGGCCGCCGGCATGGACACGAACGCGACGAAAGTCGGCTGCCAGGTATCGGCCGAAAGTGTCCATCCCCAGAGCAGATTGCCCAGACCCAGGCCGAGCAGCGAGCTGGTCACCACCCATGGCCAGAGCCCGGTGCCGTAGCAGATCGCGAAGCCTTGCCAGCGCTTGCCGGTGTGATTGGCCCACCAGCCCAGTCCCGCACCTGCCAGTAGGCCGATGGAGGCAAACTCATGCTTGTAGAACGCGACTTCGCTGATATCACCCACCACCCAGCGCCACCAGGCTGCTGGGTGGTGCAAGTTAGCCATCATGTCGCCATAGCTGGGCCACAGTGCGTCGATGGCCAGCAGCTTGCCGCTGATGACGGTCAGGGTAATGGCCAGCGACAGCATCAACAGGCCAGTTAAAGTCCCGCTGGATGCGCGGGTTGGTGTGTCTTGCAGAGAGGATTGCATGGCCAGCCCTCCTCAGCGCGGCAGCGCGGCGTGACGGTCATAGCCCAGCATCGAGCCATAGAGGTCGACCCGACGGTCGCGCGGCAGATCGTTGAGGCTGTTCCAGATCGGCGCGCTACGTGCCGACACAAGGTCGACGTCGGCATAGAGGATGGTTTCCTCTTCGGCTCCGGCCACCTCGCTGAGCGGCCAACCGTTGGTACCGGCAATCAACGAACAGCCCAGGAAGCGATCGCCGCGATCGGTACCGATGCGATTGGCTGCAGCGATGAACGTGTTGTTGACGTGCGCTGCAGTGATGGTCAGGTAAGACGCCATGCATTTGCCGGTTTCGTCGAACAGCGGCGGCGGCGTCCAGACCCAGTTGTTCAGGCTGCAGATGATGTCGGCACCCTGCAGGCTCAGCAGGCGTGGCACTTCCGGAAACCAGACGTCCCAGCAGATCATCAGCCCGATGCGCCCGATGGGCGTTTCGAACACCGGAAAACCGAGGTCGCCGGGACTGAACCAGAGCTTTTCGAGATTCCACAGATGAGCCTTGCGGTACTTGCCTATGAAGCCGTCGGGCCCCACCAGCATTGCGCAGTCGTAAAGCTTGTGCCCGTCGCGCTCCGCCAGGCCGGCGGCGAGATAGACCTTATGTTCGCGCGCGAACTCGATCCAGGCCTGCGCGCTGGGGCCGTCGGGCACGGCCTCGGCCAACGCGAACGCTTCTTCGCGGTTGCGGTAGGCGTAGCCGGTGTTGGCCAGCTCCGGCAGCACGATCAGTTGGGCGCCTCCCGCGACCGCGCGCTGGGCCAGGTGAAGGCTATGGGAGAGGTTGAACGAGCGATGCTCGAGACCGCATTGTGGATCGAACTGAACGACAGCGACCCGCACGGGGCTGATAGCGGAAACAGAGGACATGGAGGCACCTTCTTGTTGTTTTTGGATTGCCTCCGCATAGAAACGCATTCGTTAAGATCATAGAACCGGACGCTTCCCAAGCATCTGTAGGATTAATCCGGCAGGTAGGACAAGAGGGTACAAAATCGTTCAGGACTCGGTGCCATACCGAGGGTAATGAGACAGGTCGAACCCGGCGTTGAAGACTGCGCCCTGGTTGGCGCAGAGGTTGATCACCGCGTCCACGGCGCCACGCATGGCCGGTTCGGTCCAGCCGGCGTCGACCGAAAACGATTCACCTGCGAGGTACAGCCCGGATAGGCGGCTGTAATCGCGGTTGTAGCTCATGAGCCCGACCGCATCCTGATACGCGCCTGCCCGGTAAAGCTTGGCGCAGCCCAGCGCATTGCGGTCCGTGACCCAGCGCTGCACGCGTGCGTTGGCCGTGTCGATGAATGAGGAAATGCGCGTGCCGACGTTGCTGCAGCGCATCAAGATGCGGTCCAGCTCGCGCACACAGTTGTCGACCAGCTCGGCGTCGCTGAACGCCGCCAGCTTGGTCGCATCGTCCTCCCAGGTGTAGCTGAGCAGGATGCAGTCATAGGCATAGTTGTCGTTGTAGCGGTAGGCATAGACGTCGTGCACGAAACTGTCGGTGACGAGTATCTGCGGTATGTCACGCCTGGCCGAGAGAAAGGTTTTCTTCAGCGGCGCGTAGACTTTGCAGCTGGTTTCCCAGTGCGCAGTCTTGTAGGCATCGATGGTGGCCTGAGGCAGCATGGCCGAGGTGAAACCAGCCACCTGGATTCGCGTTTCGAGGATCCAGGAGGGCACCGTGACGATCACCGAGTCGAAGCTCTGTTTCACCTGCCGGCTGGCCAGCGCGTCGCTTTGGTGCCAGCGGTAACCCACTTCTATGCTGCCGTCGGCCAGTCGCGTGAGGCTGTTCACCGGGCTGTCTGTGATCAGGCCAGCAGGCTGCTCGCGCAATCGTTCGTAAGGCGAGCGAGCCCCCTCCCCCAGCGGCATGAACATCAGACACTCATCCAATGCAGCCAGACCCAGGTAGCGAGGTGTGGCGAACGCCACACCTTTGGAGTCAGTCACGGCATGCTCGGTTAGGAACGGGGCTGGTAGCGGCATACCCTGGCCATCGACACGGCCGTGTACCAATTGCAAATGGCTGCTGAAGCCGAATATCGCGGTGCGCAGTGGATAAAGGCTGCACACGTCGTAGAAAGCGCCCCAACTGCCATCGCCTATGCCGATGGCGTAGAAGATCGACGATTCGGCGGCCGACATGCCCAGACCACCGAAGTCGCCCGGCCGGCTGGGATCCCAAGTGGGTACGCAAGGAGCGCGAACCAGCTCGCGGAACGCTACATGCTGGTAGCGCGTGACAATCGCAGACCACAAGGCGGGCCATTGTTGACTGCCGAACACGGCGGCGACCTGGGTCGCCATGCGCTCGGCGAACAGCTTCCATTTCTGGTAGACGGCTTGCAGCACGGCGGTAGGTGGCGGTGTGCTGCCGTCGGGATTGTTCCAGATCAGCAGTTGGGGTTCGGTTTCCCCTGCCAGGCGACCTTCGTGCAGATAGATGCCGGTGGAGTGTACGAAGGGCGTGCCGGGATTCGGGAAGTCTGAGGTCTTGAGATCGTACAGGCCTGCGTAGTAGGCCATCAATGAGCGGCCGTCTACAGGCGCCTCGCCGGTGCGATTGAAAAAGGGCATGCGCATGGCGCCCATTTCGAAAGGCGTCGAGGGCGTGGATTGAGGGCTGTCGACCTGCACGGTGAGGTGACGTCCGCCGAGGCGGCGCGACTGCTCGATCAAGGTGATGCGTTCGAAGCCACAGCGCAGCAGTTCGCGAGCTGCCACCAACCCTGCGACGCCCGCGCCAATGATGCAGATGCGGTGTTGTGCGTTACCTGCGTGAGCAATGCCCTCGGTTTGTTCGAGCAGGCGGCGGTAGTCGAAGCATAGATCCGGAGGGTTGGGAAAGCGGGCGGCCCACGGCATGCTGGCGGGGTTTTGCACGGCGGCTGCGATGTCGGCGGGATGGTTGTGGGATGAGCCGATGGTCATGAATGACAGTCCTTGTCGGTCGGATTGAGGAGGCGTCAGTGTGCGAAGCCGTGGTGCGTCCAGGCAGAGGGATTGGGGGGCTGCGGTGTAGGAAGGATTTGGGGCGTATGTGGGAAGCAGGTGCGGTGGTTCAGGGAAGTTGCGGTGTGGCCGGACGCGGCTCACGCCGCTGCTACAGGGGGCCGGGTGTGTCGCCGCGTCGGGTGTTAGACGGGACGGGGGTTTGTAACGACGCTCTGGAGGGGCTGGCCTTGGTGCAGGCGGTTGATGTTGGCGGCGATGAAGGCGTAGCGGCGTTCGAACAGGCCGTGGGTCCAGCCTGAGGCGTGGGGGGTGCAGTAGGCGTTGGGGAGGTCTTCGAAGCGGTATTCGGCTGGCGCGACCGGGTCGGTGTCGCCGCGGGGGTAGCGGTACCACACGTCCAGGTAGGCCTTGGCGATGAGGTTGTCGCGCAGGGCATGGTAGAGCGCGTGGGGGTCGACCACGGCGGCGCGGGCGATGTTGATCAGGACGGCATCCTGGCGCATTGCGGCAAACTGCGTAGCGCCGAACGAGCCGCGGGTGCGCTCGTTCAACGGGCAGGTGAGGATGACGAAATCGGCACGCGAGAGCGCCTGGTCGAGTTCGCCGGGTGTGTACGCCTCATCCATAGGGCCGTCGACCCGTCCGCCTTCGGCGCGAGCGGAAATGGCGATGATGCGCAGGCCGAAAGCTTGGGCACGGGTGGCAACAGCCTGGCCGATTCGGCCAAAGCCGACGATGACGACCGTCTTGCCGAACAGCTCGCCGCGCGGCTGACGCTTCAGGTAGGCACCCGTCCAGTGTTCGGTACTGAAGCGCGCACGAAGATCCGCCAGCTCGATCTGGTGTTCGAGCATGCAAGCCAGGGCGTATTCAGCCATGGGGATTTCATGTTCGAACACATTGCAGACAGTGGCACCGAGCGGCAGCGCTGCGAAGTCGATGCCATCCAGGCCGGCGCCGGGTACCTGCAACAGGCGGAACGCCGGCGCGGGGCCAGTACGCTGGAAACGCATCGAGACCAGCACGTCGGCGCCTTCGATCTGCGCGTCCCAGGCAGCCGATTCATGGGCCTCACGGGGCAGCGCAACGAACTGCGCCGGGCAGTCCAAGCCTGCGGCAAGCATCTCGCGGTGTGTCGCGGCCTCTCCCACCATCACGATTTTCATGTGTCGCCCTCTTGTGTCGAAACGCTGCCCGCAATGGTAGCGCAAACATTGGTAGTCGGCGGACAGTAGAATATCGGCTCGGTCATGGCAATAGAGCGTTCGCATTAGGCACCGGGCAACCGTCCCGAACGGTACCTGACACCGCTTGAAATCAATTTGCAATGAACAGCCTGCAGTGCGTTCCGGTCCAGTGAAGAGACCCGTCTGGAGTGTGCATGCATGGCAACACCTACCACCGCGCCCCGTCGTCGGCGCTGGCTTCCCTTTCTGCTGCTGGCTCTGGCGATAGGTATCGGCTTGCCGTATGGCTGCTCGCAACTGGCCTATAAGGAGCGGCAATTGCTGTTCAACATCGAACCAGGCACGGCGAGCTGGTATTCGGGACTGCCGTCCGGGGTGACCGAGCTGCAGATTCCGGTCGAGAAAGCCTTGAGCAGCACCCAGTACCTGCACGCCTGGTGGTGGCCGGCGCCGCGCGCCGATGCGCCGGCGGTGCTGTATCTGCATGGCACCCGCTGGAACCTGACGGCACAAGTGCGGCGCATCAGTCAGCTGCGCGAGCTGGGCTTCTCGGTGCTGGCCATCGACTACCGCGGTTTCGGCGAAAGCCCCGGCGAGTTGCCGTCGGAGCGCACCGTGTACCAGGACGCCCAGGCTGCCTGGGCACGGCTGGTGCAGTTTCAGCCCAACGCCGAGCGCCGATTCATCTATGGTCATTCGCTGGGCGGTGCGATCGCCGTGGATCTGGCCGAGCATCTGGCCGAGGGTGACGAGCCCAAGGCGGCCGGGCTGATCGTGGAGTCCACCTTCACCGATCTGGCCGCTGCCGCAGCGGCCGTGGCCAATACGTCGCTGCCCGTGCGCTGGATCATGTCGGAGAAATTCGACTCCATCGACAAGATCGGCGACATCGGCATCCCGGTGCTGATCGTTCATGGTCTGGATGACCGCTATGTGCCGGCGCGTTTCAGCCAGGAGCTGTTCGACGCCGCTGCCGAACCCAAGCGGTTGCTGCTGGTACCCGGAGGTACGCACAACAACAGCATGACCCTGGGCAGCCAGGCTTACGCCAAGGCGCTGCGCGAGGTATTCGGGCTGTAGCCGACGCCTGGCGGGCAGTGACGCAACTTATTCAGCGCCGCGAAGGTCTGTGCTGTGGCAGCCGTGCACCGGGCACGCGCGCCAGCGCATTCGCAGGAACCTCCATGGAAAAGCACGAACCCAGCCTTGACGCTTCTGAAGCAGACGGCAAGACCCCTGGCCTGTCGGCCGACGAAAAAGCCGAGGTCCATGAAAACCAGCCGCCCCGCGCGGCGGTGCTGCATGAAACCATTCGCATACAGGGCGACCACGAACTCGAACGCACGGTAGCCGCCTTGTGGTGGTCTGCCTTGGCTGCCGGGCTGACCATGGGACTGTCGCTGATGGCCATGGGTCTGTTCAATTCGCGCCTGCCCGATGGCGAAACCAGCAAGGTCATCGCCAGCCTGGGCTACTCGGCTGGCTTTCTTGCGGTGATTCTGGCACGCCAGCAATTGTTCACCGAAAACACCCTGACGGCCGTCTTGCCGATCATGAGCAAGCCGAGCCTGAGCAACTTCGGCCGGCTGTTCAAGCTGTGGGGCGTGGTCCTGGCAGGTAACCTGGCGGGGACCTTGCTGGTGTCCTACGTCATGCTGCATTTGCCGATCTTCGATGCCAAGACCGATGTGGCCTTTCTGGAAATTGGCCGCAAGGTGATGGAAAACGACCTGTCGCAGATGTTTTCCAAAGGCATCATCTCGGGCTGGATGATCGCCACCATGGTGTGGATGATCCCTTCGCAGGAAAGCGCCAAGATGTGGATCATCATCCTGGTTACCTACCTGATGGCACTGGGCGACTTCACCCACATCGTCGTGGGTTCGGCGGAGGTCTCCTACCTGGTGTGGGCCGGCGAATTGGACTGGAAAGCCTTCTGGCTCGACTTTGCCGCACCGACGCTGGCCGGCAACATCATCGGCGGCAGCTTCATTTTCGCCCTGATCAGCCATGCGCAGATCAGAAGCGAAAGCGGCCTGCCGCCCAAGGACGATGGCCAAGGCAAGGCGCGCAAGGAACCCAACGCCGACGCTTGAGCTCGTGCCGCATCAGGGCGTCGCCACGGGGGCCGGTGAATCGACCTGCTCCCACCAGTGCACACCGGCCTGGGGATTGCGCATGTCGACCCGCTCCCCCATGCGCGGCGTGCTCAACGGCACGCTCTTGGCCTGCGCCAGTGCGCTGATGCGATCGAAAGGTTCGTGCCAATCGTGTATGGAAAGGTCGAAGGTCCCATTGTGGATCGGCAGCAGCGTCTTGCCGCGCAGGTCCAGGTGCGCCTGCAGGGATTCTTCGGGCTGCATGTGCACGTTCGGCCAGGCGACGTTGTAGGCACCGGTTTCCATCAGGGTAAGGTCGAAGGGCCCGAACCGTTCGCCGATCTGCTTGAAGCCCGGGAAGTAACCGGTATCGCCGCTGAAGAACAGCCGGAAGTCCTTGTCGATGATCACCCACGATGCCCATAGCGTGCTGTTGCTGTCGAACAGGCTGCGCCCGGAGAAATGCTGCGATGGGGTCGCCACCAGACGCAACCCGCCCACTTCGGTTTCCTGCCACCAGTCCAGCTGACGCACCTTGCTGGCGGGCACGCCCCAGTCGAGCAGGCGGTCGCCCACGCCCAGGGTGGTAAGGAAGTATTCGGTCTTGTCTGCCAGCGCCTTGATCGCCTGCTCGTCCAGATGGTCGTAGTGGTCGTGGGAGAGGATGACGGCCTTGATCGGCGGCAGGTCGGCGATGCTGATCGGTGGCTGATGGAAGCGCAACGGGCCCGCCCACTGCACAGGCGAGGCGCGCTCGGAAAAGACCGGGTCGGTCATCAGGAACTGGCCATTCATCTTCAGCAGCACGGTCGAGTGCCCCAACCGCCACAGGCTGTGGTCCGGCGCCGCCAGCAGTTGCTGGCGAGACAGGCGTTCGACCGGCAATGCGGCCTGCGGGCGGGTGCCTGGCGGCTTGCTCAACAGTAGGTACTTGATGCCGATGCGCAGCTTCTTCATGAAGCCGTCCTTGGGCAGGACCACCTGATTACGGTACTGGCCGTCCTCGCGCAACGAGGCTGGCAGTTCTTCGGCATTAGGTGAGAACGACGTCATAAGCGCAAGCACTCCGAAAAGCAGGGGAATATTCATGCAGCCCTCTGGCTGAAAGATGCGTGCTACAGCATACGCCTTCGGCCTGGCGTGAAAAGCCCGTGGTCGGCCCGGAGCGCCGAGAAGGTGCCTGCCGCTTGGTCGCCCGGCGGGAACCATGTCGCCGCCGCAGCCGTCCGAATGGGATCAGGAAACGTCTGTTCGCAAGGACCGCTGCTCATGAATGCTGTTGATGCCGCCAACCCCTCCCGGTACTTACGCCATGCACGGCTTCTGGTGCTGGCGTTCGTGCTGCCCATCCTTGCCAGTGTGTTGATTGCCGGCAGTGCCGTGCTCGGCGTTCCTGCCGCGACGGATCATGCCAGCGATCCTTCGGCAGAGACGGTCACCGCGAACAGCTTGAGCGGCGAGCGCGATCTGGGGGATAACAGTGGCCGGCCGCTGATTTCCCTCGAAGAAGCCGGCTCGGGACTGCCCGTGCAGACGCCGCCACCGGGCAGCGAACCGCTCTGGGCGATGTCGCCGGCGACGATTGCCGCACTGTTGCTCGTCGTGCTGATCGTCTCCGGCGGGCTTCTGCTCAGGACCTTGCGCAGCTTGCGTGACATCGACCGGGATCATGCACGATTGCAGGACAGGCATCGAGCCCTGCAATCGAGCGAAGAGCGCCTGTATGACCTGACCCGTGCCAGTTCCGACTGGATATGGGAAACCGACGAGTTCCTACGGGTCAGTTATCTATCATCGGAATTTACCGCTTCCACCGGTTTGGCAGGTGATGCCTGGCTGGGCCAGCCGATTGAATTGCTGCTGCAGTGCGAAACCCTCCCTCCGGGCCAATGGCTGCAACAGTTGGGAAGCACCGCCGCAGCAGCAGGGACTGGTCAGTTGCGCTGCAGCTACCGCGACAGCGCGGGACAGACCCGCCAGAGTCGCATTGCAGCACGGCCCATCTTGCATGAATCACGTGTGGTCGGTTACCGCGGTACGGTGGTCGACGTCACCGACCATGTCAGCGCCCAGACCCAACTGGCCCACCGCTCCACCCACGATGCCGTGACGGGCCTGGGTGATGAGCATGCCCTGACGCGGTTCCTCGACCAGACCCTGGCCGATCGTCTTCGTCCGCTGCCATTGACCGTGCTGCTGCTGGACCTGGAAGGGTTTGACGCAGCGCAGCAAACCCTGGACAAGCCCGCACGCGAATGTGTTCTGCGCACAGTCGCCAGTCGCCTGCGCGACAGCACGCGCAGCAATGATCTGGTGACACGCCTGCACGCCGGGCAGTTCATGCTCGTGCTGGCCAGCATCGACGAGATGATCGAGATAGAGCATTTCTGTCAGCGCCTGATCGACAACATCCAGCGCCCGATCGCGCATGGCATCAGACAGCTGCAGGTGGGTGTGAATATCGGCGTGGTTCACGACCGGCCCGCACGTGGCGATGCCAGCGAGTGGAAGCGCTGCGCGGACGTCGCCCTGCGTCAGGCCAAGGCTCAAGGCGCCGGCAGCTGGCAGCATTTTGCCCCGGCGCTGGACCGACAGAACCAACTCAGGCAACTGGAAACCGATCTGGCATCAGCCATACGCCATGAACAACTGCTGCTGCAGTTTCAGCCCAGGTATAGCGCCGAGGCCGACCGAGTGGTCGCGGTCGAGGCACTGCTGCGCTGGCAGCACCCGGTCGAAGGCTTGCTCACCTCGGACGTTTTCCTGCCTTTGGCCGAGCGCAGCGACTTGATCGTAGCGATCGGCCGCTGGATGTTGGGCGAGGCCTGCAAGGCAGCACGCCATTGGCCACAGTCGATTGCCGTGTCGCTGAGCCTGGCACCGGCGCATTTCAGCCGCGGCGATGTTTCTCGCGATGTTCGTGACGCGCTGGCAGAAGCCCGCTTGCCTGCCAGCCGTCTGCAGGTGCAGGTTGCCGAGCAGGTCATGCTGGGCTGTGCCGACGGTGCCGTAGGTGCACTGACCGCACTGAAGGAACTGGGTACCGGGCTGATTCTCGATGAGTTCGGCAGTGGCTACTGCTCCCTGGGATATCTACGTCTTTATCCCTTCGATGGGTTGAAGATCGAACGACGCTTCGTGGCCGGCATGAGCGACAACCCGAATGACCGCGCCATGGTGCGCGGCATGATCGACCTGGGCAAGGCCATGGGTGTTCGTGTGATCGGCGCCGGTGTCGATACCGAGCAACGGCTGCGCTGCCTGCAGCATGAAGGGTGCGCAGAGGTACAAGGCGATTATTTGAGCACCGCTCTGGTTCACCTGGCGCTGGAGCCATTGCTCAAGCAGCAGAGCGCCTCGCGCAGAGTTCGTGAGGTACCGCAGGCAAGTGATTACAGCTGATATAAGCCGTGCGGACTCAAGATTTTTTTACAGGCTCGAACGGCATCGCTAGAATCGGTGCACCGTCCGGACACGACCAGCCAATGGTTCCGGCATGCGCAACCACAGTGGACACTCCATGGGCACGACTGCAGCAGCCGACATAGCCACCCTCGCGCGTATCGACGCGGTCCCGGCAATCCTGCAGGTCATCTGCGAAACCACCGGGATGCGTTTTGCAGCGGTAGCCAGAGTTACCGAAGATTCGTGGACCACGTGCGCGGTGCTCGACAGCATCGGCTTTGGCCTGGGGGTCGGCGACGAACTGGACGTGACCACTACCCTGTGTCACGAGATACGCGTCAGTCAGCAGACCGTCATCATCGACAAGGTCAGCGAAGACGAGGTGTACTGCAACCATCACACTCCGCGCATCTACAAGTTCGAAAGCTATATATCGACGCCTATATTCCGCGCCGATGGCAGCTTTTTCGGCACCATCTGTGCGCTCGATCCACGGCCTACCTGCCTCAAAGGCAGCACCATCGAACCCATGATGGAATCGTTCTCGCGTTTGCTGTCGCTGCAGATGGAGAATGAAGAACAGCACCAGCGCACGGCTACCGCGTTACTGGAAGAGCGTGAAATGGCCGATCTGCGTGATCAGTTCATTGCGGTGCTCGGCCATGACTTGCGCAATCCGCTGTTTGCCATCAACGCCGGCTCGGAGCTGTTGCAGCGACGCGTCACCGATGAGCGCAGCCTGGGTATCGTCAAGCATATCCAGACCAGTGCACGTCGCGCCTCGCAGCTGATCGAAGATGTGCTGGATTTTGCCCGTGGACGACTCGGTGCCGGCATCGTGGTGGACCTGCAGCCCGACGCCGACCTGACGCGGAGCCTGGAGCACGTGGTCTCCGAGCTGCAGCGCATTCACCCCGACCGGGTCATCACGATGGATGTCGATGATCTGCAAGGCGTGCTATGCGACAAGGAGCGTATTGGCCAACTGCTTTCCAACCTGGTGTCCAACGCGATCATCCACGGTGCTCCGGACAGCGAGGTGCGCGTGTGCGGCCGACTGTCCAATCAGGCATTCACCCTGTCGGTGCATAATCAGGGGCCGGCGATCGCTGAAAACGTGCGCTCGCAGTTGTTCAAACCCTTTGCCCGGCCCAGTGTGCGCAGCCCGCGCGGGGGCCTTGGACTGGGTTTGTACATTGCCTATCAGATCGCCCTGGCCCACGCCGGTCGACTGGAAGTCGCGTCGAGCGATGAAGACGGTACGCAGTTCAGCTTCCACCTGCCCGTGAACACCGACCGCGACTGAGGCCTGGGCCTGCTACGCGGAAAGTGGCCGGCACGACGGCTGGCGATGGTAGCATCGCCCTACCTCCACACCCTGCCTGGCACCCACATGGCGAGACCTGACCCCGGGATCCCCCCCACTCATGGCCAACGCAGCGCGCGACAGCTGAAGCTGCTCACGGGCGGCAGCGAGCCCGACCCACGTTTCACGTTGGCCAACGAACGCACGTTTCTGGCCTGGATTCGTACAGCCCTGGCCTTGATGGCTGGCGGCATCGCTGTCGAAGCATTCACTGCGGACGTGTTCGCACCCGAGTTTCGCAAGAGCCTGGCGGTCATCCTGCTGCTGCTGGGCATGCTGCTCAGTGCCAGTGCGAGCCTGCGCTGGCTGAACGTGGAGCGGGCGATGCGTCACAAGCAGCCCTTGCCCATTCCGTTGCTGGTGCCGCTGCTGTCCATCGGCGGTGCGTTGGTCACGGCAGCGCTGATAGCCTTCGTCGTATTGCGATGAGCCTGCTGCAAGCGGGACATCAGGACGAAGGCCTGCAGCCTGAACGGACGTTGCTGGCGTGGGGACGGACCCTGTTGGCGATGTTGGTGGCGAGTCTGTTCTTTCTGCGCTGGATGCCCTTCCACGGGCGCTTCGCCGGTGGCCTGATCGCATTCACTTTGCTGGGAGCGCTGCTGATCTGGCTGAGCCAACGGCGCCGATACCGCTGCAGGGTGGAAGGGATCAGCCGCGCGCGCTTCCCGGCCGACGTGACGGGCGTGCTTGGCCTGGGCAGCATGGTCACGGTGATCGGCGGCGCGGCGATCTGGATCACCTTGATGACCTGAAGCGTCAGGCGTATTCGTTGCGCTCGGCCTTGAGCAATGCCCACGCCAGCCCGGCGACCCACACCAGTGAAGCGAAGTAGTTGACCCGCTGGAACAGGCCGAAGCCACGGCCAACGTCCATCGCTGCTGCCATCCACGGCAGGCAGCCCAGCGCAAACAGGCTACAGATCAGGGACAACCAGACCAAGCCCTTGCGGCCCTCGCGGCGTGCCACGACAATCCACAGCGCACTGGCGAGCAACAGGCTTGCCGACATGATCACGCTGGCGATGGTATGCAGGTTCTGCTGTGTCGAGGGGTATTGCAGGGAACAGCCGGCGTCGCAGGTGAAATACCCAGCGGCCAGGCTCGCCACACCGTGCACGATGATCAGCGAGGCGCTCAGCCGCGCTAGGCGCAGATGAGCATGGCCCGCGTACAGGCCAATACCGAACGCTATCGACAACAGGCCCAGCGGGTAATGACCGAGCCAGGCCCAGAGGGCGTGGGTGGGTGCATCGATGGCGCCCAACAGACCCATCGCCTGATCGATGTGGCTGTACCCAGCGTACAAGCTGCCGGTCACGATGAGGCTGGCGGCCAGCCATAGCGGGCTGATCAGGCCAGCCAGATAGAGTAATTTGCGAATCGGCTGCTGCACAGCGCATCTCCGTCATAAAAAGAGGCCCGGACCTTACTACAGCGCCGGTGCGGTCACGAAGCAATTTCTCCCGCCATTGGGCAAACCTGGCGCTTTGGCAATAACAGGACACATTTACGTGGAATTCATCGAACTACCGACCTGTGCGCGACCGCTGCTGGACAAGTTCTACAAGTCGCAGAACAGTCGGATGCGCAGCGTGGGCAACGCCCGCTGGTGGGTAGCACGGAGCGACGGAATCGTTGCAGGTTCGAACTTCGTGTCGGTGGCCGGGGGGCACTGGTTAACCGGCCTGCACGTGGCTGTCGATCAGCGCAACAAGGGCTTGGGCCGACGCTTGCTCAGCACCGCCCAGACCACGCTGGGCGGGCCGGTATGGTTGTTTTGCGAACCGCCGTTGCGTGGTTTCTACCTCAGCCTCGGCTTCGAGGATGCAACCACTCTGCCTGCCGAGCTGACCCAGCGCCTGCAGCGCTACCGAGCCAGCAAGAACTTGCTGGCCCTGGTGCGTCCGACTGCCGCTTGATCTGCATAGCCTCGGCTCAAGGCTGCGGGCGCGCTGCAACCGATGACGGCGTGGCAGGACTTGCACGCAGGTCCTTCTCGCCCGTGGGCACGGTCCCGGTCTGGTCCACAGCGGGGGTGGTATCTTCAGGGTCTTTGGCACCCTTGTCCTTGCCCTCGGCCGACATGTGCTCGATCACCGCATTCATCTCGGCACCGAGCAACAGCACCGCAGAAGAGATGTAGAAATACAACAGCAACACGATGATCGCGCCAATGCTGCCGTACATGGCGTTGTAGTCGGCGAACGTCTTCACGTAGTAGGCAAAGCCCAGCGATGCGACGATCCACACCACCACGGCGAGCATCGAGCCAGGCGTGATGAAGCGGAATTCCTGCTTCACGTCAGGCATGACGTAGTAGATCACCGCAACGGCGATCATCAGCAGGATGACGATCAGTGGCCAGCGCAGGATGGTCCACAGCGTGACGATGAAATCTTCCATGCCGATCTGCCCGGCCAGCCACTGCATGACCTGGGGACCGGTGACCATCAAGGCCGCTACGCACAACAGCATCCCGGCAAGGCCGATGGTGTACAGAATCGACAGGGGAATGCGCTTCCAGGCCGGACGTTCTTCGACTACATCATAGGCAGCGTTCATTGCGCTCATGGTCAGTCGCACGCCTGCCGAGGCAGTCCACAGCGCAACCACGATACCGATGGAGAGCAAACCACCTTTGGACTGCTGCAACTGGTCGATCACCGGATTGACTTGTTCCAACGCCTGTGGCGGCAGCACCAACTCGGATTGCAGACGCATCCACGAGAAGAAGTCCGGCAGATGCAGGAAGCCGATCAAGGCAATCAGGAAAAGCAGAAAAGGGAATAGCGAGAACAACATCTGGTAGGCCAATGCCGAAGCATAAGTAGGCATTTCGTCGTCGACGAATTCCTTGACCGTGCGAACCATGACCTTCATGAAAGGCAGGTTGTTCATGTGGGGAAATAGCATAGCGTCTCCTTGCGCCACTCGACTTTCGAATACCCTGCCTGAGTGGATGCGCAGCCCAACTGAGTCAGGCAGCCGCGGCAGGCTTGTAGCGGCACGCTTTCTACCGTAAAGCTGCAGGAAAAACGACAATCAGAGTATGTACGTCCGTGTCCGCCCAATAGCACAACGGCCATCGTTTGATGACCGTTGGCGAACTTCACTCAGGCAGGAAACACGCTGCCTCAGTGTTTATTTACAGCGTCTTTCACAGTGTTCTTGACTTCGCCTTCTACTTGCTGGGCTTCGCCTTTCTTCTCTTGCACTGCACCTTCAACCTGCAGTTTGTCGCTACCGGTGACTTTGCCCACGCCTTGCTTGAGGTTGCCGACTGCTTCGTTGGCTACGCCTTTGATCTTGTCTGAAGTGCCGCTCATGGTATGTCTCCTGGTCATGTAGGAATGTCTTGTCTCGACACAGGAATTGACCGGCACCGGCCATCCAGAGTTTCAAATTATTTTGCGTGGCAAAAGACGCCGTGGTCGTGCGGCAGGCACATGGGTTTTGCCCGCGCTTTATGTTCGGCCGATTTGCCCGCAGAATGCCGGTCGGATTCGGCCAGTGCGCCGAAGCGTCATACCTGTAGGAATTTTCATGAAACTCGACAAACCCCAAGCCATCGCCCGTCGCAACAAGGAACTGGGTGGCGCGGTGCTCGGCGTCAACAACTGCCATTTCACCGTGCTGGACGCCAAACGCAACATCTGGTGGTTCGACATCCCTGTGGCACGCCTGCAGATCGGCCAGTACGAATGGATTCACCTGCTGCTGCACACCCCTGCCAGTGATCAGCTACTGCACCTGAAAGTGACCACGGCGTTTTTACGTGAACACATGGAAGGGCTGGTGGTGCGCAACGCCGGCAAACGCAAGTCGACGGTCAGCCTCGAGCTGAGCGCCGACAAGGATTCGTTCCTCAAGGATGTGCGCCCCACCGGCAGCGGCGTCGGCTTCGCGCCGTTCCTGCAGGCCTGAAAGCGGCCTGCGTGACGGGCTTCAGACCAGTTCGATACGGTCGGCGTGGATGACGATCTGGCCGTCCTTGTACAGGGCGCCGATGGCTTTCTTGAAGTTGCCCTTGCTGACACCGAACAGGTCGCTGATCACCTGCGGATCGCTCTTGTCGCTGACCGCCAGGGTGCCCTGGTTGGCGCGCAGCTTGTCGAGGATCTGGGCATTGAGGCTGGTGGTGAGCTGCGCGCCGATGGGCTGCAGGCTCAGGGCAATCTTGCCGTCGCTGCGCAGCTCCTTGATGTAGCCCTTCTCCTGCTTGCCGGAGCGCAGAAACTTGAACACTTCGTTCTTGTGGATCAGGCCCCAGTGGGTGTTGTTGATGATGGCCTTGAAGCCCATGTCGGTTTCTTCGACCACCAGCAGATCGACTTCCTGGCCTACCTGATAGGCCGGCGGCAGCTTGTCGAGGTAGCGATCCAGGCGGGCGGTGGCCGTAATGCGGCGCGTACGCTTGTCCAGGTACACGTGTACCACGCAGTACTCGCCCGCTTTCATCTGGCGCTTTTCTTCGGAGAACGGCAGCAGCAGGTCCTTGGGCAGCCCCCAGTCGAGGAAGACGCCAATGCTGTTGATCTCGACGACCTTGAGGCTGGCGAACTCACCCACCTGAACCTTGGGCTTTTCAGTGGTGGCCAGCAGTTTGTCTTCGCTGTCCAGATACACGAAGACGTTCAGCCAGTCTTCGTCTTCGCTGGGAATATCCTTGGGAATGTAGCGATTGGGCAAGAGGATCTCGCCGTCTGCGCCGCCGTCCAGATACAGCCCGAAGTCCGTATGTTTTACCACTTGCAATGCGTTGTAGCGCCCGACTAAAGCCATTTCGAATTTTCCTCGTCACCTGGCTCGGCATTCTACCCGAGAACCCTTCGGTTCGCTGCGCAAGGCGCCTTGCGCGACAGGTATTGGTACGCCGGAACCTTGCTGGACAAAACCTTGATCACAGGGGATGCCACTGCCACCGCTGGTCCATATAGCCCAGCCGAGAGGGGATAAATCATGTACAATGCCTGGCCATATTAATTTTTGACAGGTTAATGGCAGCCATGCGCGTTAAAGCATCCAACAGCAAAGTCAAACCCGCTCCAGCCGTGGAAACCAGCGAGTCGATCAACGAACAGATTGCTGCGTTTCTCAAGTCCGGTGGCGAGATCCAGCAGATTGCCAAGGGCGTGAGCGGCCAGACCTTCACCCCGTCCAAGCACATCAGCCTGGGCAAGAAGTAAGTTTGCGGCCCGGCCGTGGCGCCGGGCAAAACTTCAGCGTCATGTAACTCCTCGCATCACCCTCATCCCCCCTGAATCGACGAATGGCAGCGTGACGCCGCCCATGAGCGGTATGCTTGCACCCTTCTAGATCGGGCCGTCCAGGCTTACTGGAGGTAGGTATGCTCAGACCCAGCTGGTTATTGATAGCCGGACTCGTGGTCCCCCCTTCCCTATGCGCCCAGGTCATTCAACGTGACATCGGCGATTTCAACCTCAAGCTCGGCACTACACCGTCGCGCAGCATGGCCGTGGGCCTGGTGCAGCCAAGCGCCGGCAGTTCCTTCCATGGCGGGCTGGACCTGACCCACGACAGCGGTCTGTATTTCGGCCAATGGTCGCCCAACATGGGCCTCACCTCCTCCAGCAATCTGGAGGTGGATTCCTATATGGGCTACAAGCATCCGTTTGATAATTCGCTGGGCTATGAAGTGGGCGTGATCCAGTACAGCTACCCCGAGCTGGATGCCCCTTCGACGCATGCGTTCTACGCCGGCCTGCGTGTTCTGGATCGGCGCTTCGGCGCCGCGTTCAACAACACCCCCGACGGCCAGAACAGCACGCTGTTCGCCGACCTGGGCGGCCTGCCCCTGTTGGATGTGGGCTTTACCATGAAGGTCAGCAACCATCAGCTCACCACCCCGTTCACCATTGGCGAGGGGCAGGAAGTGCGGGCATTCAACGACTGGTCGCTGCAGATGTCACGGCCGATCGGCAGCTTCGACCTGGATTTCATCTACAGTGGCTCGGACCTGAGTGGCGCCAATTGCGCTGCCTATTCAGGCCAGAATGGCCAGTGTGACAGCATGTTCATGCTCAAGGCCCAACACGCGTTTTTCTGAACCGCACGCACCGGCATGGCTCTATAACCACAACAACGCCATCGCACGGACCGCTGCCATGAATCCTTTGTTTCGTCGCTTGTCGCATTGTGTGCTGCTCATGGGCCTGTGCCTGGTGTTCAGTGGCTGCACACGAGTGGACCTGGCCTATCGCAATCTGGACGTGATCATTCCCTGGTCGATGAACGACTACCTGGACATGAATCGCGAACAGAAGAACTGGTTCGACGAACGCCTCAAGGAGCATCTGCGCTGGCACTGCACCACGCAACTGGCCGACAACCTCCAGTGGCTGGACAAGGTCCAGCGCATGGTCGCCGAGCAGCAAGTGACTGCGCCGGCGCTGCGCGAACGCACCGCCGAGGCCAAACAGGCGATCTCGGCCATTGCGGTGCAGGTTACGCCCTCGGCGGTCGAGTTGCTGCAGGGCCTGGACGACAATCAGGTGCGCGCCCTGCAGCAGGCGCTCAACGAGGATCTGGTCAAGCGCCGCAAGGAATACGTGGAGCCGCCACTGCAGGCGCAGATCGACGAACGCGCCAAGCGCATGAGCAAGCGTCTGACACCTTGGTTCGGCAAGCTCACCGATACACAGCAGCAGCGCGTGCAGGCCTGGTCGCAGAGCCTGGGCGAGCAGAATCGTGAATGGATCGACAACCGCGAGCATTGGCAGGCGCAGTTCATGGCCGCCTTGCAGCAGCGCCAGTCGGCGGAATTCCCGGCGCGGATCGCGCAATTGCTGCAACAGCGCGAAGCGGTGTGGACCCCGCAATACAAGCTGGCCTATGCCCGTACCGAGCAGGCAGCCATCGACCTGATGAGCGGCCTTGCGGCCGACAGTACGCCTGAACAACGCGAGCGTATCGAGCGCAGGCTGGGTGAACTACGCGAAGACTTTGCCAACCTCAAGTGCCTGAAGAACGCCTGATCCGCTGCTTCAGGCCCAGCCTTCCAGACGCAGCGTGGCACGTACCAGACGCTGCTCTTCCCCTTCGATTTCCCGCAGGTTGGCGCAGATGCTCTCGATATGCGCCACGGCTGCCTTGCGTGCCTGCTCGGGCTGGCGATTGATCACTGCGGTGTAAAGCCTGGCGTGTTGCTTGTCGATCTGTTGTTTCTGCGGCTGGCGGTGGTACAGGTTGTTCACGCAGGCAAACACCGAGTTGAGCAGCAGGTCGGTCAACGAGCGCAGCGTCTGTACCAGCACTGGATTGTGCGAGGCATCGCAGATGGCCAGGTGAAAAGCGTGGTCCAGGTGCGCATGCCGGGTGGCGTCCAGCGGCTGGTCATGGGCCGCCAGCAGCGCCTGGTAGCTGCGCTCGATCAACACAAAATCAGCCTGGGTACCGCGCAGTGCGGCCAGCCGTGCCGACTCGCCTTCGAGCAGCGAACGCACTTCGAACAGGTCATAGAGCGTACGCGGCTGGGAACTGAACAGGTGCATCAGGGGCGTGGCATCGTTGGCAGGCGACAGCGACGCGACGAACGAACCGCGGCCCTGCTCGGTGGCGATGATGCCACGGGCGCGCAACAGCTTGAGGCCCTCGCGCAGCGCGTTGCGCGACACACCGAGCTTTTCCACCAGACGCCGTTCCGACGGCAGTGGTTGTCCGGTCTTGAGAATGCCATCGACGATGAGCCGCTCGATGCGCTCGCACACTACATCGGCGACTTGAGGTTTGTTGTGCATGCCATGCCTGCTGGTAGGACCATCGCCCGAGACTGTCGTCAACCATTCGACGACCACCCGAAAATAAGCCAGTAGACGCTTCGATAGAAGCCCCCCGACCAAAAGAACTGGTCCTACCAGTGGTTCAACCCGTAGACAGGCCTGGTGTTTGCGACCACTGTTGAGCGCATAAGAACGACAAGCCGGTGGCCTGCGCCCATGAACATCCTCTACGACGAACGCATCGACGGCGTCCTGCCCAAGGTCGACAAGGCCGCGCTGGTGCAGGCACTGCACTCCCGCATCCCCGACCTTACCGTACTGCATCGCGCCGAAGACCTGCGCCCTTACGAGTGCGACGGGCTCAGTGCCTATCGCACCGTACCGCTGCTGGTGGTATTGCCCGAGCGTATCGAGCAGGTCGAGGCTCTGCTCAGGTTGTGCCACGCGCAAAAGGTGCCCGTCGTCGCACGCGGAGCAGGTACCGGACTGTCGGGGGGTGCCCTGCCGCTCGAACAGGGCGTGCTGCTGGTGATGGCGCGCTTCAAGCAGATTCTCGAGATCGACCCCGCTGGGCGCTGGGCGCGCGTGCAGCCTGGAGTGCGCAACCTGGCGATCTCCCAGGCAGTGGCGCCCTTCGGCCTGTACTACGCCCCCGACCCTTCGTCACAGATCGCGTGCTCGATTGGCGGCAACGTTGCGGAAAACGCTGGTGGCGTGCACTGCCTCAAGTACGGTTTGACCGTGCACAACCTGCTCAAGGTGCAGATGCTGACCATCGAGGGTGAACGCCTGACCCTGGGCAGCGATGCCCTCGACTCGCCCGGTTTCGATCTGCTGGCGCTGTTCACCGGCTCCGAAGGCATGCTGGGCATCATCACCGAGGTGACCGTCAAGCTGCTGCCCAAGCCGCAGGTGGCCAAGGTGCTGCTGGCCAGCTTCGACTCGGTGGAAAAAGCCGGCGCCGCCGTGGCCGACATAATCGCCGCTGGAATAATTCCCGGCGGCCTGGAAATGATGGACAACCTGGCCATTCGCGCCGCCGAAGACTTCATCCATGCCGGCTACCCGGTCGACGCCGAAGCGATCCTGCTGTGCGAGCTCGATGGTGTTGAAGCCGATGTGCACGACGATTGCCAGCGCGTCTACCAGGTGCTGACGGAGGCCGGCGCGACCGAGGTCCGCCAGGCCCGCGACGAGGCCGAACGCCTGCGTTTCTGGGCGGGGCGCAAGAATGCTTTCCCCGCCGTCGGCCGACTCTCGCCCGACTACTACTGCATGGACGGCACCATTCCGCGTCGCGCCCTGCCGGGCGTGCTCAAGGGCATCGCCGAGCTTTCCGAACAATACAGCCTGCGCGTGGCCAACGTGTTTCATGCCGGGGACGGCAACATGCACCCGCTGATTCTGTTCGATGCCAACCAGGCCGGTGAGCTCGAACGCGCCGAAGCGCTCGGCGGGCAGATCCTGGAGCTGTGCGTGGCGGTGGGCGGCAGCATCACCGGCGAACACGGTGTGGGGCGGGAGAAAATCAATCAGATGTGCGCCCAGTTCAACAGTGACGAGCTGACGCTGTTCCATGCGGTGAAGGCCGCGTTCGACCCCGATCGGCTGCTCAATCCCGGCAAGAACATTCCGACCCTGCAGCGCTGTGCCGAATTCGGCGGCATGCATATCCACCATGGGCAACTGCCATTCCCTGAACTGGAGCGCTTCTGATGACCGGCAGCGATTTGGACGCCAGCGGGCAACTGCTGGATCAGGTTCGGCAGGCGCTGGCCGACGACCGCCCCTTGTGCATCCAGGGCGGCAACAGCAAGGCCTTCCTGGGCTGCATCGGTGCCGGCGAGCGCCTCGATACGCGCGCGCACTGCGGCATCGTCAGCTACGACCCTACGGAGCTGGTGATCACCGCACGGGCCGGCACGCCCTTGCAGGCCCTGCGCGCCGCCGTTGAGCAGGCCGGGCAGATGTTGCCTTTCGAGCCACCGGCCTATGGCGAGCAGGCCACCCTGGGCGGCACGGTTGCGGCCGGACTGTCGGGGCCACGTCGTCCCTGGGCCGGTTCCGCCCGCGATTATGTACTGGGCACGCGGGTCATCACCGGGTTGGGCAAGCACCTGCGCTTCGGCGGCGAGGTGATGAAGAACGTCGCCGGCTACGACCTGTCCCGGTTGCTGACCGGCAGTTTCGGCACGCTGGGCGTGCTGACCGAAGTGTCGCTCAAGGTACTGCCCAAGCCGCGTGCCTGTTTCAGCATCAAGCTGGCCTGCGACGCCGAGCGCGCCTTGCTCAAGCTCGCCGAATGGGGCCAGCAGCCGATGCCGATCAGTGCCGCATGCCACAGCGATGAGGTGCTCTATCTGCGCCTGGAGGGCGGCGAAGGCTCGGTGGCTGCGGCCCACGAGCGCATCGGCGGCGAGCCCATCGACTCGGCGTTCTGGGATGAGCTGAACGAGCATCGGCTGCCCTTCTTCGCGCAGCCCGAAGCGCTCTGGCGATTGTCGCTGCCCAACAACACGGCTGCCTTGCAGCTACCGGGCGAACAACTGATCGACTGGGGCGGTGCCCAGCGCTGGCTGAAATCCAACGCCAGCGCCGCGTCGATTCGCCAGGTGGTCGAGGCAGTCGGCGGGCATGCCACCTGCTACACCACAGGCGTCACCCCCGAGCCGTTTCAACCCTTGCCCGAGCTGCTACTGCGCTACCACCGACAGCTCAAGACGCAGTTGGACCCACAGGGCATCTTCAACCCCGGCCGCCTCTACGCGCAGCTGTGAACCAGGAGCCGTGAACCCATGCAGACCCAATTGAGTGATCAGGCCCGCCTGCTGCCGCGTGCCGAGGAAGCCGAGCGCATTCTGCGCAGCTGCGTGCACTGCGGCTTCTGCAATGCCACCTGCCCTACCTATCAACTGCTGGGCGACGAACTGGACGGCCCGCGCGGGCGCATCTATTTGATCAAGCAGGTGCTCGAAGGCCACGAGGTGACGGCGCACACGCAGCAGCACCTCGATCGCTGCCTGAGCTGCCGCAACTGCGAGACCACCTGCCCTTCGGGGGTGGACTACCACAACTTGCTGGACATTGGCCGTGCAGTGGTGGATCAGGCGGTGCCGCGGCCGGTCGAGCAACGCTGGCTGCGCGGCGGTCTGCGCGCGCTGGCCCCGCACCCGACCGCTTTCAAGGCGCTGATCCAGCTCGGCCAGACCTTTCGTCCACTGCTGCCGCAACGCCTCAAGGACAAGCTGCCGCGTCAGGTGCATGCTGCCGTGCCGCGGCCTGCCACGCGGCACGCGCGCAGGGTGCTGATGCTCGAAGGCTGTGTGCAGCCCGGGCTGTCGCCCAACACCAATGCCGCCGCCGCGCGAGTGCTGGACCGCCTGGGCATCAGCGTCACGGCGGTTCGCCAGGCCGCTTGCTGCGGCGCGGTGGATTACCATCTGGACGACCAGGCCCGTGGCCTGCAGCGCGCCCGACACAACATCGACGCCTGGTGGCCTGCTATCGAAGCAGGCGCCGAAGCCATCGTGCAGACCGCCAGTGGCTGTGGTGCTTTCATCAAGGATTATGGCCACCTGCTGGAACAGGATCCGGCCTACGCAGCGAAGGCCCAGACGGTCAGCCGCCTGGCCAAGGACCTGGTCGAAGTGTTGCGCGACGAGCCGGTGGAGCAACTGGCCGTTCATACCGACCTGCGTCTGGCCTTTCACTGCCCGTGTACATTGCAACATGCGCAGAAGCTGGGTGGCGTGACCGAACACCTGCTGCGTCGGCTGGGCTTTCATTTGACCGACGTACCGGACGGCCACCTGTGCTGCGGGTCCGCGGGTACCTACTCGGTGACTCAGCCGGTGTTGTCGCGGCAGTTGCGCGACAATCGCCTCAATGCCCTGGAAAGCGGCGCACCCCAGGTGATCGCCACTGCCAACATCGGTTGCCAGAACCATCTGGACGGGGCCGCGCGCACCCCGGTACGGCACTGGATCGAACTGGTCGAACAGGCCATGGCCGACTGACCCCATATTTTTGAATGCACTGAACTTTGAACCTCTCGACAATAGAACTGGAGAAGCCCATGCAAAGCAAAGCGATTCTTGGCCACGAAGACGTCACCCGCATCCTCGCCGCAGCACGCGCCGAAGCGCAGAAGAACAACTGGGCAGTGGGCATTGCCGTGGTCGACGACGGTGGCCATCTGCTGGCGTTCGAGCGCCTGGACGGCGCCGCTGCCAGCACGGCCTACATCGCGCCGGGCAAGGCGCGCACCTCGGCCCTGGGGCGCAAGGAATCGGTAGTGTTCGAAGAGATGGTCAACAACGGACGTACCGCGTTCCTGTCGGGTAACCTCATGACCTGCCTGGAAGGTGCCGTGCCACTGATCCACGAAGGCCAGGTCATCGGCGCGGTCGGCGTGTCCGGGGTCAAGCCCGGTGAGGATGCGCAGGTCGCCAAGGCCGGCGCCGCTGCCCTGGTCTGAATTCCCGCCCCCGTATTCGAGGAGACTGCAATGAAGCACCGCATGAGAGCCCAGCGTCTGCAGGTCGACGCCACCCTGTACGATTTCATCGAGAACGAAGTACTGCCTGGCAGCGGGCTGGAATCCGAAGCGTTCTGGACCGGCTTCGACGCCCTGGTCCATGAATTCGCGCCGCAGAACCGCCTGCTGCTGGCCGAGCGCGATCGCTTGCAGACCGAACTGGACAACTGGCACCGCGCCCACCCCGGACCGATCCAGGACCCGGCTGCCTACCGCAGCTTCCTGCAGTCCATCGGCTACCTGCTGACACAGCCCGACCGCGTTGAGATCAGCACCTGCGATGTCGATGACGAGATCGCCCGGGTGGCCGGCCCGCAACTGGTGGTGCCGTCGACCAATGCCCGCTACGCCCTGAACGCGGCCAATGCCCGCTGGGGCTCGCTGTACGACGCGCTGTATGGCACCGACGCCATCCCGGAAAGCGATGGTGCAAGCAAGGGCCAAGGCTACAACCAGGTTCGCGGCGACCGCGTGATTGCCTTCGCCCGCGCCCTGCTCGACCAGAGCACCCCGCTGGCCAACGGATCGCACCGCGACGCCAACGGCTACCGGATCGAGGGTGGCCAGTTGCAGGTGAGCCTGGCCGACGGCAGCGTCAGCGCGCTGGCCGAGCCGAGCCAGTTCGTCGGCTTCCAGGGCGATGCGCAGCAACCGGTTGCCGTGCTGCTCAAGCATCATGGCCTGCACATCGAAATCCAGATCGACCCGACCTCACCGATCGGACGTACCGACGCGGCAGGCGTGAAGGACCTGCTGCTCGAAGCGGCCCTTTCGACCATCATCGACTGCGAGGACTCGGTGGCGGCGGTGGATGCCAGCGACAAGGTGGCGATCTATCGCAACTGGCTGGGCCTGATGCGCGGCGATCTGACCGAGGAGCTGGAAAAAGGCGGCCAGCGCATCACCCGCCGGCTCAATCCGGACCGTCAGTACCACACGCCGGCAGGCGGCGGGTTGACCCTGCACGGCCGTTCGCTGTTGTTGATCCGCAACGTCGGGCACCTGATGACCAATCCGGCAATTCTCGACGATGAAGGCCGGGAGATCCCCGAGGGTATCCTGGACGGCGTGGTCACCAGCCTGATCGGACGCTACGACCTGGAGCGCAAGGGCAACTCGCGCACCGGCAGCCTTTATATCGTCAAGCCGAAGATGCACGGCCCGGCCGAGGTGGCCTTCGCGGACAAGCTGTTCGCTGCCATCGAAGACCTGCTCCAGCTTTCGCGCAATACCCTGAAGATCGGCATCATGGACGAGGAACGCCGCACCTCGGTGAACCTCAAGGCCTGCATTGGCGCAGCCTCGACCCGCGTGGCGTTCATCAACACCGGCTTCCTCGACCGCACCGGCGACGAGATCCACAGCGCCATGCAGGCTGGGCCGATGATGCGCAAGGGTGACATGAAGGGCAGTGCCTGGATTGCCGCGTACGAGCGCAACAACATGCTCACCGGACTGGCCTGCGGCTTGCGCGGCAAGGCTCAGATCGGCAAGGGCATGTGGGCGATGCCCGACCTGATGGCCGACATGCTGGTGCAGAAGATCGGCCACCCCAAGGCCGGCGCGAACACCGCATGGGTGCCCTCGCCCACTGCGGCCACGTTGCACGCCCTGCACTATCATCAGGTGAACGTCAGTGAGGTGCAGCAGACCCTGGAGCAGATCGACGCAGCAGGCGAGCACGATGCCCTGCTGGACAACCTGCTGACCATCCCGGTGGTAGCCAATGCGCAATGGAGTGCGGACGAGATCCGTCAGGAACTGGACAACAATGCCCAAGGCTTGCTGGGCTATGTGGTGCGCTGGGTCGAACAGGGCATCGGTTGCTCCAAGGTGCCGGACATCCACGACGTCGGGCTGATGGAAGACCGCGCGACCCTGCGTATTTCCAGCCAGCACCTGGCCAACTGGCTGCTCCACGGCGTGGTCAGCCGCGAGCAGATCGTCGAAACCCTGGAGCGCATGGCCAAGGTGGTCGACCAGCAGAATGCCGGAGACCCGTCGTACCGCCCCATGGCGGCCGACTTCCAGAGCTCGGTGGCCTTCACGGCGGCCAGTGCACTGGTGTTCCAGGGCGGCGAACAGCCCAGTGGCTACACCGAGCCGTTGCTGCACCGGTTCCGCCTGGCATTCAAGAACGCCCAGGCGTGACATCGGCCGGGATAGGAAGGTTGTCGCCGACCTGTCCCGGCACTGCTGCGGCGGTTTCCCGCTTGCTGTAGTATCGCGTTCCGAATGAGAATCATCCGCGAACGCAATCATCATGAATCCTCCCTCTCCTCGCTTGCTGGTGGTCGATGACCACCGCAAGATCCGCGAGCCGCTGGCCATCTACCTGCGCCGATTCGGTTTCGACGTGCGCACCACCGAAGACGCCGCCGGCATGTGGGCGCTGCTCAAGCAGGACGTGTTCGACGTACTGATCCTCGACGTGATGCTGCCCGACGGCGATGGGTTCGAGCTGTGTCGCACGCTGGCGCACCAGTCCACGGCGGCGGTCATCCTGTTGACCGCGCGCGATGCCTGCGCCGACCGCGTTCAGGGCCTGGATGCCGGAGCCGACGACTACGTGGTCAAACCCTTCGAGCCGCGTGAACTGGTGGCGCGCATCCACAGCGTGCTGCGCCGGCGTGGCACCTTGGGCACAACGGTGACGGCCGTGCCGCCAGCCCAGCCAGCGCCCTTGCGCTGCTACCAGTTCGCCGACCTGAGCTTTCGCAGCGGCTGTAACACGCTGACCCGCCGAGATCGAAGCCAGGTACGCTTGAGCACCGTGGAAGGCCGTTTGCTGGAAGTCTTCCTGGATCATCCCAATACCGTGCTGGGTCGCGAACGCTTGATCGAACTGACCTCGCGGCCCGGCAGCGATCTGTTCGATCGCGCCATCGACCGGCAGATCAGCCGCCTGCGTCGCAAGCTGGACGACAGCGCCCTGCAGCCCCTGTTGCTGCAAACGGTGTGGGGTGGCGGCTATCGCCTGGCGGCCAACGTCGCCCAGCAGCCCGGATGAAGCGCCTGCGCAAAGCATGGCCCCAGACCATGGCTCGCCAACTGGCGGTACTGCTGCTGCTGGCACTGCTGGCGTCCAACCTGATTGCCGTGCTGCTGCTGCAACGCACCGGCTCGCTGGTGCACCCGCTGTCGCGCACGCTGGTGGTCGAGCGGCTGGCCAGCGCCTACCACGCCGCCCGCGATCTGCCCCCTGACGCTGCGCAGCACTTGCTCGAGGCCATGACCACTGCCGATACACGTTTCTGGATCGCCCCCGACGCCGAGGTGCAGCCGTTCGTCATGCACAGTGAAGAACAGCGCCTGGCCAAGGCCGTTCGCCAGCGGCTGGAGTTGCAGCAAGGCACCGTGGTCGTCCTGCAACTGGAACGGCGCAATGGCGGCCCGGCCCGTGAGCACCTGTTCAAGCGCGCCGGTTGGGAGGCGCTGCGTCTGCGCAGCTCCATAAGCCTGCCCAACGGCGCACAGCTCAATGCCGAGCAGGCACCAGCCGGTGCCTATGAGTGGGGCCGACTGCTGGCCTACAGCGTGCCGGTCAGCACCATCCCGGTATTGTTGATCGTGGCTTTCTTCATGCGCCGGGTGGTCGCGCCCGTGAAGCGCCTGGCCCTGGCCACCGAGCGGGTCAGCCGTGGCGAATGGATCGCGCCGCTGCTGCTGTCCGGCCCGCGCGAAGCCCGGGAACTGACGCTGGCGTTCAATGTGATGCAGGCGCGGATCGCCCGGCATGTCGAAGGCCGCACGCGCATGCTGGCCGCCCTCAGCCACGACCTCAACACACCCATCACCGAGTTGCGCCTGCAGGTCGAGTTGCTGGAGGACCCGACCCTGCGCGGGGACATGCTCGATAGCCTCGACGAGTTGCGGGCAATGGTCAGCGAAACCCTGAATTTCGTGCGCGGCGATGCGGTGCAGGAAGCGACTACCGAGGTGTCGCTGAGTGATCTGCTGGAAGACCTGGCGCGGCGCTACCAGACCCTGGGCACGCCCGTCGAGTGGGCAGGCTCGCCCCCCGTGACGTGTCGCTGCCGACCACTGGCGCTCAAGCGCGCCCTGACCAACCTGATCGACAACGCCTTGCGCCATGGCGGCGATGCGCGATTGCGCCTGTACCGCGAAGATTCCGGTGGGCTGTGCATCGAGATCCGCGACCACGGCCCGGGGATCGACGCTGGCTGGTTGCAACAGGTGTTCGAGCCATTCGTGCAACTGGGCAAGGGCGGGGCCGACCCCAGCCAGGGAGGCGGATTGGGCCTGGGCCTGGCGATTGCCCGCGCCTGCGTACAGGCCCACGGCGGCGAACTGCTGCTGGAAAACCGCGCACCGGGGCTGGCAGCCCTGGTGCGCCTGCCAGGCTGAACGTCGGCGGGTATCAGAAGCGCAGCGTGGTACCCATCCAGAAGGTACGGCCGTAATTGACCGTGCCGTAGGTGTCGTCGTCCAGGCGCTTGTCGGCGACGTTGTACACCGCAGCCTTGAGGGTGATGTCGCGGGTCAGCTCGTACGAGCCGCCGACGTCGGCGGTGGTATAGGCCGGCGCCGGTTCGCCGCTCAAGGTGGTGCCGTATTCCTGGCCATAGTAGTTGACCGAGGCCCAGGCCTGGGCGCGGTCAGACAGGGTCCAGTCGGCGCTGATATTGGCCTTGTGCTCGGGTGTCAGCGACAGCGGTGCGCCGGCATTGCTGCCGCTTTTCTGCTCCGAGTCGGTGTAGGTGTAGTTGCCCTTCAGCGCCACCGCGCGAGTGATGTCCCAGCGTCCGTTGACCTCGGCACCGGTGATCGTCGCTTCGTCGACATTGATGCGGTCCTGGACGATGTAGCCGTTCCAGCGCCGCGCGGTGTTTTCCGTGGACAGTTTGTCCTTGAAGACGTTGTGGAACACCGTGGCCCCGGCCGACAGGTCGTTGCGATTGGACCACAGCGCCGACAGCTCGTAGTTGGTGCTGGTTTCCGGCTTGAGGTCCGGGTTGCCGAGATTGACGTAGGTGTTGCGGCGAATGGTGGCGTAGCCGGGCACTACTGCGCGAATCTCAGGTGCCTTGAAGCCGCGCGCCACGCCACCTTTGAACGTCCAGTCCGGGGTGGCGCGCCATACTCCGTAGATCCGTGGGCTGACGTGGGTGCCGTATTGCTCGTGCTCGTCCACCCGGGCACCGGTGGTCAGGGCGAAATCGTCGGTCACCGACCATTCGTTCTCGGCAAACAGCGCTTTCTGGGTCACCGAAAATTCATAGTCGCGGCCGTCCATCAAGCCTTGGTTCCAGTCGGTGAGCTTGGCGCGGTTCCATTGCAACCCGGTGGTGGTGATGTTGTAGGCCGTGGGGATGACCAGCTTGGCATCGAGCACGGTGTTTTCCACCACCGGCTTGCGTCCGAGAATCTCCGGCTGGCTGGCCGCCGCCTTGCCTTCGCGGCTGGCTTTCTCGTAAGCCAGGGACACGTCCGAGGTGGCCCAGCCCCAGCGGCCCTGATGCGAGATGGAATAATGATCGCGGTTGTTTTCCTGCTCGCGGGTGGCCCAGTTGACGCTGGTACCGTCGCCGTTCTTCAGGCGCGTGGCGCCGCCTTCCAGGAGGATGTCGTGATCCTCGGTGGGCGTGAAGGCCAGGCGTGCGGTGAGGTCCTTGTGGTCGGCCTTGGTGAAACCGTTGGTGAGTTCCACGTCGTCATCGGCCTGGCGGTCGAGGTAACGGCCCCAGACCTGCACCCCCAGGTATTTCTCCACCAATGGGCCGTTGAGGTAGAACTGGGTCTGCCGCGAATTGCCCTGGTCGCTGTGCTGACGCGCGGCGTAATCGTAGGAAACCGAGCCGCCCCACTGGGTGGAGACCTTGCGGGTGATGATGTTGATCACGCCACCGATGGCGTCCGAGCCGTACAGCGAAGACATCGGTCCGCGGACCACTTCGATCCGCTCGATGGCTTCGGCCGGTGGGACGAAGCTCTGCTCGTAGCCACGGTTGCCGTTGACCCGGGTTTCACGGCTGCTCTGGCGTTTGCCGTCGACCAGAATCAGGGTGTAGTCCGGTGGCATGCCGCGGATGGAGATATCGGTTTCGTTGGCGCTGCCGTTGACGACGACCCCCTCGATGTTGCGTACGGCGTCACCGAGGTCGTTGTAGGATTTTTTGCGCAGCTCATCGCCGGTGATGATGGTGACGGAGGCCGGGGCATCCTCCACGCTTTGCTCGAAGCCCGACGCCGTGACCACGACCTCGTCGAGGACGGTCGGTGCGGCCAGTTCGATCGGTTCGGCTTGCGCCAGCCCGGCAGTGGCCAGGGCGATCATTGCGGCCAAGGGCCGCAAGGAAAGTGGAGGATGCATGGAACTTCCCTACGATTCTGTTGTAAAAGCGAATCGTATGCATCCTCAGGCACGAAGGTTGGACAAGGTGTGACAGGGTCCAGATTTGCGGTGTTAGGGCTGGCCGTGCGGTCAGCCGAACAGCCAGTAACCCAGCGCCGTCAGCACGACCACTGCCAGCACCGGGCGCAACACTCGGTAGGCCTTGGGATTGGCGCGCTTGAACTGCTTGACCTTGCCACTGAAGCGATCGCTGAAGGTCTTGCTCCAGGCATAGGCCTGGTTGATGCCGCCCACGCGTTCGTCGTCCAGATTCTGCGGTGCGGTGGCACGCCCCAGAAAGGCACTGACGCGCTTGTTCAGGCTCGCCATGAAGCGGTTGCTCAGCGGGCGTTCGATGTCGCAGAACAAGATGACCCGGGTGTGCTCGGTCTCGTTCTTCACCCAATGCACGTAGGTTTCGTCGAACATCACGTCGTCGCCATCGCGCCAGGCGTATTCCTCACCGTCCACGAAAATGCGGCAGGCATCGGAGTTTGGGGTCGACAGGCCCAGGTGGTAGCGCAGCGATCCGGCAAAGGGGTCGCGATGCGGGTTGAGGTGGCTGCCGCCCGGCAATAGCGCGAACATTGCGCCCTTGACGTTGGGGATGCTGTTGACCAGTTCGACGGTGCGCGGGCACAGCGCGTCGGCCGACGGCAGGGATTTGTCGTACCACTTGAGGTAGAAACGCTTCCAGCCTTTCTTGAAGAACGAGCCGAAACCGGCATCGTTGTTCTTTTCGGCGGCGCGGATGTAGCCCTCGTCGAACAGGTGCATGGCCTCGTCGCGGATGACCTGCCAGTTGTCCTTGAGCACATCCAGCTCCGGGAATTTGCTGCGGTCCAGGTAGGGTTTGGACGGCACGCTGGAGAACAGGTACATCAAGGCGTTGTAGGGAGCGAACAGGGCCGAGTGGTTGACGAACTGGCGCAACACCGGCAGACGCGCCTTGCCCCGCAGGTGCACGTAGAGCGTGCTGCCGATGAACAGCAGCAACACGGCAGCCTTGGCGGCGAAGGAAAGGGTCATGGAGCGGATCCTCGAGTGGGCAGTGCGCCATGATAAACCCTGGTGGCCCGCCTGGAAATGAAAGGCGTCGGGCAGCGGTCGGCACATGGACGGGCTTGCGGTGTGCCAGGCATACCGCGGCGCGGCTTTCGCGGCCGCGGGCCGCTCCTACGGAGGTGGCGTATACCCGTAGGAGCGGTCATTGGCCGCGAAAAGGCCAGCGGCGAAGTGTCAGATATACCGCGGCGCGGCTTTCGCGGCCGCGGGCCGCTCCTACGGGGGTGGCGTATACCCGTAGGAGCGGTCATCGGCCGCGAATAGGCCAGCGCGGTGTGTCAGATATACCGCGGCGCGGCTTTCGCGGCCGCGGCCCGCTCCTACGGGGGTGGCGTATACCCGTAGGAGCGGTCATCGGCCGCGAATAGGCCAGCGCGGTGTGTCAGAT
>NZ_JACYUJ010000010.1:0-104641 GCF_014841695.1 Pseudomonas sp. CFBP 8771 | reverse complement strand
AAACGGCCAACTCATTGATTAACAAGGAGTTTATCGTTTCGGCTGCGCCGGAAGTGGGGCGAATTATAGACACTTCAAATTCGCCGTCAAGCCCTTGTTTTGGATTATTCGTTTTTTAGCGTAATGCGGGCAAAAGCCTTCTTCCCAGCCTGCACTATATGGGTCGCACCCAGCGTGAAGACGAATGTCCGGTCTACCACGACGCCATCTACACGAACACTTCCGGCATTAAGTAGATCGCGAGCGCCCGCGGCGTTCTTGACCATCCCTGCTTTATTAAGGATGGCGGCGATGGGCATATCTTCAGCGCCTGCGATATCCATCTCCGGCAGATCCTCCGGCAACTCGCCCTCCTTCATGCGATTGCCCGCAGCCTTGTGCGCGCTTTGGGCGGCTTCCTCGCCATGGAATCGCGCGACGATTTCTTCGGCGAGCTTGATCTTGATGTCACGAGGATTGGCGCCGGCCTCCACGTCAGCCTTGAACGCTTCGATCTCGTCCATGCTGCGGAAGCTGAGCAGTTCGAAGTAACGCCACATCAACGCATCCGGGATGGAGACCAGCTTGCTGTACATGATGCCGGGCGCTTCCTGGATGCCGACGTAGTTACCCAGCGACTTGGACATCTTCTTCACGCCGTCCAGGCCTTCCAGCAACGGCAGGGTGACGATGCACTGAGCTTCCTGACCATAGGCGCGCTGCAACTCGCGCCCCATCAACAAGTTGAATTTCTGGTCGGTACCGCCCAGCTCGACGTCTGCGCGCAGGGCGACGGAGTCATAACCCTGAACCAGTGGATAGAGGAACTCGTGGATGGCGATCGGCTGGTTGCTGGTGTAGCGCTTGCTGAAGTCGTCACGCTCGAGCATGCGCGCCACGGTGTACTGCGAAGCCAGGCGAATGAAATCGGCCGGGCTGAGGACGTCCATCCAGGTGGAGTTGAACGCCACCTCGGTTTTGGCCGGGTCAAGGATCTTGAACACCTGGGCCTTGTAGGTTTCGGCATTCTCGAGCACCTGCTCACGGGTCAAGGGCGGGCGCGTGGCGCTCTTGCCACTGGGATCACCGATGGAGCCTGTGAAGTCACCTATAAGGAAGATGACCTGGTGACCCAGCTCCTGGAACTGCCGAAGCTTGTTGATCAGCACCGTGTGACCCAGGTGCAGATCCGGAGCGGTGGGGTCGAAGCCTGCCTTGATACGCAGCGGCTGACCGCGCTTGAGCTTCTCGACCAGTTCGGATTCGACCAGCACCTCTTCAGTGCCGCGCTTGATCAGCGCCAGCTGCTCTTCAACAGACTTCATATAGGTCCTACAACGCTCGGATTCAAAGGGCTCAACCATACAAGATCACGGGTCAAATACAAGGCGCGAGCACAGATGTGACTCATTGGCGCCAAGCAAACGTCTGCGAGCTTGCTTTAGAGGGGTTTTGGTTATATTTTATACAGTTATTTCATCTTCATCATGTCATTCATCTCATCTTTCCATCTTCAAAAGTCAAAAAATCACCTATGACCAAGCAACCGCCTAAAGCGCCGCCGCTTTATCCGAAGAGCCACCTTGTGGCTGCCAGCGGCATAGCCGCCCTCCTCAGCCTTGCCTTGCTGGTATTCCCCTCCAGTGATGTGGAAGCAAAGCGCACCACCATGAGCCTGGAAATGCCGGCTCCCGCAGAACAGCTCAAGGACGCCGAACAGGACACTCCGGTAGCCCCGATCGCCGAGCAGGCTGCTCCCGCGCCATTCGCCCAGATCGAGACCAGCGATTCGACAGACACCGAGCAGGCTGCACAGCCAGCTGCGCCGGCTACTCCTCAGGTAGCTGCGAGCAAGGAAGCGACTGTCGCCAAGGACGTCGCAGCGGTCAAGAAAGAGCCTTCGCACCGTCAAGTCGTTGTGGCCAAGGGCGACACGCTCTCCACGCTGTTCGAAAAGGTTGGTCTGCCAGCTTCCACCGCCGCCCAAGTGGTAGGCACTGACAAGAAGGCCAAGCAGTTCACCCAGCTCAAGCGTGGGCAACTGCTGGAGTTCGAGCTGTCGCCGGAAGGCGATCTGCTGGGCCTGCACAGCAAAGTCAGCGAGCTGGACACCATCCGCCTGACCAAGGCCGGCAATGGTTTCGCATTCGAGCGTGAAACCAGCAAGCCGGTGACGCGTGAAGCCTATGCGCACGGGGTCATCAAGAACTCCCTGTCGCAATCTGCGGCGCGCGCTGGACTGTCCCACAGCCAGACCATGGACATGGCCAGCATCTTCGGCTACGACGTGGACTTCGCTCAGGATATTCGCCAGGGCGATGAGTTCGATATCGTCTACGAGCAGCGTGTGCTCAACGGCAAGGTGATCGGCACTGGCGGCATCCTGGCCGCGCGCTTTACCAACCGCGGCAAGACCTATACCGCAGTCCGGTACACCAACAAGCAAGGCAACAGCAACTACTACACCGCCGATGGCAACAGCATGCGCAAGGCGTTCATTCGTACACCGGTGGACTTTGCCCGCATCAGCTCGCGCTTCTCGATGGGCCGCAAGCATCCGATCCTGAACAAGATTCGCGCGCACAAGGGTGTCGATTATGCAGCGCCACGGGGCACGCCGATCAAAGCCGCCGGTGATGGCAAGGTAACGCTGGCCGGCCGCCGCGGTGGCTACGGCAATACCGTGATCATCCAGCACGGCAACAGCTACACCACGCTGTACGGGCACATGCAGGGCTTTGCCAAGGGCATCAAGACCGGCGGCAGCGTCAAGCAAGGCCAGGTCATCGGCTACATCGGCACCACCGGTTTGTCCACGGGCCCGCACTTGCACTACGAGTTCCAGGTCAATGGTGTCCATGTTGACCCACTGGGCCAGAAGCTGCCGATGGCCGACCCGATTGCCAAGGCCGAAAAACAGCGTTTCAACCAGCTGAGCCAGCCGTTGATGGCGAAGATGGACGCCGAGCGGACGACGCTGTTGGCGAGCAAGCGCTGAGTCATGACTTACTACCTGGGGGTAATGTCCGGCACCAGCCTGGACGGGCTGGACATTGCCCTGATCGAGCAGGACCGCTCGACTCGGCTGGTCGCGACACACTACGTGCCTATGCCCGAAGCGCTGCGCCAGCAACTGCTGGAACTGTGCGCCAGCGGGCCGGATGAGATAGCCCGGGCCGCTCTGGCGGAAAACCAGTGGGTCGCGTTGGCGGCTGATGGCATATCGGCCTTGCTCACCGCACAGCAACTGGCCCCTGCAGACATCCGTGCCATCGGCAGCCACGGCCAGACCGTTCGCCACGAGCCTGCCCGTGGCTTCACCGTGCAGATTGGCAACCCTGCCCTGCTGGCAGAACTGACCCAGATCACTGTGGTAGGCGATTTTCGCCGCCGCGATGTCGCAGCCGGTGGTCAAGGTGCTCCCCTGGTGCCGGCTTTCCACGAGGCCCTGTTCGGCGCCGAAGGCGAGGCGCGTGCGGTGCTCAACGTGGGTGGTTTCAGCAACCTCAGCCTGATTGGCGGGAATACGCCGGTCAGCGGTTTCGATTGCGGACCTGGCAATGTGCTGATGGATGCCTGGATTCAGCTCAAGCGCGGCCTGGACTATGACCAGGGTGGCGCCTGGGCAGCAACCGGCACGCTACAGCCGCATTTGCTCGGCGCGCTGCTGGGCGACCCGTTCTTCGCTGGCAGCGGACCGAAAAGCACGGGCCGCGAGGTGTTCAATCTGGGGTGGCTGCAGCGACACCTGGAGGCGCGGCCCGCGCTCGCCGATGCCGACGTTCAGGCAACGCTTCTCGAGCTGACCGCGCAGAGTACCGTACAGTCGCTGCGTGTCGCCCAGCCGACCACCCATGCGCTGCTGGTCTGTGGCGGCGGCGCGCACAACCAGACGCTGATGACGCGCCTGCAAGCCTTGTTGCCAGACACTCAGGTGGCCAGTACGGCGAAAGCCGGTGTCGACCCGGACTGGGTCGAGGCAATGGCGTTCGCCTGGCTGGCCGATTGCTGCCTGCAGGGCATAGCCGCCAATCGGCCGAGCGTGACTGGCGCACGCGGCCTGCGAGTACTGGGCGCTATATACCCGGCTTGAAGCCTGACGCCTGAAACGAAAACGCCGCGCAGATGCGCGGCGTTTTTGTTGGCGCTGGATCAGATCGAGAAGGACTGACCGCAACCGCAAGTGGTGCTGGCGTTCGGGTTGTTGATGACGAACCGCGAACCTTCCAGACCTTCCTGGTAATCCACCTGCGCGCCGGCCAGGTACTGGAAGCTCATGGGATCGACCACCAGGCTGACGCCTTCGCGCTCGACGATGGTGTCGTCTTCGGCAACGTCTTCATCGAAGGTGAAGCCATACTGGAAGCCCGAGCAGCCGCCACCGGTGACGAAGACGCGCAGCTTGAGGCGATCATTACCCTCTTCGTCGACCAGGTTCTTGACCTTGATGGCGGCCCCTTGGGTGAATTGCAAAGCCATGGGGGTAAAGGATTCGACGCTCATGTAGAAGTTCTCCCGGCGTACGCCGTCATAATGCTCAATGGCAGCATTATCCGCTTCTCCTACGAAAATGGTCAAGAATTAGCCAGTGGCAAACGCAAAGAGGCCCGCAAGCGGGCCTCTGGAAACCACTGCGGCAAGCGTCAGGGCAGCATGCCGGCGTGAGACAGACCGAAGCGCTCGTCCAGGCCGAACAGGATGTTCATGTTCTGTACGGCCTGGCCCGACGCCCCCTTGACCAGGTTGTCGATGACCGAAAGCACGACGACCAGATCACCGCCCTGTGGGCGATGCACGGCGATCCGGCAGACATTGGCGCCGCGTACGCTGCGGGTCTCGGGGTGGCTGCCGGCCGGCATGACATCGACGAACGGCTCGTCGGCATAACGCGCCTCGTACAACGCCTGCAGATCGACCGATTTGTCGACGACGGTGGCGTACAGCGTGGAGTGAATGCCACGGATCATTGGAGTGAGATGGGGAACGAAGGTCAGGCCCACTTCGCCGCCAGCCGCGCGACGCAAGCCCTGGGTGATTTCAGGCAGATGGCGATGCCCCTTGACTGCGTAGGCCTTCATGCTTTCACCTGCCTCGCAGAACAACGAGCCTACGCTGGCGCCACGACCCGCGCCGCTGACACCCGACTTGCAGTCGGCGATCAGGCGCGTGTTGTCGGCCAGGCCGGCCTCGAGCAGCGGCAGGAAACCCAGCTGGGTGGCCGTGGGATAGCAACCCGGCACGGCGATCAGACGCGCCTGACGGATCTGCTCGCGGTTGACCTCGGGCAAGCCGTAGACAGCGTCGACCAGCAGCTCGGGTGCACCATGGGGCTGGCCGTACCATTTGGCCCATTCATCGGCATCCTGCAGACGGAAGTCGGCGGACAGGTCGATGATCCTGGTTCCCGCCGCGAGCAGCTCACCGGCCAGGGCATGGGCGACGCCATGGGGCGTGGCGAAGAACACCACGTCGCAAGCACCCAACGTCTTGATGTCAGGGACGCTGAACGCCAGGCCGTCGTAGTGGCCTCGCAGGTTGGGGTACAGGTCGGCAACGGGCAGGCCAGCCTCGGATCGGGAGGTAATGACCTCTACCTGCGCCTGCGGATGCTGCGCCAGCAGACGCAGTAGTTCGACCCCGGTATAACCCGTGCCGCCGACGATACCGACCTTGACCATAAACTGCCCTCTTCACGATGCGACTGGAAAGCCTTCGATGATAGGGGGCCTGCGTCTGTGTAACAACCGTTGAGATGACGTGAGCGCTGGCAGACTCTACTATCGACGCTACCGTGAACCTGGGAATAACTGGAAATGCTTTATCTATGGATCAAGGCCTTGCACATCGTCAGCGTTGTCTGCTGGTTTGCCGGGTTGTTCTACCTGCCGCGCCTGTTCGTCTACCACGCCCAGAGCGAGGACACAGTCAGCCGCGAACGCTTCGCCGTCATGGAGCGCAAGCTGTACCGCGGGATCATGACGCCGGCGATGATCGCCACGTTCATCTTCGGCATCTGGCTGATCGCGCTGTCGCCGGGCTGGATGAGCCAGGGGTGGATGCATGCCAAGCTGACCCTGGTCATCTTGTTGACCGTCTATCACCACGTATGCGGCGCGCAGATGAAGCGTTTCGCGCGGGGCGAAAACAAGCGCAGCCATGTGTTTTTCCGCTGGTTCAACGAAATTCCGGTGCTGGTGCTGCTGGCCGTGGTGATTCTGGTGGTGGTCAAGCCATTCTGATCCTGCGCACAAGCAACGCGCTCAAAGCCGGTGCGCCCTGTAGACTGTCCATATGAAATCGCGCCAGCTTGCCTGGCGCGGGTATGGAGAATTCGATGACCCGTTATGCCATGATCACAGGCGCGTCGGCAGGCCTGGGCCTGGCCATGGCCGAAGCCCTGGCCAGGCGCGGACGCAGCCTGCTGCTGGTGGCGCGCCACCGTGACCCGTTGGAAATCATCGCTGCTGAGCTGACCCAGCGCTTTGGTGTGGAAGTACTGTTTCGTGCCTGTGACCTCGGCGAGCCATTGCGGCTATCTGGTTTCCTGCTGGAGCTCGAGGAAAGCGAACGTCAGATCGACCTGCTGGTGAACTGTGCCGCCGTGCGCTCCCATGGGCATTTTCTTGCTCAGGACTGGAGCCAGGAACAGGACCTGATCGAACTGAACATTCTGGCCCTGACCCGCCTCTGCCATGCCCTGGGCAACGCCATGGCCGTGCAGGGCGGTGGGCAGATTCTCAATGTAGCCTCGCTGGCCGCGTTTCAACCCGGCCCATGGATGAGCAGCTATGCGGCCAGCAAGGCCTATGTCCTGCATTTTTCCGAAGGGTTGCGCGAGGAACTCAAGCAGACCGGGGTGAAGGTCTCGGTGCTGTGCCCGGGCCCCGTACGCGCAAGCCAACGGCGAATTCCGCGCCTGGCGGGCAGCTCGCTGGTGCTGGACGCCGAGCAGGTCGCCTTGCAGACCGTGCGCGCGCTCGCCCGCGATCGCGCGGTGATCGTGCCCGGACGGCGCAATGGCTGGCTGGCAAGGGCTCCACGCCTGTTCCCGCGCTGGCTGACGCGGAGATTGGCCGGGTGGATCAACAAGGCCTATGCCCCGCATTGAAGCAGGCAACACTGGGCGCTGGACGCAAGCCTCAGTACACTGACCCTTCGACCGCCATGGAGATGCATTGTGGATACTCTGTTTACCAAGATCATCAACCGGGAGATTCCGGCCAGGATCATCTACGAGGACGACCAGGTGTTGGCCTTCCACGATATTGCGCCCCAGGCTCCGGTGCATTTCCTGGTCATCCCGAAAAAGGCCATTCGTACGCTCAACGACCTGACCGAAGACGACAAGGGCCTGGCAGGACACATTCTGTTCACCGCCCAGCGCCTGGCCAAGGAGCTGGGTTGCGAAGAAGGTTTCCGGGTGGTGATGAACTGCAACGAACTGGGCGGTCAGACCGTCTACCACATACACATGCATGTGCTGGGGCAGCGCCAGATGAACTGGCCGCCCGGCTGACCGGCATTCATTCGAGCCGCAGCCCAGGGCTGCGCGCTCGTGCGCCAACATGCAGGCAAGATTTCAACGGAGGTGCCCATGGCTACCCAGCGTCACTACTCGCCGATTGACCGATTGTTGCTGCAGGCCGACACGGCCATGCGCACCCTGCTGCCGTTCAGCGGCCATCCGTCGCGACCGTCGCCGGCCGTCGTCCAGCCCGAGGTGACGATGGACAAGCAACAGAGCCGGCACGTGGCCGGACTGATGCGCATCAATCACACCGGTGAGGTCTGCGCGCAGGCACTGTACCAAGGCCAGGCACTGACTGCGAAGCTGCCTCAGGTGCGCAAGGCCATGGAGCATGCAGCAGAAGAGGAAGTGGATCACCTGGCCTGGTGCGAGCAGCGCATTCGTCAATTGGGCAGCCATACCAGTGTGCTCAATCCGCTGTTCTATGGGATGTCGTTCGGTATCGGTGCAGCCGCAGGGATTATCAGTGACCGTGTGAGCTTGGGCTTCGTGGCAGCCACCGAGCACCAGGTGGTCAAGCACCTCGACGAGCATCTGCTGCAACTGCCTGCCGAGGACGTGAAATCGCGGGCGATCCTGGCGCAGATGCGCAGTGATGAGCAGGCCCACGCCGAATCGGCGCTCGACGCCGGCGGAGCCAGGTTTCCGGCACCGATACGCTTTGGCATGAGTTTGCTGGCCAAGGTCATGACCAAGAGCACCTATCGCATCTGAATGCGCATGGGGCATGCAGAAAGGGCGCTCGGTGAGCGCCCTTTTTCATTCATCCCAGCTCGACGATCTCGTAGTCATGGGTGATCTCGACGCCGGCGCGTCCCAGCATGATGGATGCCGAGCAATACTTCTCTGCCGAGAGTTCCACCGCACGCTTGACCTGGGCCTCTTTCAAGCCGCGGCCCTTGACCACGAAATGCAGGTGGATCTTGGTGAAGACCTTGGGGTCTTCGCTGGCGCGTTCGGCTTCCAGAAAGGCCTCGCAGCTTTCGATGGGTTGCCGCGATTTCTTGAGAATGCTGACCACGTCATAGTTGCTGCAGCCGCCCAGGCCCAGCAGCAACATTTCCATGGGGCGCACGCCCAGGTTGCGACCGCCGCTTTCGGGAGGCCCGTCCATGACCACGACATGGCCGCTGCCTGACTCGCCCAGAAACATGGCCTCGCCGGCCCATTGAATACGCGCCTTCATCTTTCCGGACTCCCGTGTTCATAAAGCGGGTGAGCTTAACACAGCGCAGTTGTAACGATTGATGAGGCAGGATCGGCCGAACCGCCTGCCTCGCCTTCTAAATGGCGTGTGACTCTGGAGTGTGTCTGATAAGCTGACGCCAATGTACTGGCGTATCGCCGTGATTCATGCAGATAGATTGCCCTTTCCGGAACCAAGTCATGACCGCTGCCGCGCACAAGATCAAGAACCTCGAGAAGCTGCTCGCACACGGTCAGCGTTATCGGTTCGCCGCCAAGACCACCTTGATTGCCGCAGGTGCGCGTGACGACTCGCTTTCGTTGATTCTCAAAGGTTCGGCGACGGTGGTGATCGAGGCGGAGGAAGGTCGGGAGCTGGTGATTGCCTACCTCAACGTTGGCGATTTCTTCGGCGAGCTGGGCCTGTTTCAGACTGCAAGCGGCACACAGGCACACAACGCATGGGTACGCGCCAAGACCGAATGCGAAGTGGTGCAGATCAGCTATGCCGCGTTTCGCGAATTGGCCCAGCAGGAGCCGGAGATGCTCTACGCGGTGGGTGGACAGATGGCGCAACGTCTGCGCGACACTACGCGCAAGGTCGGCGACCTGGCGTTCTTCGATGTGACCGGACGGGTTGCCCGCTGCCTGCTCGACCTGTGCAAGCAGCCCGACGCCATGACCCACCCCGATGGCATGCAGATCAAGATTACCCGGCAGGAAATCGGGCGTATCGTGGGTTGTTCACGAGAGATGGTCGGTCGCGTGCTCAAGGACCTGGAGGAGCGTAGCGTGGTCCATGTCAAAGGCAAGACCATGGTGGTGTTCGGCACGCGCTGAGCGCAAGGCAGCCTCGACGCTCGGGCAGCGTTCAGGCCAACGCCGACAGCATCCGCGTATAGACGGCGTGCAGTTCGTCGATCAGGTCAGGGGCGGGATGACGTTCATGCAGCGCGATATGGCTGTCGGCCTTGACCCGCTGTTCCAGACCACACTGCCGATTGAACAGATTGACCGCTGCTGCCATGGATTCACGCTCGTCATCCATCAGCATCGCCCCGTGCACCAACACCACCGGACGTGTGCCGCTCAAGCCCTGGCGCCAACGCTGCGCCGTGCCGACCCATTTGCGGCCGTCGAGATTGACGTTGAAACGGCCATCGCAAAAAGCCCCTTCTATTTCCCCCAACGACGCACTGCCACCCAGCCGTTCAAGGGCATCGAGCAACGGCTGGCACAGGCGGCGGTAAGCCGTTTCGATACGGTGCTGGTCGCCCTCAGGCTGCGGAGCGACATACACCAACGCGACGTTGATGGTGGATGACGACTGGGGCACCGGTTCGCCGCCGGTTTCGCGCAGCAGCACCGGCCAGCCGCTGGCGGCCGAGGCGAGGCTGGCCTCCTGGAAACCATCGAGGCGGCTCATGCGTCGTGGCATCACCAGCGTGCGATCCGTCGGGCACCAGAACAGCAAACCCCAGGCTTGCTCGCCTTTGCAGACAGCGCCGAGCAGATCCTGCTCGGCGCGCAAACCCTGTTCCGTAGGCAAATGCACAAGCATTGACTGAGACTCATGAGGTGAAGGCCAAGGCGGCCGTTGGATCAGGGGAAGAACAACCGCTGCAGCTCCAGGCCTGGATCTTCGGCGCGCATGAATGCTTCGCCGACCAGGAAGGAGTAGATCCCGTTGATTTCCATCAACTGGACATCGGCGCGGTTGAAAATTCCGCTCTCGGTGATCACCAGGCGATCACGTGGAATGCGTGGAAGCAGATCCAGGGTGGTTTCCAGGCTGACGTCGAAGGTGTGCAGGTTGCGGTTGTTGACCCCGACCAGCGGTGTGTCCAAGGTGTTCAGCGCGCGCTCCAGCTCATCGCCGTCGTGCACTTCGACCAGCACGTCGAGGCCGAGCCCTTTGGCCACGGCGGCAAGTTCAGCCATTTGCGCATCCTGCAGTGCCGAGACGATCAGCAGGATACAGTCGGCGCCCAGTGCCCGTGCCTCGATCACCTGATAGGGGTCGATCATGAAGTCCTTGCGGATCACCGGCAGCTGGCAGGCGCCGCGTGCCTGTTGCAAGTACAGGTCGGCGCCCTGGAAAAAGTCGATGTCGGTCAGCACCGACAGGCAGGTAGCCCCGCCCTTCTCGTAGCTGCGGGCGATGTCGGCCGGAACGAAGTGTTCGCGGATGACGCCCTTGCTTGGCGAAGCTTTCTTGACCTCGGCGATCACGGCTGGCCGCTTCGAAGCAGCCTGGGTGATCAAGGCCTGGGCAAACCCGCGCGGTGCGTCGGCTGCTGTGGCAAGACGCTCAAGCTCGGCGAGGCTGACTCGCGCGCGCCGTTCGGCCACTTCCTGCGCCTTGCGCGCCAGTATGTTTTCCAGCACGGTGGGCACGCTCATGCTTCGTTCTCCTGCTTGAATACCGCGGTAAAGGCACCCAGTTCTTCGAGCTTTTCGCGGGCCAGCCCGGTGTGCAATGCATCGTGAGCCATGGCCACGCCCTCTTTCAGGCTGCTCGCCACGTCGGCAGCGTACAGCGCGGCGCCGGCGTTGAGCACGATCATTTCGGCCGCTTTCTCGCCCTGCTCGGTCTTGCGCCGACCCAAGGCGTCGCGGATCAATTCGAGCGAGGCTGCCGGGCTGTCGACCACCAGGCCATGCAAGCTCTGGCTCTTGATGCCGAGGTCTTCGGGCTCGACCCAATATTCGCTGACCTCGCCATTCTTGAGCTCGGCAACGAAGGTCGGCGCGGCAAGGCTGAATTCGTCCAGGCCATCGCGCGAATGCACCACCAGTACATGCTTGCTGCCTAGGCGCGCGAGCACTTCGGCCAGCGGTCGGCACAAGGCCTGGGTGAACACACCCACCACCTGATGCTTGACGCCGGCCGGGTTGGTCAGCGGGCCGAGCATGTTGAACAGGGTCCGCAGGCCCAGGTCGCGGCGCGGGATGGCCGCGTGCTTCATGGCACTGTGATGGGCCTGGGCGAACATGAAGCCGATGCCGACGCTGTCGATGCAGCGGGCGACCTGCTGTGCGTCCAGGTTGAGGTAGACCCCGGCAGCTTCGAGCAGGTCGGCGCTGCCGCTCTTGCCGGACACCGCGCGGTTGCCATGCTTGGCCACCGTGCAGCCGGCTGCCGCGACGACCAATGCCGAGGCGGTGGACACGTTGAAGATGTTGGCGCCGTCGCCACCGGTGCCGACGATGTCGACCACTTTGTCCAGGGTTCGCAGTTCGACCTTGCTGGCGAGTTCGCGCATTGCCGTCACGGCGCCGACGATCTCGTCGATGGTTTCGCTTTTCATGCGCATGCCCATCATGAAGGCGCCGATCTGCGCTTCGCTGCACTGGCCGGTCATGATGTCGAGCATCACCGCGCGCATTTCCTCGGTGGTGAGGTCCAGCTGGCTGACGATACGGGTCAGCGCGCTCTTGATATCCATGGGTATTCCTTAGCCCTGGCGGCTGCCGCCGGTCTGCTTGAGAAAGTTGGCGAACAGCTCGTGGCCTTGCTCGGTCAGGATCGATTCGGGGTGGAACTGCACGCCTTCGACATTCAGAGTCTTGTGCCGCAGGCCCATGATTTCGTCCACCGTGCCGTCTTCGTGGGTCGTCCAGGCCGTGAGCTCCAGGCACTCGGGCAAGGTCTGGGCCTTCACCACCAATGAGTGGTAGCGGGTGACGGTCAGCGGGTGATTGAGGCCTTCGAACACACCCAGGTCGGTGTGGGTGATCGGGCTGGTCTTGCCGTGCATGACCTGACGGGCGCGGACCACGTCGCCACCGAAGGCCTGGCCGATGGACTGGTGGCCCAGGCAGACGCCGAGGATCGGTAGCTTGCCGGCAAAATGCCGGATCACGTCGAGGGAAACACCGGCTTCGTTGGGAGTGCAGGGACCGGGCGACACGACGATGCGCTCAGGTGCCAAGGCTTCGATCTGGGCGATGCTGAGTTCATCGTTGCGGATGACTTTGACGTCGGCGCCCAGTTCGCCCAGGTACTGCACGACGTTGTAGGTAAAGGAGTCGTAATTGTCGATCATGAGCAACATGGTGCTTAACCTCTCGAATCTGCTGACGGACCACCTGCTCGCTGGAACCGGTGGACACTGGCTTGCCGGGTCCGGAATCAGTCTGACGACTGCTCGGCCAGGGCCACGGCCTTGAACATGGCGCGACGCTTGTTCAGCGTCTCTTCCCATTCCAGCGCAGGCACCGAGTCGGCGACGATGCCGCCGCCGGCCTGCACGTGCAGCTCACCGTTCTTGATGACCGCGGTACGAATGGCGATCGCGGTGTCCATGTTGCCGTTCCAGGCGAAGTAGCCGACCGCGCCGCCGTAGACACCGCGCTTGACCGGCTCCAGCTCGTCGATGATTTCCATGGCGCGGATCTTCGGCGCGCCGGACAAGGTGCCTGCCGGCAGAATGGCGCGCAGGGCGTCCATCGCGGTCAGGCCCTGCTTGAGGTGGCCGGTCACGTTGGACACGATATGCATCACGTTGGAGTAACGCTCGATGACCATCTTTTCGGTCAGCTTCACCGAGCCGACTTCCGATACCCGGCCCACGTCGTTGCGGCCCAGGTCGATCAACATCAAGTGCTCGGCGATCTCCTTGTCGTCGGACAGCAGGTCGACTTCAAGCGCATGGTCGGCTTCTTCGGTAGCACCGCGTGGGCGCGTTCCGGCAATCGGGCGTACGGTGATCAGGTCGTCCTCGACACGCACCAGTACTTCGGGTGAGCTGCCGACCACATGGAAGTCGCCGAAATTGAAGAAGTACATGTAGGGCGTTGGGTTGAAGCAGCGCAGTGCGCGGTACAGGTCGATCGGCGCGGCCTTGAAGTCGATGGACATGCGCTGTGACGGCACCACCTGCATGACGTCGCCCGCCAGGATGTACTCCTTGATGGTGTCGACGGCGCCTTCGTAGTCGGACTGGGTAAAGCTTGAACGAAACACCGGGTCACTGGCCTGCGGGCGGTTGAAATCCAGACCGCGGCGCGGGGCGATGGGCTGGCGCAGTCGGTCCATCAAGGTGTCGAGCTGGCTGCGGGCCTGTTCGTACGCGTCGGCCTGGGCGGGATCGGCGAGGACGATGGCGTGCATCTTGCCCGCCAGGTTGTCGAACACCACCACGGCGTCGGACACCATCAGCAGGATGTCCGGAACCCCCAGCGGATCGGGGTTGGGGCACTGGCCCAGGCGTTTTTCAACGTAGCGCACGCAGTCGTAGCCGAAGTAACCGACCAGGCCACCGTTGAAGCGTGGCAGACCGGCAATGCTCGGCACGTTGTAGCGCGCCTTGAAAGCTTCGACGAAGGCCAACGGGTCTTCGACTTCGCACGCTTCGATCTCGACGCCGTCGCAGGTCACGCTGGCGTGGTAGCCATGGACGCGCAGGACGGTGCGGCACGGCAGGCCGATGATCGAGTAACGGCCCCACTTCTCGCCGCCCTGCACCGATTCCAGCAGGTAGGAATTGGGCTGGTCGGCCAGCTTCAGGTAGATGGACAGGGGTGTGTCGAAGTCGGCCAGGGTTTCGTGGGCCATCGGAATGCGGTTGTAGCCTTCGGCAGCCAGGCGCAGGAAGTCTTCGCGGGTCATGATTCAGCCTCGTGATGGAGGGGTCGAACGGTCTGTGGGCAAACGTTGGAACGGAAAAGTCAGGCGCGCCAACGCCAGCGGGCCAGGGCCTTGATGACTTTCATCCAGAGTTTGCGAGTGACCACCACGATGGAATCTCTATGAGCGGGGGAGTTGCCGTTGGCCAACGTTATCCCAGTGGCCGGATCGAAGCAACCAGGCATCAGCGCGCGCAGATCGTCGATCACCAGCGCCGGTGATTCCTCGGCGATCGGACGCCCGTGATTGTAGCCGTAGCTGAGCGCAATACAGGTCACGCCGGCAGCCTTGGCCGCCTGCACGTCGCTGCGTGAATCGCCGACGAACAAGGAATGCTGCGCCTTGACCTTGGCCATTTTCATGACGAAAAACAGGGCAGCCGGATCGGGCTTCTGCTGGGGCAGCGTGTCGCCGCCAATGATCCACTTGAAATAGCGGCCCAGGCCCATCTGGTCCAGCAAGGGGGCGACGAAGCGCTCCGGCTTGTTGGTGATCAGCGCCATCTTCACGCGTTTCTTGTGCAGCCATTTCAGTGTTTCGTGCACGCCTGGGTAGACCTGGGTCAAGGCATGGCTGGACGCATAGGCCGCCGAGAAAAGCTCGAGGGCGTGCGCGGTTTCCGCCTCGCCCACGTGCTGGTGCTCGAGGCCACCCGCGAGCGCCCGGCGAACCAGCACGCGGGCACCGTTGCCAACCCATTCGCGGACAGCTTCGAGCCCCGCCGGCGCGCGCCCCAACTGGGCCAGCATGGTGTCGACGGCGGCGGCCAGATCGGGTACGGAGTCCACCAGCGTGCCGTCCAGGTCGAACATCACCAGCCGTGGCAGGCCGCCGGGAAACAGCTGCTCCATGGCACTCATGAACGGGCCAGCGTCAATTCCGTGCGCATTTGCTCGATCACATGGCGGTAGTCCGGCGCGTTGAAGATGGCCGAGCCGGCAACGAAAGTGTCGGCCCCGGCGGCGGCGATCTCGCGGATGTTGGCGACGTTGACGCCACCGTCGATCTCCAGGCGGATATCGCGGCCGCTGGCGTCGATCAGGGCGCGGGCTTCGCGCAGCTTGTTCAGCGTACCGGGAATGAACTTCTGGCCGCCGAAGCCGGGGTTGACGCTCATCAGGAGGATCATGTCGACCTTGTCCATGACGTATTCGAGCAGGTTCAGCGGTGTGGCCGGGTTGAATACCAGACCGGCCTTGCAGCCGCCCTCGCGGATCAATTGCAGCGAGCGGTCGATGTGCTGGGTCGCCTCGGGGTGGAAGGTGATGTAGCTGGCACCTGCCTCGATGAAGTCGCCGATGATGCGGTCGACCGGGCTGACCATCAGATGGACATCGATGGGCGCGCTGACGCCGTATTTGCGCAGCGCCGCACACACCATCGGGCCGATGGTGAGGTTGGGGACATAGTGGTTGTCCATCACGTCGAAGTGGACGATATCGGCGCCAGCGGCGAGTACGTTATCGACTTCTTCGCCCAGGCGGGCGAAGTCCGCGGAGAGTATGGACGGGGCAATTGCGAAGGGCTGCATGGCGCACCTATTCAGGCTGGAATCACGGTGGCGCGCATTGTAGCTCAGCTGGGATGAGCGGGCGAACAAGCCCTGTCAAACGGCGGCGGTGCGCAGCTTTTCGCCGCGGCCGCGCAGCCATTCCAGTACCAGCAGCAGCAACACCGAGAAGACGATCAGCAGGGTGGCGGCGGCGGCGATGGTCGGGCTGAGGTTCTCGCGGATGCCGCTGAACATCTGCCGAGGCAAGGTGGCCTGCTCCGGCCCGGCCAGGAACAGGGTCACCACCACTTCATCGAACGAGGTGGCAAAGGCGAACAGCGCGCCGGAAATCACCCCCGGTGCAATCAGCGGCAGGGTCACCCGACGGAACGTGGTCAGCGGCGAAGCGCCAAGGCTGGCCGCCGCCCGCACCAGGTTGTGGTTGAAACCCTGCAACGTCGCCGACACCGTGATGATCACGAACGGTACACCCAGCACCGCGTGCACCACGATCAGCGAGAGAAAGCTGTTGCCCATCCCCAGCGGCGCGAAGAACAGATAACTGGCCACGCCGATGATCACCACCGGTACCACCATCGGCGAAATGACCAAGGCCATCACCAGGGACTTGCCAGGGAAGTCGCCGCGGGTCAGACCGATTGCTGCCAGGGTACCGAAGATCATCGCGACGACCGTGGCGGCCGGGGCGATGATCACGCTGTTGCGCAGCGCGCGCATCCACTCTGCCGAACCGAAGAAATCCTGGTACCAGTGCAGCGAAAAGCCCTGCAGGGGATACACCAGAAAGCTGCCGGAGTTGAACGACAGCGGAATGATCACCAGTACCGGCAGGATCAGGAACAGCAGAATCAAACCGCACAGGATGCGCAGGGTGTAGAACCACAGGCGTTCGATGGGCGACAGGTAAGGGCTCGTCATGTCAGTGTTCCTCAGCTCAGGCGCAGGCGGCTGGCGCCGACCAGCCAGCTATAGATCAGGTACAACACCACGGTGGCCAGAAGCAGCAGGCCGCCCAGCGCGGTCGCCATTCCCCAGTTGATGCTGGTGTTGGTGTAGAAGGCCACGAAGTAGCTGACCATCTGGTCGTTGGGGCTGCCCAGCAGCGCCGGAGTGATGTAATAGCCGATGGCCAGGATGAACACCAGCAGGCAGCCGGCGCCAACCCCGGCGTAGGTCTGCGGGAAGTACACCCGCCAGAAGCTGGCGAACGGATGGCAACCCAGGGAAATGGCCGCACGCATGTAAGTGGGCGAGATGCCTTTCATCACGCTGTAGATGGGCAGGATCATGAACGGCAGCAGGATGTGCACCATGGAGATGTAGACCCCGGCGCGGTTGAACACCAGCTCCAGCGGTTTATCGATGATGCCCATGGCCATCAGTGCGCTGTTGATCAGACCGCCCGATTGCAGCAGCACGATCCAGGCGGCGACACGCACCAGGATGGACGTCCAGAAGGGCAGCAGCACCAGGATCATCAGCAGATTGCTCTGCCGGGTCGGCAGGTTGGCCAGCAGATAGGCCAAGGGATAGGCCAGCGCCAGGCAGATGGCGGTGATTACCAGCCCCATCCAGAACGTGCGGGCGAAGATGTCCAGGTAGATGGCCTGGTCCGGCGTGGCAGGCGCCACCTCGCCGAGGTCGTCGATGCGGTGATCGACCGCCGCCAGCAGGTAGAACGGGGTGAGGGTGCTGGTGTTGCGGCGGATCGCCTGCCAGTAGGCCGGGTCACCCCAGCGCTCGTCGAGTGCCTGCAGCGCCTCTTTGTAGGAGGCCGGTTCGGTCTTGAACGGCAGGGCACGAGCGGTTTTCGCCAGCAGGCTGCGGTAGCCGGCCAGCTCCATGTTCAGACGCTTGGACAGATCGCCCAGGCTTTGATTCTTGCGCGACTCGGCGAGGTCCTCGGCCAGTGACCGGTACACCGGTTCGTCGGGCAGGCCCTTCCCGTCCCACGCGGTCACGGCCGCCACGGTGCGCGGCATGCCTTCGACCACTTCGGGGTTGCCGACGCTTTTGTACAGGAGCGCGGCGATGGGCACCAGAAACACCAGCAGCAGGAACAGCACCAGCGGCGCAATCAACGCCTGGGCTTTCCAGCGGTTGCGCCGTTCGGCCCGGGACAGCCGCTGTTTCAAGGTGAGGCTGGCGTCCTGTTTGAGAGGCACTGCGACGGCCATGGTCAACTCCGCGAATCATTCAGGTCTAAAAAGGCGCGCCCGGCACGCGCGCCCATGACAGCGTTGCCGCGACGCGTGTTACTTGGCCGCCCAGGCATTGAAGCGCTGTTCCAGTTGCTCGCCGTTGTCGGCCCAGAAGCTCACGTCGATCTGCACCTGATTGACGATGTTTTCCGGCGTGGTCGGCATGTCCTTGAGAATGTCCTTGTTCAGCAGCGGCACGGCCTGGGTATTGGCCGGGCCGTAGGCGATGTTTTCCGAGTAGGTTTTCTGCTGCTGCGGCGCGACCGACCAGGCGATGAATTTCTTGGCGGCTTCGACATTCTTCGCCCCCTTGGGAATGGCCCAGGCATCGAAGTCATAGATGCCGCCGTTCCAGACCACTTTCAGGTTGCTCTCTTTCTGCACGGCAGCGATGCGCCCGTTGTAGGCCGAGCTCATGACCACGTCGCCGGAGGCCAGGTACTGCGGCGGCTGGGCACCGGCCTCCCACCACTGGATGCTGGGCTTGAGTTCATCGAGTTTCTTGAAGGCGCGGTCCTGGCCGGCCTTGGTGGCGAGCACCGAATACACGTCTTTGGGCGCCACGCCGTCGGCCATCAGGGCGAATTCCAGGGTGTACTTGGCACCCTTGCGCAAGCCACGCTTGCCCGGGAATTCCTTGGTGTTCCAGAAGTCGGTCCAACCGGTGGGCGCCGTCTTGAGTTTGTCGGTGTTGTAGGCCAGCACTGTGGACCAGACGAAGAAACCTACACCGCAGGGCTGGATGGCACCCTTGACGAAGTCTTCCTGCTTGCCGAACAGCGCCGGATCGAGCTCTTCGAACATGCCCTCGTCGCAGCCGCGGGACAACTCGGGCGATTCCACCTCCACCAGGTCCCAGGACACGCTCTTGGTATCGACCATGGCCTTGACCTTGGCCATCTCGCCGTTGTACTCACCGGCGACGATCTTGCCGGAGCCGGCCTTTTCCCACGGTTCGTAGAACGCCTTGACCTGCGCGGCCTTGTTGGCCCCGCCGAAAGACACCACGGTCAGGTCGGTAGCGGCCAACGCCTGGCCGGCCCAGAACAGGCCGAGCGTCAGCCCGGTCAATTTCAAGTGCTTGAGCATTTAATCGTCTCTCCAAGTGCAGGTGGGTCAAGCGCGGGGCGATGGTTCGCCTCTGATCGTTTTGGTACGGTTGCAGCGACTTCAGCGGTGAAGCCCTCATTGATCCAACAGCGGGTCCAGCGCGCGGGCGTGTTCCAATGGCCAGCCCAAGGGCACCACGTCGCCCACGGCCAATGCGGGGTCGAGCTGGGCGATGGGCTGCTTGACGAAGAAATCGGTCTTGCCGCACACCTCCAGGCGCACCCGTACGTGATCGCCCAGGTAGATGAATTCGGCGACTCGCCCCGAGAAGCGGTTGATGCACTCGCCGCTGTGGCCGTTCAGGCGAACCCGTTCGGGCCGAATCGACAGGGTCACCGGTGCGCCTATCTGGCCGACATTGATCGCCAGCGCCTCGATTTTTTCACCCCGTGGCAGTTCGACGATGCAGCGCTCGCCCTCGCGGCTGAGCAGACGTCCGTTGATGCGGTTGTTTTCGCCGATGAAGTTGGCGACGAAGGTGTTCTTCGGCTCCTCGTAGAGGGCGCGGGGTGGGGCGATCTGCTGGATCTCGCCCTGATGGAACACGGCCACGCGGTCGGACATGGTCAGCGCCTCGCCCTGATCGTGGGTCACGTACACCACGGTGACGCCCAGGCGCTGGTGCAGGTGCTTGATCTCCATCTGCATGTGCTCGCGCAGCTGTTTGTCCAGGGCGCCCAGCGGTTCGTCCATGAGCACCAGTTGCGGCTCGAAAACCAAGGCGCGGGCCAGGGCCACACGCTGTTGCTGCCCGCCGGACAGCTGCGCCGGATAGCGGTGGGCAAAGGCATCGAGCTGGACCATGCCGAGCACCCGTTTGACCCGCTCGCTGATGTCGGTCTTGCTCAGGCCGCGCACGGACAGGGGGAAGGCCAGGTTTTCCGCCACGGTCATGTGCGGAAACAGGGCGTAGTTCTGGAACACCATACCGATGTCACGCTTGTGCGGCGGCACGTGGTTGATCGAGCGTCCGGACAGCTGGATTTCCCCCGCCGTGGGGGTTTCGAAGCCTGCCAGCATCATCAGGCTGGTGGTCTTGCCGGAGCCGGAGGGGCCGAGGAGCGTAAGGAACTCGCCCTTGCGGATGTCCAGGTTGAGGTCCTTGACGATGAGGTTTTCACCGTCATAGCTTTTCTGCACGCCACGGAAGCTGACCAGTATCTCGTCCGTACTTGCGCTTGCCTCGCTCATACCCACACCTTTGTTGAATGACTGCCGTGGGGTCAAGCCTAGAGAAGGCCGCAACCCTTGCAAATCGGGGGCTGGGAGAGATTGCCATGGGGTAGTTGGAAGATTCGGGGTAGGGATTGCCCTACAGGCCTGTCGCCCCTGAGCATGGGCGAGAAGTGCCAGAGCGGCTGCGTGGCAGAACCCCGGGTGCCACTGTCGTTTTCAGACCAGCTTGTGCTCCATCGCGTACTTCACCAGGTCGGCCAGCGACGCCACATTGAGCTTGTGCATCAGGCGCGCCTTGTGGGTGCTGATGGTTTTGCTGCTCAGGGCCAACTGCTGGGCAATGTCGTTGACGTTGGCGCCGCGAGCCAGGCGTTCGAACACCGAGAACTCGCGCTCCGACAGCAGGGCATGCCGCGGCCGGGCATCGGTGAGCCCAACCTCGAAGACCATGCGGTCGGCCAGGGCCGGGTCGATGTAGCGCCCGCCCGCGGCGACTCGGCGGATAGCGGTCAGCAGCAGCGCCGGGTCGCTGTCCTTGGTGGCATAACCTGCCGCGCCGACTTTCAATGCACGCGCGGCCATCTGCGCCTCGTCGTGCATGGACAACACCAGAATGGCCGGCGGATGAGGCAGCGCGCGGATCCGCGGAATGGCCTCCAGCCCATTGACGCCCGGCATGGAGATGTCCAGCAGGACCACGTCGCAAGGGGTGACGCGCAAGATCTCGAGCAACTGCTCGCCATTGCCGGCCTCCCCTGCCACCACCAGGTCCTTGGCCAGGGCGATCAATTGCTTGATGCCTTCACGCACGATGGTGTGGTCTTCGGCCACCAGCACTCGGATCAACGGGTCACCCTCCAGCAATCAATTCAACGGTGCGCTCAGTTCAACGGCACGGTGACGGTCAGGGCAGTGCCCTCCCCCAGCTGGCTGCTCAGTTCGAGCCGGCCACCGAGCATCAGTACGCGCTCGCGCATGCCTACCAGGCCGAACGACAGCGAGCTCACTTCGGCAGGTTCGAAGCCGCAGCCATCGTCGGTGATCGACAGGCGCAGGTCATTGCCTTCCTGGCTGAGCTCGATTTGCACAGTATGCGCCTGGGCGTGGCGAATGACATTGGTCAGCGCCTCTTGCAGAAGGCGAAAGAGGCCCACGGCCTTGGCGTCGTCCAGGGGCGGCAACTGTTCCGGAACGCTGACCAGGCAGGGAATCTGGGTGCGCTCCTCGAAGCGATGCGCCTGCCACTCGATGGCTGAGGCAATACCGGCATCCAGTATCGGCGGGCGCAAGGCGGTGGCCACGTCGCGCACCTGCTGGAACAGCTGGGCAATCAAGCGCTTCATGCTGTTGAGGCGTTCCTGAAGCCCGCTATCGAGGTCGGCGTAGGCCAGTTCGCACATCGAGGTTTCCAGTTTCAGTACCGTGAGGATCTGCCCCAGTTCGTCGTGCACTTCTCGGGCAATGCGCGCTTTTTCTTCCTCGCGCACGGTTTCCAGGTGCGCCGACAGCTCGCGCAGTTGCGCCTCGCTGTGTTGCAGGGCAGCCAGCGCCCGCCGTCGCTCGGTCACATCGGTGAGGTAGACCACCAGGTACTCGGCTTCGCGAAAGCGCAGGAAGCTCAGCGAGACATCGGTGGGCAGGACGCTGCCGTCGGCGCGTACGCAGTGGGTTTCGAAGGTTTGCGCAGTGTGTTCGCTGGCCCTGGCCAGCCGCCACAGGTTCAGCCAGCGGTCCATGCTCAGGCCCGGTTCGAAGTCGGCCAAGGGCTTGTCCACCACCGCGCCGGTGCCGTAGCCGAGCATGCGCTCGGCAGCGCGGTTGGCGTAGCGCACATGGCTGTCCCAGTTCACCCAGAGTATGCCGACCGTGCTTTGCTCGATGGAGAACTGGTTGACCCGCAGGGCTTCCTCGCTCGCCGCGCGCAGGGCAATGTCTTCCCGAGCCGCCAGCAGTTGCCGTTCCAGCGCGTGGACCTGGCGGCGCTGCCAGACCAGCAGTGCGATGATGGCCACGGCGATCAGCACCAGCAGCAGGCACAGGTTCTGCCAGAACCCTCGGGATTCGCTCAGGCGCGGGTACTGTGGCTGCAACCACCGCTCGTGCAGCCGCTCCAGGTCCTTGGCGGGCAGGGACTCCAAGGCCACGGTGACGATATGCGCCAACTGCGGCCAGTCGCGCCGCGTCGCCACCCGCAGCAACTGTGGATAACCTATGTCGCCGACCACCACCAGCTCGTCGAACTCGGCCTCGCGGGACAGCCGGCCCAACTGCGCCTCGTCCACCACCGCATAACGTGCCTGCTGGCTAAGCAGTAATTGCAGGGCCTGCCGTTCCAGCGGCACACCTTGCAGATTGAGATGGCTGTAGGTGTTGCGCAAATAGTCGGCAACCGCCCCTGGCATGCGCACGGCGACCCGGTCATTGGCCGAAAGCGTCTCGAGATCGATGGCGACTTCGCCATTGCGCTCGCCTACCAACAACTGCGGCACGCGCAGGTAGGGATCGGAAAACTGCCACAGTTTCAATCCGGCAGGGGTTTGCGCAAGACCGGGCGCCAGGTCCACCTCGCCTGCGCGCAAACCCTGTTCCAGCGCCGGCTGGTCGGCGTAGTTGCGCCAGATCAGCTCCACCTGCATGGCCTTGGCCAGCCAGTTCATCAGGTCGACGTTGACGCCGGACAACTGGCCCAGGCGACGGTCCAGTTGCGCATAGGGTTGCTGCAGTACCAGCCCGACGCGCAAGGTGCGATGCTCATCAAGCCACTGGATCTGCGCAGCGTCGAGCGGCAGCTTCACGGCGGGCACGGCGGCGGCGCCATGGACGAGCAACGGCAGGCACAACCCGCCCAGCAGTGAAAGGCGACGCAGCAGTGGGTACATATCGGTATGAACGACCTTTGCGTGGATGGCACTAAGCTATAGGCTTTGAATATCGACCGGTGTCGGGATTATCCGCGAGAAAAGGATCGCCTGTCAGGTTGCATCGATGGCAGCGTGCACTCGGCCCGGTATCGAACAAGCGAGTCATTCATTTGGGCGGGAAGTACCGATGAAAGTTGTTCAGTTGAGAGCCGTTTGCCTGGCATTGCTGGTGCCCCTGCACGGTGTTGCAGCGGCCGAAGAGGCCGCGCCAGCCAAGCAGACGGCCGAAGTCCGCCAGCCTCTGGCGGAGCGCAGCGTCGAGGATGCCCAGGCACTGGAACGTCAGTTGCCCGCCAGCGAGCAGCAACAATTGCAGGCCGGCAGCGACGAGTTCCTGTCGTTGTGGCGTCCGGCCAATACCGCCGATGCGCAGGGTACAGTGATCATCGTGCCAGGGGCCGGGGAAACGGCGGACTGGCCTCAGGGCGTGGGGCCGTTGCGGCGCAAGTTGCCGGATGCGGCGTTCAACACCCTGAGCCTGAGCCTGCCGGACCTGGTCAGCCAGATGCCTTCGGCCAGGCCAAACGAGAAACCGCCATTGCCGGTGACCACCGACACCCAGGCGACGCCACCGGACGCCGGCGCCGGGGTGGAAAAAGCCACGGCTCAGGACGCCGATACGGCCAGCACCGAAGTGCAGCTGCAAGACCCGATGCAGGTGGATGCCGAGCGGATCTTTGCCCGCATCGAAGCCGGCATCGCTTTCGCCCAGCAACACAACTCACGCAGGATCGTGCTGTTGGGGCATGGCAGCGGCGCTTACTGGGCGACCCGCTACATGGCCGAACGGCAGCCGGCGCACGTGCAGAAGCTGGTGTTGGTGGATACCCGCACACCGGACAATGCGCCGCAGCAGATCGACGAACTGGCCGCGCTGCTCAAGGTGCCCACCACGGATGTCTTCTACAGCGATCGTCAAGCAGCGGCTGACGCCGCGCAACGGCGTTTGCAGGCCAGCAAGCGGCAGAAAGGGGCGGTGTACTCGCAGGTTTCGCTCAAGTCGCTGCCGGACAAGGCCGCGCAGGCCGAGCAGCTGTTCCGGCGGGTCAAGGGTGCCTTGAATGCGCAGTAAGCCACTGCGCGGTTGATGCCGGGCCTGCGCATCAGCGCAGGTCCAGGCGCTCGCGGATCAGGCTGTAGGCGTTGTGCAGTTCGCGCGTACGGTCGGTGGCCTCCCGAATCTGCGCCGGTGTGGCACCACCGCCCACCAGTTTGTCGGGATGGTGGCGGCTGAGCAGACGCCGATAGGCACGCTTGATCTGGTCGGGCTCGGTGGTCGAGGAAACCCCCAGCAGGCGCAGTGCTTCTTCGAAGGCGCCGCCTCGCTTGGTCACCGGTCTGTGGCGCGGCTCGTAATCCTGCCCCAGCCCCTGCACCCGTGCCGAGGACCAGCCCAGCCACTTGCCCCAGGTGACTACCAGTTCGCGCTCGGCGGTACCGGCCTGGCCATCGGCCCAGACCATCCGCCAACAGGCACGCAGCATGCCTTCGGCGGAGTTGGGTTGATGCTTGAGGCGCAGCAGGTGACTGCGCAGCTGATCGCCTCCCGCCTTGCCGCGATTGAACGCAACGATGGCCCGTTTTCGCGCCTGTTCGTTGAGGTTCAACGAGCGCATTTCCCGCCGCGCCTGCTGGATATGCACCGCCAGCACCTGGCCTTCGGCCTTGGCCACTCGCCCCAGCAGGACAAACAGCAGTTGCTCGTCACGCAGTACCGATTTGCCCTTGAGCCTATCTACCAATTCACTCCAGGTCTGCAACCTGAGGTGTCGATCCAGCGCCTGACCGAGCACTATGCCCAGCAGCGCCCCTGGAATGCTGGCGAGGGCATAACCTGCCGCCGCGCCGACTACCGTTCCGGGCCACAACATATCAACCTCGCTCGGCCAGCAGGCGGTCGAGTTCGGTCAGGCGTTGCGCAGTGCCGACGTCGATCCACTGGCCCTGATAGTGTTCGCCGGTGACCTGCCCCACGTCCATTGCGCGGCGCAGCAGCGGTGCGAGCTTGAAGGCTGGCTCTCCATGGCCGTCGAACAGATCGGGATGGAGCACGGCAATACCGCTGTAGGTCAGGCCAGGCTGGTCGCGCACCTGGCCTTCGACCAGGCTGAAGTCGCCTTCGGGGTGATGAGCCGGATTGTCGACCAGCACCAGATGCGCGTGGCCCGCCAACGGACCGCGCAACCGACTGAAGTCGTAGTCGGTCCAGATGTCGCCGTTGACCACCACGAACGGTGCATCGCCGAGCAATGGCAACGCGTGGCGAATGCCACCGCCGGTTTCCAGTGGCTCGGTTTCGCGGGAATACTCGATGGCCACCCCGTAGCGAGCACCGTCGCCCAGATAGTCTTCGATCTGCTGGCCCAGCCAGGCGTGATTGATCACCACCTCGGCAAAGCCGGCCTGGGCCAAAGCCAGCAGGTGATACTCGATCAACCGCTTGCCGCCGGCGGCCAGCAACGGCTTGGGCGTGGTCAGGGTCAGCGGGCGCATGCGCTCGCCTTTGCCTGCCGCCAGGATCATGGCTTTCATGAGGACACTCCAAGGCTCTTGAACAGTTCACCCAGCTCAGCCAGCTCGGGGCGCCGCGCCAGCACCGTCTCTATATAAGAGAAGAAACGCGGCGCGTCGGCCAGATAACGGGGTTTGCCATCACGATGGCAGATACGGGCAAAAATGCCGATCACTTTCAGATGACGCTGCACGCCCATCAGATCACTGGCACGGCAGAACTCGGCGAAGTCCAGCTGCACCGGCACGCCCTGCTCGCCCGCCTGTTCCCAGTAGCGCTGCAGCCACGCCTGCACACGCGCTTCGGGCCAGCTGAGGAAGGCGTCCTTGAACAGGCAGGTGATGTCGTAGGTGACCGGGCCGTAGACCGCATCCTGAAAGTCCAGCACACCCGGGTTAGGCTCGCTGCGCATGAGGTTGCGCGGCATGTAGTCGCGATGCACCAGCACCTTGGGCTGCGCCAGGGCGCTGTCGATCAGGCGCGTGCACACCCGTTGCCAGGCTGCCGATTGCTCGGCGTCGAGCTGCTTGCCCAAAGCCTTGCCGACATACCATTGCGGAAACAGCTCGAGCTCGCGCTGCAACAGCGCAACGTCGTAGCTGGGCAGGTCACCGCTGGCCGGCAGTTTCTGCAGTGCCAGCAGCGCGTCGATGGCATCGGCAAACAGCGCGTCGGCGTTGTCCGCATCGATCACGTCCAGGTAGGTCTGGTGGCCCAGATCGCTCAACAACAGGAAGCCGCGCTCGAGGTCCTGGGCATGAATCTGCGGCACATTGAGGCCGGCGCTCGCCAGCAGTTCGTCGATTTTCACGAACGGCGCGCAGTTTTCCTGGGGCGGCGGCGCATCCATGACGATAAAACTGCGACCCTGGCCCTGCCAGCGAAAGTATCGGCGAAAACTTGCATCGCTACTGGCCGCGGTCAACGTGGCCGGGGGTACGGCGCCCCATTGGCGAGCCTGGAAGAGCTTCTCGAGCTGCTCGTCGAGCCATGTTTTGAGGTGTTGCAGGCGTACATCTTGATCAGGCATTGCAAGGGTCTCCGACGGCGCTAGCCGTCAAGCGGGTCATGCTTTATTATCCAGCATCTTTTTCAGACCATCGAGAGGCGTGCGGCCCCCCCGCGGGCAAGATGGCACGCAGGAAGCCCGGACTAATAAGATGGCATTGAAATCCCCCGCGTTTCGTAAAAAATTTCCGTTGCTGGTCACTGGCGGTTTGCTGGTGATGCAACCCATGGCCACCCCGTTCGTTTTTGCTGCAGAGCAATTCGACTGCCAAGTCTCCGCTGCTGGTGCCTGGGACTGCAACCCCAAGGCCAACGCCGCGCAGTTGCCGCCGCGCCCCGTGCACGACGGCGCGGCAGTGGCGAGCGGCAGCAGCGGTGCCTCTTCACGCGAAGAGAAAACCGTCGGGCCGGTTGCGGTCACGCAGAGCAAGGGCCGTGGCCTGAGCTCGCGCAGCCCCGACTACAGCCATCTCGACTGGGTGCCGCGCAGCAAGCTGACCGCCGCCCAACTGGCCGAGACCGGGCCGTACTGCTCCGGTGCGTACATCGAGCCGGTGCGTCCGGGCATGAACGACGACACGCCGAAGAGCGAGGCACCGACCTTCATCGGCGCCAAGGCTTCGCGCTACCAGACCGAGGAGCAGATCGCCTCGCTGGCCGGTGACGTCGTGATGCGCCAGGGCAGCATGCAGATCGAGGCCGACGAGGCCAGCCTGCACCAGGCCGAGAACCGCGGCGAGCTCAACGGCAACGTCAAGCTGCGCGACAACGGCGCGCTGGTCGTGGGCGACCACGCCCAGATCCAGCTCGACACCGGTGAAGCCCAGGTCGACAACGCCGAATACGTGCTGCACAAGTCGCGCATCCGCGGCAATGCGCTGTACGCCAAGCGCGCCGAGAACGCGATCATCCGCCTCAAGGACGGTACCTATACCACCTGCGAGCCGGACAGCAACGCCTGGCAGCTCAAGGGCAACAACATCACGCTGAACCCGGCCACCGGTTTCGGCACGGCGACCAACGTCACCCTTCGCGTGAAGGATATTCCGGTGCTTTACACGCCGTATATCTACTTCCCGATCGACGACCGTCGCCAGTCCGGCTTCCTGCCGCCGTCCTTCGCCAGCGACAGCGACAGCGGCTTCACCCTGGTTGCCCCGTACTACTTCAACCTGGCGCCGAACTACGACGCCACGTTGTACCCGCGCTACATGGCCAAGCGTGGCTTGATGATGGAAGGCGAATTCCGCTACCTGACCAAGACCAGCGAAGGCCAGTTCGGCGGCGCGTACCTGAACGACGAAAACGACGATCGCAGCCAGCAGTCCGACTACGACAAGACCCGCTGGATGGTCAACTGGCAGCACAAGGGCGGCCTGGATTCGCGCCTGACCACTGAAGTCGACTACACCGACATCAGCGATCCGTACTACTTCCAGGACCTGCAGTCGGACCAGATCGGCGTCGAGCGCACCGACTGGATCAACCAGCAGGGTGCCCTGACCTATCGCGGTGACAACTACACCGCACGCTTGAACGCCCAGGCGTACAAGCTGGCGACCGTGGCCGACATCACCCCGTACAACCGCATGCCGCAGATCACCTTCAACGGTGCGCTGCCTTACCATCCGGGCGGTCTGGACTTCACCTACAACAGCGAGATCGTGCGTTTCGAGCGTGACCTGCGCACCGGCACCTTCATCAACGAAGACGGTTTCGGCGAGCGCCGCATCGACAACAACGTTCAGGGCCTGGCGCGTGCCAACGGCAACCGCCTGAACCTGGAGCCGGGCGTGTCGCTGCCGCTGAACTGGAACTGGGGCTTCGTGCGTCCGTCGCTCAAGTACATGTACACCCAGTACGATCTGGATCTGGACAGCCAAGGCAAGAGCAGCCTGCTGGCCGACGAGCGTTTCAGCAGCTCGCAGAACCGCGGCGTACCGATCGCCAGCATCGACAGCGGCCTGTACTTCGACCGCGACACCCAGATGTTCGGCACCAACTTCCGCCAGACCCTGGAACCGCGCCTGTTCTACCTCTATGTTCCCGAGGAAGACCAGACCGACATTCCGGTGTTCGACACGTCGGAAACCACTTTCAGCTACGGCTCGCTGTTCCGTGAAAACCGCTTCACCGGTTCCGACCGCGTGGGCGACGAGAACAAGCTGTCGCTGGGCGTGACCAGCCGCTGGATCGAGGAGAACGGTTTCGAGCGTCAGCGTGTGAGCGTCGGCCAGGCCGTGTACTTCAAGGATCGTGAAGTGCAACTGCCGGGCGTCGATTTCAAGACGCGCGACGATGCCCAGGCCAACGTTTCGCCGTACGCCCTGGAATACGAATATCGCTTCAACCGCGACTGGCGCTTCAGCTCGGACTTCAACTGGGATCCGGACAGCCGCAGCACCCGTTCGGGCAGCGCGATGTTCCACTACCAGCCTGAAGACAACCCGAACAAGGTGGTCAACCTGGGCTACCGCTACCGCGACGACACCGTGCACTACGATTCGGCGACCGGTCGCTGGACCTTCGGTGGCGACTACGGTCAGCCGGGCGATCCGAACTACGTGAAGGACTACTACAAGATCCAGCAGCATGACTTCTCGGTCATGTGGCCGATCGTGCCGCAGTGGAGCGTCATCAGCCGCTGGCAGTTCGACTACAACCGCAATCGCACGCTGGAAGCCTTTGGTGGTTTCGAATACGACAACTGCTGCTGGAAGATGCGTCTGATCAACCGCTACTGGGTTGACTACGACGAGTACAGCCAGGCCGCCCCGCAGAACGAAAAAGGCGACCACGGCATCTTCCTGCAAATCGTGCTGAAGGGCCTCGGTGGCGTGGTAGGCAATAAGGTCGAGGGTTTCCTCGACAAGGGCATTCAAGGTTATCGTGAACGTGAAGACCAAGCTATGTGATCTGCTGCGCCCAGTCGTGCTGGGCGCCATGCTGCTGGGCACCACGGCGCACGCCGCGGTGCAACAGCTGGACCGCGTCGTGGCCATCGTCGACAACGACGTGGTCATGCAAAGCCAGCTCGACCAGCGCGTCAAGGAAGTGCAGCAAACCATCGCCAAGCGTGGCGGTGGCGTACCTGCGGCGAGCGTCCTGCAACAGCAGGTGCTGGAACGCCTGATCGTCGAGAATCTGCAGCTGCAGATCGGCGAACGTTCCGGCATTCGCATTACCGACGAAGAACTCAACGGCGCCATCGCCACCATTGCCCAGCGCAACAACATGTCGACCGAGCAGTTCCGTGCCGCACTGGCGCATGACGGCCTGTCGTATGACGATGCGCGCGAGCAGGTGAAGCGCGAGATGATCATCAGCCGCGTACGCCAGCGTCGCGTGGCCGAGCGCATCCAGGTATCCGAGCAGGAAGTGAAGAACTTCCTCGCCTCGGACCTGGGCAAGATGCAGCTGTCCGAAGAACTGCACCTGGCCAACATCCAGATCCAGGTCCCGGAAAGCGCCAGCTCGGCGGCTATCCAGGCAGCGGCGAGCAAGGCCGAGGACATCTATCGCCAGCTCAAGCAGGGTGCCGACTTCAACAAGTTGGCGATTGCCAGCTCGTCGAGCGAGAACGCCCTGGAAGGCGGCGACATGGGCTGGCGCAAGCCTGCTCAGCTGCCGGCACCGTTCGACCGCATGCTCAGCAGCATGCCGGTCGGCGATGTCACCCAGCCAGTGCGCACGCCCGTAGGCTTCATCATCCTCAAGGTGCTGGACAAGCGCGGTGGCGCCACCCAGACCGTGGACGAAGTGCACGTACGTCACATTCTGCTCAAGCCGAGCGAGATTCGCAGCCCGGCCCAGACCGAAGAACTGGCACGCAAGCTGTACGAACGCATCGAAAACGGCGAGGACTTCGCCACCCTGGCGAAGAATTTCTCGGAAGATCCAGGCTCGGCGCTCAACGGCGGCGATCTGAACTGGGTCAACCCTCAGTCGCTGGTGCCTGAGTTTCGCGAAACCATGGCGTCGACGCCGGTGGAAACGGTTTCGCGTCCGTTCCAGACCCAGTTCGGCTGGCATGTGCTGCAGGTGCTGGGGCGCCGTGCGACCGACAACACCGAGCAGGCCCGCGACCAGCAGGCAATGACCGTGTTGCGCAACCGCAAGTATGACGAAGAGCTGCAGACCTGGATGCGCCAGATCCGCGACGAAGCCTACGTCGAAATCAAGCTGCCTGGCGCCGACCAGGCTGCGCAGTGACCCCCAAGCGTTTCGCGTTGACGCCCGGTGAGCCGGCGGGCATAGGTCCAGACCTGTGCCTGCTGCTGGCCGCGCAACCCCAGCCTCACCCCCTGATCGCCATCACCAGCCGTGACCTGCTCGCCAAGCGGGCCGCGCAGCTGGGGCTGGCCGTCAGCCTGCTGGAAGTCGATGCCGACGCCCTCCCCGACCAGCCTGCGCCAGCGGGCAGCCTGTACGTCTGGGACACGCCTCTGGGCGCGCCGGTACTCACCGGCCAGCTGAATACCGCCAACGCCGCGTTCGTGCTGCAGACCTTGACGCGTGCAGCGCAGGGCTGCCTCGACGGGCTTTTCGCGGGCATGATCACCGCGCCGGTGCACAAGGGTGTCATCAACGACGGTGGCATCGCGTTCTCCGGACACACCGAATTCCTCGCCGACCTTACCGCTACCGAACAGGTGGTGATGATGCTTGCAACCGGCAATCTGCGCGTCGCACTGGTGACCACTCACCTGCCCCTGCGCGAGGTGGCCGATGCGATCACCGTCGAGCGCCTGGAGCGGGTCACGCGCATTCTGCACGCCGACCTGCAGGGCAAGTTCGGCCTGACCCGACCGCGCATCCTGGTCTGCGGTCTGAACCCCCATGCTGGCGAAAGCGGCCACCTGGGCCGCGAGGAAATCGACATCATCGAGCCTACCCTGGAGCGTCTGCGCGCCGAAGGCATGGATCTGCGCGGGCCGCTGCCCGCCGATACGCTCTTCACTCCCAAATACCTGCAGCATTGCGATGCGGTGCTGGCGATGTATCACGACCAGGGCCTGCCCGTACTCAAGTACAAAGGCTTTGGCGCCGCGGTCAACGTGACCCTGGGGTTGCCGATCATCCGCACCTCCGTGGACCACGGCACCGCCCTGGACCTGGCCGGAACCGGCAAGGTCGATACCGGCAGCCTGCGCGTCGCCCTCGACACCGCCTATCGAATGGCCGAGACATTTTAATGACCGAGCACTACCAACACCGGGCGCGCAAGCGCTTTGGCCAGAACTTTCTCCACGATGCCGGCGTGATCGACCGTATCCTTCGCTCCATCCACGCCAAGCCCGGTGAACACCTGCTGGAAATCGGGCCGGGCCAGGGCGCCCTTACCGAAGGCCTGCTGGGCAGCGGTGCGCAACTGGACGTGGTGGAACTGGACAAGGACCTGGTGCCGATCCTCAATCAGCAATTCGCCGGCAAGGGCAATTTCCGCCTGCACCAGGGCGATGCATTGAAGTTCGACTTCACCAGTCTGGGCGCCGAGGCTGGCACCCTGCGCGTGGTCGGCAACCTGCCGTACAACATCTCCACCCCGCTGATCTTCCACCTGCTGCACAACGCCCACCTGATCTGCGACATGCATTTCATGCTGCAGAAGGAAGTGGTCGAGCGCATGGCTGCAGGCCCTGGTGGCGGCGACTGGGGACGGCTGTCGATCATGGTCCAGTACCACTGCCGCGTCGAGCACCTCTTCAACGTCGGGCCGGGCGCGTTCAATCCGCCGCCCAAGGTCGATTCGGCCATCGTGCGCCTGGTACCTCACACCATCCTGCCCCACCCGGCCAAGGATCACCGCCTGCTCGAGCGAGTGGTGCGCGAAGCCTTCAACCAGCGGCGCAAGACCTTGCGCAATACGCTCAAGGCGCTGCTGCCCGTCGAGGCGATCGAAGCGGCCGGCGTCGACGGCAGCCTGCGGCCCGAACAGCTCGACCTCGCGGCTTTCGTGCGCCTGGCTGATCAACTCGCCGAACGAAGCGACCCGCTCTGACCTCTAACCTGGACCAAGCGATTGGTCCACAGGCCACCGCGTTGCCCCGGACTGACCCTGAACCGGCCAACGCCGGCTACATTAGCTCTCGTTTTCAAGGCCCTTTGCATGTCCGATCCCCGTTATCAGATCGACGTCAGCGTCGTGACCCGTTTCCTGGCAGAACAATCACAGCCCGAGCAGCAGCGTTTTGCCTTTGCCTATACCGTTACCGTGAGCAACAACGGACAGATACCGGCTCGCCTGCTGTCTCGCCACTGGGTGATCACCGATGGCGATGGCAAGGTTGAGGAAGTCCGGGGCGCCGGTGTCATTGGCCAGCAACCGCTGATCGCCGCCGGTGAAAGCCACACCTATTCCAGCGGCACGGTGATGGCCACCACGGTGGGCAACATGCAGGGCAGCTATCAGATGCAGGCCGAAGACGGCAAGCAGTTCGAAGCCGTTATCGCCCCGTTTCGCCTCGCCGTACCAGGCGCCCTGCACTGATGGCAGTGTACGCAGTCGGTGACTTGCAAGGCTGCCTGCAGCCACTCAAGTGCCTGCTGCAACGGGTCGCCTTCGACCCTGCCAAGGACACACTGTGGCTGGTGGGCGACCTGGTCAACCGCGGGCCGAGTTCGCTGGAAACCCTGCGCTACCTGTATGGCATGCGTGACGCGCTGGTGTGTGTGCTGGGCAATCACGACCTGCACCTGCTGGCGGTGGCCAACGACGCCGAGCGGCTCAAGCGCGGCGATACCTTGCGCGAAATCCTCGACGCACCCGACGGCCCGCAGTTGCTCGACTGGCTGCGCCGGCAGAAGCTGCTGCACCACGACGAACAGCGCAATGCCGTGCTGGTGCATGCCGGGATTCCACCACAATGGTCGCTGCGCAAGGCCCTGCGCCTGGCCGCCGAGGTCGAGACCGCGCTGCGTGATGACCAGCTGTTCAAGCCGTTTCTGGACGGCATGTACGGCAACGAGCCGAACAAGTGGGACAAGGCGTTGCAGGGCGTTGCCCGCTTGCGTGTGATCACCAACTACTTCACCCGCATGCGTTTCTGCACCGCCGACGGCAAGCTCGACCTCAAGGGCAAGGAAGGCGCCGACACCGCGCTGCCCGGCTACGCGCCCTGGTTCGCCCACAAGGAGCGCAAGACGCGCGACCTGAAGATCATCTTCGGCCATTGGGCGGCGCTGGAAGGGCGTTGCGAGGAGCCGGGCGTGTTCGCGCTCGATACCGGATGCGTGTGGGGCGGTGCGATGACGCTGCTCGACGTCGACAGCGGCGAGCGCCTGTCCTGCAAATGCACCGATGAGGGCGATGTGCACTTGCCTGCAGCGACCCCCGCGGCAGATTTCCCTCCCCCGAGCGACAAACGCTAGAATGGGCGACCAGCCCAGGAGCCTGTCCATGACCGAATTCAAACGCATCCCTCCGCAAGACGTCCAGAGCCTGCGCGAACAGGGCGCCGTGGTGGTGGATATCCGCGACCCGCAAACCTTCGCGGCTGGCCATATCACCGATTCCACGCACCTGGACAACCACTCGCTGCACGGTTTCATCACGGCGGCCGATCTGGACAAGCCGCTGGTCGTGGTCTGCTACCACGGCAATTCCAGCCAGAGCGCCGCTGCCTACCTGGTCAGCCAGGGCTTTTCCGATGTGTACAGCATGGACGGCGGCTTCGAGCTGTGGCGCAGCACCTTTCCGGGCGAAACCAGCCAGGCTGAATAATCCTTCGCAAGCCCCGCGCGACGAAATTTTTTTCGTCGCCGACGCCGCGCCCCACGGGCCTTCGCAGCATTGTCGCCAGACCCTGGCGGCAGTTAATTGCGCATCCGCGCTTGAAATCTTCGATAACCAACTATCCTTAAGCTCAGGCCATCCATAACAGGGGAGAGCCGGTACACCGGCGCGCGGGTCAATCGGTCAAGGCTACAAGGGTGTTCTGGGGGGTATACGGCCACCACGGGGTTTGGGTGACCGCCAGCATCAACTGAGTGATCCGACGTCGGCTCCACGTATCGAGCGAGGTGACGTCATGAGTATCTTTAGCCACTTCCAACAACGCTTCGAATCCACACGCCAGGAAGAGCTCTCGTTACAGGAGTACCTCGAGCTGTGCAAAACCGACCGCAGGACCTACGCGTCTGCCGCCGAGCGGATCCTGATGGCGATAGGGGAGCCCGAATTGCTCGACACGTCGACCAATTCCCGGCTGTCGCGCATCTTCTCCAACAAGGTGATTCGTCGCTACCCAGCGTTCGAAGACTTCCACGGCATGGAGGAATGCATCGACCAGATCGTGTCGTACTTCCGCCATGCGGCGCAGGGCCTGGAAGAGAAGAAACAGATCCTGTACCTGCTGGGCCCGGTAGGCGGCGGCAAGTCTTCGCTGGCCGAGAAGCTCAAGCAGCTGATCGAGAAGGTGCCGTTCTACGCGATCAAGGGTTCGCCGGTGTTCGAGTCGCCCCTGGGGCTGTTCAATGCCACCGAGGACGGCGCGATCCTTGAAGAAGACTTCGGCATTCCGCAACGCTACCTGAGCACCATCATGTCGCCCTGGGCCACCAAGCGCCTGGCCGAATTCGGCGGCGACATCAGCCAGTTCCGCGTGGTCAAGCTCTACCCTTCCATTCTCAACCAGATCGCCGTGGCCAAGACCGAGCCGGGCGACGAGAACAACCAGGACATTTCCGCGCTGGTGGGCAAGGTCGACATCCGCAAGCTGGAGGAGTACCCACAGAACGACGCCGATGCCTACAGCTACTCGGGTGCCCTGTGCCGGGCCAACCAGGGCCTGATGGAATTCGTCGAGATGTTCAAGGCGCCGATCAAGGTGCTCCATCCGCTGCTGACCGCCACCCAGGAGGGTAACTACAACAGTACCGAAGGGCTGGGCGCGATTCCCTATTCGGGCATCCTGCTGGCGCACTCCAACGAATCGGAGTGGCACAGCTTTCGCAACAACAAGAACAACGAGGCGTTCATCGACCGGATCTACATCGTCAAGGTGCCGTACTGCCTGCGTGTCAGCGACGAGATCAAGATCTACGACAAGCTGCTGTTCAACAGCTCGCTGTCCAAGGCCCATTGCGCGCCCGACACCCTGAAGATGCTGGCGCAGTTCACCGTGCTGTCGCGGCTCAAGGAGCCGGACAACTCCAACATCTATTCGAAGATGCGCGTGTACGACGGGGAGAACCTCAAGGACACCGATCCCAAGGCCAAGTCGATCCAGGAATACCGCGACACTGCGGGCGTGGATGAAGGCATGAATGGCCTGTCGACGCGCTTCGCCTTCAAGATTCTCTCCAAGGTGTTCAACTTCGACCCCCACGAGATCGCCGCCAACCCGGTGCACCTGCTTTATGTACTGGAGCAGCAGATCGAACAGGAGCAATTCCCTGCCGAGGTGCGCGAGCGGTACCTGCGCTTCCTCAAGGAATACCTGGCACCGCGCTACATCGAGTTCATCGGCAAGGAGATCCAGACCGCGTACCTGGAGTCGTACAGCGAGTACGGGCAGAACATCTTCGACCGCTACGTGCTGTACGCCGATTTCTGGATTCAGGATCAGGAGTACCGCGACCCGGAAACCGGCGAGATTCTCAACCGCGTGGCCCTCAACGAAGAGCTGGAAAAGATCGAGAAGCCAGCCGGCATCAGCAACCCGAAGGATTTCCGCAACGAGATCGTCAACTTCGTGCTGCGCGCCCGCGCCAACAACAACGGCAAGAATCCGACCTGGCTCAGCTACGAGAAGCTGCGCGTGGTGATCGAGAAGAAAATGTTCTCTAACACCGAGGACTTGTTGCCGGTCATCAGTTTCAACGCCAAGGCCAGCAAGGAGGACCAGCAGAAGCACAACGACTTCGTCACTCGCATGGTCGAGCGCGGCTATACCGACAAGCAGGTCCGTCTGCTGTCCGAGTGGTATCTGCGGGTCAGGAAGTCGCAGTGATCACGCGGTAGGTTTCAGGCTGCGACGGGCCCAGGCAGGCATCGATGCCCGGGCCTTTCGCTGCTCTCGACTTGTGGCTTGCAGCCCGGCTGCCCGGAGGCCTAATGAGCTATGTGATCGACCGACGCCTCAATGGCAAGAACAAGAGTACGGTGAACCGCCAGCGTTTCCTGCGGCGTTACCGTGACCACATCAAGAAGGCCGTGGAAGATGCCGTCGGCCGTCGTTCCATCACAGACATGGAACATGGCGAGCAGATCAGCATTCCCGGCCGCGATATCGACGAGCCGGTGTTGCAGCACGGCCGCGGCGGCAAGCAGACCGTGGTGCACCCCGGCAACAAGGAGTTCACCGCCGGCGAACACATCGCCCGCCCCCAGGGCGGAGGCGGCGGCAAGGGACCTGGCAAGGCGGGCAACTCCGGCGAGGGCATGGACGAGTTCGTGTTCCAGATCACCCAGGAGGAATTTCTCGAATTCATGTTCGAGGACCTGGAACTGCCCAACCTGGTGAAGCGCAACCTCAGTGGTACCGACACCTACAAGACGGTGCGTGCCGGTATCAGCAACGAGGGCAACCCTTCGCGGATCAACATCATCCGCACCCTGCGCTCGGCCCACGCGCGGCGCATAGCGCTTTCAGGCAGCAGCCGCGCCAAGCTCAAGGCGACCAAGCTTGAACTCGAGCGTTTGAAGATCGAGGAACCGGATAATTTCGGTGACATTCAGGCATTGATCGGCGAAATCGAAAAGCTCAGCGCGCGCATCCATCGCGTGCCCTTTCTGGACACCTTCGACCTCAAGTACAACCTGCTGGTCAAGCATCCCAACCCCAGTTCCAAGGCGGTAATGTTCTGCCTGATGGACGTGTCCGGTTCCATGACCCAGGCCACCAAGGACATAGCCAAGCGCTTCTTCATCTTGCTGTATCTGTTTCTCAAGCGTAACTACGACAAGATCGAAGTGGTGTTCATCCGCCATCACACCAGCGCCCGCGAAGTCGACGAGGAAGAGTTCTTCTATTCGCGCGAGACCGGCGGCACCATCGTTTCCAGCGCCCTGAAACTGATGCAGGAGATCATGGCCGCGCGGTACCCAACCAACGAATGGAACATCTATGCCGCCCAGGCCTCGGACGGCGACAACTGGAACGACGACTCACCGATTTGCCGGGAAATCCTCACCCAGCAGATCATGCCGTTCGTGCAGTACTACACCTATGTGGAAATCACGCCGCGCGAACATCAGGCCCTGTGGTACGAATACGAGCGCATCAGCGAGTCGTTCGCCGATACGTTCGCCCAGCAGCAGCTGGTGTCGGCCGGTGATATCTATCCGGTCTTCCGTGAACTCTTCCAGCGCAGGTTAGCGACATGACCGCCAGAGAGCAGAAGCGCCAACCCATCTCCACGGGCTCGGAATGGACGTTCGAGCTCATCCAGACCTACGACCGGGAAATCAGCCGCATTGCCGAGCGCTATGCGCTGGACACCTACCCCAACCAGATCGAGGTGATCACTGCCGAGCAGATGATGGATGCGTACGCCTCGGTGGGCATGCCCCTGGGCTATCACCATTGGTCCTACGGCAAGCATTTTCTCAGCACCGAGAAGTCCTACACCCGCGGCCAGATGGGCCTGGCCTACGAGATCGTCATCAACTCCGATCCGTGCATCGCCTACCTGATGGAAGAGAACACCATCTGCATGCAGGCGCTGGTGGTGGCCCATGCCTGCTATGGGCACAACAGCTTCTTCAAGGGCAACTACCTGTTCCGCACCTGGACCGACGCCAGTTCGATCATCGATTACCTGGTGTTCGCCAAGTCCTACATCATGAAGTGCGAGGAACGTCATGGCATCGATGCCGTGGAGGATCTGCTCGATTCCTGCCACGCCCTGATGAACTACGGCGTCGACCGCTACAAGCGTCCCTATCCGATTTCCGCGGAAGAAGAGCGTCGCCGCCAGGCCGATCGCGAAGAGCACCTGCAGCGGCAGATCAACGATCTGTGGCGGACCATTCCCAAGGGTGCCGACAAGAACCGCGAGGAGGACAACGCCCGCTTCCCGGCCGAGCCGCAGGAGAACATCCTGTATTTCATCGAAAAGCATGCGCCGCTGCTCGAGCCCTGGCAGCGCGAGATCGTACGGATCGTGCGCAAGATCGCCCAGTACTTCTACCCGCAACGTCAGACCCAGGTGATGAACGAAGGCTGGGCAACGTTCTGGCACTACACTCTGATGAACGACCTCTACGACGAAGGCCTGGTGACCGACGGCTTCATGATGGAGTTTCTGCAGTCGCACACCAGCGTGGTGTTCCAGCCCGGTTTCGACAGCCCCTACTACAATGGCATCAACCCCTATGCCCTGGGCTTTGCCATGTACCGCGACATACGCCGCATGTGCGAGCACCCGGACGATGAAGATCGCCACTGGTTTCCCGACATCGCCGGCAGTGACTGGCTGTCCACCATCAAGTTCGCCATGAGCAGCTTCAAGGACGAGAGCTTCATCCTGCAGTACCTGTCGCCCAAGGTCATTCGCGACCTGAAGCTGTTCAGCATCATGGACGACGATCAGCGGGACGAGTTACTGGTGCCAGCCATCCACGATGAAAACGGCTATCGCACCATTCGCGAAACCCTGGCGGCGCAGTACAACCTGGGGAACCGCGAGCCCAATGTACAGATCTGGAGCATCGATCGACGCGGTGACCGCTCGCTGACCCTGCGTCATCAGCAACATGACCGCAAGCCACTGGGAGAATCCACCGACGAGGTGCTCAAGCACCTGCACCGCCTGTGGGGGTTCGATATCCACCTGGATACGCTGCAGGGCGATCAGTTGGTCAAGACCCATCACGTGCCACCGCGCAGCGAGCATGCGGACGGCAGCCATGGGCGGATGGACCTCAACGTCGTCCACCTCTGAGGCAGGTGCGTGCGCAAAACCGCCGATGGCTTGGTGTTATCCTTCCGGGCCATCGGAGGTGTTGCAATGAAGATCTATGAAGTGGGTGGAGCGGTGCGCGACCGCTTGCTGGGTATACCGGTCGTGGACATCGATCGCGTGGTGGTCGGTGCCGACGCCGAACGCATGCTCGCTGACGGCTATCGCCCCGTGGGCAGTGATTTCCCGGTGTTCCTGCATCCGCAGACCGGCGAGGAATATGCCCTGGCACGTACCGAGCGCAAGAGCGGACGTGGCTATGGCGGGTTCGTCTTCCACGCCAGCCCGGACGTGACCCTGGAGCAGGACCTGTCGCGGCGCGACCTGACCATCAATGCCATGGCCGAGGACGACGACGGCCGCATCATCGATCCGTACGGCGGTCAGCAGGACCTGAACGAGCGCCTGCTCAGGCACGTGTCCCCAGCGTTCATCGAAGACCCCTTGCGCGTGCTGCGGGTCGCACGTTTCGCCGCGCGCTATGCCGGACTGGGTTTTCGCGTGGCCGAACCGACCCTGCAGCTCATGCGTCAGTTGAGCGAGTCGGGCGAGCTGCAGGCCTTGACCGCCGAACGCAGCTGGAAGGAGATTTCCCGAGCATTGATGGAGGCTCATCCCCAGGTGTTCATTCAAGTGCTGCGCGATTGCGGGGCGCTGGAGCACCTGCTGCCTGAGGTCGACGCGTTGTTTGGCGTGCCGCAGCCGCCGGCCCATCATCCAGAGATCGACACCGGCGTGCATACCCTGAGCGTGCTTGAACAGGCGGCGCGCCATGGCCAGCCACTGAGCGTGCGCTGGGCGTGCCTGCTGCACGACCTGGGCAAGGGCACCACGCGCCCCAGCGAGTGGCCGCGGCATATCGCCCACGAGCAGCGGGGCGTGAAACTGATCAAGGCGGTCAACGAACGCTTCAAGGTGCCCAGGGATTGTCAGGAGCTGGCGGTGTTGGTGGGTGAATATCACACGCACGGCCATCGAGCCCTGGAGCTCAAGCCGTCGACGCTGCTGGAGCTGCTGCAGAGCTTCGATGTGTACCGTCGCCCCGGGCGCTTCGAGGATTTCATCATGGCGTGCGAGATGGACGCGCGGGGGCGCTTGGGGTTCGAGGCGCGGGAATATCCGCAGGCGGATTACATGCGAGGTGCTGCCGAGGTGGCGCGGGCGGTGGCGGTTCAGCCGCTGGTTGCCCAGGGGTTCAAGGGGCAGGCGTTGGGGGAGGCGTTGAAGCGGGCGCGGTTGGAGGCACTCAAGGCGTATAAGGCGGGGGTTTGAGGGTGGCCTTGGGGGCCTCTTCGCGGGCAGAGACTCGCTCCCACAGGTGGGGAGCTGTGCTTGTGAAGAAGACGGTGATGATTCAAAGCGTGACGGGAGTCAATTGCTGCCCGCGCCATTCGAATGGAACGGGGGCCAACACCTGGTCGATGTTCGACTCGCGCCAAAGCTGGTCAAGACTCACCCCTGCGCCCGGATGCACCAACTCTGGCGCAATCAATGCCAATGGCCACAGTACAAACGCATTTTTCAGAATTTCGGCACGGGGCAGCACCAGTCCGTCGAAGTTGCCGACCAGGTCGCCGTACAGCAATACATCGATATCCAACGGCAGACCTTTGCGCTCCGGGGCGTAGCGGCCATTGTCGGCTTCGATGAACTTCAACCGACGATCCAGTACGGTCAACGGCAAGTCGGTCAGCCCGGTTACTACCAGATTGAAGAACGGGCCGCTCTTGATGCCTACCGGCTGGCTTTCGAATACCGCTGAACAGCGCATGTCCACGAGCAAGGACGCCAACGCATCGAGCCCCGCACACAGATGGCGTTCTCGGTCGGTGTTGCTGCCCAGGCCCAGGTAGATTCTATTCAGCGACATCCGCGCTCGATCTCCACACCGACACCTTGCGCCGCCGCGACGGCACCCGGCTTGGTGATCTTGAGCCGCAGCCAGGGAATGCCGAATTCGCTCATCAACTGCTGGGCCAGACGTTCGGCGAACGTCTCGACCAGTTCGAAGCGAGCCTGCGCGGCAAATGCCTGGACGCGCTGCGACACCGTCGCATAGTCGAGGGCCAGGGTGAGGTCGTCGCCAGCCGCAGCCGGGCGGTTGTCCCAGGCGAACACCAGGTCCAGACGCAGGCACTGACGAATGTCACGCTCCCAATCGTAGGCGCCGATCACCGTGTCGACCTCCAGACCTTCGATAAACACTCTGTCCAAGCACTTCACTCCGCAGCACGACAAGGGCGCCAGGCGCCGTTAGAATCAAGGGTTTCCAGACCCGGAAATAGTAAGCATGTTCTGGTTGCTGGCGCTTGGCGCCTACCTGCTCGGCTCGCTGTCCTTCGCTATCGTGCTCAGTCGCGCGACGGGCACTCCCGACCCGCGAATGAGCGGTTCGGGCAACGCCGGGGCAACCAACATGCTGCGCCTGGCCGGTAAAAAGCTCGCCATCCTCACTCTGCTGGGCGACTTGTGCAAGGGTTTGCTGCCGGTGCTGGCCGCCGCCTGGGCCGGGATGACACTTGGGCAGCAAGCCTGGATCGGGCTCTGCGCGGTGATCGGCCACCTGTTCCCGCTGTATTTCCGCTTCAAGGGCGGCAAGGGCGTGGCCACCTCCGCAGGCCTGCTGCTGGGGCTGTACCCACCCGCTGCGCTGCTGGCAATGCTTGCCTGGGCGCTGACCTTTCGGCTCACCCGCACCAGTTCGCTGGCGGCCCTGATCGCCACGCCCCTGACCCTGCCGTTGCTGGCCTGGCAGCGCCCTGAGGCGCTGCTGCCCATGAGCGTGCTGACGGTGCTGGTGATCTGGCGTCACCGCGGTAACCTGCGCGATTTGTTCGCCGGCCGCGAGCGTCACTTCTGAGCGGGCTGGCCAACATATTCAGAGCGGTGGCAACTGCTCCATTGGCCAACGCGCCTGGACACTGATCGCCAGGGTTTCCTGCTGGCCGGCCAACAGCCGCTGACAACCAGCATAGGCGATCATTGCGCCGTTATCCGTACAGAACTGCGGACGGGCGTAATAGACATTGCCACCCAGTTCACCCAGCATTTTTTCCAGGCCCTGGCGCAGCGACTGGTTGGCACTCACCCCGCCGGCGATCACCAGGCGCTTGAGGCCGGTCTGCTTCAAGGCGCGACGGCATTTGTAGGTCAGGGTATCGACCACTGCCTGCTCGAAGGCCAAGGAGATGTCGCAGCGGGTCTGATCGCCGTCGTCTCCGGCGCTGCGGCACTGCTGCCAGGTGTTGAGAGCGAAGGTCTTCAAGCCGCTGAAGCTGAAATCCAGGCCAGGGCGGTCGCACATCGGTCGGGGGAAGGTAAAGCGCCCCGCCACACCCTGCCTGGCCAGGCGGGCAATCTCCGGGCCACCCGGGTAATTCAGGCCGATCAGCTTGGCGGTCTTGTCGAAGGCTTCCCCGGCGGCATCGTCCAGGGTCTCGCCCAGCAACGCATACTGGCCGATGCCGTCGACCTGCACCAATTGCGTATGGCCGCCGGACACCAGCAGAGCGACGAACGGAAACTGCGGCGGCTGCTCTTCCAGCATGGGCGCCAACAGGTGGCCTTCCATGTGATGAACGCCCAAGGCCGGTATGTCCCAGGCGAACGCCAGCGCCTGCGCACACGAGGCACCTACCAGCAGCGCCCCGACCAGGCCGGGGCCGGCCGTGTAGGCGATGGCGTCGATCTCGGTTGCCGCGCAGTCGGCTTCGGCCAAGACCTGGCGGATCAACGGCAGCATGCGCTTGACGTGATCGCGCGAGGCAAGCTCGGGCACGACCCCGCCATAGGCGCGATGCAGGTCGATCTGGCTGAACAGCGCGTCGGCCAGCAGGCCGCGTTCGCTGTCGTATAATGCGACACCGGTTTCGTCGCAGGACGTTTCCAATCCCAGTACTAGCATGGCCAGGCCTTGTGGAGCTCTATTCGAAGGCGCGCATGATAGTCGTCGAACAAGGCACCGACCAGCGGTTTTCGATCAGAGGCTTTGCATTCCTGTCGGGTAAGGGTTAACATCCGCAACCCTTAAAAACCGACGTACTTATGCGCGATTTTGCCATGAGATGTCGACCCCGGTAATGAATGAAGGTAGCTCTGGATGCCAGCCGTCAAAGTTAAAGAGAACGAACCCTTCGACGTAGCTCTGCGTCGTTTCAAGCGCTCCTGCGAAAAAGCCGGTGTACTGGCTGAAGTTCGTAGCCGCGAATTTTACGAGAAGCCGACTTCGGAGCGTAAGCGCAAGGCAGCAGCCGCTGTCAAACGCCACGCCAAGAAAGTCCAGCGCGAACAGCGCCGCGCCGTTCGTCTGTACTAATACACAGACGTTCGTTGCAAGCTTCTGCCTTGCCCGGCCCACAGCCGGGCTGCCGGCAGTTGCAGCAGTACCCCGCCTCAACCGTCAGAACTGGTTTCATCGCCAGATCGTGCGCGTCATTCTGACGAGCCTTGCAAGGCTGCAGACGAGCACACTTATTCCTTTGGCAACGCCCTGCTTCGACTGCTGCCCCCGGGCTCCGTTGAACGTACAGACGTTTCCGATACAGAAATCTGCGCTGCAACACCTGCCAGACCGATTTCCAATGGGTACACTTCCGCTCCTGGGCTGCTGATAAAGAGAACGCCATGGCCGGGCTGATTCCCCAAGGCTTCATCGACGACCTGCTCAACCGCACCGATATCGTCGATGTCGTGCAGTCTCGCCTGCAAATGAAGAAAGCCGGCAAGAACTACACCGCCTGCTGCCCGTTCCACAAGGAAAAGACTCCCTCGTTCAGCGTCAGCCCCGACAAGCAGTTCTATTACTGTTTTGGCTGCGGCGCGGGCGGCAATGCCCTTGGCTTCATCATGGACCACGACAACCTGGACTTCCCCCAGGCCGTCGAGGAACTGGCCAAGGCCGCCGGCATGGAAGTGCCGCGCGAAGACAGCGGGCGCAACAGCAAGCCTCGCCAGCCCACCGACTCACCGTTGTACCCCTTGCTTGAAGCTGCCGCGCAGTTCTACCGCATGGCGCTCAAGGGGCATGCGCAACGTCGCGCGGCAGTCGACTACCTCAAGGGTCGGGGCCTGTCCGGCGAGATCGCCCGCGATTTCGGCCTGGGCTTCGCCCCGCCCGGCTGGGACAACCTGTTCAAGCACCTGAGCAGCGACAGCCTGCAACAGAAAGCCATGATCGACGCCGGCCTGCTGGTGGAGAATGCCGACTCGGGCAAGCGTTACGACCGTTTTCGCGACCGCGTGATGTTCCCCATCCGCGACAGCCGCGGACGGGTCATCGCCTTCGGTGGCCGCGTGCTCGGTGACGACAAGCCCAAGTACCTGAACTCGCCGGAAACCCCGGTGTTCCACAAGGGCCAGGAGCTGTACGGCCTGTACGAGGCACGCAAGCACAACCGCAACCTCGACGAGATCATCGTAGTGGAAGGCTACATGGACGTCATTGCCCTGGCCCAGCAAGGCCTGCGCAATGCCGTCGCGACCCTGGGCACGGCCACCAGCGAGGAACATCTCAAGCGCTTGTTCCGCGTGGTGCCCAGCGTGCTGTTCTGCTTCGACGGCGACCAGGCCGGCCGCAATGCCGCCTGGCGCGCACTGGAAGCTGCACTGCCGAGCCTGCAGGATGGGCGCAAGGCGCGATTCCTGTTTCTGCCCGAAGGCGAAGACCCGGATACCCTGGTGCGCTCTGAAGGAACAGACGCCTTCCGCGCCCGCATCAACCAGCACGCACAGCCGCTGGCCGACTATTTTTTCCAGCAGTTGACCGAAGAAGCCGATCCGCGCTCGCTCGAAGGCAAGGCGCACATGGCGACACTGGCTGCGCCGCTGATCGACAAGGTGCCCGGCGCCAATCTGCGCACGTTGATGCGCAACCGCCTGAGCCAGATCACCGGCTTGAGCGGCGAGGCTGTCAGCCAGCTGGTGCAAAGCGCCCCTGCCACACCGATGCCCAGCCATGATCCGCTGGCCGATTACGATTCGATGCCGGGTTATTCGCCCGACTTCAGTGACTTTCATGCGCCGCCGGCCTTCGAACCACAGCAACAATGGACATCGGCCAAGCCAGGCGGGAAGAAATGGGAAGGCAAGCCCTGGAAGGGCAAAGGCAAGCGTGATTTCGAGCCGCGCCCGCAGCCGCGCACGCCGGTGACCGTCGAGCCGCCTACCCTGAGCGCGCTGCGAACCTTGCTGCACTACCCGCAACTGGCGGAAAAGGTCGAGGACGTCAGCCATTTTGCCGATGAAGAACAGGTACACGCGCAGTTGCTGGTGGCATTGCTCGAAGCCCTGCAGAAGAATCCTAAGCTACGCTCTCTGCAGTTGATCGCGCGATGGCACGGCACCGAACAGGGCAAGCTGCTGCGAGCACTGGCCGAGAAAGAATGGCTGATCGATGCCGATAACCTTGAACAACAGTTTTTCGACACTATAACTAGCTTGTCCGCTCGCCAACGCGAGCGTTGTCTCGAGCATTTGCTCAGAAAATCAAGACAGAGTGAACTGAGCGCAGAGGAAAAGAATCAACTGCGCGAGCTACTCAGCCGCAATGTTCACGCACAAACCCCGACCTCAACTGGCGCGTGAGGTCCTAGCTCGGGTATAATCCTCGGCTTGTTTTTTGCCCGCCAAGACCTTCAGTGGATAGGGTGTTATGTCCGGAAAAGCGCAACAGCAGTCTCGTATCAAAGAGTTGATCACCCGTGGTCGTGAGCAGGGTTACCTGACTTACGCCGAGGTCAACGATCACCTGCCCGAGGATATTTCAGATCCGGAGCAGGTGGAAGACATCATCCGCATGATCAACGACATGGGGATCAACGTATTCGAGAGTGCTCCGGATGCGGATGCCCTTTTGTTGGCCGAAGCCGATACCGACGAAGCGGCGGCCGAAGAGGCCGCTGCCGCGTTGGCCGCGGTCGAGACCGACATCGGTCGCACGACCGACCCGGTGCGCATGTACATGCGCGAAATGGGTACGGTCGAGCTGCTCACGCGTGAAGGCGAAATCGAAATCGCCAAACGTATCGAAGAGGGCATCCGTGAAGTGATGGGCGCAATTGCGCACTTCCCCGGCACGGTCGAGCACATCCTCAGCGAATACGATCGTGTGACCACCGAGGGCGGCCGTCTGTCCGACGTGCTTAGCGGCTACATCGACCCGGACGAAGGCATTGCGCCGCCGGCCGAGGTACCGCCGCCGGTCGAGAAATCGGCCGACAAGGCCGATGGCAAGGATGACGACGACGACGAAGCCAACAGCGACGACGAGGACGAAGTCGAAAGCGGTCCGGATCCCGTCATCGCCCAGCAGCGCTTCGGCGCCGTGTCCGACCAGCTCGCCGTTACCTTGAAGGCTTTGAAGAAGCATGGCCGCCACAGCAAGCAAGGCATTGCCGAGATGCTGCTGCTGGCCGAGCTGTTCATGCCGATCAAGCTGGTGCCAAAGCAGTTCGAAGGCCTGGTGGAGCGTGTTCGTGGTGCTCTGGAGCGTCTGCGTCAGCAGGAACGCGCCATCATGCAGCTGTGCGTGCGTGATGCACGCATGCCGCGTGCCGACTTCCTGCGCCAGTTCCCCGGCAACGAAGTCGACCAGACCTGGAGCGATGCCCTGGCCAACGGCAAGGCGAAGTACGCCGAAGCCATCGGTCGCCTGCAGGCCGACATCCAGCGCTGCCAGCAGAAGCTGAGCGCGTTGGAAGCGGAAACCGGCCTGACCATCGCCGAGATCAAGGACATCAACCGTCGCATGTCGATTGGCGAAGCCAAGGCGCGTCGGGCGAAGAAAGAGATGGTCGAGGCCAACCTGCGTCTGGTGATCTCGATTGCCAAGAAGTACACCAACCGTGGCCTGCAATTCCTCGACCTGATCCAGGAAGGCAACATCGGCTTGATGAAGGCGGTGGACAAGTTCGAATACCGTCGCGGCTACAAGTTCTCGACGTACGCCACCTGGTGGATTCGTCAGGCCATCACTCGCTCGATCGCCGACCAGGCACGCACCATCCGTATTCCGGTGCACATGATCGAGACCATCAACAAGCTCAACCGCATTTCGCGGCAGATGCTGCAGGAGATGGGTCGCGAGCCTACGCCTGAAGAGCTGGGCGAGCGCATGGAGATGCCCGAGGACAAGATCCGCAAGGTCTTGAAGATCGCCAAGGAGCCTATCTCCATGGAGACGCCGATTGGTGACGACGAAGACTCCCATCTGGGTGACTTCATCGAAGACTCCACCATGCAGTCGCCGATCGACGTGGCCACCGTGGAGAGCCTCAAGGAAGCCACGCGCGAAGTGCTGGGCGGCCTTACTGCACGGGAAGCCAAGGTGCTGCGCATGCGTTTCGGCATCGACATGAACACCGACCACACCCTCGAGGAAGTCGGCAAGCAGTTCGATGTTACCCGCGAGCGTATCCGCCAGATCGAAGCCAAGGCGCTGCGCAAGCTGCGTCACCCGACCAGAAGCGAGCACCTGCGCTCGTTCCTCGACGAATAAGCTTCTGCGACGAGCACCACCAAAACCCCCGGCCCTGTCGGGGGTTTTGCATCATGGACCGATGGCCTTCAAGTTTGTTATCACCCCCTCTTCCCGCTGGCCGCCGCGCCCGACTACACTGGCCCTTTCTGCGCTGGTCCAACGAGGCTGCCATGCATCGACTGCCGGCACTTGTGCTGCTGACTTCGCTCGCCGGGCCAGCCATCGCCGACACCCCTCCTCCCGCCGGCTACCCGCCAGGGCAACTTGAACGTGCGTCGTTGCACACCGACGGCGCAAACGCGCGCCCTGTGTTCGCAGCGCTGGCAAGCGACCGCGCGCCGTCGCTGGACGAGGAGACTGTGGCCGATGCCGCGCCCGCGCGCGACTGGTACAACACCCTGATCTACGGTCTGCCAGGGCTGGTCATGTTGGTGATTGCCCTGGGCGTGGTGATCCGCATCAACCGTCGCCTGACCTCGGAGATCAGCCAGCGCATTGCCCTGGAGCATGAGCTGCGCAGCAGCGAATACCATTACCGCGGCTTGGTCGAGAGCCTTTCGGCCATCGCCTGGGAAGCCGACACCACCGACTACACCTACAGTTACGTCTCGCCCCATGCCGAGGCCCTGCTGGGCTACCCTCTGCAGAGCTGGCTGGAGCCGGGCTTCTGGCAGCGCATCCTGCACCCCGAGGATGCCCGCCGAGCGCGCGCCTACTGCTCGGAACAGACCGCCGCAGGCGTCGGGCATGCCCTTGAATACCGGGTGATCACCGCCGACGGACGCAGCCTGTGGGTACGCGACATCGTCAGCCTGATCAAGCATGACCTGCGCCCGGTGATGCGCGGCCTGATGATCGACATCAGCGAAACCAAGAAGATCGAAGAGGCCCAGCGCCTGTCCGAGCAGAAATTCGCCTCGGTGTTCCGCCAGTGCCCCGACATCCTGGTCATCGCGCGGCTCAGCGACGGCTGCCTGCTGGAGGTCAACGAGGCTTTCGAAGAGCAGATCGGCCTCAAGGCGCCGCAGGTGGTCGGACGCCGCGCCGCCGAGCTGGATATCTGGGGTGTGGACGGCGTGGCACCGCGCCTGCTCAAGCGCCTGCAGGGCGGCAGCGTGCGCAACCTGGAGATGACCTTTCGCCGCGACAACGGCCAGCGCTTCACCGGCCTGCTTTCGGCCGAGCCGTTCGAACTGGAAACCACCGCCGCCCTGGTCGTGGTGGTGCGCGACATCAGCGAGCTCAAGCAGACCCAGCAACGCCTGCAGATTTCCGAAGAGAAATTCGCCAAGGCGTTCCATGCCTCGCCCGACGGCATGCTGCTGACCCGGCAAAGTGATGGGCTGCTGATCGAGGTCAATGAAGGCTTCAGCATCATGACCGGGCACAAGAGCAAGACCTCGCTGGATCGCTCGACCCTGGAGCTGGGCATCTGGGCCGACCCCAACGAGCGCAAGCGGCTATTGGAGAAACTGCAGCGGCAAGGCTTCGTTCGCGACTTCGCCTGCCGTATTCGGCGCATCGATGGCCAGGTGCGACTCTGTGAGGTGTCGGTGCGCCCGCTGCCGATCGGCGGCGACGCTTGCATGCTGACAATTGCCCGCGACATCACCGAGCGCCACCAGATGCAGCACAAGCTGGCGCTGGCGGCGACCGTGTTCGAGAGCACCGCCGAGGGCGTGCTGATCACCGACACCCAGCAGCGCATCAGCATGGTCAACCGCGCCTTCACCGAGATCACTGGCTTCAGCGAACAGGAGGTGCTGGGGCAGACCCCTCGCCTGCTCGCCTCGGGCCAGCACGACAGCGCGTTCTACATCGCCATGTGGCATCGGCTGGCCGCCGAGGGGCATTGGCAGGGTGAGATCTGCAACCGGCGCAAGAACGGCGAGCTGTACCCCAGCTGGCTGACCATCAGCTCGGTGCGCAACGGCGACGAAGCGATCACCCATTTCGTGGCGGTGTTCGCCGACATTTCCAGCCTCAAGCACGCCCAGGCGCGGCTGGACTATCAGGCCCATCACGACCCCCTGACCGGCCTGCCCAACCGCACCTTGTTCGAAAGCCGGCTTGCCGCCGCCCTGGCCAGCCAGACCGAAGCCGGCGGCCAGGGCGCGGTGCTGTTCCTCGATCTCGACCGTTTCAAACACATCAACGACAGCCTCGGCCACCCGGTGGGCGACCTGCTGCTCAAGGGCATCGCCCAGCGCCTCAAGGAGCAAGTGCGCGACATCGACACCGTGGCGCGCCTGGGCGGCGACGAGTTCATCATCCTGCTGCCGGGCCTGGCCCACGCCAGCGATGCCGAGCATATCGCCGCCAAGGTCCTGGCCTGCTTTACTGCGCCGTTCCAGGCCGGCGACCACGAGTTCTTCACCAGCGCCAGTATCGGCACCAGCCTGTATCCACAGGATGGCAGCGACGTCGCCACCCTGGTCAAGAACGCCGATGCCGCCATGTACCGCTCCAAGGCCAAGGGCCGCAACCGGGTAGAGAGCTACACCCGCGACCTCACCACCCAGGCGACCACCCGCATCGCGCTGGAGCACGAGCTGCGCCGCGCGATCGAGCGCGACGAGCTGAGCCTGAGCTATCAGCCCAAGTTCAGCATCGACACCCACAGCCTGGTGGGCGCCGAAGCGCTGATCCGCTGGAAGCACCCCAACTTCGGCGACGTGCCGCCCGAGCAATTCATTTCGCTGGCCGAAGAGAACGGGATGATCCTGCAGCTCGGCGATTGGGTACTGGAACAGGCCTGCCGACAGATGTGCGAGTGGAAACGGCTGTACCACGAGTTCGGCCCGCTGTCGGTCAACCTCGCCGGCGCCCAGCTGCGCCAACCCAACCTGCTCAAGCGCATCGAAGGCCTGCTGGCTGACAGCGGCCTGCGCCCGCAATCGCTGCAACTGGAGATCACCGAAAACTTCATCATGAGCCAGGCCGAAGAAGCCCTGGTGGTGCTGCATCAACTCAAGCGCCTGGGCGTACAGCTGGCCATCGACGACTTCGGCACTGGCTACTCCTCGCTGAGCTACCTCAAGCGCCTGCCGCTGGACATCCTCAAGATCGACCAGTCGTTCGTCCGCGGCCTGCCCGACGACCCCCACGATGCCGCCATCGTACGGGCGATCATCGCCCTGGGCCGCAGCATGCAACTGACCGTCATCGCCGAAGGCGTGGAAACCCCCGCACAGCAGGCATTCCTCGCCCGCGAAGGCTGCGAGCAGATCCAAGGCTACCTGGTCAGCCTGCCCCTGCCCCCCGAGCGCTTCGCCGCGACCTTTCTTCGTATGCGCCTTTCGGATTTTTCGGATAGCACTCCCTTCAATCCATCGCTATAATCGGCGGCCTTCTGGGGCCTATAGCTCAGTTGGTTAGAGCAGGGGACTCATAATCCCTTGGTCGCAGGTTCGAGTCCTGCTGGGCCCACCAAGATTTGAGAGCCGCGCTTTGCGCGGCTTTTTTTGTTTTGGAAAGGCCTTTGTCGCGATCGGCTTCCAGCACGTGGTCGCCAATATGTTCGTCATACCGGCGGCCATCTTTGCCGGGGCTTTGAGCTGGGCGCAGTTCGGCGATAATTTTGCTCCGGTATTCTTGGGTAATGCCGTGGGAGGCGCGGTCTTCGTTGGGCTGGCCTATCATGTGGCGTACTTCAAGACGGCAACCGGTTCCGAGGCGTCAGCCACGGTCAGTGGTACGCGAACGCAGAAATAATCCAGCTATGCTGGCGTTGGTACTGTCATCAAGGTTGAGAAATGGATTTCACACCCCTCATCGCCCAGTTCTGGGGCACGCTGAGCTGGGCGCTCCCGCTCCTGTTGCTCATCACGTTGTTCAAGTCGCCGTGGGTCAAGGGTCATATCGGTGAGCTGCTGGTACGCCTGTTTGCACATTGGCAACTGGACCAACACACCTATCGCCGCCTGCACAACGTCACCCTGAATACGCCTGACGGCACGACGCAGATCGATCACGTGTTTCTCTCGGTCCATGGCATTTTCGTGCTGGAAACGAAGAACATGAGCGGCTGGATTTTCGGTACTGAACAACAGGCGCAGTGGACGCAGAAGTTTCCCAGGCGCAGCTTCAAATTCCAGAACCCTCTTCGGCAGAACTACAAACACCTGAAAGCGCTGGAAGCCACTTTGGGGGTGAGCCCTGGCCACTTGCATTCGCTGATCACGTTCGTTGGGGGCAGTACGTTCAAGACCGAGATGCCGGCCAATGTGACTCGGGGCATCGGGTTCATCCGCTATATCAAGTCGTTTCGGCAGGTGGTGTTCAGCGAGGCGGAAGTCGATGACATGTTGCAAGCACTGAAGGCCGGGCGTCTGGCACCGAGCATTGCGACTCATCGCGAACACGTGCAACAACTCAAGCGTCGCAGTGATCCAAGCGCTGAACGTTGTTGCCCGAAGTGTGGCAATGCGCTGGTCATTCGCACGCGGAAAACGGGAGCCAATGCCGGGCAGCAGTTTTGGGGATGTTCGGCTTTTCCCAAGTGTAGAGTCATGCAAAGTCTCTAAGGTGCTGCGCTCCATCAGGCTGTTGATTGAAGGCAAACTACCCAAATGTTTGCCTGAACGGATCGGCACTTTTCTGTATTGCGGCGACCACGTGCTGCGCTTGCTCCGTCACCTCACCCGAGCTCGCCAGCACCTGCTCCAACGCCTGCAATTGCCTGCGGATCACTTCTTGTGGCTGCTCTACAGCACAGAGCTGGGCGAAATCCAGCAAGCCCTGTCGCGAGGCGAACATTGATTTGCTACCGATCAAGTCCAGGGCAAGTACGTCGTCAGGGATATAGGCCGTGGTGTTGACGATGTCGTAGGCGGGTGCAAGCCGTGCATCGCCTTGGGCGGGATTGGCGTAGAGCAGTCCGAAGTTTTTCAGATGAGCATCGCCGTTGCCGACGATGCAGCTGAGAGTCACGATGGCGAATAGCTGAGACAGTGAATGCTCTATCCGGTCCGGGGCGCAGAACATACGGATGGCTCTGGCAATGGACGAGTAGCTCTTGCTGTACTTCTGTTCGGCAGGCAGGCCCATGAGGGCTGTCATGTCCTCGAAGCCAATGGGGTTGAGCTGCTCGTCCCGATCGAAGCGGCGCATGACGAATAGTTTGGTGTTATCGGACAGGTAGAATTCCGGCACAACGATTCCAGAAGCCTTGGCCACGGACATGCAGAGAAACTCGTTGATCGCCAGGCCAGGGAATTCATCTCGGCCGCTCTTGATGATCAGTTCGGACGTTTTCGAGGTGAATCGCTGCGGCGCGTGGTTTTGATGCTCAGGTACCAGCACCTTGGGTTGCACCCCTGAGATGCCGGCACGCAGGATGTAGCGATCGACCAGGCTGGCGAAGATGTCCTCGGCACCATCCCAGGCGAGGATCTCATCCAGCCTTTCTCCGGGGAACTGTTGGCGTTGCAACAGCGCATCGACTTCCGGCGAGTTGACTGCGACTCGCCCGATGGGCGAACTGCTGCCTGAAAGTGCCAGGAGTAGCATTGGATCGACGTTTGTCAGCTTGGCCAGGCGATTACGCAGCTGCTCCAGCACGTAACCCTCAGGCAGATTCATCTGGAAGATGGGATGAAGTTCGCGATGGCGATATTCATCCATTCGCGGGGGCATGAGCAAACTGATCGCCCTGTGGGCACTAGCGTCATCGCGATAGCGGAAGATGTAGTCATCTTCGCTGCGCATCACTCTTCCGCTCTCTCCTTCCGGGGTTGAAACCTGCAGTAGGGTCGGCATCAGTCAAATATCCCGTGAATTTCATCCAGCGTGGGCAGCACGGCAGGTATGACCGTGAGTTCGCAATTCAGCGCAGCGAGCACGCGTGCATAGGCGGTCATGCCGACCGAGAGATCGCCCTTCTCGATCGCGATGACCTTCTGCCGTGTGACAAAAGCCAATGCGGCAAGCCGGGCTTGAGTCATGCCACGATTGAGGCGGCGTTGCCGGATTTGCGCGCCCAGACGGATGGCAATAAGCTCGTAATCCATGTTCTGTATACGTGACAAAGTGAGGTCAATGTAACGTATACCCAACCCTAACGAAAATAAAGCGTCGGCTGACACAAAGTGCAGCCTTTAGGCTCCTCTCTGGAAACCCTCACTTCGCCTGCAAACGAAACCCCAGCAAATTTTCCTGCAACCGGTACTGCTCCCCAATGTTCCCGCAAAAGCTGGTACGCGGCAGAAAGGCGCCGGCGCCGTTCAGGTAGGGCGGGATGTTGGTGCTCTGTTCGCAGCCTTGCAGGATGCGGCCGCGCAGTGCGCCGTTGGCTTGGGCGGAGCGCAGGGCGCCCAGTGGGGTGGTGTCGGCGACGACCAGGGCGCCGGGCGGCACCAGGGTTTCGTAGGTGCGGGCGAACTGGTGCGCGGAGCGGTCTTGCAGGTAGGGCACCAGGTAGTAGCGGATGTCGTTGCGAAACGGCAGGGCTTCGGTGTGGGTCGGCAGCTTGACCCAGCCGTTGGCGTACAGCCCCCACATCGACAGCATGGCCACCGGCCCCGCCAATACCGACAGGTAGACGACGGCAGTGCCGATTCGGCCGCCAGTCAGGTATCTGGCCAGGTGGACCACGCCGAGGATGCTGGCCAGGGCGATGCCCGGCAGGAACAGGGTAAAGCGGTCGAATACGCCGTAGGACACGGCGAACAGGAAGTTGAGCAGCAGCGCTGCCCAGAGCACCTGCAGCGCGCGGGTTTTCGGCCACAGAGTGAGGCCGAGCATTTGCGGGCCGATCAGCGATAACGCCAGCAGCACCACGGCGTTTTTCTCGTGCCACAGGTCGTCGAATCGCCAGAGCGTGTCGTTGCGGCCGCCGGCGATGATCGCCAGTTGGTCGGGGCCTGCCAGGTAACGGCGGGTGATGTCGAACAGGCTCATGCCAGTGTTCAGGTCGTTGATCACGGCAGGCCAGGCTGGCGCAAAACCCAAGGCGATGCCGGGCAGCACCAGCAGCAGGCGCAGCTTGTGTTGCACGGCCAGCTGCACATACAACGGCAGTAGCACCACCAGTGTCAGTGGGTGAATCGCCAGGGCCAGGCCACTGAGCGCGCCGATGGCCAGCAGGCGGCCGGTGGCACCGAGTCGCGCCGGTGCGGCGAAACATAGCCAGTAGGCGCCGATGATCAGCAGGGCATGCAGCACGTAGGGCTCGGCCTTGGTGGAGGCCCAGAACACCGCGTGGGCCAGCACGGTGGCGGTTGCCGCCAGCAGCGCCAGGTGACGTGGGGTGCCGACACTGACCGCCAGGCCGTGGACGACCATGGCCAGTGGCAGCAAGAGGATGGCGTTGAGCAGGCTGAGCAGGTGCATGCCCAGCAGCGCATGAATGACACGAGCGATGAGCGCGTAGAACGGATGGCTGACCGGCCCCAGGGAGGAGCTGAAGAACGGGCCCTGGGCGGCGTCGGCCAGCATCAGGCCGTTGTCCATCCATTGCACCGGACCGCTGGCGGCCAGGAAGCTGGCGATCACGGCGCACGCCAGCATCAAGCCGGCCACGACGGTCGGCAGGTGCGTGCCACGGGTTGAACTCATGTTCCTTGTTCTCCTGTTCCTTGCTCTGTAGGGACCGCGAGCAGCGGGTTGTTCAGTAAAGGTCTGAATGGAAACAGCATCGGTAGGTGAACTATCGCGTGGCGAACTATAGAGGGATTGATAGTTTTTCCACTTCAATTTAATCAATCCATTGCACTCAGACTGCCGCTCGCCTGACGCCAGAAACAGCAAGTTCGACTGCACTTTCGACAAGTCGCGTCAAACTTTCCGTTCAACTGCAGGGTGCTGAACAAAAGGCTCTGCGTGATTTGAAAAAGCGTGACTGGCAACATTGCTTTGAGCACGGCGCCGATCAATGGCCTAATCAACGCTCGCCCACTCGCTGATGGAGCCTGTTTTGTCCGACCGCCACTCGTTTGCCCTGGATGCCCTAGACCGCCAACTGATCGCCGCCCTGCAGATCAATGCCCGCGAAAGCGTGGCGATGCTCGCTCGCGGCCTGGGCATCGCACGTACCACGGTCACCGCACGGCTGGCGCGGCTGGAAAGCTCCGGGGTGATCAGCGGCTACGGGGTAAGGCTGGGCCAGCACGCACTGGATGGCGGCTTGCAGGCTTACGTCGGCATCACCGTGCAGCCGCGTTCCGGCAAGGACGTGGTACGGCGCCTGAGTGGCATGGCGCAGGTGCAGCAACTGTGCGCCGTCAGTGGCGAATTCGATTACGTGGCCTGGCTGCGCACCGATTCGCCGGAACAACTGGATGAGTTGCTGGACCAGATCGGCAGCGTCGACGGGGTGGAGAAAACCACGACCTCGATCATCCTCAGCAACAAGGTGGACCGCCGGGGTTGAGTGCAAGTAGGCACAATGCAGCAACGACGCATCCAATCGACCGATAAAACGTCATATCGACGACACTTTGCGTCTTATTTACCGCATCGTCCTTGCCTAGAATGAACGTGCCTTTTCTTCGTTCAGCCTCAGCCAAGGTCCCCCCATGAGCCCAACTTCGCGTCACCCCGCCGACGGCAAGAAGCCCGTCACCGTTTTCGGCCCGGACTTTCCCTTCGCTTTCGACGACTGGATCGAGCATCCGGCCGGGCTGGGCGTGATTCCCGAGCATCACCATGGGGCCGAGGTGGCCATTGTCGGCGCCGGTATCGCCGGGCTGGTGGCGGCCTACGAGCTGATGAAGCTGGGCCTGCGGCCGGTGGTCTATGAAGCCTCGAAAATGGGCGGGCGCCTGCGCTCGCAGAAGTTCGAGGGCACCGAGGAGATCGTTGCCGAGCTGGGCGGGATGCGCTTTCCGGTTTCGTCCACGGCGTTCTACCACTACGTCGACAAGCTCGGGTTGAAAACCAAACCCTTTCCCAACCCGCTGACGCCGGCTTCGGGCAGCACGGTGATCGATCTGGAAGGCGAGACCTACTACGCCCAGACCCTGGCCGACCTGCCGGCGCTGTTTCAGGAAGTCGCTGACGCCTGGGCCGATGCACTGGAGGAAGGCGCACGCTTCGGTGATATCCAGCAGGCGATACGCGATCGTGACGTGCCGCGCCTCAAGGAACTGTGGAACACCCTGGTGCCGCTGTGGGACGACCGCACCTTCTATGACTTCGTGGCCACGTCCAAGGCCTTTGCGCAGTTGTCATTCCACCACCGCGAGGTGTTTGGCCAGGTCGGTTTCGGCACCGGCGGCTGGGATTCGGACTTCCCCAATTCGATGCTGGAAATCTTCCGTGTGGTGATGACCAACTGTGACGATCACCAGCATCTGGTGATCGGCGGCGTGGAGCAGGTGCCGCTGGGCTTGTGGAAACATGCGCCCGAACGCTGTGCTCACTGGCCGGCCGGCACCAGCTTGGCTTCACTGCACCGGGGCGCGCCGCGCGGCGGGGTGAAGAAGATCGCCCGCGCCGCCGATGGTCGCTTTGCGGTGACCGATCACTGGGACGACACCCGCCACTACGCCGCCGTGCTGACCACCTGCCAGAGCTGGCTGCTGACCACCCAGATCGAGTGCGAGGAAACGCTGTTTTCGCAGAAGATGTGGATGGCGCTGGACCGTACCCGCTACATGCAGTCTTCGAAGACCTTCGTCATGGTCGACCGGCCCTTCTGGAAGGACAAGGACCCGGAGACCGGCCGCGACCTGATGAGCATGACCCTCACCGACCGGCTGACCCGCGGCACCTACCTGTTCGACCATGGCGACGACAAGCCGGGGGTGATCTGCCTGTCATATGCGTGGATGAGCGATGCCTTGAAGATGCTGCCCCACCCCGTGGAGAAGCGCGTCAAGCTGGCCCTGGATGCCTTGAAGAAGATCTATCCGAAAGTGGATATCGCCGCGCGCATCATCGGCGATCCGATCACCGTGTCGTGGGAAGCGGATCCTTACTTCCTCGGTGCGTTCAAGGGCGCCCTGCCGGGTCACTACCGTTACAACCAGCGCATGTATGCGCACTTTATGCAAAGCGCGCTGCCAGACGCACAACGCGGTATCTTCATCGCCGGTGACGACGTGTCGTGGACGCCTGCCTGGGTCGAAGGCGCGGTTCAGACGTCACTGAATGCGGTGTGGGGCATCATGACCCACTTCGATGGCTACACTCACCCGGAGAACCCTGGGCCGGGGGATGTTTTCGACGAACTGGGGCCCATTGCCCTGTCGGATTGACCGTGTCCCTGATCGCCACACTTGATCAACAGACTTGATCACAACAGGAGCCCGCATGCGCATAGCCTTGTACCAATGCCAGTCCCAACCGCTCGACGTCGAGGGCAACCTTGCCCGTTTGCAGGCGCGTGCCCGTGAGGCCGCTCAGTGGGAAGTCGAACTGCTGGTACTGCCGGAAATGTTCCTGAGTGGCTACAACATCGGCGCCGAGGCGGCGCGCGACCTGGCGCAGGCCAGTGACGGCGCCAACGCCGAGCGGGTCGCGCAGATCGCCCGGCAATTCGGCCTGGCCATTGTGTACGGCTACCCGGAACGGGATGAACAGGGCAACGTGTACAACGCGGTGCAGTTGATTGACCGCACCGGTGCGCGCCTGGGCAACTACCGCAAGACGCACCTGTTCGGCGACGCCGATCGCGCCATGTTCAGCGCAGGCGAACAGGCGCCCGCGCTGTTCGAGTTCAATGGCTGGAAGCTGGGCCTGTTGATCTGCTACGACCTGGAATTCCCGGAGAACGCTCGCCGGCTGGCTGCTGCCGGGGCCGAACTGATTGTGGTGCCCACAGCCAACATGGTGCCCTACGGGTTCATCGCCGAGGTAACCGTGCGCAGTCGGGCTTTCGAGAATCAGTGCTACGTGGCGTATGCCAACTACTGCGGCAAGGAGGCGGCATTCGAGTACTGCGGTTTGAGCAGCATTGCCGGGGCGGATGGGCAGCAGATTGCCAAGGCCAGCCGTGACGAAGCGTTGATCGTGGGTACCTTGGACAAAGCCTCGCTGGCATCGGCGCGCACTGCCTTCACCTATTTGAACGACAGGCGGCCGGAGCTTTACTGAAGCAGCCTGGGGGAGCGGTCGTTGGCCGCGAAAGGCATAGTGAAGCGTACCTGATACACCGCGGCGTTTTTTTCGCGGCCACTGGCCGCTCCTATGGAGATCTGGTGGTCTGTGTAGGAGAAATGGCGCTTGGCCAGTGATGTCAATAAACCATCATAGGGGTGTTCCTATCTCCATGGTGGTTTTTTTTTGACGACGTTAAATAGTCGGCTTCTGAAGGGATTTCGAGGTTCGGCCACGCTTGCGGAACGGCTGAGCCCAGACGCTGTGCGGGTTTGCGAGCCGTGCAGCGGATTGGCGGGAGGAAAACGTCAGAAACCCACAATTAAGCAGCAATATGCCAGCGCCAGAAATAAATTCTGATATAAATCATATGCTTAGTGTATTTCAACGCGGCCATCCTAGCCAGTGCACTATTTTTGACGAAAGCGATTGACAGTCCCCCTGCCAAAGCCGATATATCACCCATCTGCCGCCAACACAGCAGTTGCAGTGGTGCCAAAGAGCGCCACGCACATTCGACCCACTACCCCGTATTGCCTTGCAGTCGCTGACTTTGAATACCGGTCCGCGCTGTGTGTTCTGGCGTGTGCAGTCAGCCAGGCTCATTGCAGTACGCGGTCGTTGCGTGCAAACGAAGTTGGAAGTCGCAAGTTCAAGGGATCGTCGAGTACGAACCGGGCGGTAGCTTTGCCCAAACATATAGAACGTTAGTTATGGCGTTCAATCAATCGCGTGTCCAAGGAGGGTTCTTCCTCATGCCACATTTGTTCAACCTGGATGAAAGCACGTCGCGCCGCCTGGCGGCCGATATGAACGAACAGGGCTATGCCGTACTGGAAAACGCTTTGGCGCCCTACGTGCTGGAAGAACTTCGTGCCTATGTGGATGACCAGGCTGCGCGCCATAACAACCAATATTTCGCGTATCATGGCAATGCGCCACTCGTGGGCAGCCGATTGGCTGCCACGGCGGTGTCGAGCGAATTCCGCCAGCACCTGGCGCGCCTGCACGAGCAGGGCCAGGGCCATGCCGCCCCCAGCGACCAGGTGTTCCCGGTGCTGCGTTGCGTGCAGGGCCACAGTGGCTTGAAAGAATCCAACGCGTTTCACTTCGATGCCACTCTGCTGACCATGTTGGTGCCGATCTTCATTCCAGACCAAGGCAAGGACCGCGGCGATCTGGTGCTGTTTCCCAACCTGCGCCGCGTGCGTGGCAGCGTGCTGTTCAACGCAGTCGAGAAGGTCGTGTATCAGAACCCGCTGTGCCGCCGCCTGATGGGCTGGTGCATCGAGCGTGGCTGGCTCAAGCCGCTATTGCTGCGCATGAAGCCTGGCAATGTGTATTTCTTCTGGGGCTATCGCTCGCTGCATGCCAACCAGCCATGCGATCCGGCGCACCGTCGTGCCACCGCGCTGTTCCACTATGGCGATCCGCATGCCGGCAGTCTGACCACGCGGATGATTCTGCGGCTCAACCAGCACCGCGCTCGCCGCGCAGTCGCTCGCAGCAAAAGTCAGGCGTCCTGAGCGGACAACACCGTGTTGGACACTTCGGGGAATGGCGAGCAGCCAGGGAGCAGCAAATGATCAATGTAACCAAGTCCTATCTGGGCGACATCGACAAGTTCAAGGCCTATGTGGACCGTATCTACGAGTCCCACTGGCTGACCAACCACGGTCCGCTGTGCTGCGAGCTGGAGGAGCGCCTGAAGGATTACCTGGGCGTGCGCCACCTGATCCTGACCAACAACGGCACTCTGGCACTGCAAGTCGCCTACCGCGCCCTGGGCCTGTCCGGCAGCGCCGTGACCACGCCGTTCAGCTTCGTGGCTACCAGCAGCTCGCTGCACTGGGAAGGCATTCGCCCGGTATTCGCCGACATCGACCCGCACACCTGGAACATCGACCCCGAGCAGATTCCAGCCAGCCTGCAGCCGGACACCAGCGCCATCGTTGCCACCCACGTGTTCGGCAACCCTTGCGCGGTGGAACGCATCGAAGCGATTGCCCGCCAGTACCGCCTCAAGGTGGTGTACGACGGCGCGCACGCTTTCGCCGTGAAACAGGCCGGCCAATCGGTATTCAACTGGGGCGATGCCAGCACCTTGAGCTTTCATGCGACCAAGCTGTTCCACACCATCGAGGGTGGCGCAATCGTCACCAACGACGACGATGTGGCTGCCCGTGTGCGCAAGCTGTGCAACTTCGGCATCACCGACGTCGACAAGATCGAAGGCCTGGGCACCAACGCCAAGCTCAACGAGTTCTGCGCCGCCATGGGCCTGAGCGTGCTCGACGACATCGACAACATCCTCGAGCGCCGCGCCGAGATGGGTCATTACTACACCCAGCGCCTGGGTGGCTACCTGGACCTGCAACTTCAGGCCGACGACAGCCAGATCAACTACAGCTACTTTCCGGTGGCGTTGCAGAACGAAGCCCAGGTGCTGGCCATGCGCACCGCGCTGCAGGCCGACGGTATCAACCCACGACGTTATTTTTACCCCTCGCTCGATACCCTGGACTATCTGCAACCGCAAGCGGTCCAGTACCAGTCGCGCAGCTTGAGCGACCGTGTGCTGTGCCTGCCCATCTACCCTGGGCTGGCACGCGCCACTCAGGATCAGGTCATCGATACCCTGCTGCGCGGCCACGAGCTGCATTATCCACAACCCGTTGCATGGGCCGCCGCCGTATGAACCGTCGTAACCAAAGCCTGAAAGCGTGCAACCAGGGCAATCGTCGATGAAGAAGCTTTCGGTCATCCACAACACCGCCCTCAGCTACCTGGGCCAGGCCTATGCGCTGGTGATCGGCATCTTGATCATGCCGTTCTACCTCAGCCATCTGGGCGCCGAGGCGTACGGCCTGATTGGTTTCTACGCGGTGATGCAGGCCTGGCTGCTGCTGCTCGACGCCGGCGTCTCGCCGTCGCTGGTGCGCCAGATCGCGCATCACCAGGGCAGCAGCGACAGCGCTGCGGCTAAGCGCATCGGCGGCTGGTTGATGCGCTCCTTCGAGCTGGTGTTCCTGCCCATGGCCGTGGTGTGCGCGCTGGCCGTCTACCTGGCCAGCGACTGGATGGCCACGCACTGGCTGCAGGCCCAGGCCCTGGACCCGCGCACCATCGTCAACTGCGTGATCCTGATGGGCGTGATGGTGGGCCTGCGCCTGTTCGCCACCCTGTACAAGAGCGGCCTGCAAGGCCTGGAGATGCACGCCTGGTTGAACAACGCCAATGTGGTGATCGCCACCCTGCGCTACTTCGGCGGCCTGGTGCTGGTGACCTGGGTGTCGCAGGATGCGCAGGTGTTCTTCGAATTCCAACTGTTCGTGGCGCTGGTGGAGACGTTGATCTTCGCCGCCAAGGCCTACCGCCATCTGCCCGCACCGACCCCTTTGAGCGGCTTCAACTGGGCGCTGGTGAAACCGATCCTGCCGTTCGCTGCCAGTGTGTCGCTGACCGCGGTGGTGTGGATCGTTCTGACCCAGCTGGACAAGGTGCTGTTGTCCAAGGTACTGCCGCTGGCCGAATACGGGTATTTTTCGCTGGTCGCGTTGCTGACCACCGGCATCATGATGATGATCAACCCGCTGGTGCAGACCCTGCTGCCACGCATGACGGTACAGGTCGCCGAAGGCCGTGAAAGCGACATGCATGCCCTGTACCTGGGTGCCAGCCGCTTCGTCAGCACCTTTCTGTTTCCCCTGGCGGCGATCATCGCGTTCTATGCCGAACCCTTGCTGTTCGCCTGGAGCGGCGACACGCAGGCTGCCCAGTGGGGCGCACCGATCCTGTTCTGGTACGCCCTGGGCAGCGCCATCCTGGCGGTCAGCGCATTCCAGTACCACCTGCAATACGCCTACGGCGAAATGCGCCTGCACATCTGGTACAGCGTGATTTCGGCCGCGATCAGTGTGCCGGCGATGATCATCGCGGTGTACGGCTGGGGCGCCCTGGGCGCGGCCGTGACCTGGTTCCTGCTGCGCCTGGTGTCGTTCGCACTGTGGCCGCAAGTGGTGCATCGGCGCCTGGCCCCTGGCCTGCACCGGCCCTGGCTGCACGACATCCTGCGCATCAGCCTGAGCACCGTGCTCGGCGTGCTGCTGACCCATCCGCTGTTCACGGCAATTGCCGGCGGGTCCAACAACCGCTTGGTGATCTTCGCTGCCCTGGCCTTGTGCGGCGTGTTGACGCTGACCCTGGTGGCAGCCACCTACAAACCACTGGCCCAGCGGGTTTTCCTGAAGTTGAGCAGAGCGAGCGTCGAACGATGAACCGGACCGAACAACAGATCATGCACACCTGGCCCGAGGGCCAGGAACCGCTGCTGTCGATCACGTGCCCGGCCTACAACCAGGTCGAGTACATCGAGCAGACCTTGAACAGTTTCCTGGCGCAACGCACCACGTTCGCCTTCGAGATTCTGATCAACGACGACGCTTCCACCGATGGCACCACGCAGGTGATCAGCCGCTACGCCGAGCAGTACCCGAACATCATCAAGCCGGTGTTCCACGAGCACAACCAGTACCAACTGGGCCGCTGGTGCTTCCCGGCCCTGTTCAACCGGGCGCAGGGCAAGTACATCGCCTACTGCGAGGGCGACGACTACTGGATCGATCCGCTCAAGCTGCAGAAGCAGGTGAATTTCCTCGAAGCCAACCGCGACTACGTGATGACCTACCACGACGCCATGGCCTTCGACAGCGAGGGTGACAAGGGGATCCAGCTGACCGGCAAGTACCAGGCCGATGCCACCGCCATGGACCTGCTCAAGACCCGGCCGATCTCGACGCTCACCACCTGCTTTCGCAACGTGCTGCACGAGCTGCCCCGGGAGCTGGAACAGGCACCCGTGCTGGACCTGTGCTGGTGGTCGATGCTCGGTGCCCACGGCAAGGGCAAGTACCTGGCCGACATCGCACCGGCGCGCTACCGCCTGCACCCTGGTGGGATCTTTTCCCAGCGCCCGAACCAGAGCAAATTGCAGATGACCCTGCACACCTATGCGTGCCTGGCCAACTACTACTTCCGTCAGGGCGACCGGGTGCTCTACGAGCACTTTCTGGTCCAGGTGTCGGGCATGTGCATCGCCGCTATCAGACCGGTGCAGAAGCTCAAGGCCGTACTGCACGTGTCGGGCAACGTCAGCCGCAACCTGCTGCGACGCCTGACGCCCGCTGCGGCGAGGGGCTGAGGACGACATGATCAACAAGGTTCTGGTGATCTGCATCGGCAACATCTGCCGCAGCCCCATGGCAGTGGCGTTGTTGCGCAAGCACGCGCCGCACCTGCAGGTCGAGTCGGCCGGATTGGCCGCATGCGTGGGCAACGACATGGACAGTCTCACCGCGCAGGTATTGGCCGATAACCAGGTGCCACAGCCGGCGCACGCTGCCACCCAGCTCACCGACGAGCTGGTGCGCTGGGCCGATCTGATTCTGGTCATGGACCAGCGCCAGTTGCGCAGCATCACCAGCAAGGCCCCGCACACGCGAGGCAAGACGTTCCTGATCGGCAAGTGGCGCGACGACTTCGAAATCGACGATCCCTATCGCCGCCCCATTGCCGCCTTTCAACGGACCTACACCGAATTGACTCGGTGTATCGAAGGCTGGTTGCCCTACCTGAGATCTGAGGATCGACAAAGATGACCGCGATGAACCGTACAAACCTGGAGTATTACAAGGACACCCAGATCGATCTCGCGACGATTCTACGGACCTTGTTCGATCACAAGAAACTGATTGTCGTGGTGGTGGCCCTGTTCACCCTGCTCGGCGGTTTCTACGCCGTGATCGCCACGCCGGTGTACCAGGCCAACGCCATGATCCAGATCGAGCCGAAAAAGGTCGGTCTGGATGCCACCCCGCAGCTCAATACCAAGCCGGCTTCGGTATCGGAAGCGGTGACCGAGATCGAACTGATCAAGTCGCGCACCGTGCTCGGCCAGGTGGTCAGCGACCTCAAGCTGGACGTGGTCGCCACGCCGCGCTACTTCCCGGCGATCGGCCGCTACATGGCCCGTGAATTCACCCCCACCGGCAGCCAGAAACTGGCCGCTCCGCTGTTCGGTCTGGATGCGTTCGCCTGGGGCGGCGAGAAGATCGACGTGTTCAACCTGGACGTGCCGGCCAACCTGCTGGGCGAGCGCATGACATTGGTCGCCGGGCCCAATGCGACTTATCGACTGGTAGACGCCGCTGGTGCGCCGCTGCTCAGCGGTCGTGTCGGCGAGATCAGCCAGGGCAACGGCATCACCCTGCAATTGGCTGAACTGACCGCCCGCCCCGGCACCGAATTCCGCCTGGTGAAGAATCGCCTGCTCAACACTTCGCTGGACTACCAGCAGCGTCTGCGCGTGGCCGAATCGGGCAAGGACTCGGGCATCGTCTACCTGAGCATCAACGACACCGACCCGGTACAGGCCAACCGCGTGCTGGATGAAGTGAGCCGCCTGTACGTACGCCAGAACGTGGAACGCAGTTCGGCCGAAGCGGCCCAGCGCCTGGACTTCCTGCGCTCGCAATTGCCGGTGGTGCGCAAGGAACTGGAAAAATCCGAAGAAGCCCTGCACGCCTTCCAGATGCGCACCAAGTCGGTGGACATCACCCTGGAGACCAAGGCACTGCTCGACCAGATGGTTGCCTACGATGCGCAACTGTCCGAGCTGCGCCTCAAGCGCACCGACCTTGATCGCCTGTATACCCGTCAGCACCCTGCCTCGGCCGCACTGAGCCAGCAGATCAGCCAGATCGAGTCGCAGAAGACTTCGCTGCAGGCACAGATCAAGGGCTTGCCCGAGACCCAGCAGGAGCTGCTGCGCCTGACCCGTGACATGCAGGTCACCACCCAGACCTACACCCTGGTACTGAACAAGAGCCAGGAGCAGGACATCATCCGCGCCGGCAACATCGGTAACGTACGGATCATCGACAAGGCCGACAGCAACATCGAAGAACCGGTCAAGCCCATGCGCGCCGTCATCGTGCTGGTGGCGATGCTGCTGGGTGCCCTGGTCGCCGTGGCGATCATCTTCATCCGCCAGGCGTTCTACCGCGGCGTGGAAAACCCGGAAGTGATCGAGAACCTGGGCATGCCGGTGTACGCCTCGCTGCCGCTGTCGCGCCAGCAGGAACGCCTGCAGAAAAAACGCGACAAGGGCGTGACCAATCGCGAATCGCGTCTGCTCAGCGTGGCCGCACCCAGCGAGCTGGCCATCGAGTCGCTGCGCAGCCTGCGCACCAGCCTGCACTTCGCGATGATGGAAGCGCGCAACAACGTGCTGATGATCACCAGCCCCATGCCGGGCGTGGGCAAGTCGTTCGTCAGCGCCAACCTGGCGGTGATCATTGCCCAAGCCGGCAAGCGCGTATTGCTGATCGACGGCGACATGCGCAAGGGCTACCTGCACCGCGTGTTCGGCCTGCAACCCAAGCACGGCCTGTCCGATGCCCTGGCTGCACGCCTGGGCAACACCGAGGTGATCAACGCCACCGAAGTGGACAACCTGCACCTGATCGCCTGCGGTTTCGCTGCACCCAACCCTTCCGAACTGTTGATGCATGACAACTTCAGCAAGCTGCTGCGCGAGCTGTCGCCGCATTACGACCTGGTGATCATCGACACCCCGCCGGTGATCGCCGTGACCGATGCCAGCCTGATCGGCCGCCAGGCCGGGACCACCTTGCTGGTGGCCCGCTTTGGCCAAAGCTCGGTCAAGGAAATCGAGGTCAGCAAGCGGCGCCTCGCGCAGAACGGCGTGCTGGTCAAGGGCGCGATATTCAACGGCGTGATCCGCAAGGCGTCCACCGCCGAGTACGACTGCGCCGCCTACGGCTACGACTATTCGCCGAGCAAGAAGTAATCGCCTAGCAAGGCAGGAGTCTCACGATGTCCAGAACCGTAGCAATGATGCAGCCTTACTGGTTTCCCTATTTCGGCTATTTCCAGCTGATCGCCGGCGCCGATGCCTTTGTGCTCGGCGACAGCCTGCAGTACGTACACCCCGGTTGGGTCAACCGCAATCGGCTGCTCAGCTCGGGCGCTGCAACGCTGTTCACCTTGCCGTTGAAGAAGGACCATTCGGACCTGGCGATCAATCAGCGCGAGCTCAGTGACAACGCTCCGCAGGTGCTGGACAAGCTGCTCAAGAGCATCGCCATGAGCTACTCCCGCGCGCCTTACCGCGACGAGGTGCTGGCGTTGCTCAAGCCGCTGCTGACCTACCCGGAACGCAACCTGGCGCTGTACCTGGAGTACTCGCTGCGCAAGGTCTGCGAGTACCTGCAGATCGAGACGCCGATCCATGTCGCCTCCACCCTGCCGGTGGACGAGCGCCAGGTCGAGGACAAACAGGACCGTGTGGTCAAGCTGGCGCGGCACTTCGATGCGCAGCGCTACCTCAACCCCATCGGCGGCACGGCCCTGTACGACGAGGAATACTTCGCTCGTCACGATCTGGAACTGCGTTTCCACCGCATGGACGAGCTTTGCTACACGCAGTTTAAGGACCCGTTCGTGGCCAACCTGTCGATCATCGACGTGCTGATGTTCAACCCGGTATCACGGATCCGCCAATGGCTGCCCTGCTACAGCACGCTCAAGCCGAGCGCTGCGCAGGACACCGTCAAAGTGGTCACCAGCCCTTCTGCCCACGCCATCGAGATGCGCTCATGAACGACTTCGACAGCAACGCCAACTGGTACCTGATCCAGACCAAGCCGCGGCAGGAAGCCCGTGCCGAAGAACATCTGCTGCGTCAGCAATACGACTGCTTTCGCCCGTTGCGCGCCGCCCCGGTGCTGACCCGCAGCCGCCGTGTGGCCGACGAGGACTTGTTCCCCGGCTACCTGTTCATTCGCCTGGACTGCAACGACAACTGGTACCCGATCCGCTCGACCCGTGGGGTGTGCCGCATCGTTGCCTTCGGCGGCATGCCGTGCCCGGTGCCGGACAGTCTGATCGCCAGCATCCGCCAGCGCGCGCAGGCCAGTTCGGCGAACGCGGTGCGTTTCACCGAAGGCGAAGCGGTGCGTGTGCGCAACGGCGACAGTGACGTACAGGCCATTTTCCTCTGCGAGGACGGCGATGAACGCGCCGTGATCCTGCTCAACATGCTGCAACGCGAACAGCGTATCAGCCTGCCCCGCAGCAGCCTGCAACGGCTTACCGCGCACGCCTGCTGAGCGGCGCACAGACATACGATGCTTTAGGAGAGCTGTTCGATGAATGCCAAGACCACGCTGGTGACACTGACGTACGGCGATCGCTTGTGTTACCTGGAAGCGCTGATCGAGCGTTCGCTGGCCTCTGCACACATCGAACGGGTGGTGGTGGTGAGCAACGCATCGAGCGCCGACCTGAACTCGCTGCGTACGCAGTGGCCAACCCAGATCACCGTGATCGAGTTGCCCAGCAACACCGGTTCGGCCAATGGCTACAAGGTCGGTATCGAAGCGGCGCTGCAACTGGGCGCCGAATACCTCTGGCTGATGGACGACGACAATGCCCCCACCCTGGGCGCGGTCGAGACCCTGCACCAGCGGCTGCACGAGTGCGAGCGCCTCGTGGGCGTGGACAAGGCGGCCGTGATCGGCTTCCGCCCCAACCACCAGGCCGACATCGCCTCCGGCGTGCCGCATCGCTATGCGATCCAGCTGCGCTCCAGCTGCTTCGGTTTTCATGTCGCGCAGTTGCCCTACAAGCTCTGGCGCCGTACGCCCTGGGGCAAGCCCGCCGGGCGCAAGACAACCAGCAAGCCGCTGGTGCAATTGCCATTCACCACCTACGGCGGCCTGCTGGCACACCGCAGCGTGTTCCAGAAGATCGGCCTGCCGCTCGAAGACCTGCTGCTGTATGCCGACGACACCGAGTACACCTGGCGCATCACTGCCAGTGGTGGGCAGATCTTTCTGGTGACCGAAGCGCTGCTCGACGACCTGGAAGAATCGTGGAACGCCAAGGCGCGTACCAACAACATCTTCGAGAGTTTCCTGCTCGGCAACTCGGACCTGCGCGCCTACTACACCGCGCGCAACCAGGCCTGGTTCGACAAGCACGTGTGGGCCGGCTCGACCCTGCTGTACCGGCTCAATCGCTCGGTGTTTCTGCTGTTGCTGCGCTATTTCGCAAAAAGGAGCGGTTCGGACCGACGCCTGGGCTTGCTCCAGCAAGCCATGCGTGACGGGGAATCGGGTCGTCTGGGCATTCACGAATCCTACCCACTATGAAGATACTGTTCCTGAGCAGCCTGTACTCGCCGCACATCGGCGGCGGTGCTGAAATCGTCCTGCAGCGCACGGTCGAGGGCATGCACCAGCGTGGCCACGAAGTGTGCGTGCTGAGCACCGGTCCCGATGCGGGCCTCAAGCATGAATACGTGAAAGGCGTGAAGGTCTATCGCGCCGGGCTGCTCAACACCTACTGGCACTTCAGCGAACAGCGCCCCGGCGCGCTGGCCCGGCTGGGCTGGCATCTGCGCGACAAGTACAACATGGGCATGCGCACCTACCTGCGCGACGTGCTGGCGGCCGAAAAAGTCGACCTGGTGGTGTGCCACAACCTCAGTGGCTGGTCGGTGTCGGCGTGGGATGAGATCTCCGCATCCGGCGTGCCGCTGGTGCAGGTGCTGCACGACATGTACCTGATGTGCCCGAGCAGCAACATGTTCAAGAAGAACGCCGCCTGCAAGACGCCCTGCACCCTGTGCAAGCATTTCCGTCAGGGCCATGCCGAACGTTCGGCCCAGGTCGACGCGGTGGTTGGGGTCAGCCAGCACCTGCTGGGCAAGCTCACCGACGCACGCTTCTTCCGCAATGCTTCGCAACAGGTAATCTACAACGCCAGCCCGAAAATCGACCACGCGCCGTCGCGTTTCGCCCGCCTGGATCAGGCCGAGCCGCTGCGTTTCGGCTACCTGGGCACGCTGTCCGAACCCAAGGGCCTGCGCTGGTTGATCGATCAGTTCAAGCGGTTGCCCTTCAATGCCACCTTGCAGATCGCCGGGCGCGGGCAACTGGACTACGAGCAATTGCTCAAGCAAGAGGCCGGCGGCGAGAACATCCACTTCGTCGGCTACCAGTCGCCGGAAACCTTCTATCGGCAGATCGACGTGGCCATCGTGCCGTCGATCTGGAACGAGCCGTTCGGTCTGGTGGCGGTAGAAGCCTGCGCCCACTCGGTGCCGGTGATCGCCAGTGCCCGCGGCGGCTTGCCGGAGATCATCCAGGACGGCGTCAACGGCCTGCTGTGCAACCCCGAAGAGCCGCAGACCCTGGGCCTGGCGATGCTGCAGTTGTACCGCGACCCCGAACTGCGCGAACGCCTGGCCGCCCAGGCACGTGACAGCGTCGAGCATCTGCTCGACCAGGAACGGATGCTCGACAGTTACCAACAGCTGTTCCTCGATGTTCTGCAAAGAAGAAATGTCCATCATGAAATCAGCCCTGTCACTCAGTCACTTTGAGGCGCCGGCAGCGCGACTTGCGGTGAACAAGTCGACGCTGGTGGTCTGGACCGCGATCGGCCTGCTGCTGGCCGAAACGTTTTCCGGCGCCTTGCGCTATTACTTCGACCAGGCCGGCATCTCGGCCCTGCTGTACTTGCCCAAAGTGCTGTGTGTGGTGCTGTTCGCGTTGGAACTGACCAGCTTCAAGGCGCACCGCCTGTTTTGGATAATGCTGCTGGGGCTGGTGCTGTCGGCCGGCCTTGGCCTGCTGCACGGCGCAGCGTTGGCCAACCCGCTGTTCAGCATCTTCGTGTACATCCCGCTGCTGTTCGGCCTGGTCTGCGGCGAGCATCTGGAGCAGCGCCGCGTGTTGCTGGGCTGGGCGGTCGGCCTGTGCCTGGCAGCGACCATCACCGGTGTGTACGTGGACAGCATGTTCTCGGTGCCGTGGAAGGGCTACAGCTACAACCTGGGCGACCAGGAGCTGACCGGCAACATGACCTGGGCAGCGGACGGCGTCGACCGGCCTGCGGGCTTCGCCCGGATGTCGACCACTGCGGCAACGCTGACCGCGATCTTCACCCTGTACCTGAGCGCTTTCATGCGCTCCAAGGTGTTGATGCTGGGCCTGCTCGCGCTGGCCTTCGCGACCATTCTGGTGACCACCAACAAGTCGACCGCCGCGGCGTTCCTGGTGACCCTGCTGGTGATGCCGCTGTACAACCAGCGCCTGCTCTGCCGCGTGTTGTTCGCGGTGCTGGTCGGTGTCGGCGCCGCGCTGCCGCTGATCGGTTTGTGGACACCGCTGGACCCGAGCCTGGCCGCCAGTGGCGCCGAAGGCAGCCTGGTATCGCTGTACGACCGCATGATCAACACCTGGCCGCGCCTGGCCGATGAAGTGCTGCGCCGCGACTGGAACTGGACCGGCGGCGGCTTCGGCATGGTCGGCAGTGCGGTGAACATGTTCCCGGTGGACAACGTCAAGTACCCGGCCGTCGCCGACAGCCTGTTCATGTACCTGTGGGCCTGTTTCGGCCTCATGGGCCCGGTGCTGTATGCGCTGCTGCTGCCGCTGCTGATGACGCTGCGCAGCAAGAACAGCTGGATGGGCCGCGGGCTGCTGAGCATTTCCCTGTGCGTGGTGGTAGTGGGCTGGACGACCGATGTGCTCGAAGTGCCGGTCTGCGGACTTTTCCTGGGCATGGCCGTGGCCCATGCCATGCGCCGCAAGGCCATGCCAAGCCATTGGCTGATTACCGAACGACGTCGCAGCAACCGTGATGATTACCCCGATGGCCTCCAACTGACATGAACCTCTCTATGCCCAGATTGCTGCAACGTTTGGTTTGGATACTGCTGGGGCTGTTCACCCACGGGCATGCCAAGGCCGCCGACAATTTCATCGTGGGTGTGGGTACCCACCTGCTCCACTCGACCGGGCCGGTGGCACGGCCGACCTTGCTCATGAAGGAAGCCGGCATCGTATCGGCACGCGATGACCTGTTCTGGTCCACGGTGGAGCTGGAGCCCAAGCGTTTGAACTTTCCACTGGGCTGGCAGCGTTATCTGCAGGCCCTGCGCGACCGCCAGATCGGCAACATGCTGATCCTGGGCTACGGCAACCAATGGTATGAACGCGACGCCAAGCCACGCAGCCCGTTCGTGCGCGATGCCTTCGCCAACTACGTGAACTTCGTCAGCCGACGTTTGCGCGGCCAGGTGGACTTCTACGAGATCTGGAACGAATGGGACCTGGAAGACCCGAGCAGCGACGCCTTCAGCCGCGACTATGCCGCGCTGATCAAGGAGACCAGCGAACTGTTGCGCAGCAACGATCCGAACGTGCGCCTGATAGCCGGTGCAGTCACTACCCAGGGCTTGCAGGAAGGTTTCGCCGACCGCCTGGTGGAGGCCGGGGTCATGGATGATCTGGATGGTTTGTCGCTGCATCCGTACGTGCACTGCCGCAAGGACCACGGCGGCAACACGCCGGAAAGCTGGATCAAATGGCTCAGCGACATTTCCACTCGGCTCGACACCCTGGCCCGGCGCCCGGTGCCGCTGTACCTCACGGAAATGAGCTGGCCCAGCGCCGACGAACCGTGCGGCGTCAGTGAAACCACCCAGGCGGCGTACCTGGCACGCGGGTTCTTTCTGGCCCGCATCCATCCGGCCATCCAGGGCATGTGGTGGTACGACCTGTACAACGACGGGCGCGACCCCAAGGAGCGCGAGCACAACTTCGGCCTGCTGGACAACGATCTCAACCCCAAGCCGGCGTACACCACGCTCAAGGCCATTGCACCGTACCTGTCGCAATACAGCTACGACCCCAGGCACAGCGTGATCAGCGACTCCCTGTACCAGTTGCGCTTCGCCAAGGGCGACGAGCAGGTGCTGGTGATCTGGGCCGTGGGCCAATCGCGGCAGGTCAGGATCGAGTCGAGTGCATTGCTCAAGGGCGGTGCGCGCCTGGTCGACACCCGCCAGGCCGGCGTGGGCATGCGCGAAAGCGAGAACCCGTGGGATTGCGGTGAGCACTACTGCACCACCGTGATAACCGCCTCAGAGTTTCCCAAGATCATCAGCCTGGGCAAGGCCAATTGGTTGTTCACGCAGTAGAAAACGCGATGCCCGCGGCAGTGGGCCTCAACCGCAGCGCATCGTGCGCCGCCATCGACCGCGCCTGTTGGACGCGGCACTACCTCTAGCAAGCGCGTGAGCCAAGGATGTTCCGATGATTGTCATCAATGCACGTTTTCTGACCCAGGAGCTACGCGGGGTGCAACGGTTCGCCGAGCAGACCTGCCTGGCGCTCAAGCGTCAACGTGACGACCTGGTGTTCGTCACCCCGCCGGGCGTGCGCATGCACGAAACCGCTCGGCTGCTGGATGCTCAGGTCGTGGGCACTCGTACCGGTCACCTGTGGGAACAACTCGACCTGCCGCGCTACCTGCGCAGCCAGGGCAATCCATTGCTGCTGTCGCTGTGCGCCACGGCGCCGCTGTTCTATGGCAACCAGATCGCCACGCACCACGACATCACCTACGTGCGTCACCCACAAAGCTACACCTGGCAGTTCCGCACGGCCTATCGCCTGATGACGCCCCTGCTGCTCAAGCGCTTGAAGACCTTGATCACGGTCAGCCAGTTTTCCAAGCGCGAGATCGGCGAGTTCTACAACTTTGCGGCGCAGAAGATTCTCGTGGTGCCGAATGCCGTGGGTGAAGAGTTTCAGCCCGGCGAACCGCTGCAAGCCGGCGGCCCGCGTTATCTGTTGGCGGTGTCTTCGCCCAGCGCGCACAAGAATTTCAGCCGCATGATCCAGGCGTTCCTGCAGCTCAAGGGTTTCGACCAGGTGCAGTTGCGCATCGTCGGTGGCGGCGGTGGAGTGTTCTCCGACCCCGATCTGGAAGCCTTGGCCAAGCGCGATGCTCGGGTGCGCTTTCTCGGGCGCTTGAGCGACGCCGAGTTGATCGAGCAGTACCAGGGCGCAGCGGCCTTCGTGTTTCCTTCGCTGTATGAAGGCTTCGGCATTCCGCCACTCGAAGCGCAGGCCTGTGGCTGCCCGGTGCTGGCGGCCAATGCCGCCTCGATCCCCGAGGTGCTGCAGTCCAGTGCCTTGTACTTCGACCCGCTGGATGTCGAGCACATCAGCCGGGCCATGGCCCTGGCGTTGAACAGCCTGACCATTCGCCAGCATTTGCGCACCCTGGGTCTGCAGAACGTGGCGCGGTTCAGCTGGGATGCTTCGGCACGGCTGATCAGCGATCGCATCGACAGTGTCCAGGTACGGCGTCCACGCGGTGCCACCCTGAACCAGCCGTCCAGCGGCAAGGAGCACTCATGACTCGCCTGGGATATCTGGATGCCCTGCGCGGTATCGCCGCCTTGCTGGTGGTGGTCTGTCACCTGTGGCAGCCATTGCTGGGCCCCGGCGCGCTGCCGTACTTCTGGCTGGACATCGGCAAGCTGGGCGTCATCTGGTTCTTCCTGCTCAGCGGCGTGGTGATTCCGTTCAGCCTGCAACCGGGGCCGGGCGGCGCACGGCGCTTCATCGTCTCGCGGGTGCTGCGCCTGTACCCGGCCTACTGGCTGTCGCTGGCGCTGTACATCAGCATGCTGGCGCTGACCGGCGAAACCCTGCCGAGCTGGCAGCAGGTGGTCGCCAACCTGACCATGCTGCAGGCCGCCATGGGCGTCGAAGACGTGATGGGGCTGTACTGGACGCTGTTCATCGAGTGGCTGTTCTACGCCCTGTGCCTGGGCCTGATGCTGATCGGCCGACTGCGCAGCACCGGCTTTCGCGCCGCCTGCTCGCTGGCCCTGCTGGCCGCCGCAGTGGGCATGGGCCTGATGCGCATGCTGCTCGAACGCAAGCTGCCGGTGGCGTTGCCGTTGGGGCTGTCGCTGATGCTGTTCGGTTCGATCTGGCGCGACTGCCTGCTCGGCCAGGCCGATGCCCAGGTGCGCCGCTGCGTGAAGGGCCTGCTGCTGGCCTATGCCGTGGCCCTGCCGCCGACTTTCTTCGCCGCCTACGGCTTCGATGCCGGCAATGGCGAGTACTGGTTCCGCTACTGCTTCACCTATCTGTTGGCCATCAGCAGCTTCATGTTGCTGACCCAGCGCATCCGCCTGCATCAACCGTTATTGCTGTGGCTGGGCACCATCAGTTACTCGCTGTACCTGCTGCATCCGAGCATGGAGCTGTTGTGCCGTTACCTGCTGGGCGTTCCCGGTCGTTCGTTGTCGGTGACATTGCTTGCCACCGCGCTGTCGTTGTTGGCTGCGCACGTGAGCTATCGCTTCGTCGAACTGCCTTTCATCAAGTTGAGCAAACGACTCAACGCCCGTGCTCGTCCGAGCGCGCCCCTCATTCCCGAACTGCAGGTGCCCTATGAAAATAGCAATCGTCCATGATTGGCTCGTCACCTATGCCGGTGCCGAAAAGGTGCTGGCTTCGATGCTCAAGATCTGGCCCGACGCGGACCTGTTCTCGGTCATCGACTTTCTCAGTGACGAAGACCGCAAGCACCTGGGGGGCAAGCGCGCCACCACGACCTTCATCCAGCGCCTGCCCAAGGCCCGCACGCGCTACCAGAAATACCTGCCGCTGATGCCCATGGCGATCGAGCAACTGGACCTGTCCGGCTACGACCTGATCCTGTCGAGCAGCCACGCGGTGGCCAAGGGTGTGCTCACCGGGCCCAACCAGTTGCACATCAGCTACGTGCATTCGCCCATCCGCTATGCCTGGGACCTGCAGCACCAGTACCTGCGCGAAGCCAATCTGTTGGCCGGCCTGAAGAGCAAGGTGGCGCGGATGATCCTGCACTACATGCGCATGTGGGACCAACGCACCGCCGCCGGTGTCGACGAGTTCATCAGCAACTCGCAGTTCATTGGTCGACGCATCGACAAGGCCTATCGCCGTCCATCGACGGTGATCTACCCACCGGTGGACACCACCGGTTTCAACCTGCAGACCGAGAAGCAGGATTTCTATCTGACCGCCCAGCGCATGGTGCCGTACAAGAAAGTGCCAATGATGGTGGAAGCGTTCAGCGCCATGCCCGACAAACGCCTGATCGTCATCGGCGACGGCCCGGAAATGGAAAAGTGCCGCGCCGTGTGCGGCCCCAACGTCACGCTGATGGGCTATCAGTCGTTCGAGGTATTGCGCGAGCACATGCAGAACGCCCGAGGCTTCGTCTTTGCCGCCGAAGAGGATTTCGGCATCAGCCCGGTCGAGGCCCAGGCCTGCGGTACGCCGGTGATTGCCTTCGGCCGTGGCGGCACCCTCGAAACCGTACGCGGGCTCAACGACGACAACCCCACCGGTGTGTTCTATTACCAGCAGACAGTGGCTGCCTTGACGGCCGCCATCGAAACGTTCGAAAGCCAGGCGTCGCGCTTCAATGCGCGCACCTGCCGCGAGAATGCCCTGCAGTTCGCGGAAAAGCGTTTCGAACGGGAAATGCGCCAGTTCGTCGAGCAGCGCTGGAACGAAGCACGCCTGGGTGACGCCTTCGACTGCAACCCGGTATTGGGCCTGGCCGACACCGGCCTGCTGCTCGCGGCGGCCCAGAAGCTCTAGGCCGCGCAGGAACATGTTGTACCGCCACACCGCTGTTCTGAACCTCCCAAATACCGTGCGAGAAGTCTGATTCTCCAAGGAAGATTGCAATGAAACGAACTGTATTCGTAGTCGCGTTGTTCGCCGTGCTGCTGCAAGGATGTGTGTTTTCCCCAGGGCAACACATGACGCCCGAGGATGCCGCCGACGACATCGGCACAACCGGACCGGTAACGGTCCTGCCGATCAACGCGCAGACGGTCGCGCAGCATCAGAGCCTGTACCGGCCCGAACCGGTACCGGCAGCGCTGTATGGCTACACGCCGGGCGACTACCGCATCGGCGCCGGCGACGGTCTGCAGATCACGGTCTGGGACCACGTAGAGCTGAATTCGCCGACCAACCAGGAGCCACGCGCCCAGGGCACGCAGATCGTGCGCAACGACGGTACCGTGTACTACCCGTTCATCAACTCCATCCAGGCCGAGGGCAAGACGGTCAGCGAACTGCGCAATGACCTGCAACGCGCCCTGTCGCGCTTCCTGACCGACACCCAGGTGGACGTCAACGTGCAGAACTACGCCAGCCAGCGCGTGGTGTTTTCCGGTTCGTTCAAGAACGCCGGCCCGCAGGTTCTGAACAACGTGCCGCTGTCGCTGATCGAAGCGGTCAGCCGCGCCGGTGGCGACGATGGCAGCGGCAACCTGGCCGGGCTGATCCTCAAGCGCGACGGGCACGAGTACCTGCTGGACATCGACACCCTGAACCGCAAGGACTCCAAGCTCAACGGCATCTACCTGAAGAACGGCGACCAGCTGCACCTGGGCAACAACCGGGCGAACAAGGTCTACGTGCTCGGCGAAGTCAATTCGCCCCAGGTGATGACTTACGGCACCAGCACCTTCACCCTGCTCGAAGCGCTGGGCAATGCCGGTGGCCTGTCCCAGGAAACCGCCAACGCCGAGGCCATCTACGTGATCCGTGGCGCTCAGGACCGCTCCAAGCAACCGGCCACGGTGTTCTACCTCAATGCCAAGAAGCCGACCGCCTTCCTGCTCGCCCGCCAGTTCGACCTGCAGGCCTCGGACGTGGTCTTCGTCGGTCCTTCGGACATCACCCGCTGGAACCGCTTCATCAGCCAGTTGCTGCCGTCGGCCTCGGTGGTTGCTACCGGTAATGCACTGGGCCAGTGATCTGACCACATAAGCGCCACTGAACGCTTTGGCAAGCGCTTGACTCCAAGTCTTGCCCAGGCGCTCAGCGTAAGCGTTTCGCGCCGATGGGCTTTCGCATCATCTGCCCACTTCAGGAATTCCCATGACTGACCCACGCAACGTTGCCCACGACAAGAAAGTCCAGCAGGAAAAGAAGAACAACGGCGAAGAGATCGCACCCAACGCCGAACACGCGCCACAGCCAGGCATGAAGCCGGCGCTCAAGCACGATGACGAGCAGCAGGACGAGCAGGACGACAAGGCCTGAGCCAGGCGCCGACCTGAGCTGAAGATGGCCTCTGGCGGCGCTGACCCACGTCGGTGACCGCCAGATCGCTTGCCAAGATGCGAATTTCTCCGCAATCCGCGCAAAAGCCTGTTTTGCCTGGGCAATCCCCGCGCGAACGGCTCCCCCACCTACCCGCAAATCCGCTACGATGATTCCCTACAGCCTTACCGCTCAAAGGGAATTGACATGCCTCATCCTTCACTGCCGGCCGCAGAACACGTGGTGCTCGACAACGGCCTGCACGTGCGCCTGCATCATGAGCCGCGTCTCAAGCGTGCCGCCGCCTTCATGCGCGTCGCTGCGGGCAGCCATGACGTACCTGCCGCCTGGCCGGGCCTGGCACATTTCCTCGAACACCTGTTCTTTCTCGGCACCGAACGCCACAGTGGCGACCATGGCCTGATGGCCTTCGTGCAGAACCACGGCGGGCAGATCAACGCCAGCACGCGCGAGCGCTGCACCGACTATTTCTTCGAGGTCCCGGTGAGCGCCTTCGCCGGCGCCCTGGAGCGCCTGTGCGACATGCTCGGCCATCCGCGCATGACCCAGGCCGAGCAATTGCGCGAGCGCGAAGTGCTGCATGCCGAGTTCGTCGCCTGGTCGCGCGACCCCGAGGCACGCCACCAGCAATGGCTGACCAGTGCGCTGGACGCCGAGCATCCGTTGCGCGCGTTCCACGCCGGCAACCGCTACAGCCTGCCGGTGCCGCGCGACTCGTTCCAGCAGGACCTGCGCAGCTTCTACCGGCGCTTCTACCAGACCGGGCAGATGACCTTGTGCCTGGTGGGCCCGCAACCGCTGGAACAGCTGCGCGCCATGGCCGAAAAAGTGGCCGGTGCGCTGCGCCCCGGCGATACCGCCGAACAGCTCGCCCCGCCGCCGCTGGTAGGCACGCCGGGAGAGGCGGTCGAACGTGCGGACAGCAGCCGTTTCAACCTGCTGTTCGCCTGCGAAAACCTGCCCCGTGGTGCCACCCAGGCGCTGGAGTTCCTCGGCACCTGGCTGGGCGCCAGTCAGCACGGCGGGCTGCTGGCCGAGCTGCGCCGTCGGCAACTGGTGCAAAGCCTGGAGCTGAGCACCTTCTACAGCTTCGCCGACCAGGCATTGATCAATATCGAATTCAAGCTCACCCCGGCGGGCGAAACGGCCACGGCGCTGATCAGCCAACTGTGCTTCGACTGGCTAGAGTTCTTCCAGGCCCACGACGACTGGCAGGGCCTGCGCGAAGAATTCCGCCTGCTCAACGAGCGCCGTCTGCAGGTTGCCAGTGCCTTGGAGCTGGCCCGCCATCACAGTGACGAAACCCCGTGCGAGTTGAGCCGACAAGCCGTGCAGGCGCTGCGCGAGGTGCTCGAACAACTGCGCCCGGAACACCTGCTGCACCCGATGGAAGCCGGTCCGGAGCGCGACCTCGCCGGTCGCTGGCGGCTGCCGCCACGCAATCGCTTCCTGCGCCCCAGCCGGCGCCCGGATCACCCCGTGGCCGACCCACAAGGCCTGGCGTACTGGCACGGCGCTTCGGCACACAGCCACGAAGCGGCGCTGCACCTGCGCTGGCGGGTCAATGCCTCGCGCCACCAGGGGTTGTTCCGCACCCTGCAGGACAGCTTGCGCAAACTCACCGAAGAAGCCCGCCAGGCCGGTGTGCAAATGGTCTTCAGCAGCCTGGGCGACGACTGGCAACTCAAGCTCAGTGGTGTGCAGGCGCCGATTCCGGCGCTGCTCGAACAGGCCCTGGAGCTGCTCGCCATACCCGCCCCGGAGGTCTGGCATCAGGCCGGGCAGGAACCGCCGAGCGCAACCCTGACCCCCATCAAGGAACTGCTCAAGCGCCTGCCCGACCACAGCCTGGGTTATTTCCACAGCCGTACCTCCGATGAAGACCTGCGCCCCCTGGCGCTGCAGAAGCTGTGGGGCGCGGCGCGCTGGGATGGCCTGGCGGTCGGCATGGACGACGGCGAACGCAGTGCGCTGAACAATGCGTTGCGCAAGATGCCCGGCACGGCCAGCCCGCATCTTGCGCAACCGCATCCGGCCCATTCGGGGCGCAGCTGGAGCCACGTGCCGTGCCAATCGAGCGAACATGCATTGCTGCTGTTCTGCCCGGTACCCAGCCAGAGCATTGCCGACGAAGCGGCCTGGCGCCTGCTCGCGCAGCTGTGCCAGACGCCGTTCTACCAGCGCCTGAGGGGCGAGCTGCAACTGGGCTACGCCGTGTTCAGCGGCCTGCGCCAGGTGGCGGGGCGCACGGGTCTGGTGTTCGGCGTTCAGTCGCCTCATGCACCGCTGGCCGATATTCTCGGCCATGTGCAGACCTTCATCGAAACCCTGCCGACGCTGGTCGAGGCCTGCAAGCCTGCGGCGCTGGACACCCAGCGCGAAGAACTGGCCAATCGTCACGAGCGCTCGCAAATGGACCTGCTGCCCCTGGCCGATCTGCTCTGGCAGGCTTGCCAGGCCGGCCATGGCGCCGACTATCTGGCTGCCCTGCAGCGGGCGGTGCGCGAGCTGCGCCCGAGCGATCTGCAACAGGCGGCGCAGCAACTGGCCAGCGGCACCGGTGGCTGGCTGTGCCTGGCTACAGGCCCTGCGGTGGAGCCTGCGTGGCTGCCGGCGCAGCGATCGTTACCAGGCAGGTAACGGACTTTATCGAATAATTAACCGTAGGCGCCTATCTTATTTAGTAACATAGTCGCCCAAGGAGCATTGAACGTCCTACGGTCGGGGCGGACTAATGCTACAAGCCCATCAACCTAGAAGGAGATCTCTTATGTGGACCAAACCTGCTTACACTGATCTGCGCATCGGCTTCGAAGTCACCATGTACTTCGCAAGCCGCTAAGCTTCAGTTGCAACGCAACGCCTCGGCCAGTCACTGACCGGGGCGTTTTCATTTCCAGGCTTGATGCTGCGAGTTCTCCATGTATATCCAGATTCTTGGCTCCGCCGCCGGCGGCGGCTTTCCCCAGTGGAACTGCAATTGCGCCAATTGCAGCGGCTTTCGCGATGGCAGCCTGCGCGCCCATGCGCGCACGCAGTCGTCCATTGCCCTGTCCGACGATGGGGTCAACTGGGTGCTGTGCAATGCCTCGCCGGACATTCGCGCACAACTGCAAGGTTTTGCGCCGATGCAGCCAGGCCGAGCCCTGCGCGATACCGGGATCCAGGCCATCGTGCTGCTCGACAGCCAGATCGACCACACCACCGGGCTGCTCAGCCTGCGCGAAGGCTGCCCGCATCAAGTCTGGTGTACCGACATGGTGCATCAGGACCTGAGCACCGGCTTTCCGTTGTTCAACATGCTCAGCCACTGGAATGGCGGGCTGGACTGGCAGCGCATCGAGCTTGAAGGCAGCTTCGTGATTCCGGCGTGCCCGCACCTGCGTTTCACCCCGCTGCCGCTGCGCAGTGCCGCCCCGCCCTACTCGCCCCACCGCTTCGACCCGCATCCGGGCGACAACCTGGGCTTGATCGTGGAAGACACGCGTACCGGTGGCACGCTGTTCTATGCGCCGGGCCTGGGCCAGGTCGACGACGCGTTGCTCGAACGCATGGCCGGAGCGGATTGTCTGTTGGTAGACGGCACCCTGTGGGACGACGATGAAATGCAGCGACGTGGCGTTGGCACCCGGACCGGACGTGAGATGGGTCACCTGGCGCAGAGCGGCCCCGGCGGCATGCTGGAAGTGCTGGAAGGCCTGCCGCGCCAGCGCAAGGTGCTGATCCACATCAACAATACCAACCCGATCCTGGACGAAGACTCGCCACAGCGCGTCGAACTGGCCAAGCGCGGTGTCGAAGTGGCGTTCGATGGGATGAGCATCGAGTTGTAGTGGCGCCCCATTCCCCAGGAGAACCGCAATGTCCGACACCCCCATGACCCCCGCCGAATTCGAGCAGGCCTTGCGTGCCAAGGGTGCGTATTACCACATCCACCACCCCTATCACGTGGCCATGTACGAAGGCCGCGCCAGCCGCGAGCAGATCCAGGGTTGGGTGGCCAACCGTTTCTACTATCAGGTCAACATCCCGCTCAAGGACGCAGCCATCCTGGCCAACTGCTCGGACCGCGAGATCCGTCGCGAGTGGATCCAGCGCCTGCTCGACCACGACGGTGCCCCCGGCGAAGACGGCGGCATCGAAGCCTGGCTGCGCCTGGGCCAGGCCATGGGCCTGGATCCCGACCAGTTGCGCTCTCAGGAGCTGGTATTGCCTGGCGTACGTTTCGCCGTGGACGCCTACGTCAATTTCGCCCGCCGGGCCAACTGGCAGGAAGCGGCGAGCAGTTCGCTGACCGAGCTGTTCGCGCCGCAGATCCATCAGTCGCGCCTCGACAGCTGGCCAGCCCACTACCCGTGGATCGACCCGGCCGGCTACGAATACTTCCGCACGCGCCTGGGCCAGGCCCGGCGCGACGTGGAACATGGTCTGCACATCACCCTGCAGCACTACACCACGGTTGCGGGCCAGCAGCGTATGCTGGAAATCCTGCAGTTCAAGCTGGACATCCTGTGGAGCATGCTCGACGCCATGAGCATGGCCTACGAGCTGAACCGTCCGCCCTATCACAGCGTTACCGACCAGCGTGTCTGGCACAAGGGGATCGCCCTATGAGCTTCGATCGTCTACAAACCCCGCGCTGGCGCCAGGGCTACCGGTTCCAGTACGAGCCGGCGCAGAAAGGCCACGTGCTGCTGTACCCCGAGGGCATGATCAAGCTCAACGAAAGTGCCAGTGCCATTGGCGGCCTGATCGACGGCCAGCGCAGCGTGGCCGCGATCATCGCCGAGCTCGACGCGCAGTTCCCCGGTGTGCCCGAGTTGGCCATCGATATCGAGCAATTCATGGAGGTCGCCCGTGCACAGCACTGGATCGAACTTGCCCAGCCTGCCACCCACGCCTGAAGTCGGACTGCCGCTGTGGCTGCTGGCGGAACTGACCTACCGCTGCCCGCTGCAATGCCCGTACTGCTCCAACCCCCTGGACTTCGCCGCCCAAGGCAAGGAACTGAGCACCGAGCAGTGGTTCAAGGTGATGGCCGAAGCCCGCGAAATGGGCGCCGCGCAGATCGGTTTCTCCGGTGGCGAGCCGCTGGTGCGCCAGGACCTCGCGCAGCTGATCGGCGAAGCCCGGCGCCTGGGGTTCTACACCAACCTGATCACCTCGGGCATCGGCCTGACCGAACAGAAGATCGCCGACTTCAAGGTCGCCGGTCTGGATCATATCCAGATCAGCTTTCAGGCCAGCGACGAGCAGGTCAACAATCTGCTGGCCGGCTCGAAAAAAGCCTTCGCGCAGAAGCTGGAAATGGCCCGTGCAGTGAAAGCCCACGGCTATCCGATGGTGCTGAATTTCGTGACCCACCGGCACAACATCGACAAGATCGACCGCATCATCGAGCTGTGCGTGGCCCTGGAGGCCGACTTCGTCGAACTCGCCACGTGCCAGTTCTACGGCTGGGCCGAGCTCAACCGTGCCGGCCTGTTGCCCACCCGTGAACAACTGGTGCGTGCCGAACGCGTTACCAATGAATACCGCGCCAAGCTGGAAGCGGCCGGCAGCGCCTGCAAGCTGATTTTCGTCACGCCCGACTACTATGAAGAACGCCCCAAGGGCTGCATGAACGGCTGGGGCAGCATTTTCCTCACCGTAACGCCCGATGGCACCGCGCTGCCGTGCCACGGCGCGCGTCAGCTGCCGGTGGAGTTTCCCAACGTGCGCGATCACAGCCTGCAGCACATCTGGTACGACTCTTTTGGCTTCAATCGCTTCCGCGGCTATGCCTGGATGCCCGAGCCATGCCGCTCGTGCGACGAGAAAGAGAAGGACTTCGGTGGCTGTCGCTGCCAGGCTTTCATGCTGACCGGCGATGCCGCCAACGCCGACCCGGTGTGCAGCAAGTCGCCCCACCATGGCGTGATCCTGCGGGCTCGTGAAGAAGCGGAACACGCTACCCAGACGATCGAACAATTGGCCTTTCGCAATGACCGAAACTCACGCCTCATCGCCAAAGCATGACCGCTTCAGCGCCTCCCAGGCCGTAGCTGCCGGGACCGATTTCGCCGAACTTCGGGTCGGCCCTGCTGGCGTGTTCTGGAACGAGTTCCGTCCCCAGGATGGCGCCTGCCGCCTGTGGACCGAGCAGGACGGTGTGGCGGTTTGCCTGACGCCCGACGGTTACAGCGCGCGCAGCCGGGTCTACGAATACGGCGGTGGGTCGTTCTGCCTGGCGAACGACGAACTGGTGTTCGTCAACGAGGCCGACCAGCAGCTCTACCGTCAGCCGGTGACCGGCGGCCTGCCGCAACCGTTGAGCTTCGGCCAGAAGCGCTACGGGGGGCTGGAATATGCCGCAGGCCAAGTGCTGACGGTGGAGGAAGACGGCGACACTCATCGCCTGGTGGCCATCGACCTGGCCAGCGAGCGTCACCGCGTGCTGGCCGAAGGTGCCGACTTCTACGCCTCGCCGGTGTTGAGCCCGGACGGCACCCGTCTGGCCTGGATCGAGTGGGACCGCCCGCATCAACCCTGGACCCAGACGCGGCTGATGTGCAGCGAACTGGCGGCCGTGGCGGAATGCGTGGCCAGCGGTTTCAGCCTGCAGCAGCCGCGCTTCGATGAACAGGGTCGGCTGTATTGCCTGTCCGATGCGAACGGCTTCTGGCAGCCGTGGGCAGAGGTCGACGACAACTGGGCGCCACTGCCCGCGGCGCTTGCCGATCATGCCGCGGCGCCTTGGCAACTGGGTGCCTGCACCTGGCTCCCGGCTGCCGATCAGGGCTATCTGGCGAGTTGGTTCGACGACGGTTTCGGCCGCCTGGGCCTGTGCGATGTACAGGGCCATTGCCTGGATTACAGTGGGGAGTTCACGCGGTTTCGCGCGTTGGCCATGGATGCCGACCAGCTCTACGCCATCGCCGGTTCACCCTTGCAGCCTTCGGCCGTGATTGCCATCGACCGGCACGACCACAGCCTGCGCATCCTGGCGGGCGGGTATTCGCCGCTGCCGGCCGCGCAGGTCAGCCTACCGCAGCCGCTGAGCTACCCCAGCGGCGGTGAGCAGGCTCACGGCTTCTTCTATGCCGCGCAGGGCGACGAGCGCCATCCGCCATTGGTGGTGTTCATCCACGGCGGTCCGACCTCGGCGTGCTACCCGGTCTTCGACCCGCGCATCCAATACTGGACCCAGCGCGGTTTCGCCGTGGCCGACCTCAATTATCGCGGCAGCAGCAACCATGGCCGTGCCTACCGCCATGCCCTGCACTTGCGCTGGGGCGAAACCGACGTGCAGGACGCCTGCGCCGTGGTCGACTATCTGGCCATGCAAGGCCGCATCGATGCGCAACGCGCGTTCGTACGCGGTGGCAGCGCGGGCGGCTATACCGTGCTGTGTGCACTGGCGTTCGCCAAGGTGTTCCGGGCCGGCGCCAGCCTGTACGGCGTGAGCGATCCGGCCGCGTTGGGGCGCGTCACCCACAAGTTCGAAAACGACTACCTGGACTGGCTGATCGGCGACCCGGACAGCGACCGACAGCGCTACGAAGAGCGCACTCCGCTGCTGCACGCCGATCGAATCACAGCCCCGGTGATTTTCTTTCAGGGAGAGTTGGATGTAGTGGTGGTGCCGCAGCAGACTCGTGACATGGTCGCCGCGTTGCAGGCGGGAGGTGTGCCGGTGGAAGCGCACTACTATGACGAGGAACGGCACGGCTTTCGCAATGCAGCCAACCTGGCCCATGCTTTGGAGCATGAATGGCGCTTCTACCTGAAGGTCATGCAGGAGGACGACCGCGGGCTATCCGATCTGCTTTGAACGGGTACCGGTGCGGTCGTCAGGCAGACGAGCGCACCGGGAGCGGCATTACCTTCTGCTGGCGATGATGTACACCGCGTGGATGATGCCAGGAATGTAGCCCAGCAGGGTCAGCAGGATGTTCAGCCAGAACGCGCCGGCGAATCCGACTTGCATGAACACGCCGACTGGCGGCAGAAGAATGGCGAAAATGATGCGAATGATGTCCATGATGCAGCTCCTTGAGGTCGATGCATAACAGACCTCGGGCAATCCTCGGCGTTCCGCACGCGGCTGTATCACCCAAGCCCTAGAGCTGGGCGTCGAGACCATCGAGCAGCCGCTTCAATGCACCCTGGTTGGCTCGCATCACGTCCAGCCCAGCCTGCCCGCTGCGCACCGCTTCGCGAGGCAGCTCCAGCCACCGCCGCAGCGCCGTTGCCAAGCCTTGCGCGTCGTCGACTTCGACCAGCGCCCCGGCCTCGCGCAGCATCGCGCCTATTTCGAGAAAGTTGAACATGTGCGGCCCGCTCAACACCGGCTTGGCCAGGGCTGCCGGTTCCAGCGGATTATGCCCACCGTTCTCCACCAAGCTGCCGCCAACGAAGGCAACGTCTGCCAGTGCATAGAGGAACAGCAGCTCGCCCATGGTATCGCCCAACAACACCTGGGTAGTCGCCGTAACCGCTTGCTCGAGCGAACGCTGCACCGTACTGAACCCTTGCGCCTGGCACAGCCCGTGGACCGAAGCGAAACGCTCCTGGTGCCGCGGAACCAGAATCAGCAAGGCATCGGCATGGCTGGCCAGCAGTTGCCGGTGGGCGGCCAATATCACCGCATCCTCACCTTCGTGGGTGCTGGCAGCGATCCACACCGGACGGTCTTGTGCCTGCCACTGCTCGCGCAACCGGGCTGCGCGCACGGGCACGGCCGGGTCGACGCTGAGGTCGAACTTGATCGAGCCCGTCACCTGCACGCATTCCGGACGTGCGCCCAAGTCCAGGAAGCGTTGCGCCTCGGTTGCAGTCTGCACCGCCAGCAAGCTCATCTCGGCCAGCATCGGCGCGGTCAGGCCTTTGAAGCGGGCATAGCCTTTGGCCGAACGCGCGGAAAGCCGACCATTGGCCAACGCCACCGGGATGCCGCGGCGGGCGCACTGGTGAATATGATTGGGCCACAGTTCGGTTTCCATGATCACTGCCAGGCGCGGCCGCACGTGGTCGAGAAAGCGGCCGGACGCCCAGGGCAGATCGTACGGCAGGTAGCAGTGCTGGATACGTGGCTCGCCGGCGAACAGTGCCTGGATGCGCTCCGACCCGGTCGGGGTCATGCAGGTCACGGTGATCGGCAGCTCGGGGTGGCGCAGCAGCAACTGGCGGATCATCGGCGCTGCGGCAATGCTCTCGCCCACCGACACGGCGTGCACCCAGATGCCGCCCGGCTGCATCGCCGGCAGCCGGTAGGCGAAACGCTCGCCGAGGCGCTGCCCGTAGGCCGGTGCCTTGCGCGCGCGCAGCCATAGACGCACGGCCAGCAACGGCAGCCCCAGGTGAAACAGCAAGGTGTAGAGAGTTCTGTTCATGGCGGCGAAGTTTACTCAGGTCGCCGTGCTTGACCAAGCACCGGCAGACACCGCACGAACCGATTGACCGCTGACGGTTCGAAAGGGACCAGCCCCCAGTGGCCGCGCATCGCCTAGAATGCCTGCATCGAAAAGGAGCTCCACCATGAACGCCTATGTTTTTCTTGCCATCGCCATCTGCGCCGAAGTGATCGCCACCGTGTCCATGAAGGCAGTCAAGGGCCTGAGCACGCCACTGCCGCTGATCCTGGTGGTGGTCGGCTATGGCATCGCCTTCTGGATGCTGACCCTGGTAGTGCGCACCGTGCCGGTGGGTATCGCCTACGCCATCTGGGCCGGCATGGGCATCGTGCTGGTCAGCGTCGCCGCGCTGTTCATCTACGGGCAGAAGCTCGACCTGCCGGCCATGCTCGGCATGGCGTTGATCGTGCTGGGCGTGGTGGTGATCCAGCTGTTCTCGAAAACCACCGGGCACTGAGGCTGTATACTCCCCCGCCTGTCCAAGCCTGCGAGGTCTGCAATGCCGTCTGAACTGTCCACTGATATCGTCATCGTCGGCGCCGGTGTCGCCGGGCTCTGGCTCAACGCGCGGCTGCGCGCCCTGGGCTATTCGACGGTGCTGGTGGAGAACGCGCGCCTGGGCGGCGGGCAGACGTTCAAGGCCCAGGGGATCATTCACGGCGGCGCCAAATACGCCCTGCACGGCGCGCTCACCGGGGCGTCCGAAGCGATTGCCGACATGCCGCGGCGCTGGCGTGAAGCGCTGGCCGGTGAGGGCGAACTCGATCTTTCGGGTGTGCGGCTGCTGTCCGAGGCGCACTACCTGTGGTCGCCGGGCACCCTGGCGGGCAACCTCACCAGCTTCTTCGCCAGCAAGGCCGTGCGTGGTCGGGTCGATCAGGTCAAGGGCGAGCAGTTGCCACCGGCGTTGCAGGACCGCGCCTTCAAGGGCAAGGTCTACCGTCTGGCCGAGCTGGTGGTCGACGTGCCCAGCCTGGTCGCGCGGCTGGCCGAGCTGGCCGGTGATGGGCTGCTGGCCGGCGAGCGCATCGAGCCTTTGTATGACCAGGGCCGGCTGGCTGGGCTAATCGTCGATGGCCGGATGATTCGTGCCCAGCGCGTGGTGCTCAGTGCCGGCGAAGGCACCCAGGCCCTGTTGACCGCGCTGGGTATAGAACAACCGGCAATGCAGCGTCGGCCACTGCACATGGTCCTGGCCAAGGGCGCCAACCTGAAACCGTTGTATGCCCATTGCCTGGGCGGTGGACCGAAGCCGCGCATCACCGTCACCACCCATCCGGGGGCAGACGGCCAATGGGTCTGGTACCTGGGTGGCGAGATCGCCGAGGCCGACGGCGTGGCCCGCGAACCGGCGCAGCAGATCGCCGCCGCGCAGAAGGAAATCGCGCACCTGTTGCCGTGGGTCGATCAAAGCCAGATGCGCTGGGCCACCTTGCGGGTCAATCGCGCCGAACCCGCGCAGTCGGGGCTGGTGCGCCCGGACAACGCCTTTCTGGCCGATCAGCCCGGTTTGCTGGTGGGCTGGCCGACCAAGCTGGCGCTGGCGCCCGACTTCGCCGACCGGGTCATCGGCGCTTTGCAGCGCGACGGCATTTCGCCCCTCGCGCATGCGCCTCTGCCCGAACTGCCCAAGCCGGCCCTGGCCACACCTGTCTGGGATGAACTGCTGCCATGAGCCTGCCGACCCTGCACGATCTGCACCGCCCGCTGGGCGACACCGGCCTGCGGGTGTCTCCCCTGGGGCTGGGCACGGTGAAGTTGGGCCGCGACCAAGGGGTGAAATACCCCAGCGGCTTCACCATCCCCGACGATAGCGCAGCGCGCATGTTGCTCGACCAGGCGCGTCAGCTGGGCATCAACCTGATCGACACCGCGCCGGCCTACGGCATCAGCGAAGAGCGATTGGGCCCGTTGCTGCGTGGCCAGCGTCAGGAGTGGGTCATCGTCAGCAAGGTGGGAGAAGAGTTCGAGGCCGGCCAGTCACGCTTCGATTTCAGTGCCGAGCACACGCGGTTCTCGGTGGAGCGCAGCCTGAAACGCCTGGAAACAGACTTCATCGATCTGTTGCTGGTGCATTCGGACGGCAACGATCTGGAGATTCTCGAGGGCAGTGAGGTGTACCAGACGTTGGCGGCACTGAAAGCCGAAGGCAAGATTCGTGGCTTCGGCTTTTCCGGCAAGACCGTTCAGGGCGGGCTGAAAGCCTTGGAAACCGGGGACTGCGCCATGGTCACCTACAACCTGAGCGAGCAGTCCGAGCGCCCGGTGCTCGACTACGCAGCTGCCCACGGCAAGGCCATCCTGGTGAAAAAGGCCTTGGCCAGCGGCCATGCCTGCCTGGCACCGGGGGTCGATCCGGTGCGTGCCAGCTTCGAGCTGCTGTTCGCCCACCCTGGGGTCGCCAGTGCTATTGTCGGAACGATAAATCCGCTGCACCTGTCCCACAACGTAGCGACAGCCGCTGCCGTGCTACTCAGGAATTGACGCCGCCGACGCGGCCGACCCCGACGCAAGAAGGAGCCGTAATGCCGCGTACCCTGACACGAAAGAACCCTGGCAATTTCAAGACCCTGCCCCTTGCCGTCGAAGCCACGCCCGAAGCCCTGAGTTACGAAGCCGTGGGCATGCCGTTGAATTTCGCTCAGACTCTGGAACGGCGCAAACCGGTCGAGGTGAGTGACAGCGAACGCTTTCGCGTGGAGCTGGCCAACCTCGGCGTGTCGGTCCGGCTGACCTTGAACTGGCGTGGCCGCGACTACTGGGTGCTGGTGCGTCAACGCCGCGAAGACCGCGGCGATGTGGTGCTCAAGCTGATCTCCGGCTATGTGCCGGCCCATGAGGTGAATCTGCCGCTGCACACGGCCATTCAGGAAATCGCCGAGGAGTGTCTGCTGGAGACTTCGGAAGGCTGGCTGGGCGGGCGTTTCAACGACACCTGGCTGCCGACGCCGTATGACCAGGTGCTGCGCTATCACGAGCCCCTGCCCTTTCGCTTGAGCACCCGTTCCGGCGCGGCACGCCCGGTGCGTTGTGGCAGCCTGAACCTGATCGAGCGGCCCCGGGCCTACGTGCACGTGCCGACGGCTTCGTTGCAATTGGTCTACGACCTGCGCCTGGAGGTGCCGCCCCAGGCCAAGGGGCTCAGCCTGTTCCATGTGGAGGAGCGCCTGGAAAAAGGAGAGCTGATCACCCGCCTGAGCCGGAGCAGGCCCGACCTGTACCTGATCCCGCTGAAGGACGGTCAGCCGGTCGCCGAGCTGTACACCCTGAAGAAGGACAAGCTGCACGCCGCAGGCACACGGGGCGTTTACCTGGCCGAGAGTTTCGCTGCACAAGAAGGTTGGTTGGTCCGCGACGAACGCGTGCGCTGGCGCGACTGGGTGGCGGAAAAAGGCCTGGCCATCCCGAAGAAGCCGCGTACCAGCCTGCAAAAATTCAAGGTCAAGGCGCGGGTGCTGGTTCGCAAGGTGCGCAGCGGTCTGCACAAGTAATCCCATTGCCCCTACCGAATACCGTCATGCGGTGTGCCTGGAACACCGCGGTGCGGCCGGACGCGGCTTGCGCCGCTGCTACAGGGGGGGGCGGTGGACGCAGTCCCTGTAGCAGCGGCGCAAGCCGCGTCGGCGGTGGACACGGTCCCTGTAGCAGCGGCGCAAGCCGCGTCGGCGGTGGACACGGTCCCTGTAGCAGCGGCGCAAGCCGCGTCAGCGGTGGACGCGGTCCCTGTAGCAGCGGCGCAAGCCGCGTCAGCGGTGGACGCGGTCCCTGTAGCAGCGGCGCAAGCCGCGTCGCCGGTGGACGCGGTCCCTGTAGCAGCGGCGCAAGCCGCGTCGCCGGTGGACGCGGTCCCTGTAGCAGCGGCGCGAGCCGCGTCGGCGATGGACACGGTCTCTGTAGCAGCGGCGCAAGCCGCGTCGCCGGTGGAGGCGGTCCCTGTAGCAGCGGCGCGAGCCGCGTCGGCGGTAGACGCGGTCCCTGTAGCAGCGGCGCAAGCCGCGTCGGCGGTAGACGCGGTCCCTGTAGCAGCGGCGCGAGCCGCGTCGGCGGTGGACGCGGTCCCTGTAGCAGCGGCGCAAGCCGCGTCGGCGGTGGACGCGGTCCCTGTAGCAGCGGCGCGAGCCGCGTCGGCGGTGGACACGGTGCATTTGCGGGAACGTGGTAAAACCTGACGCTTCAACGGCTGCGGATTTTCTCGACGATGGCGGTGGTCGAGCTGTTTTCCACCAGCCCCAGTACCTTTACCGTGCCGCCATAGGCGGCCACGATATCGGCACCTACCACTTGCTCCATCGAATAATCCCCTCCCTTCACCAGCACATCCGGGCGTACATGGGTCAGCAGGTTTTCCGGTGTACCTTCGGCAAAACTGATCACCCAGTCCACCGCCCCGAGCCCGGCCAACACCGCCATGCGCCGGTCGACGCTGTTGATCGGCCGACCCGGCCCTTTCAGACGGCTCACCGACGCGTCATCGTTGACCGCCACGATCAGCCGGTCACCCTGAGCGCGGGCCTGCTCCAGATACGTCACGTGGCCCGCATGGAGGATATCGAAGCAGCCATTGGTGAACACGATGCGCTCGTTGTGCGCCCGCGCATCGTCGATCGCCAGCAGCAACTGCTCGAGGCTCAACACGCCGCGTTCCGAACCTTCCTCGCGCTGGATGGCACGGCGCAGTTCAGGTGCGCTGATCGCCGCCGTACCCAGCTTGCCGACCACGATGCCCGCCGCCAGATTGGCCAGGGCCACCGCATGGGGCAACTCTTCGCCTGCGGCGATGGCCGCTGCCAGGGTGGAGATTACGGTATCGCCGGCACCAGTCACGTCGAACACTTCACGGGCCCGCGCGGGTAAGTGCAGGGCCGGATGATCAGGGCGCAACAGGGTCATGCCGTGCTCGCCACGGGTCACCAGCAGTGCGCCCAGATCCAGCTCGCTCATCAGCGCGGCGCCTTTGGCCACCAGTTCTGCCTCATCGGCGCAACCGCCGACGATGGTTTCGAATTCGCTGAGGTTGGGCGTGATCAGGCTGGCGCCTCGATAGATCGAGAAATCCTTGCCCTTGGGGTCGGCCAGCACGGGAATGTTGCGCGCGCGCGCCGCCTGAATCAGCGCCTGATGGTTTTTCAGCGCGCCCTTGCCATAGTCCGACAGCACCAGCACCTTGACGCCCTCGAGCAACGCTTCGACTTCGTTGCCCAGCGCTACCGGGTCAGTGGCAAACGCTTCTTCGAAGTCGATGCGCAACAGTTGTTGATGGCGGCTCATGACCCGCAACTTGACGATGGTCGGCTGGTGGGCAATGCGCTGGAACACCGCTGTGACGCCGGCAGCCTTCAAGCTGTTGCCCAGGCTGTCGGCGGCCTCGTCGGTACCGGTCACACCCACCAGGGAAGCCGGCGCACCCAGTGCGGCGATGTTCAACGCAACGTTGGCGGCACCACCAGGCCGATCCTCGATCTGTTCGACCTTGACCACCGGCACCGGTGCTTCCGGGGAGATGCGCGAAGTACCGCCATGCCAGTAACGGTCGAGCATGACATCGCCGACCACCAATACAGGGGCCGACTCGAATCGCGGCATGGATAACTTCATGGGCAACCCACATACAAAATGAACAGGGCGGCGATATTAACACGCAAGCACCCGATAGGCCCCCCACCCCACCTCGGGAGCAGTGATCCCCGTAGGAGCGGCCAGTGGCCGCGAAGGGTGCGCCGCGGATTACCATGTGCGAGCAGTGATCCCCGTAGGAGCGGCCAGTGGCCGCGAAGGGAACGCCGCGTATCACCTGACACACCGAGCCGTCCGATTCGCGGCCGATGACCGCTCCTGCAAGGGGACCGCAATCACGCGCAATAGCGTAATGCCATAGGGAAATCGCAGTCCTGTAGGGCTCAGGTGATGTCGGTTTTCGCAGGTTCGTCCAGGCCCATGGCGTGTAACCTGGCGTAATAGCCGTTCTGCGCCAGCAACTGCGCGTGCGTGCCGCGCTCGACGATGCGGCCCTGGTCCATCACCAGAATCTGGTCGGCCTTTTCGATGGTCGACAGTCGGTGGGCGATCACCAAGGTGGTCCGCCCTTTCATCACATGGTCCAGCGCAGCCTGGATATGTCGCTCCGATTCGGTATCCAGCGCCGAGGTCGCTTCATCCAGAATCAGCACCGGGGCATTCTTGAGCAACGCCCGGGCGATCGCCAGGCGCTGGCGCTGGCCACCGGACAACAGCACGCCGTTCTCGCCCACCTGCGTGTCGAAACCCTCGGGCAGACGGTCGATGAATTCCTTGGCATAGGCATCGGCCGCCGCCGCCACCACGTCTTCGCGCGGCGCACCGGCCAGGTCACCGTAGGCAATGTTGTTGGCCACGCTGTCGTTGAACAGTGTCACGCTCTGGGTCACCAGCGCGATATGCCGGCGCAGGTTGCGCAGCTGGTAGTCGGCAATCTCCACGCCATCGAGCAACACTTCACCTTGATTGTGGTGATAGAAGCGCGGGATCAACCCGGCCAGGGTCGACTTGCCACTGCCCGAACGCCCCACCAGCGCAATCATCTGCCCCGGCTTGGCGGTGAAGTTGATGTCACTGAGCACTTGGCGATCGGTGCCGGGGTAAGTGAAGTTCAGGTTGCGCACTTCCAGCGAACCGCCAACGCGCTCGCGCTCCACTGTGCCGGTGTCCAGCTCGGGGGGGACGTCCAGCTGCTCGAAGATGCTTTCGGCACCGGCCACGCCCTTCTGCACCGTGGAGCTGACTTCCGACAGCTGGCGGATCGGCTTGGGCAGCAAACCGGCTGCGGTGATGTAGGCCACCAGATCACCGGCCGTGGCATCGCCACGCATGTACAGCACCAGGAACATCAGCACAGCCATGGCGGTGTAGATCACCAGCTGCAACATCGGCGTGTAGATCGCGCCGGTCTTGGTCATGCGCAGTTGCTTGTCGGTGTTGCCCTGGCTGGCTTTGGCAAAGCGGTTCTGCTCGTAGCCTTCACCGCCGAAGCTGCGCACCACCCGATAGCCCTGGATGGTCTCGGATGCCACGTGGGTCACATCGCCCATGGCGACCTGAATCTTCTTGCTCTGCTTGCGGAATTTCTTGCTGGTGCTGCCGACCATGACGGCGATCAGCGGCAGAATGGCCAGCATGACCAGGGTCAGTTGCCAGTTCATCCAGATCAGGTAGATGAACAGGAACACCACCGTCAGGCCTTCGCGGATCACCACCTTGATGGCATCGGTCGCAGCGCCGGTCACCATGGTCACGTTGAAGGTGATGCGCGAAATCAGGTGGCCGGAGTTGTGCGTGTCGAAGTAGCGGTTGGGCAGTACCAGCAGCTTGTTGAACAGCTCCACGCGCAGGTCGTGGACCAGGCCCAGCGATACCTTGGCCAGGAAGTAGTTGCCCAAGTAGGAGCCCAGGCCCTGCCAGGCGGCGATCAGCACGATCAGTATGGGTACCGCCTGCAGCAGTTGCAGGTCGCGCAGGTAGGGCACATTGGGGAACAGTACCGCTTCGGGATTGCTCAGGCCGTCGACGAAATACTTGAGGATGCCGGCCAGCATGGGCTGGGTCGAGGCGAAGATCACGAAACCTATGATACTGATCAGGAACATGCCCACGTAGGGGCGAACGTAGCTGAGCAGTCGCAAATAGATTTTCAGACTTGAATCCTGTTCCGCTGGGCGCGGTGAATCACTCATCGTCTAACTCACTGTTGGCGTAGAACGGGAATTTTATCACAGGGGGCCGATCGGGGATCGCGGTGCTGCAGCCAGACCGAGTCGCGCCCTTCGCGGGAAAAGCAATCCCCCGTAGGAGCGGTCCGTGGCCGCGAAAGCCGCGCCGCAGTTCGGCCTGGCGGTAGAACATGCTGGCGCTTTTGGGCATCATGCCACCCGCCCTCTTCAATCAAGGCCTTATCACGATGCAATGCACCCGCCTTCCTCTGGCCGCTTTTGACACGCTGATCACCGGCGCCAAGGTGTTGGAAGCCGACAGCCATGGCGCGAAAGTGTACCTGCTCGCAGACGGCAAGATCCTGAAACTTTTCCGCCGCAAACGGCTGTTTTCCTCAGCCCTGCTGCGCCCGTATTCGGCGCGTTTCATCGCCAACGCCCAACGCCTGCAGCAACTGGGCGTGCCGACCTTGAAGGTGCTGCAGCACTATCGTCTGGACAAGCCTGGCATGACCGCCGTACTGTACGAGCCCCTGCCAGGCAGGAACCTGCGTCAGTTGATGGACACCGCCGACTTCACCTGGCAACACAGCCTGGAGCCGCTGATCGCCATGATTCGCCGGTTGCATCGCTCAGGGGTGTATTTCCGCTCGCTGCACCTGGGCAATGTGATCGTCACGCCCGAAGGAGAGCTGGGCCTGATCGACATGGCCGACATGAGCTTCACCCGCGGGCCTTTGTCGAAGCGCCTGATCAAGCGCAACCTCGAGCATTTCTCCCGGTATCTGGAGCGTGAACAGTTGACCGCCTGCTTCCCCTTGGCCGAGCTCAACAAAGCCCTGCTCAAGTAGCACCATGGCCCGTCCCCCGTAGGAGCGGCCAGTGGCCGCGAAAGCCGCACCGCGGTTCGGCCTGACACACCGCAGCGCCTGTTTCGCGGCCGATGACCGCTCCTACGGGTACACCACAATCCCCCGTAGGAGCGGCCAGTGGCCGCGAAGGGTGCACCGCGGTTCGGCCTGACACACCGCAGCGCCTGTTTCGCGGCCGATGACCGCTCCTACGGGTACACCGCAATCCCCTGTAGGAGCGGCCAGTGGCCGCGAAAGCCGCACCGCGGTTCGGCCTGACACACCGCAGCGCCTGTTTCGCGGGCAGAGCCCGCTCCCACAAGTACAGCGCAATCCCCTGTAGGAGCGGCCAGTGGCCGCGAAAGCCGCACCGCCGTTGCTAGGACAAGGCCAACCGCAGGCGTTGCCACACCGTCAATGGCGGATGCGGGCGCAGCGGCGGCTGCATGGCCTGCACGATACGCTCACCGATCCGGTCGAAACCGTATTCCCCCAGCACCAGCGCCTGCCCCGCCGCGGCGATGCGCTCGGCCAGTGCCGGCTCGCGGCGCAGCTGCGCCAGCTTGGCCTGCAAGCTCGCCACGCTGTCGTAAAGCACCACCGTGTGCATGTCCACGAACCCCAGCGCGCGGTTTTCCGCCTCGCCCTGATCGAAGGTGAACAGCACACACCCGCACGCCATGGCTTCGAAATTCTTGATCATGTACTCGCCCATGCCCACATCGGCACTGACGAAAAAACGGATGCGGTTCAGCGTATCGCCATACTCCTGGCCGCTGTTGGTCCGCGTCACCAGCAACGGCTCCACCTGGCCGATCGCATCGAGCATCTGCTTGCGGCCACTGTAGGCCACGCTCTTGGTGCTGCCCACGAAAGCCAGCTCGATATCGCGCTCGCGGGTCTGCGGCGTCAGCAGGGCCTGGTCATAGCCCTTGGGCACGAAATGCGCATCGAAGCCCTCGGCGCGCAAGCGTTCGCTGACCATGAACCCCGAACTGATCACCCGCACCCACGGCAGCTGCTGGTAGTGCGCGCTGAACTTGCCGGTGTACTTGCACGCGATGTAGTTCTGGTAGGCGTCATGCTCCAGGATGACCAGATTGGGCACCGAACGAATGAACGCCACCTGGCGAATCTCCTGCTTGAAGCGCAGGAAAAACAGAATGCGGTCGTACCGGGCAACGTCCACTTCGCGCTTGAAATACCCTTTCAGATCGCGCTGCTGCGCGCCGTCCAACCAGCGCAGATCGCACTCGCAATGCGCGGCAATGCCTTCATAGAGACGATCGAGAATGGCGCGCTGCTCTTTCTGCACCAGGAACAGTACTTTCATCATTGTGCTAACGGCACCTTATAAGTCTTTGCGCCAGAACAGTTCGTGGCGGCGCACCGCCTTGCGGAAAAATTCGTTTTCACCCGTCGCCGGCCAACGTCGACCGGCCAGCAACCATTGCAGCCAACGCCGCACGCGACGCTTGAACGGCGCCGGCGGTTGCAGGTCGTGCATCATGCCCAGCGCCATGGCCTTGTCCATCTGCACCGCCGCACCCACCGGCAGGCTGTACGGCAGCAGCCGTTCACGGGCATCGAAAAACGGTGGCAGGGCCACGCCTTCGCCAGCACGGCCCATGGGCCAACGGTCGTTGTCATGCAAATGGTTGGCATAGCCCAGCAGGTAGCGTGGCTGGTGCGCCACCCCTTGCAACGCCTGCAGCACCGCTGCCTGCGCGCAGATGTGGTCCGGATGCGGGTCGATGCTCGCGTGGGGCATCACCAGCACATCCGGCTGCGCCCGTTGCAGCAGCTCACGCAGGTCGGCCAGCAGATTGTTCCAGGTCGGCGCGCCATCGGCATCGGCCGGCAGGGCGAACGGATTGAGCTGGCGGAACGGACGGATGTCAGTCATGTCCGCCTCGCGCGAGCCACACGGCTGCTCGGGTGCCGCCTGCATCGCTGGCAGTTGCAGGCAGAAATACCCCAACTGCACGCACTGCTCGGCCGGCACCCCGGCCCAGCGCGGCACGGCCAGGCTGTCCCAGGCGCGCAGGCGCCCCTTCAAGCGAGCGGCGTCGGCCGGCGCCAGGCCCATCGCCTGATAGTGCTCGGCTTCGATCTCGCCTGCCGTCAAGGTCACGATCCAACTGCTCGCCGCGCGGCTGTACAAACCATAGGCCGCCAGCTCGGCATCGTCGGCATGGGGCGCAATGACCATGACCGTGTGCCGGGTGAAATCCGGATGCTGAAAGCGCCACAAACGCGGCTCGCCAACGATGCGGCAGAACCGCCCGCGCAAGCGCAGGCGCCCGTGATTGAGCTCATCGGCAAAGCCGCTCAGATTCAGGTAGCGCAGGCCATCGACGCCGCGCTCGAACGTCTGCCGGTCGTTCAGCTCACTCCCGAGCAACTGCACATACGGATCGAACAGACGCCCCAGCCAGGACGCCTTCACATCCAGCGCCAGGATCAAGGTATCCGCCGCCTCGACGTGCTCTGCAACCTGCAGCACCTCGCCGTTCAGGCTGACTTTGGCCAGCTCCGCCTCGCTGTCGAAGCTGTAGGCGTAATCGTCGCCCGGCGAATAGAACAAATGGTCGGCAAACCACGCCTCATGGGCCACCCAGGCCAGCAACAACAGGGGCAGCGGCAGCCACCAGGCAACCAGCACGCCGGCCAGCAGCATCACCACCAGCCCGGCCAGCAGCACGCGACGCTTGTTGCGCCGGTGCCGGGCGAGCAACGCCTGTTTGCGGCTCATGCCTGAAACACCGGAACGGGGTTGCACCAGCGGTCCTTGTACTCTCGGTCGGCCCGGCCGAACGAGAAACGCAGTGGCTTGTTCACCGCGCGGGCCTGCTCCCAGGCGCTCTGGGTATTGAGGAAACTGAGCACGCTGCCAGGGCTGAACGCGCGGTTCTCCGGATCCACCCCGCCATTGACGTACTCAACGCTGACCCAGTCTGGGGCCTCGACGCGGTACACCAGTTGAATGGCAACAGGCGCATCGCCCAGCAGCAGCACCGAGCCGATCATCAGCTCGCGCAGCAGGTCGATGACCTCGGCCATCCGCTCGGCGCCGGTCGCGGCAAAGCCCCAGCGGCGCTGGAACAGGTCACAGTAGATCGCTGCCAGCTCGGCGCTGGTGAATTCACTGACGGGCTTGGCCACGCCGCCGGCTTCTTCCAGCAGACGCAGTTCGCGGCGCTGGTTGTAGCGAAATTTCTTCGACAGGTCTTCGGGCGTGCGGGCCATGGCCAGGCTCTCGGCCTGCGCCTTCAAGCCGCTGAAACGCCCCTGGTTCAGCTCCGACAGATAACGCCCATGGTGGCGCAGCGGTGCCTGGGCATCGGCAGCCGCCGGCAAAATCAACTCGGCGTTGCCCAGATCGTACAGGCCCTTCTTGCCGGCCTGCTTGAGCACGTCCTTGGACAGCGCCAGGTAGCGCCCCCAGGTGGGTATCGCTGCGACCAGTTCGCCCGCCTGCTCCCACCCCAGGTAGCGCACCGGAATGCCGGCCAGCGCAGCCAACCGCTCGACCACCAGCGGGTGCGTCGCCACACTGCCGCCGAACTGCGTCCAGGCCTGGGCATAGGTGGCCGCGTCCACAGTTTGCCAGCCCCGTTCGCGCACGCTCTGCAATCGGTTGAGCATCATGTGGCCGCCGTCAGTGCGGTGACCATCGGCAGTTGCCAGAAAGCCTTGCGCACCGCGCGGTCGCAGAAGCGCGTCTCGAGGCGTTCGGCCATGTGCGCTTCGCACTGCGCGCGCTGGTAGCGATCCATCCCGGCCATGTGTTCCAGGCCCTGTGCCAGGCGCTCGGCGTCACCCAGCGGAAACAGGATACCGACGCCCTCGACGATCTCCGGTGCGCCACCGCAGGCCGTGGCCAGCAGCCGCACATTGGCCGCCATCGCTTCAAGCAGGACCATGCCGAACGGCTCGTGGTCGGAGCTCAGGGCGAACACGTCGAACGCCTTGAAATACAGCCGCGCCTGGGCCACCTGGCCAAGAAACCGCACGCGCTCGGCAATGCCCAGCTCCACGGCCAGGTCCTTGAGATTCTGTTCCAGGCGCCCAGAACCGATGATCACCAGCAGCGCTTCCTGAGGCAGTTTTGCCCAGGCCAAAGCAAAGCCGCGCAGCAAGGTCGCCTGGTCCTTATCCGGGTGCAGGCGACCGACGTTGCCGACGATCCAGGCATCGGGCGCCAGGCCCAGCGCCTGGCGGGCTTCGGCCGCAGGCAGCAATTGTTGCTGCAAGGTAAAGGTGTTCAAACGGTTGTACAGCGTGGCGATGCGCTCGGGCGCCCAACCGGGCAGGCAGCGGCGCATGTCGTCGCGCACCGCATCGGACACGCCCAGCAGGCTCAAGCGTTTGCGGAACAACTGCGCAAACACACGGCGCGAACGACGCTGATAGTCGCCGAACGCATGGTGCACGCCGATCACCGGCAGCGAAGTGCCGAGCAGGGCAACATAGATAGGCTTGAACCGGTGCGCGATGCAGAAGGCGAATGTGCGCGCAGCAGTGATCTTGCGCAGCTCGCGAATGGCACCCAGCTTCAAGCCACGGATGTCCTTGGAACTGAACTCCATGAACAGCACTTCGTCGCTCTCGCAGCCAGCGGCCACCTGGGCATCGGCCGCGCCGGTCAGGAACACGGTGGTCACCCGGTAGCCACGGCCCACGAACAGGCTGGCGTACTGACGGGCACAGTCGAGGAACGGCCCGTCATAGCCGTGGCAGAACTGCAGCACATGACGCTCAGTCGAGCGCGTCATAGGCTTGAGCACCCTCTTTGACCACCAGAATGTCTTCCATGACCAGGTACTCGAGGTCCGAGCCGTAGAACATGTTCAACGCATCGGTGGGCGAGCAGATCATCGGCTCGCCACGGCGGTTGAGCGAGGTGTTCAGCGACACGCCATTGCCGGTCAGCTCTTCGAGGGCCTTCATCATGTCGTAGTAGCGCGGGTTGTACTCGCGCTTGAGCACCTGGGCGCGCGAGGTGCCGTCTTCGTGGACCACTTCCGGCACGCGGGTTTTCCATTCCTCGGCCACCTCGAAGGTGAACGTCATGAACGGCGCCGGATGGTCGATTTTGATCATCTGCGGCGCGACGGTGTCGAGCATCGATGGGCAGAAAGGCCTCCAGCGCTCGCGGAACTTGATCTGGTGGTTGATGCGGTCGGCCACGCCCGGCACGCTCGGGCAACCGATGATCGAACGACCACCCAGCGCCCGCGGGCCGAACTCCATGCGCCCCTGGAACCAGGCCACCGGGTTGCCGTCGACCATGATCTGCGCGATCTGCTTGGGCATGTTACCCAGCATGCGCCCCTTGGGCTTGTTCGGATGACGCGCGCAGGCAGCGATCACGTCTTCGTTGGTGTAGGACGGGCCCAGGTACACGTGCTCCATCTTCTCCACCGGCACGCCGCGGGCATGGGACACGTAGGCCGCCGCCCCCACCGCCGTACCGGCGTCGCCGGAAGCCGGCTGCACGAACAGCTCCTTCACGTCCGGGCGGGCGATGATCTTCTGGTTCAGCTTGACGTTCAGCGCGCAGCCACCGGCGAAGGCCAGCTTGCCGGTCTGCTTGAGCACGTCGCCCAGGTAGTGGTCGATCATCTGCAGGGCGAGTTTTTCGAACAACGCCTGCATGCTGGCCGCGTAGTGGATGTACGGCTCGTCGGCGATGTCGCCTTCGCGCTTGGGGCCCAACCATTCGATCAGCTTGGGCGAGAAGTAGTAACCCTTGCCCTTCTCTTTATAGCGGCGCAGGCCGATGACGTTGGCGTAGTCGGTGTTGATCACCAGCTCGCCGTTCTCGAACGAAGCCAGGCGCGAAAAATCGTACTTGCTGGCGTCGCCATAGGGCGCCATGCCCATGACCTTGAACTCGCCGTCGAGCATCTCGAAGCCGAGGAATTCGGTGATCGCGCCATACAGGCCGCCCAGCGAATCCGGGTCGAAGAACTCCTTGATCTTGTGGATCTTGCCGTTATCGCCGTAGCCGAAAAACGTAGTGGCGTACTCACCCTTGCCGTCGATGCCGAGGATCGCGGTTTTTTCCTGGAAGCCCGAGCAGTGGTAGGCACTGGAGGCGTGCGCCAGATGGTGCTCGACCGGCTCGATCTTGATTTTCTTCGCATCGAAGCCCAGTTGCTCGAGGCAGAAAACGATCTTGTTGCGGTAGCGCTTGTAGCGGCGGTTGCCCATCAGCAATGCGTCGAGGGCGCGGTCCGGGGCGTACCAGTAGCGCTTGGCGTAGTGCCAACGGGCTTTGCCGAACAGGCTGATGGGGGCGAACGGAATCGCCACCACGTCAACGTCCGACGGCTTGATGCCGGCTTGTTCCAGGCAGAACTTGGCCGATTCGTAGGGCATGCGGTTCTTTGCATGTTTGTCGCGCACGAAGCGCTCTTCTTCTGCGGCGGCAACCAGCTTGCCGTCGATGTACAGCGCCGCGGAAGGGTCATGGCTAAGGGCGCCGGACAGGCCAAGAATCGTCAATGCCAAGGGTCTAGCCTCTTTGAGCGGAATGGGTGCGCGCGCGGTGATCGGGCACGGCGGGCGGCGAAAGGCGGGGATTATAGCGTAATAAGCGGCCCGCCAGACACACCCCCCACATCACGCAAGATTGTGGGAGGCAGAGTCGCTAGCAAGCAGGCTGGCCTCAGGAAATGCAACTCCGACGACAGAAGGTGATGCATGGGTCGCTTGTCGCCTTTCGGAGTGAGCACCGCCGATGACTCTGCACCGGCAGGGCCACATCGAGCTTTTTAGCCACCTACGATTGTTGCTGAAAGTCTGCACTGGATCGTATATGGGATAGAAAGCATCAACACTACACGCGCTTGATAGTGAGATTATCAAGGCGCACGGGGTTATTACCAATCGGAATCTCGAGGAATGCTTGAGTTATTTTATTCAGGCCGGAGCCTGCCTGATAAGTCAGCCAGTAATACTCATCTATTAATTTTGACTGTGTCACCAGAGCCTTCCCCTCATATACAGAAAATCTTCCATCTCGGGCTCCGGAACCCTTCTGATACAGCCCAAATTTAAAGTAGTTGACCGGGGGGTCAAAATGAATGTAGAACGCGTTATTTGCTAAGCTAGAAACTTCTAAATACTTCCCCGTCACATAGGGAGCCCCATCGGGATCACTGCCAATAACCGCGCGATAGTTGTTGTTAGAGGCATGTATCACGCAAGATGAAGCTAGCGGGATCGGAAGTGAAATTGGCCCATGAGCAAACCCCTCGAAACCTTCCGAAATAGGCCCTGTGCCTGGGTCACCAGCAGACACCTCGAAAGCCCTTGGTGTAGAGGTTTGAACAAGGCCGCCGCTCACTCGCCTCGCGGTGTACGCAACACTGACCGCTTTACCCGCACTCAACAAAGCTGTCGCTTTTGGAACCACGAATTCCAGTGAGTCCTGCGCCAGCACCTCGCGCGCAGGCAAGGTGATGGACCCTGCGTCATCCACCGCCGTCCATTCCAACCCTACCCATTGGCCCGCTTCGACCCCCCCATACACCGGTGTCGTGATCTTCACACCCGTATTGGGAATGGCCGCAGGGTCCAAATGCCCGTTGGTTTCGTTTTCCACAGTTGGTGCAGGCAGCACCAAAGTCAACTGAGTCATGTTCAGCACTCCTTCAGGAAATATAACCGCTTCACTTTCACTCACGCTCTTGCCCATACCCACTTTCAGTTCCAGGGTCAGTGGCAAGGTATTCTCCAGTCGCAACAGGAAACTGCGAGGCAGGTTGACTTGCAGCCCTGAGTTCACTTGCGCAGCCGTCACTGCGGCTCCCATCGCCAGCTCTTCGCTGCGCGTCGTGCCGTCATCCAGGGTCCCTCGCGCGCGCAGCCAGTAAGTTTGGCCTGTGGTCATCAACGGCCACGGCACCGCCACTACCGTGGCATCTCCCGCGAATGTGTTGAGATCCAGCACTGCCGGTGAACCGCTGGCCTGGGCAACGCTTGGCGCTACCAGTTGTTCTGAAGTGAACGCCAGCACCTGCAAACTCAACACCTCCGACACCGGCCTCACCGCCCCGCTTTGATTGACCGCGTAGAACACCTCCGCCGTCTTGCCCAGCGAAGCCGCCAGAATCGGCGCAGGAATGGCCCCCTGTGCTTCACCCGCAACGCTGACGGTGATGGGCGGGATCGCCTGGTCGGCATTCCCCGCCACACGCCAGAACGGCATGACGCTATCGCCTATGCGCAGGCGCGTATCGCGCAGCACGAAGTTCGCGGTGTTGGCTTGTGTGGTGCCCGGTTTGACAGGGCTCCAGGACGTGACCGGCCCACCGGTATGATCGTGGATCTGCGGCGCCGGCCAGGTCTGGCTCGCGGCATCCTGCACCGAGATCAGCACGCTGTCGGAAACCCCCGTGGCTCCCGCGCTGGGAATCAGCTCGTACCACACGTTGACCGAGCCATTGAGGTTGGGGTTCACGTAGCGGGTCTTGTCCACCCAG
>NZ_JACYUJ010000009.1:0-126255 GCF_014841695.1 Pseudomonas sp. CFBP 8771 | reverse complement strand
TTCAAACCGCTGTCAACTGCCTTTTTCACCGCTTCCGACCTTGACGATCGAAACCCTTCCGAACCTTCTGAAACCGCCAACTCATTGATTAACAAGGAGTTTATCGTTTCGACTGCGCCGGAAGTGGGGCGAATTATAGAGCGATTGGCGAGCCCGTCAACCGTTAATTCAGGTCTTTTTCACAATGGGCGGTTTTCGCCCCATTACACGGGGAATCCGCCGAGCGATGGCAGGAACGCGAAGCAGGAGGAACAACGCACCCGTAGCAGCGTAGATCGACCATTCCTCCAGGTCGGCGCGGACGATCCAGAGGAAGTGCAGCAACCCCAGGCCCAACACCACATAGATGAGGCGATGCAGCTGCTTCCAGCGCCGACCCAGCCGACGCTGGCTGTACCGGTTGGACGTCACGGCCAGTGCAAGCAGGCAAAGGAACGCAAGGCTGCCGACGATGATGTAGGGACGCTTGATCAGCTCGACCCCAAGCTGACTCCAGTCCAGCCCTAGAACGAAGAACAGATAGGCCGCCAGGTGCAGGCATACATAGGCAAAGCACCACAGGCCCAACTGCCGTCGCACTGCTATCCAGCCGGCCCAGCCAGACAACTTCTGCAGGGGCGTCATGCACAGCGTGATCATCACCAGTATCAGGGTGCCCAACCCCAGCCGATCGACCAGCACCTTGCCTGGATCAGGCCCCAAGGCAAATATCCAGGCCTGGTACAGCCATAACAAAGGCCATACGCACGCCACCACGAACACACTCAGACGCCATAACGGATAACGCATCAGTAGTTCTTCCGCAGATCCATGCCGGTATAGAGGGAAGCAACCTCCTCCGCGTAACCATTGAACATCGCGGTCTCACGCACGTTGGGGCTGAACAGCCCGCTGGGCAGACGCCGTTCACGCGCCTGTGTCCAGCGCGGATGGTCGACTTCCGGGTTCACGTTGGCATAGAAGCCGTACTCGCTGGGAGCGATGTTTTCCCAGGTCGTCTCTGGCCGTTCGCTGACCAGGCTGATACGCACGATGGATTTGACGCTTTTGAACCCGTACTTCCACGGCACTACCAGGCGCAAGGGTGCGCCGTTCTGGTTGGGCAACTCGCGGCCGTACATCCCTACCCCAAGGATTGCCAGCGGATTCATCGCCTCGTCCAGGCGCAAGCCTTCTACATATGGCCAGTTGATCAAGGCAAAGCCGGAGCGCTGACCGGGCATGCTCTTGGGATCCTGCAAGGTTTCGAAGCGGATGTACTTGGCTTTCGAGGTGGGCTCGACCTGCTTGAGCAAGGCCGAGATGGGAAAGCCGATCCAGGGGATGACCATGGACCACGCCTCGACGCAACGCAGCCGATAGATCCGCTCTTCGAGCTGATAAGGCTTCATGAAGTCTTCGAGGGCATAGCGCCCAGGCTTGGCCACTTCACCGTCTATGACCACCGACCAGGGTTCGGTCTTCAAGGTGCCGGCATTGGCTGCAGGATCGCCCTTGCCGGTGCCGAACTCATAGAAGTTGTTGTAGTGGGTAGCATCCTTGAAAGGCGTGATCGCCTCGCCTTGCACGGTGACCGCACCCCAGCGGGTTTGACCCAGCTTGTCGTTCAACCAGGCGGGCGCACCGCTGGGGTCGACGCCTTCATAGCGCGATGGGTCGGCAGCGGATGCCCAGGAGGGAAGTGCCGAAACGGCCAAGGCTGTTGCGGTGGCGCCCATGAGCGAGCGGCGCGAGAGATAGATCGATTCGGGGGTGACTTCGGACTCTTTGCAGTCCGAAGCACGCGATAGCTTGATAAGCATGGTGCCTCCGTAGCCTTGGCTGTGTTCAACATACCAAGAGACTACGGATTATGCGTGAAATTGAATTTACTCTGCTTTTTTGTGACGGCGCATGCGTAACAAATACTGTATCGGGCCGGAAGCGGCATAGGCGAGGAAGATCAGCAGCAAGATGCGGGGTGGATCGCTGAACACCACGGCGAACACCAGAACGACCGCCAGGATGGCTACGAAGGGCACACGACCCTTGAGATCCAGCTCCTTGAAGCTGTTGTACTTGATGTTGCTGACCATCAGCATGCCTGCTGCCGCCACCAGCAGGGCGACCAGGAAGGACATCTTCGAGCCCTGGATGCCGTAGTCGCTGAACGCCCACACAAGACCTGCGACCACACCGGCAGCAGCCGGACTGGCCAGGCCGATGAAGTAGCGCTTGTCGGCGGTGCCGACCTGGGTGTTGAACCGCGCCAGGCGCAGTGCCGCACCTGCGACGTAGATGAAGGCCACCATCCAGCCGACCTTGCCCATGTCGCCCAGTGCCCAGCCAAAGGCCAGCAGCGCGGGTGCGACACCGAATGCGACCATGTCGGACAGGGAGTCGTATTCCGCACCGAAGGCGCTCTGGGTATTGGTCATGCGCGCGACGCGACCGTCCAGGCTATCGAGCACCATGGCCACGAAGATGGCGATGGCAGCGTAGGCAAAATACTTGCTGGCTTCGGCAGCATTGCCGGCGCTCTGGGCACTGATCGAGTTGATGATCGAGTAGAAACCCGCAAACAGGTTTGCCGTGGTGAACAGGTTGGGCAGGAGATAGATGCCGCGGTGCCGGACTTTACGTCCTTCGGCGTCATGCCCTTCTTCGACATGCTCATCGATCGGCAGGAGGCTTTCGGCGTCAGGAGCCTTGTTTGGCTCTTCGGGACGTTCGCTCATGGACAATACCTTGCAACGGTGTGGAAAGTTTCGACAGGCGTCTGGGTCGAGGGTTCGACCGCAAAACGTTGCAGCTTTATACCAGAAGCTTGCCACCATAACGAAAAAACGCGGCCATGGCCGCGTTTTTGTCGCCTGAAACTGTATCAGTTCTTGGCTTTGTCGACGATCTTGTTGGCGGCGATCCAAGGCATCATGGAACGCAGCTGCTCGCCGATGACTTCGATGCCGTGGGCGGCATTGTTGCGACGCTTGGCGGTCATCGAAGGGTAGTTGGTAGCGCCTTCGTTGATGAACATCTTGGCGTACTCGCCATCCTGGATGCGCTTGAGTGCATTGCGCATGGCCTGGCGCGATTCGGCGTTGATGACTTCAGGGCCGGTCACGTACTCGCCGTATTCGGCGTTGTTGGAGATCGAGTAGTTCATGTTGGCGATACCGCCTTCGTACATGAGGTCGACGATCAGCTTGAGTTCGTGCAGGCACTCGAAGTAGGCCATTTCAGGCGCATAGCCGGCTTCGACCAGGGTTTCGAAACCGGCCTTGACCAGTTCCACGGTGCCGCCACAGAGAACGGCCTGCTCGCCGAACAGGTCGGTTTCGGTCTCGTCCTTGAAGGTGGTTTCGATGATGCCGGTACGGCCGCCGCCCACACCGGAAGCGTAGGACAGCGCGACGTTCTTGGCGTTGCCCGAGGCATCCTGGTAGATGGCGATCAGGTCAGGAATACCGCCGCCCTTGACGAATTCGGTACGTACGGTGTGACCCGGCGCCTTGGGCGCGATCATGATCACGTCCAGGTCGGCGCGCGGCACGACCTGGTTGTAGTGAATGGCGAAGCCGTGTGAGAAAGCCAGGGTTGCGCCCTGCTTGATGTTGGGCTCGACTTCGTTCTTGTACAGCTGGGACTGGAACTCGTCCGGGGTCAGGATCATGACCAGGTCGGCACCGGCAACGGCAGTGGCGACGTCGGCTACTTTCAAGCCATGGGCCTCGGCCTTGGCGACAGTAGCCGAGCCCTTGCGCAGGCCCACGGTGACGTCGACGCCCGAATCCTTCAGGTTGCACGCCTGGGCGTGGCCCTGGGAGCCGTAACCGATGATGGCTACTTTCTTGCCCTGGATGATCGAGAGGTCGCAATCTTTGTCGTAGTAAACTTTCATTGAATATCACCTGTTATCTAGGCCGTTTCGGCCGGTCGCTAATTGAGTTAGATGCTCAGCACTTTGTCGCCACGAGCGATACCGGTCACGCCACTGCGCACGGTTTCGAGGATCGAGGCGGTGCCGATAGACTGCAGGAAGCTATCCAGCTTGTCGCTGGTGCCCGTCAGCTGAACGGTGTAGACGCTACTGCTGACATCAACGATCTGCCCGCGGAAGATGTCCGTGGTGCGTTTGATCTCGGCGCGTTGGGCGCCAGTGGCCTTGACCTTGACCAGCATCAGCTCGCGTTCGATGTGCGCGCTTTCCGACAGGTCTACCAGCTTGACCACCTCGATCAACTTGTTGAGGTTTTTCGTGATCTGTTCGATCACTTCATCCTGCCCTACCGTGGTCAACGTCAGGCGCGACAGGGTCGGGTCTTCGGTAGGCGCCACGGTCAGGCTTTCGATGTTGTAGTTGCGCTGCGAGAACAGCCCTACCACGCGCGACAAGGCGCCGGGTTCGTTCTCGAGCAAAAGCGAAATGATGTGCCGCATGATTAGGTCCGCTCCGTCTTGCTGAGCCACATGTCGCGCATCGAGCCGTCCTTGATCTGCATCGGATAGACGTGCTCGCCGACGTCGACCTGGATATCGAGGAACACCAGGCGGTCGGTCATGGCGAAGGCTTCTTCCATTTTCGGCTTGAGATCCTTGAGATCGGTGATGCGCATGCCGACGTGGCCATACGCTTCGACCAGCTTGACGAAGTCAGGCAGGGATTCGACGTAGGAATGCGAATGGCGACCTCCGTAGCTCATGTCCTGCCATTGGCGCACCATGCCGAGCACGCCGTTGTTGAGCAGGATGATCTTGACCGGCAAGCCATACTGCAGACAGGTAGACAGCTCCTGGATGTTCATCTGGATGCTGCCCTCCCCGGTCACGCAGGCAACGTGGGCCTCGGGGAAGCTCATCTTGACGCCCATGGCCGCTGGGAAACCGAAGCCCATGGTGCCCAGGCCACCGGAGTTGATCCAGCGATTGGGCTTGTTGAACAGGTAGTACTGGGCCGCGAACATCTGGTGCTGGCCGACGTCCGAGGTGACGTAGGCGTCGCCCTGGGTGACCTCGCACAGCGTCTCGATGACCTTCTGCGGCTTGATCTTGGAGCCATCGCCCTTGTCGTAGGGGAACAGGCCGTTTTCGCCACGCCACTCCTCGACCTGCTTCCACCAACTGGCAACGGTGTCCTTGTTCGGGGTTTCACCGATGTCCTTGAGGGTGGCGAGCATTTCGGTCAGAACGCTGTCCACCGGACCGACAATGGGCACGTCCGCCTTGATGGTCTTGGAGATCGACGCCGGGTCGATGTCAATGTGGATGATCTTGGCGTTGGGGCAGAATTTGGCGGCGCCGTTGATCACGCGATCGTCGAAGCGTGCGCCCACGGCCAGGATCACATCGGCGTGGTGCATGGCCAGGTTGGCCGTGTAGCTGCCGTGCATGCCGAGCATGCCGACGAACTGGCGATCCATGCCCGGGTAGGCGCCCAGCCCCATCAGGGTGTTGGTGACCGGCAGGTCGAGGATCTGGGCCAGCTCGGTCAAGGCAGCGGAAGCTCCACCGAGGATGACACCGCCACCGGCGTACATGACCGGGCGCTTGGCCGCCAGGAGCATTTCGACAGCCTTGCGGATCTGCCCGGAATGGCCACGGACCGCCGGACTGTAGGAACGCAGCTTGGCCTTCTTGGGATAGACGTATTCGAATTTGTCGGCCGGGTTGGTCATGTCCTTGGGAATATCGACCACGACCGGGCCGGGCCGACCGGACTGCGCCAGGTAGAAGGCCTTTTTCAGGACTTCGGGGATCTCCGAGGCGTGCTTGATCATGAAGCTGTGCTTCACGATGGGCCGGGAGATGCCGATCATGTCGGTTTCCTGGAACGCGTCGGTACCCACCAGCGTGCTGGCCACCTGCCCGGAGAGGATCACCATCGGGATGGAGTCCATGTAGGCAGTGGCGATACCGGTGATGGCGTTGGTGGCACCCGGACCGGAGGTCACCAGCACGACACCGGCCTTGCCGGTGGCACGGGCATAGCCGTCGGCCATGTGGGTGGCTGCCTGCTCGTGACGGACCAGCACGTGCTCGACAGCAGGCTCCTTGAACAGGGCATCGTATACATGCAGGAGGGCACCGCCGGGGTACCCGTAGATGTGCTTAACGCCTTCGTCGCGCAAGAAGCGGACGACCATTTCAGCGCCAGATAAAAGCTCCACGTTGTTCACCTCTAAAACGCCAGAATACCGTTCCATGGGAACGGGTCTTAATAGGTTTACTGCCAGCAGAGCATGAGCGACGGTGGTCGCCGACGTACGTCAGCACTGACTGAGCAAGTATTGGGAGTACCCAAGTGTCACGGGTTTTTCCCACCCAGCGCGAGGTAACGCGTTGCGGGTATAACGGGTCGGCGCTGGTGTGCGCCTGTGCTCTGCTGTGTGGGTCTGCTTCTGGCAGTCCCTGTACAGCGGACTTTCGATTGTTGTGATTCGTCTGCTGCAAGTCAAGCGATGCGTGCATTTTATTGCGCGCCTGCACCCAAACGGCGCAATAAACCCTGCCGAGCTGCCAGGCTATGGTAGTTTCATGCGTAACCCACCCTCAGAGAAGGCGCCATGCGTTCAACCATTGCTGTGAGTATCCTGCTGCTTGCCCTGTGCCCGTTGGCAATGGCAGGGCAAATCTACAAATGGGTCGATAGCCAAGGTGTGACGCATTTTGATGCACGACCGCCCAACGGTGTTCAGGCGACAGCCGTCGAAGGCGTGAAACCGGTGACCCCGCCCGAGCCGATCTCCAACGAAGCGGTGATGAAAGCCAGTGGCGAAGCCGAGCAACGCAGGATCGACCGCAAAGTGAAATCGCAGGTTGCCGACGAGGCAGCGCGACGCAACGAATTCTGTACCGGCGTCAGGACCAACCTGGCGCAGCTGAAGAACAATCCGCGGGTGCTTCAACAGGTCAACGGCGAGGTCAAGCGCCTGACAGAGCAGGAGCGTCAGGCGAGGATCGAGGAAGTGCGCAAGGTGATCGACGAGCAGTGCAGCTGAAGGGCTAGCGCACCTGGCCGATCAACTCGTCGAAACGCGCCAGGCTGGCGCGCAGGCCGCGGCTCTGCTCGGCGCGATCGGCATAGACCATTTCGGCCATGGCCAGGATGCCCGACGCATTGGGCAATGGCAGGTCCTGCTCGATGATGGTTTTCATGCGCGGCAGAAAGATCCACTGCAGCCACTGATCGAAATCCAGGGTGTCCACGCTGAATGGTTCGACACTGGCCAGCGCTTCGGCGCTGGGTGGCACGTCCTGCCACCAACCCTGCTGGCGCAGCTCGCGTTCGATCAACAGCAGGTGTTCGGCAATCGCCAGAAAACGATTATCCATCAAGACGCGCTCTTGGCTTTCTGACGGGCCAGATTGGCCCCGGCGGCATCACCCTGCTTGTCGCGCGACTGGGCAATGGTGTTCCACAGGCTCGCCTGCAGATCCGGACGGCCATTGGCATAGGTCAGCGCGCGACGGGCCAGTTGCTCGGCCTGGGCCGCATCACCCTGGGCCAGGCGCACCTGAGCCAGCTTGTACAGAACCTGCGGTTCACGCGGTGCGATCCGCTGTGCACGCTCCAGGCTCGATGACGCACCGTTCAAGTCGCCACCGCCCTGCTGTTGCTGGGCGGTGGTCAACAGGGCAAGCACCGGCCCGTCCAACTGCTCATCGGCGGACAGGCCGGCGCTGTTGCCGCTGGCTCGCGGAATCCCGCTAGGAGCATTGGCCGGCATGTTGTAGGTCGTGCTGGGCGCCGGCGGGGCATAGGCCGGGGCCGAGCTGCTCGGACCGGGGACGATCGGGCCTGGGGTGATCGGGCCGGTGCTGATCGGCGCGCTGTTGCCCGGCGCCGGAAAGCTCTGGATCGGCTGCGAGCCTGCACCCTGCGGAACCATGACCACCACGCCGGAATCTTCGGTGATCGCCTGGGCCTGCGCCTTGGGCCGGACCACGGTGGTCTGGCGGAAGCCGCCGGTACGCGACACGCGTTCGCCATTGGTGACCGCAGAGCCGGAATCGACCACTGGAATGGAGCCACGCTCCACGCTGGCACAACCGTTGAGCAAAGCCAATGCCGTCAAGGCAGGAAACCACCACTTGTTCACTTCATTCCCCTTTGCTTAGTTCAACCAGCCTTTGACCCAGTCCATCACCGAATCGTCGGCCGCCGGATTGGCACCGCCGCATGCGGTGCCTGGCGTCGGTTCGCTGCCACGAATATACGGCATCTGCACAGCGTTGGGGCAGCTGGCATCCGAGCCCTGTCCGGTCTTGGCGTCGATCCAGGCCTGCACCACGTTTTCCGGCACCGGCGTATCCAAAGGCAAGGGATCGGCTTTCTTCATGAAGCTGGTCCAGACCTGCAGCGCACCGGTGGCACCGGTGAACGGCGTCTTGCCATTGTCGTCACGGCCCAGCCAGACCACGGCCAGCACGTCCTGGCTGAAGCCGGCGAACCAGCTGTCGCGCGAGTCGTTGCTGGTGCCGGTCTTGCCGGCCAGGTTCAGGCTGCTCGGCAGCACGTTGTAGACCGAACGTCCGGTACCTTCGCGCATCACGCGCTGCATGGCGTTCTGGATCAGGTAGATGGAGGCAGGATCGAAGCGCTGCTGAATCTGGAACGGGTAGCGCTTGAGCGGTTCGCCTTCGGCCGTGAGGACACTGCGAATGCCACGCATAGGCGTGTTGAAACCGCCGTTGGCCAGGGTTTGGTACATGGTTGCCACTTGCATGGGCGACAAGCCACCGGCACCGAGCAACATCGACGGGTAGGCTGGCCAGTCGACCTGCACGCCCAGTTCGCCGAGGGTCTTGAGCACATTGGGCACGCCCAGTTCCAGACCCAACCGAGCCGTCGACAGGTTGTAGGAATGGGCCAGGCCCTGATACAGGAACACCGTGCCATTGGAGGTACGTTCGTAGTTCTGTGGCTTCCAGATCTGGCCGTCCGCACCCTTGACCGAGAACGGTACGTCCTGCACCCAACTGGTCAGGGTGTATTTGCTCGGCTGCTCCAGCGCCGTCAAGTACACCGCAGGCTTGATCAGCGAGCCGATCGGGCGTACGGCGTCGAGCGCGCGGTTGAAGCCGGCAAAACCCGGTACGCGGCTGCCGACCAGCGCCTGGACCTCACCGCTTTCAGGGTTGGTGACGACCATGGCTGCCTCGACCTCGTCCGAGCCCTTGCGCCCGGCCAGGCGCTTGAAGGTATCGGTCACGGACGATTCGGCTTTGGTCTGCAGGATAGGGTCGAAACTGGTGAAGATGCGCAGGCCTTCTTCGGTCAAGTCCTCGTCGCGGTAGTCGTCGCGCAACTGGCGCTTGACCAAGTCGAGGAAGCCAGGGAACGAGCTGTCCGCCAGGCTGCCGCGCTTGGTCACGCCCAATGGCATCTTCTTGGCCGCATCGACCGCCTCCTGGGTCGCCACGCCCTGCTGGGCCAGCAGATCGAGTACCAGGTTGCGGCGCTCCATCGCTCGTTCCGGATTGCGCCGCGGGTTGTAGGAAGATGGCCCCTTGACCATGCCCACCAGCAAGGCCACCTGATGCAGCTTGAGTTCGGACAAGGGTTGGCTGAAGAAGAACTGGCTGGCAAGACCGAAGCCATGCACGGCGCGCTGGCCGTCCTGACCAACGAAGACCTCGTTGAGGTAGGCCTCGAGGATTTCACCCTTGTCGTAGTGCAGCTCCAGCAACACCGCCATCATCGCTTCGGTCAGCTTGCGGGTCAGGCTGCGCTCGTTGGTCAGGTAGAAGTTCTTGACCAACTGCTGAGTCAGGGTACTGCCGCCCTGGCGCATGGCGCCCGAGGACGTGTTGACCCAGATGGCGCGTGCGATCGACTTGGGCGAGACGCCAAAGTGGTGGTAGAAGTCGCGATCTTCGACAGTGACCAGTGTGTCGAGCAGGTACGGCGGCACCTGGTCGAGCTTGATCAGGATGCGGTCTTCGAGGTTTTTCGGGTACAGGCCGCCGATCAGCAACGGCTCCAGGCGCACCACCGCGACCTTCTTGCCTGCGCCGCCACCCAGTTCGGAGACGTAGTCGCCGGAAAACTTCACGCGCACCGCCTGCGGCTGCTCGAGCCCTTCGTAGAACTGGAAGCCGCGTGTATTCAGGTCGACCGTGTTGCCACTGACCGAGGCGGTGCCGGGACCGTCGACGGTCGTTTGCCGACGGTAGCCGAGCGCATCGAGTTCGGTGAGGAAATCATTCTTTGCCAGTTTCTGACCGACGAACAGCTCGAGCGGGCGTGCGTAGACCTTGGCGGGAATGGTCCAGCGCTTGCCAGAGAATTTTTCCTGGACAACGGCGTCCAGGTAGACGGCAAAGCCGGCCAGGATCACCAGGCCTACCAGACCCAGCTTGAGGCCCCAGCCAAGCCAGGTGCGCAAGCCGCCGGAAGGAGGTTTTTTGGGGGTACGGGAAGATCGGGTTCGAGTCATGGCGGCGGATTATACGCACTTTGAATTGTCGCGGGCAGGGACCGTCGGCGGTTTGCATCATCGGTGGCAGTGGCCATAATGACCGCCTTGAAATCACCTCTGCCAATGAAGGATCGCCTGTGAGCCAGACCCTGATCGCCGCCCTGCAAAACCCGGCCCTGTACCCGCATCCGGTAGAAGGGTTCCAGGTCATCGAGACGCATATCTCCTGGGTGATACTGACCGGGCCTTACGCTTACAAGATCAAGAAACCGATGAATTTCGGCTTTCTGGACTTCACCGAACTGTCCGCCCGCTCCCACTTCTGCGCCGAGGAGCTGCGACTGAACCAGCGCCTGACCACCGACCTGTATCTGCAGGTTCTGCCGATCACCGGCAGCGCGCAAACGCCTCGACTGGGCGGCGAAGGCGCACCCATCGAGTATGCCTTGCAGATGCGCCAATTCGAAGGCGGCAACCTGCTGAGCACCCTGCAGGCCAATGGAGAGCTGACCCAGGAGCACGTGGATTCGCTGGCGCGGCAGATTGCCGATTTCCACCGGGCCGCGCCAGTGGTGCCGGAGGCGCACGAGGCCGGCACGCCGAAGGCGGCGATGGCCCCGGTCGAGCAGAACTTCGAACAGATTCGCCCGTTCCTTACCGAAAAGGATGATCTGGCCCAGCTGGATGCCTTGCAAGCCTGGGCCCAAAGCAGCTACGTGCGCCTGGAGCCGCTGCTGGCGCTGCGCAAGCAGGAAGGGTTCATCCGCGAGTGCCATGGCGACATACACCTGGGCAACGCCACCGTCATCGATGGCGAAGTGGTGATCTTCGACTGCATCGAGTTCAACGAGCCTTTCCGTTTCACCGATGTGTATGCCGATATCGCCTTCCTCGCCATGGACCTCGAAGACCGCGGGCTGAAAAGCCTGGCGCGGCGCTTCGTCAGCCAGTATCTGGAGCTGACCGGGGATTACCAAGGGCTGGAGCTGCTCAACTTCTACAAGGCCTACCGCGCATTGGTACGGGCCAAGGTGGCCCTGTTCAGCATGTCGCCCGACGCCAGTGGAGTGCAGCGTGCAACGACGCTGCGCCAGTACCGCAATTACGCGAACCTGGCGGAAAGCTACAGCGCCATTCCTTCGCGCTTTCTGGCCGTTACCAGCGGTGTGTCAGCCGTAGGCAAGAGCCACGTCGCGCTGCGCCTGGTCGAAGCGCTGGGTGCCATCCGCCTGCGCTCGGACGTGGAGCGCAAACGCCTGTTCGGTGCCCAGAGCGCCGAAACGGGCCTGTATGACGCCAGCACCAGCGAAGCGACCTACCTGCACCTGCACGCATTGGCCGAGCACGTACTGCGCGCCGGCCTGCCGGTGGTGATCGACGCGACCTATCTCAAGGCTGACCAACGGGCGGCAGCGGCTCGAATCGCCGAATCCACCGGAGTGCCGTTCCTGATCCTGGACTGCAACGCGCCCGCAGCCGTGATATCCAGCTGGCTGCAGCAGCGCCAGGCACAGGCCGAGGATCCTTCGGATGCTACCCAGGCCGTGATCGACGCTCAGCAGGCCGGCCGCGAGCCGTTGAGCGAAGCCGAGCTGCTGCAGACTCGCCGCGTGGAAACCAACGAGAGCGGCAGCCTGGACAAGCTGGTCAAGCAGATCCGGCAACGCCTGCCAGGGCTGTAACATACAGCCAGACCCGGAAGGCAGATCGGCCATTCGGCAGGCCGCTCTGCCACCGCTACACTGCCAGATTGGCAACTGCTTCATCGCCCCCCGCTCATTCCTTGGCCGAGGCCAGGAGGTTTGATGACCGATGAACTTCTGGCCCTGAAGAATCTGGGCAAGACATCCGCGCAGTGGCTGCATGCCGTCGGCATCCACAGTGCTTCCGACTTGCGCCGGGCAGGTGCCGTGCAGGCGTACTGCGCGGTGAGGCAGCGCGGCTTCCGCGCCTCGAAAGTGCTTCTCTATGCCATCGAAGGGGCGTTGCGCAATGTGCATTGGAGTGAGCTGTCGTGCGAACGGAAAAACAGTCTCAATAGCCAGGTCGAAGCCCTGTCGCCCGCTCGCAGGCTCTAGACCGAGGGTCCGCAGGTGGATTAAATAATTGCACGTAGCACTTGACTCTTAAATGAGAATCGTTATGATTATCACATCCAGTCGCGAGACTGGTGATCTCTGGAAGGCCCTTGGTTCGGACTTTCAGATGTCTCCTCATCAGGCTAATCACGGTTATTGACCCGGCACTTTGCCGGGTCTTTTTTTGCCTCGACTTTTGCAGCACCTCGCCCACTCAGCCTTGCAGGATCACCGGCAATCGATGGTCGATGACAATCTCGTGCGTATCCAGATGCACCCCATAAGCCAGTACTTCAACACCAGCCTCCACCGCCTGGCGCAATGCCAATGCGTAGCCTGCGTCTATCTCGGTGGCGGGGCGTACAGCATCCACACCGTCGAGGTTGACACAGTACAACTGCACGGCCCGCACTCCGCTGCGCGCCAGTACGGCCAGCTCGCGCAAGTGCTTCGCGCCGCGCTGGGTGACAGCGTCGGGAAACGCTGCAATGCGACTGCCGGCAAAGCCCAGGGTCACACTCTTTACTTCGACCCATGCAGACGCGCCGGGATAGTCCAGCCTGAAGTCGATACGGCTGCGCTCCTGGCCATAGGGCACTTCGCGCTTGAGCGCAACGAAGCCGGCAAGCTCCGGTATGCGACCTGCGTGCAATGCCTCCTCGACCAAGGCGTTGGCCCGCGCGGTATTGATGCATGCCAGCCGACCTTGCGGTGTTTCGCTGATCTCCCACGTGCCGGGAAGCTTGCGCTTGGGGTCGCTGGAGCGGGTGAACCACACGCGGCCACCGGGCATCATGCAGTTGAGCATCGAGCCGGTGTTGGGGCAGTGAATGGTCATCCGCTCACCGCTTTCAAGTTCGATGTCGGCCAGAAACCGCTTGTAGCGCTGGATCAGGCGCCCCTGCTCCAGGGCCGGCGAAAAAATCATCGCGCCCGCCAGCTCTGCAGGCCACGGGTAATGCGCGCCACAGCCTGCTCCAACCTGGGAAGGCTTTGGGTATAGGCGAAGCGCACATGGTGGCTGGCCTTGTAGCGGCCGAAATCCAGGCCGGGCGTGAAAGCAACGTGCTCGGTTTCCAGGAAATGCTGGCAGAACGCGAAGGCATCGTCGCTGAATGCACTGATATCGGCATACAGGTAGAACGCACCCTCAGGCTCGACCGCAATCGCAAAGCCCAAGGCACGCAAGGCGGGCAGCAGATAGTCACGGCGGTGACCGAAGGCTTCGCGGCGTTGCTCGAAGATCTCCAGCGTGGCCGGTTCGAAGCAGGCCAATGCTGCATGTTGCGCCATGCTCGGCGCACTGATGTACAGATTCTGCGCCAGTTTTTCCAGCTCAGGAATGGCTTGGGGCGGCGCGGCCAGCCAGCCAAGTCGCCATCCGGTCATTCCGAAATACTTGGAAAAACTATTCAGGACGAATGCGTCGTCGTCCACTTCAAGTACGCTGGCGGCCGTCGTGCCATAGGTCAAGCCGTGGTAGATCTCGTCGACCACCAGATGCCCCTGGCGCGCCTTGACGGCCTGGCTCAATGCGCTCAGTTCGTCCTTGTTCAACAGTGTGCCGGTAGGGTTGGCAGGCGATGCCACCAAGGCGCCGACGCTGTGCTCGTCCCAGTGCTGCTCCACCAGTTGGGCGTTGAGCTGGTAGCGCTGTTCGGGGCCTACCGGCACCAGATGCGCGGCGCCCTCGACCAGGCGCAGAAAGTGCCTATTGCACGGGTAGCCGGGGTCTGCCAGGAGCCAGTGCTTGCCCGGATCGACCAGCAGGCTGGCGGCCAGCAGCAAGGCTCCCGAGCCGCCCGGCGTGATCATGATGCGCTGCGGGTCGATGTCCAGGCCGTAGCGCTGCTGATAGAAACCGGCGATCGCCTCGCGCAGCGCCGGCAGGCCTCGCGCTGCGGTGTAGCGGGTATGGCCAGCGGCCAATGCGGCCTGCCCGGCGGCAACGATGGGGGCCGCCGTGGTGAAGTCTGGTTCGCCGATTTCCAGGTGGATCACGTCGTGACCCTGGCTCTGCAGTTCATTGGCACGGGCCAACAGCGCCATCACGTGAAAAGGTTCGATGGCGCGACTGCGTGCGCTGTAGAGCGAAGCCATGGGTATTCCTTGGGACGAGGAAAAAAGCCGATTCTACCCAACCTTTGCATCGAACGTTTCGCCGAACGTGCGATCGAAACCCACCACATCGTGCCTGCGACGCAGGCGTTCCGGGCACGACAACCGGGAGTAGCGCGTGCTGGTTCGATCTGGTAAGTTCGCCGGCTTGCAGTCGCAGGGCCGGCGGGTGTCGGAGAGGGATCATCCTGCGCAATGGATTAGTAGAGCGAGAGGCGGTTGATTCATGCCCACCAATGAAAAGCAACAAAGTACTGGCAACTTTTCCGGCTTCGCTCCCTACGTTGCGACGAAGGGCGAGGAATACATGGGCGCGCCGATGCGTGCTCACTTCACCAAGATCCTGAACAAGTGGAAACAAGACTTGATGCAGGAAGTGGATCGCACCGTCGACCACATGAAGGATGAAGCCGCCAACTTTCCAGACCCGGCCGATCGGGCCAGCCAGGAAGAGGAATTCAGCCTCGAACTGCGCGCGCGCGATCGCGAGCGCAAGTTGATCAAGAAGATCGACAAGACGCTGCAGTTGATCGAAGACGAAGAGTACGGCTGGTGCGAATCCTGCGGCATCGAGATCGGCATTCGCCGTCTCGAGGCACGTCCGACCGCCGATCTGTGCATCGACTGCAAGACCTTGGCGGAAATCAAGGAAAAACAGGTCGGCAAGTGACCTGTCGACAAAGGGGCGCCACGGCGCCCTTTTGTTTCTGTATTGCCCGTAGAATCCCGCACCCATGACTACCCTTCCTTATATAGGTCGCTTTGCTCCGACCCCGAGCGGCTACCTGCATTTCGGCTCCCTGGTGGCCGCCCTGGCCTCATGGCTGGACGCGCGCGCCGCAGGTGGCCGCTGGTTGCTGCGCATGGAAGACCTGGACCCGCCCAGAGAAGTCGCCGGCGCACCGGCAGCGATCCTCAAGACCCTTGAGCGCTACGGATTGCAGTGGGATGGCGAGGTGGTCTACCAGAGCCAGCGGCATGCGGCCTATCAACAGGTGATCGACCGCCTGTTGGCGCAGGGGCTGGCCTATGCGTGCACCTGCTCACGCAAGCAGTTGGAACCCTACCGAGGGATCTATCCCGGCACTTGCCGCAATGCCGGACATTCCACGCAGGATGCAGCCATCCGCCTGCGCGTCCCGGAACTGCGGTATCGCTTCGAGGACCGTGTCCAGGGAACGTATGCACAACATTTGGGCAGCGAGTCGGGGGATTTCGTCATTCGTCGTCGCGACGGTCTGTATGCCTATCAACTGGCGGTGGTGCTGGACGATGCGTGGCAGGGAGTGACCGACATCGTGCGCGGTGCCGACCTGCTCGATTCGACGCCGCGCCATCTGTATCTGCAGGAGCTGCTCGGGTTGCCGCAGCCGCGATACCTTCATGTTCCCTTGATCACCCAGCCAGACGGCAACAAGCTGGGCAAAAGCTACCGATCGCCGCCCCTGGATGCGGACCAGGCTGCGCCACTGCTGGTGCGTGCCCTGCGGGCGCTGGGCCAGCGGCCCGAGGCGGACCTGGCGCACGGCAGTGTGGACGATGTGTTGCGCTGGGGTGTGGAGCATTGGGACAGTGGTGCGATTCCCCCGGTGCGCACGGTGGCGGAAGCGCAGCTGGAGTAGCGATCGGCTGGTGCCCGGCTCTTCGCAGCGACACGCCGATCCGCTACCATCGCCGCACTGTTTTCGCACACTTACCCTACCCCGAGGCCAGCATGTATATCTATCGTTTGGTCCTGCTTCTGGTGGTGGGGATATACCTGTTCTCCCCCGCCATCATGGACTGGTGGATCGAGCCCACGGGCGCGTGGTATCGACCTTACCTGCTGTGGCTGATTCTGATCGTGGTGACCTTTATCCTGCAGAGCCAGCGTGATGCCGATGAGCTTTAGCCTTACCCAGATGCTGCTGGTCAGCGCCGCGTACCTGCTGGTGCTGTTCGCCGTGGCCTGGGTCAGCGAGCGCGGCATGATCGCGCGGGCGATCATCCGCCATCCGCTGACCTACACCTTGTCGCTGGGTGTCTATGCCAGCGCCTGGGCGTTCTACGGCACCGTGGGCCTGGCCTATCAATACGGCTATGGTTTCCTGGCTTGCTACCTGGGGGTTTCCGGCGCATTCCTGCTGGCGCCGGTGTTGCTGTATCCGATACTCAAGGTCACCCGTACCTACCAATTGTCGTCGTTGGCAGACCTTTTCGCGTTTCGTTTTCGCAGCACCTGGGCCGGCGCGCTGACCACGGTGTTCATGCTGGTCGGCGTACTGCCCCTGCTCGCGTTGCAGATCCAGGCGGTGGCCGACTCCATTGGCATCATGACTCGCGAACCGGTGCAGAACCACGTGGCGTTGAGTTTTTGCGTGCTGATCACGCTGTTCACGATCTTCTTCGGCTCACGCCACATCGCCACCCGCGAGAAGCATGAAGGCCTGGTATTTGCCATCGCCTTCGAATCCGTGATCAAACTGATCGCCTTGGGCGGTATTGGCCTGTATGCCCTGTACGGGGTGTTCGACGGCCCGCACGATCTGGAGCAATGGCTGCTGCAGAACCAGACGGCCCTCGCTTCGCTGCATGCGCCGCTGCAAGAGGGACCCTGGCGCACGCTGCTGCTGGTGTTCTTCGCCTCGGCGATCGTCATGCCGCACATGTACCACATGGTCTTCACCGAAAACCTCAATCCGCGTGCGCTGGTCAGTGCCAGTTGGGGGCTGCCGCTGTTCCTGCTGCTGATGAGCCTGGCGGTGCCGCTGATCCTGTGGGCCGGCCTGCGCCTGGGCGCGACGACCAGCCCCGAGTTCTTCACCCTGGGCATCGGTATTGCCGCCAACAGCAAGTCACTGGCGCTGCTGGCTTATGTAGGCGGACTTTCCGCGTCCTGCGGGCTGATCATCGTCACCACCCTGGCGCTGTCGGGCATGATGCTCAACCATCTGGTGTTGCCGCTGTACCAGCCGCCGGCCGAAGGCAACATCTACCGCTGGCTGAAGTGGACACGGCGGGCGCTGATCGTCGCCATCATCATGGCCGGCTATGCCTTCTACCTGCTGCTGGGCGCCAAGCAGGACCTTGCACACCTGGGGATCGTCGCCTTTGTCGCCACGCTGCAGTTTCTGCCGGGCGTGCTGTCGGTGCTGTACTGGCCCACCGCCAATCGACGCGGATTCATCGCCGGCCTGCTGGCCGGCATGGCCGTCTGGCTGGTGACCATGCTGCTGCCGCTGATCGGCAACCTGCAAGGCTTCTACATCCCGCGCCTGAACATGATCTACGTGCTCGACGATACCAGCTGGCACATGGCAGCCATCGCTTCCCTGGCTGCCAACGTATTGCTGTTCACGCTGATCTCGCTGTTCACCGCTGCCAGCAGCGAAGAAGTCAGTGCTGCCGAAGCTTGTGCAGTGGATAACGTGCGCCGCCCGCAGCGGCGCGAACTGCATGCCGCATCCCCCCAGGAGTTCGCCACGCAACTGGCCAAACCGTTGGGCGCCAAGGCCGCCCAGCGCGAGGTGGAACAGGCCCTGCGCGACCTCTACCTGCCCTTCGACGAGCGCAGGCCCTACGCATTGCGGCGCCTGCGGGACCGGATCGAAGCCAATCTGTCCGGGCTGATGGGCCCCAGCGTGGCGCAGGACATGGTGGAAACGTTCCTGCCCTATAAATCAGGCAGCGAGAACTATGTCACCGAGGACATCCACTTCATCGAAAGCCGGCTGGAAGATTATCACTCGCGCCTGACCGGCCTTGCCGCCGAGCTCGATGCCTTGCGCCGCTATCATCGACAGACCCTGCAGGAGCTGCCCATGGGCGTTTGCTCGCTGGCCAAGGACCAGGAGATCCTGATGTGGAACAAGGCCATGGAAGACCTGACCGGCGTGCCCGCGCAGCATGTGGTCGGCTCGCGCCTGGTAACCATCAGCCAGCCATGGCGCAGCCTGCTGATCGACTTCATCAACGTGCCCGACGAGCACCTGCACAAGCAACGCCTGGCCCTGGATGGGCAGACACGCTGGCTGAACCTGCACAAGGCCGCCATCGACGAGCCGCTCGCGCCCGGCAACAGCGGGCTGGTGGTGTTGGTCGAGGACCTGACCGAAACGCAGATGCTCGAAGACAAGCTGGTGCATTCCGAGCGGCTGGCGAGCATCGGCAGGCTGGCGGCCGGGGTCGCCCACGAGATCGGCAACCCGATCACCGGCATCGCCTGCCTGGCGCAGAACCTGCGCGAGGAGCGCGAGGAAGACAGCGAGATCACCGAACTGAGCAGCCAGATTCTCGAGCAGACCAAGCGCGTGTCGCGCATCGTCCAGTCGCTGATGAGCTTTGCCCATGCCGGCGGCCACCAGCACAGTGACGAGCCGGTCAACCTGGCTCAGGTAGCGCAGGATGCCATCGGCCTGTTGGCGCTGAACAGGCGCAACTTCGAGATCCAGTTCTACAACCTGTGCGATCCGGAGCACTGGGCCGTGGGTGATCCACAACGCCTGGCCCAGGTGCTGATCAACCTGCTGTCCAACGCCCGGGATGCCTCTGTGGCCGGAGGCGCGGTGCGGGTCAAGACCGAAGCGTGCGAACACACCGTCGACCTCATCGTCGAGGACGAAGGCAGCGGTATTCCCAAGAACATCATGGATCGGTTATTCGAACCGTTCTTCACTACCAAGGACCCGGGCGAAGGAACCGGACTGGGGCTCGCTCTGGTCTATTCCATCGTTGAAGAGCATTATGGACAGATCACCATCGACAGCCCGGCCGATCCCCTGAGCCAGCGCGGTACCCGAATTCGGGTGACATTGCCGCGTCATGTCGAAGCGACGTCCGCTGTGAACTGAGACCGTCGAGAGAATTGAATCAATGCCGCATATTTTGATCGTCGAAGACGAAACCATCATTCGATCTGCCCTGCGTCGCCTGCTCGAACGCAACCAGTATCAGGTCAGTGAGGCCGGCTCCGTGCAGGAAGCGCAGGAGCGGTTCAGCATCGCATCGTTCGACCTGATCATCAGCGACCTGCGCCTGCCGGGTGCACCGGGCACCGAATTGATCAAGCTGGGCGAGGGCACCCCGGTGCTCATCATGACCAGCTATGCCAGCCTGCGCTCGGCTGTGGACTCGATGAAAATGGGCGCGGTCGACTATATCGCCAAGCCCTTCGACCACGATGAAATGCTCCAGGCCGCCGCGCGTATCCTGCGCGATCGCCACAACGCACCCGCGGCAGCGGTGGAGCGCCCGGCGAACAAGGCCGGTGCGGAAAAACCCGCCGCGCAGAATGCCAATGGCGATATCGGTATCATTGGTTCCTGCCCGCCCATGCAGGACCTCTACAGCAAGATCCGCAAGGTCGCCCCGACCGATTCCAACGTACTGATCCAGGGTGAGTCCGGCACCGGCAAGGAGCTGGTCGCGCGGGCACTGCACAACCTGTCCCGGCGCGCGAAGGCACCGATGATCTCGGTGAACTGTGCGGCGATCCCGGAAACCCTGATCGAATCCGAACTGTTCGGTCACGAGAAAGGTGCTTTCACCGGCGCCAGCGCCGGTCGCGCCGGGCTGGTCGAGGCTGCCGATGGCGGAACACTGTTTCTCGACGAGATCGGCGAGTTGCCTCTCGAGGCCCAGGCGCGCTTGCTCAGGGTTCTGCAGGAAGGCGAGATTCGCCGCGTAGGCTCGGTGCAGTCGCAGAAAGTCGACGTTCGCCTGATTGCCGCAACCCACCGGGACCTGAAAAGCCTGGCCAAGCTGGGGCAGTTCCGCGAAGACCTCTACTACCGGCTGCACGTGATTGCCTTGAAGTTGCCGCCCCTGCGCGAGCGCGGCGCCGATGTCGGCGAAATTGCCAAGGCGTTCCTGATTCGCCAGAGCTCACGGATCGGGCGGACCGACCTGCGCTTTGCCGCCGATGCCGAACAGGCCATCCGCCAGTATTCCTGGCCCGGCAATGTGCGGGAACTGGAGAACGCCGTCGAGCGCTCGGTGATCCTGACCGAGAGCACCGAGATATCGGCCGAACTGCTGGGCATCGACATCGAACTTGCCGACCTGCAGGACACCGATGACTTCGTCGGCCTGCCATCCCAGCAGAACGGGGCGAACAACACGGCCCACGATCCCACCGAAGATCTTTCCCTGGAAGACTATTTCCAGCACTTCGTGCTGGAGCATCAAGACCACATGACCGAGACCGAATTGGCGCGCAAATTGGGCGTCAGTCGCAAGTGCCTGTGGGAGCGTCGTCAGCGCCTGGGGATTCCACGGCGCAAGTCGAGCGTGGCCAGCGAAAGCTGATACGTTTCAGCTCTAGCCCGCGGGTTTGCGCGGGTTGACGGGTAGCCGTGACAAACTGTTACCCTAGGCCTGCGACGTAACAAGACACGGTTCCATCGGTAACGAATACAGGGTCAATTTCAGCCCTCGATCACCGCCCTCCTCCTCGCAAAGCCCCGTTCTTGAGGGGTTTGCAAAAGTTGGCATGGGACCTGCTATATCTCTGGTACAAGAACAACAACAAGCAAGCAAACTCATAACAAGAACAAGACGAATCGACTCACGCATAACAAGAACAACACGGCGGAGGCGCAGCTAACTGATTCTTTTGGAGAGGCGTTGTTTTTGGGGAAACCCGCAGCCAGGCAGAGAACTACAACAACTGCTTTGAAGCAGATGCCAGAACTGGTTGGATCACATCGATCATCACAGCACAGCGACCAAAGCAATCCGTTTGCTCTTGCTCCCGAATAGGGAGACACCCCCGAACCCAGGTTCGGTGGGCAGGGCACTCAACAAAAACAAAAAGCCCGACAAAAAACAAAAACAGAGCACGCAACTACTTCTTGGGGAGCTTCGGCTCCCCTTGTAGTTTCCGGCTTTTGTCCTGCCGCTTGTGCCGACCGGCGCAGCCTCCTACACCATCCCTCGACTAAATGCTAGAATCCCCGCCCATCATGCGGTCGTTCTTCGTATATGGCCGAAAATCCCTTCAAACAGTGCATCCCATGCTGAAGAAGCTGTTCAAGTCTTTGAATACTCCCGCGCGTCATCCGCAGCACCGGCGTACCACGCCCGAAGTGCTCAATGCTGGCCAACACTCGCTGCAGCGCAGCCAGTTCAGCCGCCACGCCGTGGGCATCGTCGAACGCCTGCAGACTGCTGGCTACCAAGCCTATCTTGTAGGCGGTTGCGTACGTGACCTCATGCTGGGCATCGTGCCCAAGGATTTCGACGTCGCTACCAGCGCCACGCCCGAACAGGTACGTGCCGAGTTTCGCAATGCGCGAGTGATTGGCCGACGCTTCAAGCTCGTGCACATCCATTTCGGCCGCGAGATCATCGAGGTCGCGACTTTCCGCGCCAATCACCCGGAAGAAGACGACGAACAGGACGTGCATCGCTCCTCGAGCAGCGAGAGCGGACGCATCCTGCGCGATAACGTCTACGGCACCCTGGAAGACGACGCCCAACGCCGCGACCTCACCATCAATGCCCTGTACTACGATCCGGTCAGCGAACGCATCCTGGACTACGCCAATGGCGTACACGACGTGCGCAACCGCCTGATTCGCCTGATCGGTGATCCAACTCAGCGCTATCAGGAAGATCCGGTGCGCATGCTGCGGGCCGTACGCTTTGCCGCCAAGCTGGATTTCGGCATCGAGAAGCACACGGCTGCGCCGATTCGCGAGCTGGCGCCGATGCTGCGCGAGATACCGTCGGCACGCCTGTTCGAGGAAGTGCTCAAGCTGTTCCTGTCCGGCCATGCCGCCGACACGTTCGAGATGCTGGTCGACCTTCACCTGTTCGATTCGCTGTTTCCGGCGACCACGCAGGCGCTGGAAGACACGCCGACCTACACCCATACGTTGATCAGCGAGGCGCTGCGCAACACTGACCTGCGCATCAAGCAGGGCAAACCGGTGACGCCGGCCTTTCTGTTCGCCGCCCTGCTCTGGCCGGCGTTGCCGGCACGCGTACTGCGCCTGCAGAGCCGTGGCATGCCACCGATCCCGGCAATGCAGGAGGCGGCCCATGAGCTGGTTGCCGAGCAATGTCAGCGCGTCGCCATTCCCAAGCGTTTCACCATCCCTATTCGCGAGATCTGGGACATGCAGGAGCGCCTGCCGCGCCGCAGCGGCAAGCGTGCCGACCTGTTGCTCGACAATCCGCGCTTCCGCGCCGGCTACGACTTCCTGCTGCTTCGCGAAAAAGCCGGCGAAGAGACCGAAGGCCTGGGTGAGTGGTGGACCGACTATCAGGACTGCAACGACAGTCAGCGCCGCGAGATGATCGCGGACCTGGGCGGCAAGGATGAATCAGGTGCGCCACGCAAGCGTCGTCGTACCGGCACCAAGCGCAAGCGCGGCGAGGGCGACGAATAAGCATGGTGCGCGTGCACATCGGGCTGGGCAGCAATCTGGATAGCCCGCAACGGCAATTGCATGAGGCCCTGCAGGCCCTGGCCGCACTGCCGGACACCACGCTGGCAGCGGTTTCTTCGTTCTACACCAGCGATTCACTGCTGCCCGGCCAGCCGCGCTACAGCAATGCCGTAGCAGCCCTGGACACCGGGCTGGCGCCGCTGCCACTGCTCGATGCGCTGCAGGCGATCGAGAACGAGCAGGGCCGCGAGCGTGCCGAGCGCTGGGGGCCGCGCACCCTGGACCTGGATATCATCACCTATGCCGACCGGGTGATCGACGAGCCTCGTTTGCAAGTGCCGCACTACCACCTTCAAGTCCGTGCATTCGTGCTGTATCCGCTGGCCGAAGTGGTTGAAGAGGGCTTCATGCTGGCGGACGGCCGCAGCCTGCGCGAGTTGCTGGCTGCCTGCCCGTTCGCAGGGCTTGAGAGGCTGTAGCGCAGGCAGGCCTCTTCGCAGGCTCTGTTCGCGCAGAAGCCGTCAACCCAATTGACTTCCCCGGTCGTGCTCACGACTATAGGCGGCCCGTTGCACCCCCGAGGTGCCAAACGGCGCGAAACCAACCTTTATGAGTGGGTTTCCAAACATCACGACAGATGATGTTGTGTCGACACAGCGCCAGCCCGAGGATACTTTTCATGCCCGAACTCACCCTGACCGCCCTGCAGAGCCTCAAGCTCAAGGGCGAAAAGATCACCATGCTGACCTGCTACGACGCGACGTTCGCCCACGCCGCCTGCGCGGCCGGCGTCGAAGTATTGTTGGTGGGGGATTCGCTGGGCATGGTGCTGCAGGGGCATGACAGTACCTTGCCGGTGACCGTGGCGGACATGGCCTACCATGTCGGCTGTGTGAAACGTGGCAACCAGGGGGCCTTCATCGTTGCCGACCTGCCGTTCATGGCTTATTCCACCTGCGAGCAAACCCTGGCCAACAGTGCACTGTTGATGCAGGCCGGGGCGCACATGGTCAAGCTCGAAGGCGCCGCCTGGCTCGCCGAATCGGTGCGCCTGCTGGCCGAGCGCGGTATTCCAGCCTGCGTCCACCTGGGGCTGACCCCGCAATCGGTGAACTTGCTGGGCGGCTACAAGGTGCAAGGGCGCCAGGACATCCAGGCACGCCAGATGCGTGCCGACGCCATCGCCCTGGAGCAGGCCGGAGCGGCCATGCTGCTGCTCGAATGCGTGCCCGTCGAGTTGGCTGCCGATATTGCCCAGGCAGTGAAAGTGCCGGTGATCGGCATTGGCGCCGGCAGTGCGGTCGACGGCCAGGTGCTGGTTCTGCACGACATGCTCGGGCTCTCCCTGAGCGGCCGCGTGCCGCGGTTCGTGAAAAACTTCATGGCCGGGCAGAGCGATATTCAAGGCGCAATGCGCGCCTACGTAGCCGCCGTCAAGGCGGTGGATTTCCCCGCACCTGAACATGGATTCGCCTCATGAACACCGTCAAGACCGTACGAGAACTGCGCGCCGCCGTGGCCCGTGCCCGTGGCGAAGGCAAGCGTATCGGCCTGGTGCCGACCATGGGCAACCTGCACAGCGGTCATGCCGCGCTGGTCGCCAAGGCTACCCAGCGTGTCGATTTCGTCGTGGCGAGTATCTTCGTCAACCCGTTGCAATTCGGCGCCGGCGAAGACCTGGACAAGTATCCGCGCACCCTGGCGGCCGATCAGGAACGGCTGGTGCAGGCAGGCTGCAGCCTGCTGTTCGCACCATCGGCAGCGGAAATGTACCCCGACGGCATGGCCGGGCAGACCCGAGTGAGCGTTCCGCAATTGTCCGAGGGCTTGTGCGGCAGCAGTCGTCCAGGCCATTTCGAAGGCGTGGCGACGGTGGTCAGCAAGCTGTTCAACATGGTCCAGCCGGACCTTGCCGTGTTTGGCCAGAAGGACTACCAGCAACTGGCCGTGATTCGCGCGCTGGTACGCGACCTCAATATGCCTATCCAGATCATCGGCGAGCCGACCGTGCGTGCCGAAGACGGCCTGGCGCTGTCTTCGCGCAATGGGTATCTGAGCCAGGAGCAGCGTGCCCAGGCACCTCTGCTGTATCAGGTGCTCAGCCAGGTCGCGGCGCAGATAAGCCAGGGCCGTCGCGATTACCCGCTGCTGCTGGACCATGCCAAGCAGGTCATTGCCCAAGCCGGCTTCGCTCCTGAATACCTGGAAATCCGGCATGCGGTGACCCTGCGTCCGGCCACTGCCGAAGACCGCGACCTGGTGATTCTGCTCGCGGCGAATCTGGGTACCACACGACTGATCGACAACCTGCACCTGGACCTCGATCACGACACTCAACACAGCTGAACCGCGACAGCCTGAAAGTCCCTCGCGCATCGTTCACTAGGCGCAGACAGAACGCGCGCGGCGGTTTAAGGTGGTGCAGCGTCCGAACCGTGCATTGGCAGCCGATCAGCGGCCCGCAACCACCCTGGCCGCCTGCTGGATCTTTCGATGCAGCAGGCACGCAACCGGCCGAGCGTTCCAATGTCCAAAGGCAGTTCAAGAAAAAGGAAATTTGCAGCGATGGCGTACTACCGAACCCCGCATGACGTGACCACCCTGCCCGCTTGGCAGGCGCTAACCCAGCACCGCGCTGCCATGCAAGACTTCAGCATGCGCGATGCCTTCAATGCCGACCCTCAGCGCTTCGAGCATTTCTCCCTGAGCGCCTGCGGGCTGTTCCTCGACTATTCGAAAAACCTGATCGACACCCAAACCCGCGATCTGCTGGTGCAACTGGCCAACGAAGTGGACCTGCAAGGCGCGATCAAGGCGATGTTTGCCGGCGAACTGCTGAACGCTTCCGAAGGCCGTCCGGCGTTGCACACCGCATTGCGCCGCCCGGTGGGCGACAAGCTCAATGTCAACGGTGTCAACGTGATGCCGGACGTGCACAAGGTGCTCAACCAGATCACCGAGTTGGTCACGCGCATCCATGACGGCCTGTGGCGTGGCTACACCGAGAAGCCGATCACCGACGTGGTGAACATCGGTATCGGTGGCTCCTTCCTCGGCCCGGAACTGGTGTCCGAAGCTTTGCTGCCGTATGCCCAGAAAGGCGTGCGCTGCCACTACCTGGCCAACATCGATGGCAGCGAATTCCACGAGCTGTCGGCCAAGCTGCGTGCCGAGACCACTCTGTTCATCGTTTCCTCGAAATCGTTCAGCACCCTGGAAACGCTGAAGAACGCCCAGGCTGCGCGTGGCTGGTACCTGGCCCAGGGCGGTTCGGAAGCCGAGCTTTACCGCCACTTCATCGCGGTGTCGAGCAACAATGCCGCAGCCGTCGAATTCGGGATCCGCGAAGAAAACATCTTCCCGATGTGGGACTGGGTCGGCGGGCGTTATTCGCTGTGGTCGGCCATCGGCTTGCCGATTGCCATGTCGATCGGCATGGCCAACTTCAAGGAGCTGCTGTCGGGCGCCTACACCATGGACCAGCACTTCCAATCGGCGCCGTTCGAACAGAACATGCCGGTGCTGCTGGCCTTGCTGGGGGTCTGGTACGGCAATTTCTGGGATGCCAAGAGCCACGCGATCCTGCCGTACGACCACTACCTGCGCAACATCACCAAACACCTGCAGCAATTGGACATGGAGTCCAACGGCAAGAGCGTGCGCCAGGACGGCACGCCGGTGAATATCGACACCGGCCCGGTCATCTGGGGTGGCGTGGGCTGCAACGGCCAGCATGCCTATCACCAGTTGCTGCACCAGGGCACCCACATGATCCCGGCCGACTTCATCGTCCCGGTGGTGAGTTTCAATCCGGTCGCCGATCATCACCAGTGGCTGTTCGCCAACTGCCTGTCGCAGAGCCAGGCGCTGATGCTGGGCAAGAGCCGCAGCGAGTCCGAAGCCGAACTGCGCGAGCGCGGCATGGCTGAAGACGAGGTGCAGAAGCTGGCCCCGCACAAGGTCATTCCCGGCAACCGTCCGAGCAACACCTTGGTGGTCGAGCGCATCAGCCCACGTCGCCTCGGCGCCCTGGTAGCCATGTATGAGCACAAGGTGTTCGTGCAGAGCGTGCTGTGGGGCATCAATGCTTTCGATCAGTGGGGCGTGGAACTGGGCAAGGAGCTGGGCAAGGGTGTCTACCAGCGCCTGATCGGTGAAAACGAATCGCTGGCCGAAGATGCCTCTACCCAGGGCCTGATCAACTATTTCCGCGGTCGTCATCGCGGCTGACCCTGGATACCCCGCGGCGCTGCAAGCCAGCGTCGCGGTGGTTCGATACCCCGTTGCGCCGGGCAATTGATGTAGAATTGCCTCCCTTCTTTTTGCGTCAGGCTCCGTGCATGTCCGCTTTGATCCAGGCGCTGCGCGCCGCCCTCGACGTCCGCTCCTCGCTGCTCGAGCAACTGCATGAACAGGGCACTGATTGCTATCGCCTGTTCCATGGCAGCCAGGAAGGCGCCGGTGGCTTGACCGTCGACCGCTACGGTCCGCAATTGCTGATCCAAAGCTTCCATCAGACGCTGACACGCGAAGATCTGCTGGCCCTGTACGGCGCCGTCGAGCAACACCTGCAGACGCCGCTGCTGCTGGTGTACAACGACCGTTCGCGGGGCAACTCGCGGATCGATCGGGAAGACACGGTGTATCGTGCCGAAGACGCGGCGCTGGCCGACATGATCGGACACGAATGGGGCTTGAATTATCGCGTGCGCGGACGGCATCCCGGGCAGGACCCGTTGCTGTTTCTCGACCTGCGCAACGCGCGCGGGTGGGTCAAGCGACACAGTGCTGGCAAAAGCGTATTGAACCTGTTCGCCTACACCTGCGGCGTGGGCCTGAGCGCAGCAGCAGGCGGCGCCCGCGAGGTGTGCAACCTGGATTTTGCCGAAGGCAACCTGGCAGTCGGCGCCGAGAACGGTGCACTGAACCCCGACCTTGCGCCCATGCAGTTCATCCAGTCGGATTACTTTCCCGCCATCCGCCAACTGGCTGGCTTGCCCATCACCCCGCGTCGCGGGCAGAGGCTGCCAGCCTACCCGCGCCTGCAAGAACGCCAGTACGATCTGGTCTTTCTGGACCCGCCCGCCTGGGCAAAGAGTGCGTTCGGCACGGTCGATCTGCTGCGCGACTACCAGAGCCTGCTCAAGCCCGCGATCCTGGCCACGGCCGACAGCGGTGTACTGGTCTGCTGTAACAATTTGGCCAAGGTCAGCCTCGACGACTGGCGTGATCAGGTGTTGCGCTGCGCCGAGAAAGCCGGGCGGCCCGTGCGTGAATGCTCGGTAATGGGCCCGGCGGCCGATTTTCCTTCCAGCGACGGCCAGCCGCCGTTGAAGACGCTGATCCTGAATTTCTAGTTTTCCTACAGCAACTGGTGAAAATTCCATGACTTACGCGGCCTGAGTCATAGGAACCGCATTGACGTGCCATACTCCAAGCACCTCCGATCACGTCAGATGGCCTCTTTTCCATGTCCAAAGGATTGAAACGCACCGCCGCCACCCTTGTGGCGCTGGTAGCGCTGTACGCTCTGCTCGGCTTCCTGATCCTGCCTGGCATCGCCCTGCGGGTTGCCAATCAACAGCTGGCAGACTATTCCACTGTTCCCGCCCAGCTGCAGCGCCTGGAATTCAATCCGTTCAGCCTCGAGCTGACCCTGTGGGGGCTGAAGATCGGTGAACCCGGCGCGGAGCAGATCGGTTTCGAGCGGTTGTACGCCAATCTGCAATTGGACAGCCTGTGGACCGGCGCGCTGCATCTGGTTGCGGTGGAGCTGGAAAAGCCCCGGACCGAAGTGCTGTTCGACAAGACCGGCAAGCTCAACTTGAGCGGCTTGTTCAAGCTTCCCGCCAGCGACCCTGCTGCGCAGGACGCACCGTCCGAACCTTTCGCGTTGCGCATCGGCAGTATCAAACTGGTTGACGGCTATCTGCATTTCAAGGACTTGCGTCCCAGCCAGCCGATCGAGTTTCTCTACGACTCGATGAATCTGGAGCTGCAGAACCTCAGCACGCTGCCGGACGATCACGCCGACATGACCCTGGTGGCCAACAGCCCTCAAGGCGGTCGTATCGACTGGCGCGGACGTATTGGCCTGAGCCCGGTGTCTTCCCAAGGCTCACTGAAGGTGACCGATGCGCAGATGAGCGTCTGGTGGCCGTACGTGCGTGACAGCGTGCCCTTGGCCCTGGAGAAGGGCGTGTTCACCCTCAGTGCCGAGTACAACCTGAACCTGGCCAAGCAGACCGAACTCACCTTGGACAAGGTGGCCCTCACCGTTGCGCCCTTCGCGATCGCCGCTCCCGATGGCCGTCCCTTGGTACGGCTCGAACGCCTTGAGGTCAGCGATACGTCGGTGGACCTGGTCAAGCAGTTGGTCAGGGTTGGTCAGATACGCAGTCACGGCCTGGAAACCTGGGCCGCCCGCGAGGCGGATGGACAGCTCGACTGGCAGAAGCTGTTCGCCAGCCCAACGACGGCACAGATGCAGGCACAGACGCCGGCAGCCAGCAAGCCGGCAGCCGCGCCAGCCAAGCCTTGGCAGGTGTTGCTCAAGGATGTGCAGTTGCGCGACTACCGGGTGCATCTGGCGGACCGTGTGCCGACCGACAACGTGGCAGTAGAGCTCGGGCCCCTCAACCTGGATCTGCGTGATTTCGACAGCCTCAACGGCGCTCCCTTCACCCTCAAGCTGGACACCGGGCTGGGCAAGCAAGGTCACTTGCAGGCCAGCGGCGAGGTCAGCCTGGCCCCGGTTGGCGCACGCCTGAAGGTCAGCACCCAGGACATCGACCTGCGTGTCGCGCAGGCCTACATCAGCCCGCTGATTCGCCTGGAGCTGCGCAGCGGCATGCTCGACAGCGATCTCGCTGTGCAACTGACCAGCACTGAACCCCTGGCGATGACGGTGTCCGGCCGCGCCGAAATCGATCAACTGCACACGCTCGATACGCTCAAGGAGCGCGATTTCGTCAAATGGCAGCACCTGACTCTCGACGGTCTCGACTACCGCCACGGCGATCGCCTGCAGATCGAGCGGGTGCAGCTGCAACAGCCCTACGCGCGCTTCATGATCAACGAAGACCGTACCACCAATATCGACGACCTGCTGATTCCGCAGCCGGCGCAGCCCGCCAACCCGGCCAACGCGGGGAAACCCGCAGGTGCCGAAAAACCTCTCGGAATTCGCATCGGCGCCGTGGACATCGACAATGGCTCGGCCAACTTTGCCGACTTCAGCCTCACCCCGAACTTTGCCACGGCCGTTCAGCAACTCAACGGGCACATAGGTACGATCGACAACCGTCAGGCCAAGCCGGCACGCATCGACATCCAGGGCAAGGTCGACCGCTATGCGCCGGTGACCATCGCCGGTGCGCTGAATCCGTTCGACCCGATGGCCAGCCTGGACATCACGACCAGCTTCAAACGCGTGGAGCTGACCACCCTGACGCCCTATTCGGGCAAGTTCGCCGGGTATCGCATCCGCAAGGGCCGCCTGAACCTCGACTTGCACTACCTGATCACCAAAGGCCAGCTCAAGGCAGAGAACAAGCTGCTGGTGGAACAGCTGCAACTGGGCGACAAGGTAGACAGCCCGGATGCGGTCGATCTGCCGCTGCGCCTGGCCATCGCGCTGCTCAAGGATTCCCAAGGCAGGATAGCCATCGAACTGCCGGTGAGCGGCGATCTGAACAGCCCGCAGTTCAGCGTCATGCCGATCGTCTGGCAGACCCTGCGCAACCTGATGGTTCGTGCCGCTCAGGCGCCGTTCAAGTTCATCGGTGGGCTGGTCAATGGCGGCGGCTCGGAAGACCTGAGCACCGTGTCGTTCCGCCCAGGTTCGGACGAATTGAGCCCAGAGGCCCAGGCGGCCCTGGTGAAGCTGGCGGCGGCCTTGAAGGAGCGCCCGACCCTGCGCCTGGAAATCGAAGGCACCAGCGCCCAGGCCAGCGACGGCCCGCTCATTGCGCAGCAACGCCTGGAGCGCGAATACCAAAGCACCTACTATAAAATGGCCCAGCGCCGTGGCGACAAAGTCCCCGCCACCGCAGCCGAGATGCAAGTGCCTGATGACGACAAGCCGGCGATGCTCGAAGCCATCTACCGTACCCGGCTCAAAGGTCAGCCACCGGTGGAATGGCAACAGCTGGAAAGCAAGGTTCGCACCGACAAGCTACGTGAAGCGGTGCTCAAATCCTGGGCCTCGAACAATGTATTGCTGCGTCAGCTTGGGCAGGCCCGTGCAGGCAGCATCAAGGACTTTCTGGTCGATAAGGGCCAGTTGGCGGACGAGCGTGTGTACTTTATCGATGCAGCCCTGGGCCAGGCCGAAAAAGATGGGCGCATCATCACCCCCCTGCATCTGGATGCCGAATGAACAAATTGACTTGGATGACCTGCGTGCCATTGCTGCTGGCACTGTGCAATACAGCCAGCGCTGCCTCGACGATGCGCTGTGGCAACACCCTGGTGTCGCTGAACGATCGCACGGTTCAGGTAGAGCAGAAGTGTGGTGCGCCTGCCAGCAAGGCGCAGACAGGCTACGAACGCTCGGGGCCGATCAATCGACGCGTCGAACTGCCGATAGAAGAATGGGTGTACGGACCTTCCAATGGCATGAGCCAATACCTGAAGTTCGTCGGCAGCAAACTGGTGCAGATCGAAAGCAGCCGCAACTGACGCATTATTCGAGCGCATGAACAACGCCCATAAAAAAAGCCCCAGCGCATGGCGCCGGGGCTCTCAGTGGCCACATCCCTGTGGCCTTCGCATGAAACTTACTCGGCTTTCAGGCCATCGGCGGAAACTGCTACCACGCCTTTGATTGCCTTGGTGATACGCACGGCAGTTGCTTTCTGAGCATCGGTCACAGCAACGGTCGACGACAGGGATACCACGCCTTTGTTGGTTTCTACCTTGATGTCGGTGCCTGGAATGCCTTTCTCGGTAACCAGATCGGATTTGACCTTGGTGGTGATCCAAGTGTCAGATGTTGCTTCTTTGGCTTTAGTCATGTCACTTGCAGCAACAACCATTGGAGCCTGGGTGGACTGTTGAGCGAAAGCAGCGTTGGCCATGGTCAAGGTCAGCGCGGTAGCAGCAGCGGCAGCAATAGCGAACTTCTTCATACGAGTCACTCCTGTTTTTTGAAAGGTCTGCACCATTTAATGTCTTGGTGGCAGGTGACAAGGATATTGCAGACCTCGTGCCAACCGGCCAACATCGATAAAATCCTTTATTATCAACGACTTGAGATTCTACCAAAAGAAGCCTTTCGTGCAAGTTGCACGCCTGCGGGTAATTTTGCGTGCAAGTTGCAAGTTCACAAAAGTTCCCTGATGTTTTCGAGCGCCTCGGCTTGGCACTTTGAACAAAACGTAGGCTACTGAGCAAACTCTAGACGAAAAAAAAGAGCCCCGCAGGGCTCCTTTTCTCAAGCCAGCGGGTTTACGCGCCCGAAGCCTTTGCAGCAGCAACGTCCTTGATGGACAGCTTGATACGGCCGCGGTTGTCCACGTCCAGTACCAGTACTTCCACTTCCTCGCCTTCCTTGAGGATATCGGTCACTTTCTCTACGCGCGCATCGCTGAGCATCGAGATGTGAACCAGACCGTCCTTGCCAGGCAGGATGTTGACGAAGGCACCGAAGTCAACGATGCGCTCGACCTTGCCCAGATAGATCTTGCCGATCTCGGCTTCTGCGGTGATACCCAGAACGCGCTGACGTGCTGCTTCAGCCGCTTCCTTGGATTCGCCGAAGATCTTGATCGAGCCGTCGTCTTCGATGTCGATCGAAGCCTTGGTTTCCTCGCAGATGGCGCGGATGGTGGCGCCACCCTTGCCGATCACGTCGCGGATCTTGTCGGTGTCGATCTTCATCGCGATCATGGTCGGCGCGTTTTCCGACAGCTCGGTACGCGAAGTGCCGATGATCTGGTTCATCTGACCGAGGATGTTCAGGCGCGCTTCCAGCGCCTGGCCCAGGGCGATTTCCATGATCTCTTCGGTGATACCGTTGATCTTGATGTCCATCTGCAGCGCGGTAACGCCCTTGGCGGTACCGGCTACCTTAAAGTCCATGTCGCCGAGGTGGTCTTCGTCACCGAGGATGTCGGTGAGGATGGCGAACTTGTCGCCTTCCTTGACCAGGCCCATGGCGATACCGGCAACCGGCGCCTTCATCGGCACACCGGCGTCCATCAGTGCCAGGGAAGCACCGCAGACCGACGCCATGGAGCTGGAACCGTTCGACTCGGTGATTTCCGATACCACGCGGATGGTGTACGGGAACACGTCGGCGGCCGGCAGCATGGCCTGTACCGAACGACGGGCCAGACGGCCGTGGCCGATTTCACGACGACCCGCGCCGCCCATGCGACCACACTCGCCCACCGAGAACGGAGGGAAGTTGTAGTGCAGCATGAAGGGGTCTTTCTTCTCGCCTTCCAGGGTGTCCAGCAACTGAGCGTCGCGGGCAGTGCCCAGAGTCGCCACGACCAACGCCTGGGTTTCACCGCGGGTGAACAGGGCCGAACCGTGGGTTTTCGGCAGAACACCGACTTCGATGTTCAGCGGGCGCACGGTCTTGGTGTCGCGACCGTCGATACGCGGCTTGCCGTTGACGATGTTTTCACGAACGGTGCGGTATTCGATCTCGCCGAAGATTTCCTTCACTTCGGCTGCGGTCGGCTTGCCTTCTTCGCCGGAGAACTTGGCGATCACCTGGTCACGCAACTCGCCCAGCTTGGCGTAGCGATCGGCCTTGACGGTGATGGTGTAGGCCTGGGAAACGGCATCGCCGAATTCGCCACGGATCGCGCCCAGCAGCTCGGTGTTCCAGGCTTTCGGGGTCCAGCTCCAGGTAGGCTTGGCGGCTTCTGCAGCCAGCTCGCCGACGGCCTTGATGACCGACTGGAACTCATCGTGGGCAAACAGCACGGCGCCCAACATCTGGTCTTCGGTCAGCTCTTTGGCTTCGGATTCAACCATCAGCACGGCGTCTTTGGTACCGGCCACGACCATGTCCAGGCTCGAAGCCTGCTGCTGCTCGTAGGTCGGGTTCAGCAGGTAGCCAGTGCTCTCGTGGAAGGCCACGCGCGCAGCGCCGATCGGGCCGTCGAACGGAATGCCGGAAATGGCCAGGGCCGCCGAGGTACCGATCATCGCAGCGATGTCCGGGTCGGTTTTCTTGCTGGTGGAAACGACGGTGCAGACGACCTGCACTTCGTTCATGAAGCCTTCGGGGAACAGCGGACGGATCGGGCGATCGATCAAACGCGAGGTCAGGGTTTCTTTCTCGGAAGGACGGCCTTCACGCTTGAAGAAACCACCGGGAATCTTGCCGGCAGCGTAGGTCTTTTCCTGGTAGTGCACGGACAGCGGGAAAAAGCCTTTGCCTGGATCGGCTTGCTTGGCACCTACCACGGTCACCAGTACGGTCACGTCGTTATCGACGGTGACCAGCACGGCGCCGGAGGCTTGACGGGCAATACGGCCCGTTTCGAGGGTTACGGTCGATTGACCGAATTGAAACGTCTTGATTACCGGGTTCACGGTTTCCTACCTTCTGTTGGCTCTTGGGGGAACTGGTTTCTTGCGAAATTCTTGGGCAGAGCGGGGAATCGGCCCCGTTGACCGTCCAGATACAACTTGAGGCTGGAAACCTGCCCGCCCCCGCGGAAAACCCGCTGGGGTACGACAGACAACCAACCTCAGGATTGCGCGTGGCGCCCTCGCAGGCCCGGGCTTGAGCCCGGGCCTGCGAACATGGCAAACCACGCTTGTCACCGCGTGTCGAGCCGCTATTAGCGACGCAGACCCAGACGACCGATCAGGGCGCTGTAACGGGTGACGTCCTTGCCCTTCAGGTAATCCAGCAGCTTGCGGCGCTGGTTGACCATACGGATCAGGCCACGACGCGAGTGGTGGTCCTTGCCGTTGGCCTTGAAGTGACCCTGCAACTTGTTGATGTTGTGCGTCAGCAGTGCAACCTGCACTTCTGGCGAACCGGTATCACCAACGGCTTGCTGGTAGTCGGCAACGATTTGAGCTTTGTCTTCAACGCTAAGAGCCATGAGGCATCTCCACTATCAAGGGCACTGCATGCAGTGTCCAACAGGCCAGGGCAAAACCCTGTTTTCATGAGAAGAGGCGCGACCGTGCCTGTTGACAGCCGTCCTCGACCAGCCGCCACGAATACCGTGACGACCGGGATCGGTCATTCCGACCGAATCAAGCGACGTGGCGCAATGCGCCCGTCTTCGCTCACTTCACCGATTCCGATGAAGCGACCATTGTGATCCTGCACCCGCACCATGCCGAACTTGGGGGCTTCGGGAGCCCTCACCGGCTGGCCGTGGAGCCAGTAGAACGCGCTGTGCTCCGAAAACTGCAGCAGCGGCCAATCCTGCAGGCCGCTGTCCGATGGCAGCAGGAACCTGTCCACTGCCTCGTTGCCGCCTTCGGCATGCACGGCTTCGAGCTCTTCGAGCGTGACCGTCTGCGCCAGGCTGAACGGGCCCGCTTGCGTGCGACGCAGTTCTGCAACGTACGCACCACACCCCAACGCCTCGCCGATGTCTTCGACCAGGGTCCGAATGTAGGTGCCTTTGCTGCAGTCCACGGCGAACCTTGCAGTGGTCTGCTCGCAGCCAAGCAATTGCAGCCGCGCAATAGTAACAGAACGCGGCTCGCGCTCCACTACTTCACCGGCACGCGCCAGCTTGTACAGTGGCTGCCCATCGCGCTTGAGCGCCGAGTACATCGGCGGTATCTGGCTGATCTGGCCACGGAAACGAGGCAATACCGCCTCGATGTCGGAGTGACCGACGGTCACCTCGCGGGTCTGCAGAACCTCGCCCTCGGCATCGGCCGTGGTCGTGGTCTTACCCAGTTGCGCCAGGGTCTCGTAGCCTTTGTCGGATTCGAGCAGGTACTGGGAAAACTTGGTCGCCTCGCCGAAACACAGCGGCAGCACACCGGTGGCCAAGGGATCGAGACTGCCGGTATGACCGGCCTTCTCGGCATTGAGCAGCCAGCGCACTTTCTGCAGCGCGGCGTTGGAAGTGAACCCCAGTGGCTTGTCCAGCAGGATGATGCCACTGACATTGCGACGGATACGCTTGACCTGAGCCACCGGGATTACTCCTTGGTCTCTTTGGCCGACTCGTCCGCGTGATGCTGGCTGTCCTCGGCCACGGCACGCTCGATCAACGCCGACAGATGAGCGCCACGGCTCACGCTTTCGTCGTAGTGGAAGTGCAACTGCGGCACGCTGCGCAGCTTCATTTCCTTGGCCAACTGCATGCGCAGGAAACCGGCGGCCGAGTTCAACACCTTGATGCTCTGGGCGATGTCGGCAGCGCTGTCCTGGCCCATGACGGTGATGAAGATCTTGGCATGACCGACATCGCGGCTGACTTCGACCGCTGTGATGGTGACCAGGCCAACGCGTGGATCCTTGACCTCGCGACGGATCAGTTGCGCCAGCTCGCGCTGCATCTGATCGCCGATACGCTGGGTACGGCTGTATTCTTTTGCCATGTTTCATTACCTGTAACTAGAGCGGCAAACGCCCGATCAGGCTGGGCCGGATCGGGCGTTGCGTTTAGAACCGGCCCGGCGCTGGCCGGACAGGTTCCTGGAGGTCGCAGCTTAGAGAGTACGAGCCACTTGGACTTTCTCGAAGACTTCGATCTTGTCACCGACCTTGACGTCGTTGTAGCTCTTGACGCCGATACCGCATTCCATGCCGGCACGCACTTCGGACGCATCGTCCTTGAAGCGACGCAGCGATTCCAGCTCGCCTTCGAAGATCACGATGTCTTCGCGCAGTACACGGATCGGACGGTTGCGGAAGACCACACCCTCGATGACCATGCAGCCGGCGATTGCACCGAACTTCGGCGAACGGAACACGTCACGCACTTCGGCGATACCCAGGATGTTCTCGCGAACATCGCTGCCCAGCATACCGGTCAGGGCTTTCTTGACGTCTTCGATGATGTCGTAGATCACGTTGTAGTAACGCATATCCAGACCTTCCTGCTCGACGATCTTGCGCGCGCCGGCATCGGCCCGCACGTTGAAGCCGAACAGTACCGCTGTCGAAGCCAGCGCCAGGTTGGCATCGGATTCGGTGATACCACCGACGCCGCCACCGACCACACGCACTTGCACTTCGTCGTTGCCCAGGCCATTCAAGGCACCCTGCAACGCTTCCAGCGATCCACGGACGTCGGATTTGAGGACGATGTTGAGCGTCTTCTTCTCTTCCTGGCCCATGTTTTCGAAGATGTTTTCCAGCTTGCCGGCGTGAGCACGGGCCAGCTTGACTTCGCGGAACTTGCCTTGACGGAACAGAGCCACTTCACGGGCTTTCTTCTCGTCAGCAACCACGCTCATCTCGTCGCCGGCATCCGGGGTACCATCAAGGCCCAGGATCTCGACCGGAATGGCCGGACCGGCTTCCTTGATCGGCTTGCCGTTCTCGTCGAGCATGGCACGTACACGGCCGTAGTTCGAACCGACCAGCACCATGTCGCCCTGACGCAGCGTACCGTCCTGAACCAGCACGGTGGCCACCGGGCCACGGCCCTTGTCCAGGCGCGATTCGACGACCACACCACGGCCAGGAGCCGATGGCGTTGCGGTCAGTTCCAGTACTTCAGCCTGCAGCAACACGGCTTCGAGCAATTCGTCGACGCCAGTACCCTGCTTGGCCGAAACCGGTACGAACGGGGTGTCGCCGCCCCACTCTTCCGAAGTCACACCGTGAACCGACAGCTCGCTGCGGATACGGTCCAGGTCGGCGCCCGGCTTGTCGATCTTGTTCACTGCAACCACCAGCGGCACGCCAGCGGCTTTCGCATGCTGAACGGCTTCGATGGTTTGCGGCATCACGCCGTCGTCCGCCGCGACCACCAGGATCACGATGTCCGTCGCCTTGGCACCACGGGCACGCATCGCGGTAAACGCGGCGTGGCCCGGGGTGTCGAGGAAGGTGACCATGCCGCGTTCGGTTTCGACGTGGTAGGCACCGATGTGCTGGGTGATACCGCCGGCTTCGCCTGCAGCAACCTTGGCACGACGAATGTAGTCGAGCAGCGAAGTCTTGCCGTGGTCGACGTGGCCCATGACGGTCACGACCGGTGCACGAGCGAACGCCTCACCCTCGAACTTCAGCGATTCGGCCAGGGAATCTTCCAGGGCGGTGTCGCTGACCAGGGTCACCTTGTGACCCAGCTCCTCGGCAACCAGCTGGGCAGTTTCCTGATCCAGCACCTGGTTGATGGTGGCTGGCGTGCCCAGCTTGAACATGAACTTGATGATCTCGGCAGCCTTGACCGACATCTGTGCGGCCAGATCGCCAACAGAGATGGTCTCGCCAATTTTCACGTCACGCACCAGCGGGCCGGTAGGGCTCTGGAAACCGTGAGCGTTGCGCTTCTTCAGCTTGCCCTTGCCACGACCGCCACGACGGAAGCCATCGCTCTCTTCGTCGGTGGTACGCGGTGCCGCACGCGGCGTCGGAGCCTTTTCCTTGACGGTGGCACGGTGAGGCTGGTTCTTGCGCTCGCCATCACTGTTGCCACTGCCGCTGCGACGGTCGTCGTTGCGCGGCTTGTCGGGACGCCGAGGCTCTTCCTTCTTGCGCTCAGGAGCCGGTGCAGGTGCCGGGGCGACCGCAGCCACATCGACGCTTGGCGCCGAAGGAGCTTGGGTTGCGGCGGCAGGGGCGTCGGCCTGAGCGGTGCTGCCAGGCTGCTTGCGCGTTTCTTCGTCGGTACGCGAACGCGTGTCCTGCTCGACCTTCTGGCGGGCAGCATCATTCGCTGCGCGACGCTCGTCGAGCTCGCGCTTCTGCTCGGCCTGGATCTCTTCCGGGCTGCGCTGAACGAATACCTTCTTCTTGCGTACTTCTACGCTGATGCTCTTGCTACCGGCCACACGCAGGGTGCTTTGGGTCTTGCGCTGCAAGGTAATCTTGCGCGGTTCTTCCGCTTTCGCCTTGTGGCTGCTTTTCAAATGAGCCAGCAGAGCCTGCTTCTCATTGTCGGTCACAACTTGTCCGGCGTCGGTGTGCGGCAGACCTGCCTCACGCATCTGCTGAAGCAGGCGCTCTACCGGTGCGGCGACCTCTTGGGCCAATTCTTTCACCGTGACTTGCGTCATGCACTTCTCTCCTCAGGCCGCGCCAATTACTCGAACCAATGGGCTCGGGCGGCCATGATCAACTTGCCGGCACGATCTTGGTCAATGCCGTCGATGTCGAGCAGGTCGTCAATCGACTGCTCGGCCAGGTCTTCGCGGGTAACTACGCCGCGCACCGCCAGTTCCATCGCCAAATCCTTGTCCATACCCTCAAGCGAGAGCAGGTCTTCGGCCGGATGGGCGTCTGCCAGCTTTTCCTCTGTAGCGATGGCTTTGGTCAACAAACGATCCTTGGCCCGAGCGCGAAGCTCGTTGACGATGTCTTCGTCAAAGCCGTCGATGTTGAGCATCTCTTCCAACGGTACGTAGGCAATTTCTTCCAGGCTTGTGAAGCCTTCGTCGACCAGTACCTGGGCCAGCTCTTCATCGACTTCCAGCTCGTCGATGAAGTTGCGCAGGATGTCACCGGTTTCCGCTTGCTGCTTGGCCTGAATGTCCGACTCGGTCATCACGTTCAGTGTCCAGCCAGTCAACTGGCTGGCCAGACGCACGTTCTGCCCGCCACGGCCAATTGCCTGGGCCAGGTTGTCGGCACCCACGGCGATGTCCATGGCATGGGCGTCTTCGTCGACGATGATGGCCGCGACTTCCGCCGGGGACATGGCATTGATGACGAACTGTGCCGGGTTATCGTCCCAGAGGACGATGTCGACGCGCTCGCCGCCCAACTCGCCGGACACAGCCTGCACACGCGAACCGCGCATGCCGATACAGGCACCTTGCGGGTCGATGCGCTTGTCCTTGGAGCGAACGGCGATCTTGGCGCGCGAACCCGGATCACGGGATGCGGCCATGACTTCAATGAGGCCTTCAGCGATTTCCGGCACCTCGATGCGGAAAAGCTCGATGAGCATTTCCGGCGCGGTACGCGAAAGGATCAGTTGAGGACCCCGGTTTTCGGTACGAATTTCCTTGAGCAGCGCGCGCAGGCGCACACCGACACGGAAGGTTTCTCGCGAAATGATATCTTCCCGAGCCAGCAAGGCCTCGGCGTTGTTGCCCAGATCGACGATGACGTTGTCGCGGGTCACCTTCTTGACCGTGCCAGAGATGATCTCGCCCAGTCGTTCACGGTAAGCATCCACCACCTGGGCGCGCTCGGCCTCGCGAACTTTCTGCACGATCACCTGCTTGGCGGTCTGGGCAGCGATGCGACCGAACTCGATGGAGTCGATCTTCTCTTCGATGACATCACCCACCTTGGCTTCGGGGTGTGTCAGTACAACCTTGCTCGGCCAGGTTTCGATGGCCGGATCGTCCAGGTCGTCTTCTTCGACGACCGTCCAGCGACGGAAGGTTTCGTAGGAGCCGGTGTGGCGATTGATTTCCACACGAAGATCCACTTCGTCTTCGAAGCGTTTCTTGGTCGCGGTCGCCAGAGCAATCTCCAGCGCTTCGAATATTACGCCTGCCGGTACACCCTTTTCATTGGATACCGACTCAACAACCAGCAGTACTTCTTTGCTCATCGTACGCCTCGCCTTTCGCAAGCCATTGGATCCGCGGGACCCGCAGTATCTGGCACGTCTCAGTCAAAACTGGGAATGATATTGGCCTTGTCGATCGAATCGATCGGCAGCAGGAATTCGTGTTCGTCTACTCGAATCACGACATCCTGGTCCTCCACACCATGGAGAAGGCCCTGAAAGTTGCGTCGTCCTTCGAAAGGGGCGCGCAGCTTTATCTTTACTTGTGCTCCGGCGTACGCGGCAAACTGTTCGATGTTGAACAGCGGGCGTTCCATGCCTGGAGAAGAAACTTCAAGGGTGTATTCGACGGTGATTGGATCTTCAACGTCCAGTACACCACTGAGCTGGCGGCTGACAATGGCGCAATCGTCCACCAGCACTCCGCCCTCTTTATCGATATAGACACGCAAAAGTGAATGGCGGCCTTGAGCCGAAAACTCAATACCCCAGCATTCATAGCCAAGGGCCACGACCACCGGGGCCAACAAGGCCTGCAACTGTTCTAGCTTGCTCGACACCTGAACCCCCTCGTGCATGCTGTGCAAATAAAAAATGGGCGAAGCGCCCATCCCGGATACGCCGTTGAATACCGGCGCTAAGAACTGTCCAGCTAACAAAAAGCCCCTTTGAAAAGGGGCTTTGCTAAAACTGGTTGCGGGAGCTGGATTTGAACCAACGACCTTCGGGTTATGAGCCCGACGAGCTACCAGACTGCTCCATCCCGCGACAAAGCTGGGGCGAAAGTATACGACCGAACCCGTTTTGGGTCAATCCAAGCTTCCACCGACAAGAAAGCCCGCAACAGCGGGCTCTCCTGATAATTGGTACCGAGAAGGGGACTCGAACCCCTACACCCTATGGGCACAACCACCTCAAGGTTGCGTGTCTACCAATTCCACCACCTCGGCAATACAACGTGTGAAACACTTACCGCTTTTGTAACCCTGACACTCTTGCGAGTATCACTTTTGCCCTTGAGCCTGAGGAACGTCGGTAGCAGGAGCTACGTCGGTCTTTTGCTCTTGGAGCACCGGAACATCATCTGCTGCCGGCTTCTGCCTAGGTGCTTCGATGACCGCTGGATCTGGCAGACCTACTTGAGTCAGCTGTTGAGCTTTCTCTTTAGCAAAGTAACCTAAACCCAAGCTGGTTATGAAGAAACAGGCGGCAAGTATAGCAGTAAACTTACTAAGAAAGGTAGAGGAACCTTGGCTTCCGAAGACAGTATTTGATGCACCTGCCCCGAATGACGCGCCAGCGTCCGCACCTTTACCCTGCTGCAGCAAAACCAGAGCGACAACGCTCAGTGCACCCAACAGATGAAGAACGACTACGACTGTTTCCAGCATTTTCTCAGTTTCCCGCGGCGCGACAGATCGCACCGAAATCATCTGCATTCAGGGAAGCACCACCAATGAGGCCCCCATCGATATCCGGCATGCCGAACAGTTCGGCCGCATTGGCCGCTTTGACGCTACCGCCGTACAACAGCCGCACAGCTTGTGCGACCTTGGCATCTTCTGCCGTCAACTGAGCCCGGATGGCGGCGTGCACATCCTGAGCCTGTTGCGGCGTGGCAGTCAGCCCGGTGCCAATGGCCCAGACCGGCTCGTAGGCAATCACCGCATGGGTGAAAGCTTCGATACCCAAGGCTGCAATGACGCTGCCCAGCTGACGACCTACAATTTCCAAAGTCTGACCGGCTTCGCGCTCTTCAAGGGTTTCCCCCATGCAAAGCACTGGCGTCAGGCCGGCCGCTTGCGCGGCGCGGAATTTCTCGATCAGTTGCTGCTCGCCTTCGCCGATGACCTGGCGACGCTCGGAGTGACCGATCAGAACCAGCGAACAACCGGCATCAACCAATTGGCTCGAGGCGGTTTCGCCAGTCAATGCACCTTGCTCGGCCTGAACCGCGCAGTTCTGCGCACCGACAGCGATATGGCTGCCCTGCAGACCCTCGACCACACGGTCGACGAACAACAGGGGCGGGAACACCGCAACCTCGACAGAGTCGGGCAAGGACTGTTCGGACAGACCCTTGATCAGCTCGGCGACGCTGGCGCGGGTACCGTGCATTTTCCAGTTACCAGCTACCATGGGGCGACGCATGCTGTACCTCGTCGATCAAAGTGGGCGCAGATGTTACCCAACGCAACGTTCACTGGCAAGCCGTATTCAGGCGCAAACTTCACTCACCAGCCTGGCAAGCTCATCGGCGTAGCCACGCACGACTTTTTCGTCGTCGCCCTCGACCATTACCCGCACCAGCGGCTCGGTTCCGGACTTGCGCAACAGCACGCGCCCGCGACCACCCATGGCCTCGGTTACCCGCGCGCAGGCTTCCTTGACCGAGGGGTGCTCGACCGGATTGACGTCGCCGCCGGCAAAGCGCACGTTGACCAAGACCTGAGGACACTTGCGCAGCCCCTGACGGGCGTGTGCAAGGGTTTCGTCACGGCGCTTGAGGGCCAGCAGCACCTGCAGCGCAGCGATGATCGCATCGCCCGTGGTGGTGTGATGGCAGCAGACGATGTGGCCCGAATTCTCGCCACCCAATTGCCAGTCACGCTCCTTGAGCTCGGCCATCACGTAGCGGTCGCCGACGCTGGCGCGAACGAACGGGATGGACAGGTCCTGGAAGGCCAGTTCCAGGCCCAGGTTGCTCATCAGGGTACCGACCACGCCGCCGTGCAGCTTGCCGCGCTCGTGGAGATCGCGGGCGATGATGAACAGCAAGTCGTCGCCATCAACGATGGCGCCCGTATGGTCGACCATCAATACGCGGTCACCGTCCCCGTCGAAGGCGATGCCCAGGTCGGCATGGCCTATCAGCACGGCAGCCTGCAACGCTTCCATGTGGGTCGAGCCGCAGTTGTCGTTGATGTTCAGGCCATCGGGCGCGGCAGACAGCACGGTGACCTGCGCACCCAGCTCGCGAAAGACATTGGGTGCGACCTTGTAGGTGGCGCCATGGGCACAATCGATCACCAGCTTGAGGCCAGCGAAATCGGTGGTGGTGGGCACGCTGCTCTTGCAGAACTCGATGTAGCGGCCAGCGGCGTCGTTGATGCGCGAAACCTTGCCCAGCTTGCTGGACTCGGCCACCGTCATCGGCGCATCCATGAGCTCTTCGATCATGGACTCGACTTCGTCGGGCAGCTTGGTGCCCTGGCCGGAGAAGAACTTGATGCCGTTGTCATCGTGCGGATTGTGCGATGCACTGATGACGATCCCGGCTTCGGCATGGAACGTACGCGTCAGGTAGGCAATGGCGGGCGTGGGCATCGGGCCGAGCAACAGGACGTCGGCGCCGGCCGCGGACAGGCCGGCCTCCAGCGCGGATTCGAACATGTAGCCAGAGATCCGCGTGTCCTTGCCGACCAGCACGCGGCAAGCACCCATCTTGCGGAACGCCATGCCGGCCGCCCAGCCCAGCTTGAGCATGAAATCAGGGGTAATCGGGTACTCGCCGACACGACCACGAATGCCGTCGGTGCCAAAATATTTCCTGCTCATAAGTACTCCGTAATTCTTATTCGGCCGCTTCAACGGCGGCGATCATCCGAACGACATCAATCGTTTCGGCCACATCGTGGACGCGCAAGATCTTCGCACCCTTGGTCATCGCCAAGGCCGCCAGGGCCAAGCTGCCATTGAGGCGCTCAGCCACTGGCTTGTTCAGGGCCAACCCGACCATACTCTTGCGCGAAACACCTACCAGCAAGGGCCGCCCAAGCGCATGCAGCGCCTGCATATGCTTGAACAGGCTGAGGTTGTGCGCATGCGACTTGGCGAAACCGAAGCCTGGGTCGAGCAGTATACGCTCTGCAGGGATGCCGACCGAAGCACAGGCGTGCATGCGTTCGGACAGAAAGCCCCCCACCTCGCCCAGCAGGTCTTCGTAGTTGGGATGGTCCTGCATGGTGCCTGGCTCGCCCACCATGTGCATCAGACACACCGGAAGACCGGTGGCCGCAGCGGCGTCCAGTGCGCCGTCGCGGCGCAGCGCGCGCACGTCGTTGATCAAACCGGCGCCGAGCCGTGCACTTTCGCGCATGACTGCCGGCGTGGAGGTGTCCACCGAAATGATCACATCCAGCTCGCGGTTGATCGCCTCCACCAGAGGGGCGACACGCTCAAGCTCTTCCACCGCAGACACCGCACGAGCGCCGGGGCGTGTCGATTCGCCACCGATGTCGATCAGGGTTGCGCCGGCATCGACCATCGCCTGCGCATGGCGCAAGGCCAGATCGCGCTGGTTGAAGCGGCCACCGTCGGAAAAGGAGTCGGGAGTGATATTGAGAATGCCCATGACATGCGTCTGGGCCAGATCGAGAACTCGGTTGCCGCAAGGCAACCGAGTGGGGTATTGCGAAGGGGTCATGTCAAACCTTAGGTATCGAGCGTTGAGGCGTCTGTATCAGACCTCGGCCGCTGGCCCACCGATGGGTGTTTCAGGACGTGGATCCGGGGCGATGGTCGTGCCCGACGAACCCGACCCACCGCCGGACCAATCGCGAGGCTCACGTGGTGTGCGGCCTGCCATGATGTCATCGATCTGATCGGCATCGATCGTCTCGTACTTCATCAGCGCGTCCGCCATTGCATCCAGCTTGTCACGGTTGTCCGTGAGGATCTGCCTGGCCGTGCCGTAGCACTGGTCGATGATGCTGCGTACTTCGGAGTCGATCACCTTGGCAGTCTCGCCCGACACTGCTGCCGCACCACCGCCGCCGCCACGACCCAGGTAACCCTGGTCTTCGTCTTCCGCATAGAGCAGCGGCCCGAGCTTCTCGGACAGGCCCCACTTGGTGACCATGTTTCGAGCGATCTGGCTGGCACGCATGATGTCGTTGGACGCACCGGTGGTAACGCCATCGAAGCCCAGCGTCATTTCCTCGGCAATGCGCCCCCCGTACAGCGAGCAGATCTGACTGATCAGAGCGCGCTTGGAAAGGCTGTAGCGATCTTCCTCAGGCAGGAACATGGTCACACCCAGCGCGCGACCGCGCGGGATGATCGAGACCTTGTAGACCGGGTCGTGCTCGGGCACGACGCGACCGACGATGGCATGGCCCGCTTCATGGTAAGCCGTGTTCTGCTTCTCTTTCTCGGACATGACCATGTTTTTGCGCTCGGCGCCCATCATGATCTTGTCCTTGGCGAGCTCGAATTCCTTCATCTCGACAAGGCGCTTGCCATTGCGGGCAGCGAACAGCGACGCTTCGTTGACCAGGTTGGCCAGATCGGCACCGGAGAAACCCGGTGTACCGCGAGCGATGACCGCAGGGTTTACGTCGTCGCCCAAGGGCGCTTTCTTCATGTGAACCTTGAGGATCTGCTCGCGACCGCGGATGTCCGGCAGGCCCACCACGACCTGACGGTCGAAACGGCCAGGGCGCAGCAGCGCAGCGTCGAGCACGTCCGGACGGTTGGTCGCGGCAATGACGATGATGCCGTCATTCATTTCGAAGCCGTCCATTTCGACCAGCAACTGGTTGAGCGTCTGCTCGCGCTCGTCGTGACCACCGCCCATGCCGCCGCCACGATGGCGACCCACGGCATCGATTTCGTCGATGAAGATGATGCAAGGCGCGTGCTTCTTCGCCTGTTCGAACATGTCACGTACACGGCTCGCACCGACACCGACGAACATCTCGACGAAGTCCGAACCGGAAATGGTGAAGAACGGTACCTTGGCTTCGCCGGCAATGGCCTTGGCCAGCAGCGTCTTGCCCGTACCGGGCGGGCCGACCATCAGCACGCCGCGGGGGATGCGACCGCCCAGGCGCTGGAACTTGCCTGGATCGCGCAGGAACTCGACCAGCTCGCCGACTTCCTCCTTCGCTTCGTCGCAACCGGCCACGTCGGCCAGGGTGGTCTTGACCTGGTCTTCGGAGAGCAGGCGCGCCTTGCTCTTGCCGAAGCTCATCGGGCCGCCCTTGCCACCCGCCCCGCCCTGCATCTGGCGCATGAAGAACATGAATACCGCGATGATCACCAGGATCGGGAAGCTGGCCACCAGAAGCTGGGTCCAGATGCTTTGCTGTTCAGGCTGCTTGCCCTCGACCACGACCTTGTTGTCCACCAGGTCGCCGATCAGGCCGTTGTCCTGAATGGCAGGCCGGATGGTCTTGAAGGCATCGCCATCGGTACGCTTGCCGGTGATGACGTAGCCATCCACGGCAACGCGCTCGACCTTGCCGTCCTTCACCTGCTGGATGAAGTCGGAATAGTTGAGGGTCTGCGGCTCATTGGGGCTGGAGAAGTTGTTCATGACCGTCACCAGGACGGCGGCGATGATCAACCACAGGATCAGATTCTTTGCCATATCGTTCAATTCGCTACCCTCTGAAGCCTGCTACCCGCAACCCGCGCAGGCGTGCTTCGCATGATGTTCACCGGCCAAACTTACTACATTGCCTACGGCTCCGCAGGCGGCGTCTGTAACCTTTTGTGAAACTTTGACTGCGTAATCTTCGTTTATGCTCAGCATGCCGCGCCATTTAATAAAAGCTATCGACAGCCTCAGACCTCATGGTCCGGCTTTTCCGCGCCCTTGAAACCACGGCCCAGCAAGTACTGCTCGCGTGAGCGGTCACGGGACGAGGAAGGCTTGCGCATCTGCACCTTCTCGAACATCTGCCGAACGGTCTTGTGATACACGTCGAAGCCTTCACCCTGGAAGACCTTGATCAGGAAATCACCGCCCGGACGCAGGACCCGGCTGGCCAGGTCGAGCGCCAGCTCGCAGAGGAACATTGCACGCGGCATGTCGACTGCGGCCAGTCCACTCATATTGGGGGCCATATCGGAAATCACAAGGTCGACCTGCGAATTACCGACGGCCTCGAGGATCTGCGCCAGCACTGCATCCTCGGTGAAGTCGCCCTGAATGAAGGTGACATCGGGGATGCTGTCCATTTCCAGGATATCGGACGCGATGAGTCGACCCTGGCCACCAATCAGACGACTGGTCACCTGGGACCATCCACCAGGCGCGGCGCCCAGGTCGATGACACTCATGCCGGGGCGGATCAGGCGGTCGCGCTCCTGTATTTCCAGCAGCTTGTAGCTTGCACGCGAACGATACCCGTCTTTCTGCGCCATCTTGACGTAGGGATCGTTGAAGTGTTCTTTCAGCCAATTGAGGCTTGTCTTGGAACGGGCCACGGGGCACCTCGAATAACGGGTCGTGATTAACTGGGCGGAGCCGAGGGCGCTCGGGTAAACTGGCCGCCGCTTTTTACAAGATCAGATGAAGGGTCAGATTATGCCGCTCACTCAAGAGCAGAAGAAACAGTACAAATCGATTGGTCACCATCTGAAGCCGGTTTTGATGGTTGCCGACAATGGTTTGACTGAAGGTGTTTTAGCAGAATTCGAACGCGCCTTGAGCGATCACGAGCTGATCAAGATCAAACTCAACATCCTCGACCGCGAACAGCGCCTGCAAGCCGTTGCCGAATTGTGCAAGGTCGGCCGTGCCGATCTGGTCCAGGTCATCGGCAAGATGGCCCTGGTTTACCGCAAGAACCCGCAAGTGAACAAGCAACTGTCGAACGTGCATCGCTTTCGCTGATGCCCGGGCCGACCCTCGAGGTCGCGCCCTGCGCGCCGCCGAGGGGCCCGGCTGCCCTACCAACACCAGGCTAACGCCCAACAGCTGGTAGCACCACAGCTGCCAGATGGCGGCGCTCACGCGCCGCCACGGCAGTCGATCAAACGTGGGCGACTTCGACGATCTCGTACTCGATCACGCCGCCGGGGGTTTTCACCGTGACCACGTCGCCTTCTTCCTTGGCGATGAGGGCACGTGCGATGGGCGAGCCATGGGACAGCTTGCCACCCTTGATATCGGCTTCGTCCTCACCGACGATCTTGTACCTCACGCGCTCGTCGGTTTCGACATTGGCGATTTCCACGGTCGTGCCGAAAATCACCTTGCCGGTTTTCGGAATCGTGGTGACGTCGATTACCACGGCGTTCTGCAAACGCCCCTCGATGTCACGGATACGCGCCTCGACCATGCCCTGCTCTTCGCGGGCCGCATGGTATTCGGCGTTTTCCTTGAGGTCGCCCAGCTCGCGCGCCTCACCGATGGCCTGGCTCAGGCGCGGACGCTCGACCTTGCTGAGTTTTTCGTGTTCTTCCTCCAGGGCACGATGGCCCTGGACGGTCATTGGGTACTTGATCATGCGTTGAGTCCTGCGTGGAGATCCTGCAAACGGCGCACGGTCTTTTCAGGACCGAACTTGAGCGCTTCACAGATCGCTTCGCCAGCGGCAATGGTCGTGGTGCAGTAGATCTTGTGCTGCAAGGCGTTGCGACGGATCGAGTAAGAATCGGCGATCGACTGACGGCCTTCGGTGGTGTTGATGATCAAGGTGACTTCGTCGTTCTTGATCATGTCGACCACGTGCGGGCGACCTTCGGTCACCTTGTTGACGCGACGTACATTCAAACCGGCTGCTTCGATGACGCGGGCGGTGCCTGCGGTGGCGACCACTTCGAAGCCCAAAGCGATCAGGTCGCGGGCCACGCCAGCCACCAGCGGCTTGTCGTCGTCACGCACGCTGATGAAGGCGGTGCCGCCGGTCGGCAGCACTTCGCTGGCGCCCATCTGCGCCTTGGCGAAGGCTTCGCCGAAGGTGTCGCCGACACCCATCACTTCACCCGTGGATTTCATTTCCGGGCCAAGGATCGGGTCGACGCCAGGGAACTTGGCGAACGGAAACACCGCTTCCTTGACGCTGTAGAAGTTGGGAATGATTTCCTTGGTGAAGCCGATTTCCTTCAGGGTCTTGCCGGCCATGACGCGCGCGGCAATCATTGCCAGCGAGGTGCCGATGCACTTGGACACGAACGGCACGGTACGCGAGGCACGCGGGTTGACTTCGATCACGTAGATCTTGTCGCCCTGCAGCGCCAGCTGCACGTTCATCAAGCCGATGACACCCAGTTCCAGGGCCATCTTCTTGACCTGCTCGCGCACTTCGTCCTGCACATGGGCCGGCAGCGAGTACGGCGGCAGCGAGCAGGCCGAGTCACCGGAGTGAACACCGGCCTGCTCGATGTGCTGCATGATCGCGCCGATGACCACGTCGGTGCCGTCGCACACCGCATCCACGTCCATCTCGATGGCGCAGTTGAGGAAGTGGTCGAGCAGTACCGGGCTGTCGTTGGACACCTGTACGGCTTCACGCAGGTAGCGCTTGAGCTCGTCGAGTTCGTAGACGATCTCCATGGCGCGGCCGCCCAGCACGTACGACGGGCGCACGACCAGCGGGTAACCGATCACGCCAGCGGCGCGAATGGCTTCTTCTTCGCTGCGCACGGTCGCGTTCGGCGGCTGCAGCAGGTTCAGGCGCTGGACCATCTGCTGGAAACGCTCGCGGTCTTCGGCGCGGTCGATGGAATCGGGGCTGGTGCCGATGATCGGCACGCCGGCTTCTTCCAGGGCGCGGGCCAGTTTCAGCGGGGTCTGGCCGCCGTACTGGACGATGACGCCCTTGGGCTTCTCGACGCGCACGATTTCCAGCACGTCTTCGAGCGTCAACGGCTCGAAGTACAGGCGATCGGAGGTGTCGTAGTCGGTGGACACGGTTTCCGGGTTGCAGTTGACCATGATGGTCTCGTACCCGTCGGCGCGCAGGGCCAGGGCCGCGTGAACGCAGCAGTAGTCGAACTCGATGCCTTGGCCGATACGGTTCGGGCCACCGCCCAGGATCATGATCTTGTCGCGGTCGGTCGGGTTCGCCTCGCACTCTTCCTCGTACGTGGAGTACAGGTAGGCGGTATCGGTGGCGAACTCGGCGGCGCAGGTGTCGACGCGCTTGTAGACCGGGAACACGTCCAGCTTGTGGCGGTGACGACGCAGATTCTTGTCGGTGATGCCCAGCAGCTTGGCCAGGCGCTGGTCGGAGAAACCCTTGCGCTTGAGGCGGAACATCAAGGCCTTGTCGATATCGGCCAGACCCAGGGTCTTGACCTTCTCTTCTTCCTTGATCAGGTCTTCCATCTGCACCAGGAACCAACGGTCGATCATGGTCAGGGCGAAGATGTCGTCCACGCTCATGCCGGCGCGCATGGCGTCGGCGACGTACCAGATGCGCTCGGCGCCCGGCACGGTCAGTTCGCGCTTGAGGATGCCGTTGGCTTCGGGGCTGCTCAGGTCGACTTTCGGGTCCAGGCCAATGACGCCCACTTCCAGGCCGCGCAGGGCTTTCTGCAGGGATTCCTGGAAGGTCCGGCCGATGGCCATGACTTCACCCACGGATTTCATCTGGGTGGTCAGGCGCGCGTCCGCTTTCGGGAATTTCTCGAAGGCGAAGCGTGGCAGCTTGGTGACGACGTAGTCGATGGACGGCTCGAACGACGCCGGGGTCTTGCCGCCGGTGATGTCGTTCTGCAGTTCGTCGAGGGTGTAGCCGACGGCCAGCTTGGCCGCGACCTTGGCGATCGGGAAGCCGGTGGCCTTGGAAGCCAGTGCCGAGGAACGCGACACGCGCGGGTTCATCTCGATCACGACCATGCGGCCGGTATCAGGGCAGATACCGAACTGCACGTTGGAGCCACCGGTTTCCACGCCGATCTCGCGCAGCACTGCCAGCGAGGCGTTGCGCAGGATCTGGTATTCCTTGTCGGTCAGGGTCTGCGCCGGTGCAACGGTGATCGAGTCACCGGTGTGCACGCCCATCGGGTCGAAGTTCTCGATGGAACAGACGATGATGCAGTTGTCCTTTTTGTCGCGGACCACTTCCATCTCGTATTCTTTCCAACCGATCAGCGATTCGTCGATCAGCAGTTCCTTGGTTGGCGACAGGTCCAGGCCGCGGGCGCAGATCTCTTCGAACTCTTCACGGTTGTAGGCGATGCCGCCGCCGGTACCGCCCATGGTGAACGATGGACGAATGATGCACGGGAAGCCGAGCTTCTCCAGCACGGCATTGGCTTCTTCCATGCTGTGGGCGATACCCGAGCGCGGGCAGGCCAGGCCGATGGACTTCATGGCCTTGTCGAAACGCGAACGGTCTTCGGCCTTGTCGATGGTGTCGGCATTGGCACCGATCATTTCCACGCCGAACTTGGCCAGAACGCCTTCGCGCTCCAGGTCCAGGGCGCAGTTCAGGGCAGTCTGGCCACCCATGGTCGGCAACACGGCGTCCGGACGCTCTTTCTCGATGATCTTGGCCACGGTCTGCCACTTGATCGGTTCGATGTAGGTAGCGTCGGCCATGTCCGGGTCGGTCATGATGGTGGCCGGGTTGGAGTTGACCAGAATGACGCGGTAACCCTCTTCGCGCAGGGCCTTGCAGGCCTGGGCGCCGGAGTAGTCGAATTCGCAGGCCTGGCCGATGACGATCGGGCCGGCGCCAAGAATCAGGATGCTTTTCAAGTCTGTACGTTTTGGCATGGTTCTCACTCAATTGCGCAGTTCAGCCGGCTGCCCGCCTAAACTTTATTGGGCGGCGCCCTGGCGGCCTGTCCGTCTTCGACGGGGCCGGCCGGGGCGCGCGTTACACACGGGTCCGACAGTGATCAGCGGCGCTTGGCCATCGATTCGATGAAGCGGTCGAACAGCGGCGAGACGTCGTTCGGACCGGGGCTGGCTTCAGGGTGACCCTGGAAGCTGAACGCGGCCTTGTCGGTCAGCTCGATACCCTGCAGGGTGCCGTCGAACAGCGATTTGTGGATCGCGCGGACATTGCTCGGCAACGTCGCTTCGTCCACTGCGAAGCCGTGGTTCTGGCTGGTGATCATCACCACGCCGCTGTCGATATCCTGCACCGGGTGGTTGGCACCGTGGTGACCATGACCCATCTTGACGGTCTTGGCGCCGGCGGCCAAAGCCAGCAACTGGTGGCCCAGGCAGATGCCGAAGACCGGAATTTCGGTCTGCAGCACTTCCTTGATCGCCTGGATAGCGTAGTCGCAAGGCTCTGGATCGCCAGGGCCGTTGGACAGGAAGACGCCATCGGGGTTGAGCGCCAGCACGTCGGCGGCCGGGGTTTGCGCAGGTACCACGGTGAGGTGGCAGCCGCGCTCGACCAGCATGCGCAGGATGTTGACCTTGACGCCGTAGTCGTAGGCGACCACATGGTAAGGCAGCTCGCTGTTGGGCCTATCGGGGTGGCTGTCGGATCTCAGTTCCCAGACGCTGGAGCGCCACTGGTAGGTGTCCTTGGTGCTGACTTCCTTGGCCAGGTCCATGCCCTTGAGGCCGGGGAAGGCGCGCGCGGCGGCGATGGCGGCCTCTTCGCTGATGTCGTCACCGGCCATGATGCAGCCGTTCTGCGCGCCTTTCTCTCGCAGGATGCGGGTCAGGCGGCGGGTGTCGATGCCGGCGATGGCAACCACGTTGTTGGCTTTCAGGTAGTCGTCCAGGGCCATGGTGTTACGCCAGTTGCTGGCCACCAATGGCAGGTCGCGAATCACCAGGCCAGCGGCCCAGACGCGATCGGACTCGGCGTCTTCGGGCGTGGTGCCGGTGTTGCCGATGTGGGGGTAGGTCAGGGTAACGATTTGCTGGGCATAGGAAGGATCGGTAAGGATTTCCTGATAGCCGGTCATGGCGGTGTTGAACACCACCTCTCCAACGGTTTGCCCGTCGGCTCCAATGGCTTCGCCGCGAAAGATGCTGCCATCGGCAAGGGCGAGTATGGCTGGCTTAGTCAAGAAGACCTCCCGTAAATAAAGCCTGAAAGGGCGATCGCAGGTTGTAAAAAAGCGGAATGCCGTATGGATACGTCACCCCGCTTCTTTTCATCGAATTATCTGCGCGCTTTTAGTGGACACACTAAAGCTGTAGCTTACAGAAAAGAGGGGTTTTGGTCTACCGCGAATGCGGTGCGGACTTGAGAGAATGCGACTTTGGCGCGCCTCCCCCTGTAGGAGCGGTCATCGGCCGCGAATAGGCATCGCAGTGTGTCAGCAAGACCGCGGCGTCTGGTTCGCGGCCGATGACCGCTCCTACGGGAGGAGCGAGCCTGGCGCAGCTGGGTCAATGCAGATCCAGCACGTCCTGCATGTCGTAGAAGCCTGGGGCGCGGCCGTCGAGCCAGAGGGCGGCGCGTACCGCTCCCTTGGCGAACGTCATGCGGCTGGACGCCTTGTGGGTGATCTCGACGCGCTCGCCGTCAGCGGCGAACAGCACGGTATGGTCACCCACCACGTCGCCCGCGCGCACGGTTGCGAAACCAATGGTCTGGCGCTCGCGCGCGCCGGTCTGACCTTCACGGCCGTACACCGCCACCTTTTTCAGATCGCGACCCAACGCGCTGGCAATCACTTCGCCCATGCGCACGGCCGTGCCCGAGGGCGCATCGACCTTGTGCCGGTGATGGGCTTCCATGATCTCGATATCGACGTCGTCGCCCAACACGCGCGCAGCGGTGTCGAGCAACTTCAGGCACAGATTGACGCCGACACTGAAGTTGGCGGCGAAGACGATGGGGATATCCTTGCCCGCCTCGGCCAGCAACGCCTTTTCTTCGGCACTGAAACCGGTGGTGCCGATGACCATGGCCTTGCCCGCCTTGCGGCAGAACGCCAGGTTCTTCAGCGTTACCGTTGGGTGGGTAAAGTCGATCAACACATCGAACTCCTCCGCCACCTTGGCCACGTCGCCCGACAGCGGTACGCCGATCCGCCCCAGCGCAGCCAGCTCGCCGGCATCGGCGCCCACCAGCGTGCTGTCCGGCCGATCGACCGCCGCCGTCAGACCGGCGCCGGGCGCCAGTTGGACCGCTTCGATCAAGGTCTTGCCCATGCGCCCGGCGGCGCCCATCACAGCTATACGTCGCATGCTCGAATCCTTATGCCTTACAGGTCGCCGAAGAAACGCTTCACACCCTCGAACCAGCCATTGGCCTTCGGCGAATGGGATTCGTTGCCCTCAAGCGAAGTGCGGAACTCTTCCAGCAACTCACGCTGACGACGATCGAGGTTGACCGGCGTTTCCACCGCCACCCGGCACATCAGGTCGCCGGCACCGCCGCCGCGCACGGGCGCAACGCCCTTGCCGCGCAGACGGAACTGCTTGCCGGTCTGGGTGCCTTCCGGGATCTTCAGCTTGACCCGACCGTCGAGGGTCGGCACTTCCAGCTCGCCGCCCAACGCCGCGTCGGTGAAGCTGATCGGCACTTCGCAATACAGGTGCTTGCCGTCGCGCTGGAAGATCGCGTGCTCGCGCACGTTGATCACCACGTAAAGGTCGCCGGTCGGGCCACCCTGCATGCCCGCCTCGCCTTCACCCGACAGGCGAATGCGATCACCGGTGTCGACGCCCGAAGGCACCTTGACCGAGAGGGTCTTGTATTCTTCGACACGGCCTTCGCCATGGCACGAATCGCAAGGGTCGGAGATGATCTTGCCCTGGCCATGGCAACGTGGGCAGGTCTGCTGCACCGAGAAGAAGCCCTGCTGCATGCGCACCTGGCCGATACCGCCACAGGTCGGGCAGGTGATCGGCGCCGAGCCTTTCTTGGCGCCGCTGCCGTCGCAGGGCTTGCAGTTGACCAGCGTCGGCACACGGATGCTGACCGTGGTGCCGCGCACGGCTTCTTCAAGGTTCAGCTCTAGGGTGTAGCGCAGGTCGCTGCCACGCTGGGCGCCACCGCGGCCATTGCCGCCGCGACCGCCACCGAAGAAATCGCTGAACACATCGCCGAAGATATCGGAGAAATTCTGGCCGCCGAATCCCTGGCCACCACCCCCCATGCTCGGGTCGACGCCGGCATGACCATATTGGTCGTACGCCGCGCGCTTGCTCGCATCGGACAGCACTTCATAGGCCTCGTTGGCCTCTTTGAATGCTTCTTCCGATTCCTTGCTGTCGGGGTTGCGATCCGGGTGATGCTTCATCGCGAGGCGGCGATAGGCCTTCTTCAGATCTGCTTCGCTGGAGCCGCGCTCCACCCCCAGAACCTCGTAATAGTCACGCTTTGCCATAAGTCTTTTTACTCTTTTGGGAGCCAGCACGCAGGGGCGCCGCTGACCGCGCCGCCAACATCCGATCGCTGTCGCATGTTGTTAAAATTCGTGTATTCCAGACACGCCAACGCGGGAGCAAGCCCCCGCGCGGCGACATCCTACCAGTCACCGTGCAAGCACAGTCAACCGGCCGACCAACAAGTGTTTACTTGTTGTCTTTGACTTCTTCGAACTCGGCATCGACAACGTCGTCGTGCTTGCCGGCTTCTTCCGCTGGCTGGGCAGCAGCACCTTCAGGCTTCTCGGCCTGGTCGGCGTACATCTTCTGCGCCACTGGAGCGGAGACCTTGGACAGCTCTTCGACCTTGGCATCGATGGCAGCCTTGTCGTCGCCCTTGACCGCAGCTTCCAGCGCCACGACGGCCGCTTCGATGGCAGTCTTCTCGTCGGCAGTGACCTTGTCACCGGCGTCGGCGACCATCTTGCGCGTCGAGTGCACCAGTGCATCACCCTGGTTGCGGGCAGCAGCCAGCTCTTCGAACTTGCGGTCTTCCTCGGCGTTGACTTCAGCGTCACGCACCATCTGCTGAATCTCGTCCTCGGACAGACCGGAGTTGGCCTTGATCACGATCGACTGGGTCTTGCCGGTAGCCTTGTCCTTCGCGCCGACGTGCAGGATGCCGTTGGCGTCGATGTCGAAGGTCACTTCGATCTGCGGCACGCCACGTGGCGCTGGCGGGATCTCGGCCAGGTCGAACTTGCCCAGCGACTTGTTCTGCGCGGCTTGCTTGCGCTCGCCCTGCAGAACATGAATGGTCACGGCGCCCTGGTTGTCATCGGCAGTCGAGAATACCTGCGATTTCTTGGTAGGAATCGTGGTGTTCTTCTCGATCAGCGCGGTCATCACGCCGCCCATGGTTTCGATACCCAGGGTCAGCGGGCTGACGTCGAGCAGCAGCACGTCTTTCACGTCACCGGCCAGTACGGCGCCCTGGATGGCAGCACCCATGGCAACGGCTTCGTCGGGGTTGACGTCCTTGCGGGCTTCTTTGCCGAAGAAGTCGGTGACCAGCTTCTGAACCAGCGGCATGCGGGTCTGACCACCGACCAGGATCACGTCGTTGATCGCGCCAACGTCGATACCGGCGTCTTTCATGGCGATGCGGCAAGGCTCGATGGTGCGCTGAACCAGGTCTTCGACCAGCGATTCCAGCTTGGCGCGGGAGATCTTCACGTTCAAGTGCTTCGGACCAGTCGCGTCTGCAGTGATGTACGGCAGGTTGACGTCGGTCGACTGGCTCGAGGACAGCTCGATCTTGGCTTTCTCAGCGGCTTCTTTCAAGCGCTGCATCGCCAGTGGGTCACCCTTGAGGTTCATGCCGCTTTCTTTCTTGAATTCGTCTACGAGGTAGTCGATCAAGCGGATGTCGAAGTCTTCGCCACCCAGGAAGGTGTCGCCGTTGGTGGCCAACACTTCGAACTGGTGCTCGCCGTCTACTTCGGCGATTTCGATCACGGACACGTCGAAGGTACCGCCACCCAGGTCATAAACGATGACGGTGTGGTCGCCCTTGGCCTTGTCCATGCCGTATGCCAGTGCAGCGGCAGTCGGCTCGTTGATGATGCGTTTGACGTCCAGACCGGCGATACGACCGGCGTCCTTGGTGGCCTGACGCTGGCTGTCGTTGAAGTAGGCCGGCACGGTGATGACCGCTTCGGTGACTGCTTCGCCGAGGTAGTCTTCGGCGGTCTTCTTCATCTTTTTCAAGATTTCAGCCGAAATCTGCGGCGGTGCCATTTTCTGGCCGTTGACTTCGACCCAGGCGTCCTTGTTGTCGGCTTCGACAATTTTGTACGGGACCATCTGGATGTCTTTCTGCACGACCTCTTCGGCGAAACGGCGGCCGATCAGGCGCTTCACTGCATACAGCGTGTTATGCGGGTTGGTGACGGCCTGACGCTTGGCCGACTGACCGACGAGAATTTCGCCGTCGTTGGCGTAAGCGATGATCGAAGGTGTGGTCCGAGCGCCTTCGGCGTTCTCGATGACCTTGGCCTTGCCGTTTTCCAGAATGGAGACGCAGGAGTTGGTGGTCCCCAGGTCGATACCGATAATCTTGCCCATGTTTCTTCTCCTGGCACTAAGGCCCGAAAATTTTGGATTTGGTTGCCGCAGCAGTGGTGGCTGTCTGCGGTAGCACTTAAACGCTTGACACTAAGATGGGGGCCACTTGGCCGATTTCAAGCCTGCTCGTCGATCGAAGGCGAAACCGGTGCGGCGGCCTTGCTGACCACGACCATGGCCGGGCGCAGCAGGCGTCCATTGAGCTGATAGCCCTTCTGGAAAACCTTCAAGACACTGTTGGGCTCGACATCCGCGCTTTCCTGCATCGCCATGGCCTGGTGATGCTCGGCGTTGAATGGCTGGCCGTGCGGGTCGATGGCTTCCAGGTTGTAGCGCTTGAGGGTGTCCTGAAACATCTTCAGGGTCAGCTCCATGCCTTCGCGCATCGGACGAATGCTTTCGTCGTCGGCGCTGGACAGCTCGATACCGCGCTCGAGGCTGTCGAGCACGGGCAGCAGGTCGCCGGCGAACTTCTCGAGGGCGAACTTGTGCGCCTTTTCCACGTCCTGATCGGCGCGGCGGCGAACATTCTGCAGGTCGGCCGCTACACGCAGCGACTGGTCCTGAGCGGTGGCGAGCTGCTCTTCGAGCAACTGCACGCGCGCGGTGAGGTCTTCGGCGCCAGCGCTGGCAGCCTGATTAGCGTCTAGATTCTGATCGTCCAGATTCTGTTCATCAGCCATTGGTTCTCTCCTCTCGATAACGTCCGCGAGGTCGACTCGCGCTTCTGACCGGTATATGGGGTCGCAAATTCGCGCTTCAAGGGCTGACGACCAGCGGCTGAGTGTGGGCTTTCGAATGAAGCGATAAAAAACCCAGGCATCAGGCGAAAACGAGCTAAGGACCAATATTGTCAGCCCTGTATAAAACACTGTATAAATAACCAGACATTCATGCCTGGGGGCGGTCTTATGCTGGTGCACCTGTCCGTACACAACTATGCCATCGTCGAACATCTCGACCTCGAACTCGAGCGCGGGATGAGCGTGATCACGGGCGAAACCGGCGCCGGCAAATCGATCATGCTCGACGCGCTGGGCTTGGCCCTGGGCGACCGCGCCGACAGTGGCGTGGTCCGGCCCGGAGCAGACAAGGCCGACATCCTTGCCACTTTCGATCTGGTCGATATCCCCGAGGCCAGCACGTGGCTTGCCGAGCGCGACCTGGAAACCGACGGCCCCTGCATCCTGCGCCGGGTGATCACGGCCAAGGGCGGTTCGCGCGGCTATATCAACGGCACCCCCTGCCCGCTCGGCGACCTCAAGTCGCTGGGTGAGCTGCTGATCGATATTCATAGCCAGCACGAGCACCAGTCGCTGCTCAAGACCGATACCCATCGCCGCCTGCTGGATGAATACGCCGGTGCCAGCGATCTGGCCCGGCAGGTGCACCTGGCTGCGCAGAAATGGCGCCAGACCCGCCAGGAACTCGAACGCCTGTCGGACTCCGGTGACGAACAGCGCGCACGTCACCAGTTGCTCAGCTACCAGCTGGAAGAGCTGGAGAACCTCGGGCTGGGCGAGAACGAGCTGGAGCAGCTGGAACAGGAACACAAGAACCTGACCAACGCCGAAGCCCTGTTCGGTATCTGCCGCCAAGTCATCGACCATTGCAGCGAAAACGATTCGGGCAACGTGCTCAGCGCGCTGACCGCCAGCCTTAATCGCCTGGGCGGCGTCAGCAATGCTCCGAACGCGCTGGGCGAAGCGGCCTCGATGCTGGCAACGGCGCAGATCCAGGTCGAAGAAGCCGTGGGCGAACTCAATCGCTTCCTCGACCACTTCGAAGCCGATCCGGCGCGCTTGCAGCATATCGAGGAGCGCCTCGACACCATCTATACCCTGGCGCGCAAACACCGCGTTCACCCGACCGAAGTGGTGGCGCTGCAACACCGCTTGCTCGAAGAGCTGGAAGGGTTGAACGCCAGCGACGAGTCAATCGAGCAACTGGGTGAAGAGCTGGCGGCCTATGCACGCCACTACCAGGAAAAAGCCGGTGAGCTGACCGGACTGCGCACCCACGCCGCCGCGCAACTGGCCGCCGCAGTGGAGGTGGAAATCCAGCGCCTGGGCATGCCCGGTGGGCGTTTCACCATCGAGCTGCGCGCCAATGCCCACGAGGACTTGCACCCCAATGGTCTGGAGCAGGTCGAGCTGTTGGTCAGCGCCAACCCGGGCCAGCCGATGAAACCCTTGGCCAAGGTGGCGTCGGGCGGCGAGCTGTCGCGGATCAGCCTGGCAATCCAGGTAATCACGGCGCAGACCTCGCGGGTTCCGACGCTGGTGTTCGACGAAGTGGACGTGGGCATCGGTGGGCCGACAGCCGAGATCGTCGGGCAGTTGCTGCGACGCCTGGGTGAGCGTGGGCAAGTGCTCACTGTGACCCACCTACCGCAGGTGGCGGCGCAGGGGCACCATCATTTGTTCGTGCACAAGGTGCGCGGCAGTGACGAGACGCGCACGGCAGTGTCGAACCTGGGCAAAGGTGAGCGCGTGGAAGAGGTGGCGCGGATGCTGGGTGGGATTGACCTGACCAAGGAATCGCTGGCGCATGCGAAGAAGATGGTGGTGACGGCTAAGGGGTGATGGTGGCTGGGGGGGCCTCTTCGGGGGCACTGCCCCCTCCTACAGGAGGTGTGGCACTGACCTGTGGGAGCGGGCTCTGCCCGCGAAGAGGCCCCAACTGATCCACCCCAACAAAAAAGGCGACCCCAGGGTCGCCTTTTTGCATCACTCCTGAAGTTACTTTGGCTTGCGCACGTACAGCACCAGGTTGTGATCCACCAGCTCGTAACCATGCTCGCTGACGATTTCCTTCTGGCGGCGCTCGATCTCGTGGTCGGTAAACTCGATCACATCACCCGAGTCGACATCGACCATGTGGTCGTGGTGCTCGCCGTCTGCCAATTCGAACACGGCATGGCCGCCATCGAAGTTATGACGTGCTACCAGACCCGCCGCTTCGAATTGGGTCAGAACACGGTAAACCGTGGCCAGGCCCACATCTTCGCCCGCTTCCATCAGCGCCTTGTAGACTTCCTCGGCGCTCATGTGGCGTTGCTGTGCCGACTCCAGCATTTGCAGAATCTTGACCCGTGGAAGGGTCACCTTGAGGCCGGCTTTACGCAGTTCGCTATTATCAACCATGGTCAGCTTTCTCAACGATGCGGCTTCGCAGCATCTCTTAATACGGGTATGATCGGGGTTTACGTTGTCCCAGCCAAGATAGTGGAAGTCGCCCACCGATGCAAAACACCAAGCACTTGCTAACCAGCCTCACCTTCGTGGGACTGCTCGCACTCGCCGGTTGTTCATTCCCCGGGGTTTACAAAATCGACATCCAGCAGGGCAATGTCGTCACACAGGACATGATAGACCAGTTACGGCCCGGAATGACCCGTCGGCAAGTAAGGTTTATCATGGGCAACCCCCTGTTGGTCGACACGTTTCACGCCAATCGCTGGGATTACCTGTACAGCCTGCAGCCAGGCGGCGGCGAACGCCAGCAGGAACGCATGAGTGTCATGTTCAACGGCAACGACCAATTGGTCGGCCTCTCTGGTGATTTCATGCCGGGCGTCAGCAGGGACCAGGCCATTCTGGGCAGCGACACCGACACCACCGCTACGCCCCAGCAGGGCGAGCCACAGAAGGCCGAAGAGCCACCCAAGCCTGGCTCGATGCTCGACGACATCCAGCGCGACGTGGACGGCGTGAAGACCGTACCCGTCCCGGCACCCCAGCCGCTGGACGTTTCGCCGCAGTAAGCAGGCGGTACGAAAAAAGCCCGGTCATGCCGGGCTTTTTCATGGGCGAAGGAAAGTTATCTCAACGAGGCCTGCGCGCTTGCGCCGCCTTGGCCGCGCGCAATCGTCGCACCTCTTTCGGGTCCGCGAGCAACGGCCGGTAGAGTTCGATACGGTCACCGGATTGCAGGACGTGCTCATCTGGAGAATCCAGCAGCCTGGCGAAGATGCCTACCGGGCACTGACTGAAATTCACACCTGGGAAGCGCTGGGCAATGCCCGACATCTCGATCGCCTGGGCGACGGTTGTGCCCTCAGGCACTTTCAGCCCGAGCAATGCCTGCTCGTCGACCGCGGCATACGCAACTTCGATGTCGATCGGATGCTCAGCCATGCAATTGCTTGGCGCGCTGGCAGAAGGCATCCACCAAGGTGTTGGCGGCCTGGTTGAACAGCGGGCCCAAGGTGGCGCGAATGATCGGGCCGGCATAGTCGAAGGACAGATCCAGGCTGATCTTGCAGGCCTTCTCGCCCAGCGGCTTGAACACCCACACTCCGTGCAGCTGGTTGAACGGACCTTCTTCCAGGTTCATTTCAATGGAGCTGCCAGGCACCAAGGTATTGCGAGTCACGAAATGCTGACTCAGCCCACCCTTGGCAATGTCCAGGTTGGCGCGCATCAAGGTGTCGGTTTCTTCGAGGATGGTGGTGGACGAACACCAAGGCAGAAACTCGGGGTAGCGGGACACGTCGTTGACCAAGTCATACAGGGCCTGAGCAGGATAAGGCAGCAGGGCCGAGCGTTGAATATGGGTAGTCATGCGGGCGTCACTTCCAAAGCTGGGCGGCGGACGCGAGAACCCCGCGCCGGCCGAACGACGCCAACGGCGCCTTGAAAATAAAGTAGGCATGCCAGCAGACAGGGGGCACGCCAACGAAATCACGGGGCTTCTTTGTCGACAGCGGCAAAGCGCAGGCTATCCATAAAGATCAGGTATTGTCCGGTATTCATTGCAAGCGCTCAAGCACATAGCAATACCGTAGCCGAGAGCGCAACGACTGCCTATAATGCGCGCCCTATGGCCAAATTAAAGAAACACCCTACAGGGACCATCGCGCAGAACAAGAAAGCGCGACACGATTACTTCATCGAACACCGTTTCGAGGCTGGCTTGGTCCTGGCCGGTTGGGAAGTAAAAAGCCTGCGTGCCGGCAAGGCGCAATTGGTGGACAGCTACGTGCTGCTCAAGGACGGCGAAGCCTGGCTGATGGGTAGCCACTTCACCCCCCTGACCACGGCCAGCACCCATGTGATCGCCGACCCCACGCGTACCCGCAAACTGCTGCTCAACCGCCGCGAGCTGGAAAAGCTGTTCGCCCAGGTTCAGCAGAAGGGCTATGCCTGCGTGGCCTTGTCGATCTACTGGAGCAAGCACTTGATCAAGTGCGAAATCGCTCTGGGCAAGGGCAAGAAGGAATACGACAAGCGCGATACCGAGCGCGAGCGCGATTCCAACCGCGAGCTGCAGCGTGCCGTGCGCAACAAGGGCAAGGAAGACTGATTCCTTCCCCTTGCAGCGCCAGCTTTGCCGCATTTACCGGCTTGATTACTGCAAGCTGCTGCGACGCTGTGCGCGAGCGGTTCGTTGCACCGTCTGCCGTGCCTCGTCAAGCACGCCCTGCACATAGGTGATATGCAGGCTGGCCAATTCACGTGCCTGCTCTGCCTGACCGCTCACGATGGCCTGAAACAGCTGGCGATGCTGCGCGATCAACTTGTCTCGGGTTTCCCCGCTGTGCCGGTGCATGCCACCGATGTTCACCACCATGTTGCGCTTGAGCATGTCGAACAGCCCGCGCACGGTGTGCAGCAACACCGCGTTGTGACTGGCTTCGGCAATCGCCAGGTGGAAGTTGGCATCGGCGACGCCCTCCTCTTCCCGCGTGGCGTCCTCGACTCGGCGATAACAATCTTCCAAGACATCCATCGCCTGCCTCAGTCGATCGCGGTCGATCTCGGTGGCGCGCTGCGCTGCATAGAAGGCGCACGACGCTTCCAGGGTATGGCGAAACTCGAGCAGGTCGCGTTGGCTTTCCGGATTGCTTTCCAGCAACGCCAACAGCGGATCGCTGAAGGTTGAGCCAAGCGTGTGGCAGACGTAGTTGCCCCCACCCTGACGACTGACCAACATGCCCTTGGCCACCAGCTTCTGGATGGCTTCACGCAAGGAAGGCCGCGACACACCAAACTGCTCGGCCAGCGCCCGCTCGGCCGGCAAACGCTCGCCCGCCCTTAGCGTGCCCTCGAGAATCATTGCCTCCAGACGCTCGACGATGCCATCGGACAAACGCCGCTGACGGACTTGCTCAATACCCATGGGTGGCTCCAACACACGATTGCCCAGGCCGCACTCGACCAAAGTCATAGACAAGGAAATTGACAGCCCCACGGCTGCGTCCTAACCTGACCGGAACTTATTGTAAATTGGTATTACCAATTCCTGCAATACAGCGCCGTAGTGCCAAGCCTTCCAAAAAAAACAAGGGGCCTCAATCTATGCAAACCTGGCAGCAGATCTACAACCCGCTCGGCAGCCTCGGGCTATCCGCCCTGGTAGCCGTCATACCCATCGTGTTCTTCTTCCTGGCGCTGGCCGTATTCCGCATGAAGGGGCACGTCGCCGGCAGCATCACCCTGGCGCTGTCCATCGTGCTGGCGATCTTCGCCTACGGCATGCCGGCCGACATGGCACTGGCTGCCGCTGGCTACGGCTTCATGTACGGGCTGTGGCCGATTGCCTGGATCATCGTCGCCGCGGTGTTCCTGTACAAACTCACGGTCAAGAGCGGCCAGTTCGAGATCATCCGAAGCTCGGTGCTGTCGATCACTGACGACCAACGCTTGCAGGTATTGCTGATCGGCTTCTGCTTCGGCGCCTTCCTGGAAGGCGCTGCAGGCTTCGGTGCACCGGTCGCCATCACCGCCGCCTTGCTGGTAGGCCTGGGCTTCAACCCGCTGTACGCGGCAGGCCTGTGCCTGATCGCCAACACCGCACCCGTGGCCTTCGGCGCATTGGGCATCCCGATCATCGTCGCAGGCCAGGTGACCGGCATCGACCCGTTCAAGATCGGCGCCATGACCGGCCGCCAACTGCCGTTGCTGTCGTTGATCGTACCGTTCTGGCTGGTGTTCATCATGGATGGCCTGCGCGGCGTCCGGGAGACCTGGCCGGCAGCATTGGTTGCAGGCCTGAGCTTCGCCATCGTGCAGTACCTGACCTCCAACTTCATCGGCCCGGAACTGCCCGACATCACCTCGGCGCTGACCAGCATCGTCTGCCTGACGCTGTTCCTGAAAGTATGGCAGCCCAAGCGCAGCGCCAGCACTGATCAAGTAGCGGTAAGCGGTGGTGCGTCCGTAATGGGTGGCGGACCTGCGGGCAAAACCTCCGCGGTGGGCGGCTCCACACCAACGCCCTACAGCCTGGGAGAGATCCTCAAGGCGTGGTCGCCGTTCCTGATCCTGACCGTGCTGGTCACCATCTGGACCTTAAAGCCATTCAAAGCCATGTTCGCGCCGGGCGGCGCCATGTACAACTTCGTGTTCAACTTCGCCATCCCGCACCTGGACCAAATGGTGCTCAAGACCGCGCCCATCGTCGCCACCGCAACGCCAATGCCCGCCGTGTTCAAGTTCGACCCGATCTCGGCCACCGGCACGGCGATTTTGTTCGCCGCGATCATCTCGATGATGGTGCTGCGCATCGACATCAAGACCGCCTTGAAGACCTTCGGTGAAACCCTGTTCGAGCTGCGCTGGCCGATCCTGTCCATCGGCATGGTGCTGGCCTTCGCCTTCGTCACCAACTTCTCCGGCATGTCATCGACGATGGCGCTGATTCTGGCGGGCACCGGCTCCGCGTTCCCGTTCTTCTCGCCGTTCCTGGGCTGGCTGGGCGTGTTCCTGACCGGCTCGGACACCTCGTCCAACGCCCTGTTCGGCTCGCTGCAAGCCACCACCGCGCACCAACTGGGCGTCAGCGACGTACTGATGGTGGCCGCCAACTCCAGCGGCGGCGTGACCGGCAAGATGATCTCGCCGCAGTCCATCGCCGTCGCCTGCGCCGCCACCGGCCTGGTGGGCCGCGAGTCCGACCTGCTGCGCTTCACGCTCAAGCACAGCTTGTTGTTCGCGACCATCATCGGCTTGATCACCCTGGCGCAGGCCTACTGGTTCACCGGCATGCTGGTGCACTGATTCCTGGCAGATATGCGTCCAACACACCCAACCTGGGGGCGATGTCGCCCTCTTTTGGTGCTAACTGAATTTATTTACATCCGCACACGTTTTCGACAGAACCCCTGCAAAAGGGCGAAGTCCATTCATCAGGCCCGCAAGCAATTGGGCTATTTCTGACTGCGGACGCCGATCCTACCGAGGAGCGCCGAGTCCACCTTGAGTAAGGAGATTCTTATGAAGCGTACCTATCTGTCCGGCCTGATCGTAGCCTCCGCCCTGATCGCATCCCCTGTGTTCGCCGCTGACGACCTGTGCGAAGTGAACATGCAGAAGCTGAACGACGCCAAGACCACCTCGATGCAGCTCGGCGACCCTGCCAAGAGCCAGTACGACGATGCGTACAAAGCCGCCATGGCCGCCCACGCTGCCAAGGACGAAAAAGCCTGCATCTCGCACTCCACCGACGCCATGAACATCCTGATGGATGCTCAGAAAAGCAAAGGCTGATCGCCAAGCCAACCATGGGGTTGGCCTGACGCCGCAAAATGACGTAGACTACGTCTCCCCTGCCTAACCGCAGGGGCTGGGGCCGATTAGGATTCGACGCCGGTTGCGAAACTCTAGGTGCATGCCGACTTGGTAACAGAAGTCGTAAATCAACTGTTGCAACTTTCTATAGTTGCCAATGACGAAACCTACGAGGGCCAAGCTCTCGCTGCCTAACGGTAGCTGAGCCGCTCTTCTGGCTACTTCGGTGCCAGCGATCATCAGGGGATGCCTGTAAACCCAAAGTGATCGTCACGCAGAACAGGATCGTCGTGTAGCACGCTGTGGGCAAAGCGACTAAAACTTACACAGCTCGTCCAATGCACCCTGCCAGTCGGGCGGCTGCGGATTAACTCAGTAGACACGGCTAAGCATGTAGTACCGACAGCGGAGTACTGGCGGACGGGGGTTCAAATCCCCCCGGCTCCACCACTTCATCATCTAAAGATGTCCACGGACGTCTTTTTTTGTGCCTAAAATCCAACAAATACAGGGATTTAAGGTCCAAAGCGGTCCGATGGTATCTGAGCTCATCCTACAATTCGTGTATTCCACGTGGTATTCCAAGCACACGACTGGTGTTTTTTGGAATACACGCAGCATCGGGGTTCACCATGGGTGCCCAAGCCACGCGGCTTTCAGACGTCAAAGTTAAAGCAGCGAAACCAAAGGAAAAGACTACATCCTCACTGACGGCGACGGCCTTCAGATGAGGGTGCGGGCCAACGACTTAAAGCTGTGGAATTTTAATTACATTCACCCAGCAACCAAAAAACGGATCAACATGGGGCTCGGTACCTTTCCAGAGGTGAGCCTGGCTCAAGCTCGGAAACGGACAGTAGAAGCCAGGGAGCAGGTAGCGCAAGGGTTAGATCCGAAAGAGAAGCGTGGCGCGATCGGCAAAATTTAAGAGCGACTACGGAACACACATTTAAAATGTGGCCACCGCGTGGTTCGAGCTCAAGAAAGACTCTGTTACTACTGCTTATGCTGAAGACATCTGGCGCTCCCTGACACTGCATGTTTTTCCCGACTTGGGTGCTATACCGATCTCAATCATTACGGCTCCGGCCGTCATAAAATTGCTTGGACCGCTCGAGACCAAGGGCAGTCTCGAGACCGTGAAGCGACTAAGCCAGCGTCTTAACGAGATCGTGGCCTACGGCGTCAACTCCGGGTTGATTCACTCAAATCCACTCAGCGGGACCCGCTCGGTCTTCGAGAAGCCGAAAAGAAAAATATGGCGGCAATCGCTCCCGATGAACTGAAAGAGCTGATAATTATCGCAACTACCGAGGAAAATCGATAACGGGTCGCGATATTAAATATGTGGTATTCAAAGATTTTTATATCTATCCGGGCGGTGACGGCAAGGATTGGGCGTACAAAAATGGTACGGGACCTCTATTCGGAGGAGCTCCAGCAGGCAACGCCGTGGTAGCACCCGCTACCTCCTCGGTTAAAGCAACTCCTACAGCTAACGGTACTTATGACATCTGGTGCGATCCACAAGGCGATAGCTGCGACCTGACGATTGACGGAGGGAGCGATCAAGTCAGTCGCGCCAGGTTGCCTATGTATGTCCCGATGGCTTCCGACACAAGCAATTGCACTATGGAGTTCTGCTATAATTCCAAACAAGACGTAACTGGCCTCAACACTGACTACCATCTCTGGAAAAAATAGCGTTCAATTATTAATAAAATCAAACGGACTAGCAATCACAACTTCGCAGGTTGCGCACCAATGCATGAGCCTGGGTGAAGGGGCTCATGCCGAAAAAACACTTTATCAAAATGAAACATCGATTTTTACCGGCTATACTAAAGACAAGTTCAACAGAACGACGATAAAAACCTCCACGCTCTGCCAAGATAAATGCCCACAGGGTGAGTCAGCACCAAATACATTACATGAGCCATGACAAACCCTAAAGTCACCACACCATAGACTGCACGAAAAGCCCAGCGCTGAGTTTCTAGCCTAGCTTCAAGCTTAGGAAAAATCCCACTGACGACATCTTTAACGGGAGCATAATCTTTTTCGATTTTTTCTTTTTTTCGCTTTATCTCATCATCTAGCGCATCCAGCGTATGAAGTTGGTTTCGCATAACGAGCCAAGTTAGTACCACGAAAACCCAGACGCCAACCAAAATCGCAGAGTTCACCCAGAAGATCGCATCGACGGTAGATGTCTCTTTCAGCTGCGTAGCTACGATGATGGTCGCTACAGGTATGCCTAATATTTGATTTTGGACATCTGCAAATGTTTTGTGGATTTTCGCGAGTTCTTCGAGCTTAGCAGTCTCCATTTGGTCTAGGACTTTTTCATAGGAAAAATCCGCCACAAACAGCCGATATCCCTCATCGAACTGCTTAAGTAGCTCGGGTAACCGCTTGAGCAAGGCTGAGAATCGTTCTTGTGCGCTGTTTGCATCACAGAGTTTTTGCACGGCCTTGGCCATTATAGTGAGCTTCTGCTCACGATGGGTATCCTGATTGCAGCGAGCGATCAAGGCTTCCAAACTTGCGATATCAACCTCGGCGAGGTCCTGCACGGAGTACTGAAGCGGCACTGTGAACTTACCGTCATCAATGTAAACCAAATCTTGATTTTCCTTGTCGAGATAGGCTGCGCTTTCTTCCAGAAGCTTTATAAAGCACAGAACATGGCGATATCGCTGAATTTGTTCAGGTGGGGTATTGTCGGTACATGCCCACGCCAGGGGCAGCAGGTAGAAACGTGGCTCTTTGATACGACTGGATGGAAATGCGAGTACATCCTCGAATCGCTCTGCGAGAAGACCGACACCAATACGTGGATCGTCTGCATGCAATCGGATGGTTTCGCCAACATTGAGCGACGCCGGTAGCCTTTCATCAAGTAATGAGATCCCGTACTGGCGAGGTTCGGTCAGCAAATTTTGTAACTCATTTAGCTGATTTGTGTCCGCTATAGTGAGGCTACCTTCGCGGGTACCTGGAACGAAGGTTATAGCGCGATACAGTGCTACCAGCCGATTGAAGCTTTCCTGGCTCATTCGTCGATTTCTTCGATCAGTTCCTGGCGTAGCAGGGGTGGAATGTGGGTCAGCACAATGGAGTCAGTATCTCGATTGTAGCGTAGATGACCTGAACGCACTGCTCTTCGGTCAAATGTCAGCTTCCAATAGTCCGATTTGCCCTCGAACTTGACGAGACCTTTGATAGCTCGGCGATCTGGAACAAAGCCATCCGACAGAGCAAGCTCTTCGCTTGCGAGCTTGGTTTGAAGCGTTTCAGGGGCTTCAGGCCACAAATGATTGGAGAGCGCCTCCAAGCTTACCGGGGTGTCTTTGCCCAAACCAGTAAGGTATTGGTGTGCCTGCTCTAGAAACTCATCGCGCCGTGCTGGCTCCAGCTCTTGTTCGGAGGCAAATTGTTCCAGCCCAATTACCAGTTTCTTACTTTCCTCCAAGGCTAGGATCAGATCGTTGCACCCTAGAAAAAGCTTGAAGTAATTCGCGATATCGCCTCGACCTTTCAGAAAGCTGATATATCGCTCTGCACCTCCCTGCCATGCCGTCAAATCTACTCGACCCGCCACGCGCAGCTGGCTCATGTCTAGGTGAACACTGTCGATAACCTCCAGACCTTCAGTAATTGCCGTGCCTACTACCTCTGTCACGATAGCGACGAGCAGGTACTCTGTGCCTTCATTGCCGATCTTGGCGATTAAGACAAAGCCCCCCGTAGCCAACTGCTCGACACTGGCTCGGGATTGGAGATGTGTCATTAGCCTATTGGACAGAACTAGGAAGTTACTTTCCCTTTCAACGATGTGCTGACGAATAAATCGCTGCACGGGGTATTCGTCTTCGTTCGCCTCGAAACGTCCATAGCCTTTCCCGGCGCGCTCCGAATAAAGCTTGTGCAGGTGGTCTATAAGCCTTTGCACTGAGGGGTTAACCGGCAGTTCCGTGGGGCGAAGTTCGAGGTAAGCCTCTCGGTAGTGGGCTTCTTTAATCAGCTTATGGACAATACAGTTAGTAATTTGAGGCATAACCAGTTCCCTTGGATCGTAATGAACGCTACATCTAGGATCGCGCCCCCCATGATGCGTTGTCGCTCAACGCACCGGTTTTCACAAAGGCCAAAATCACCTCCTACTTCACCAACTCCATCAATTTGCCATAGCTATCCACCACTTGGTACTTCACTTGACCCGAGGTGATTTTGGCGAAGAACTTGCGGGCACAGGCAATTTTTGACTTTTCAATGTCGCGAAGCTCAAGTGAGGACATAGAGCCCTTCGTCTCAGCGACAAAGTAAACATGTCTCACCTTGTCCTCTTGGAAGGCGATTGCCCAGTCGGGGTTGTAGTTGCCCACCGGAGTGGGGATGAAGAAACTCTTCGGAAGTTTGGCGTACACCACCACTTCAGTGCTGACGTCCAGTTCTTCGACAAATTTTCGCTCGATGCTGGAATCGGTGAACACATAGTCGTAGACATGGTGCCTGGCTTCGAAGGCCTTGCTAAAATCCTCCCGGGGCTTTTCTACAGTGAAGATGTCCGAGCTATGGATTTCATCTACCGGATCGTAGGCGATGTGCTCGACAATGGCCGTAGCCTTCTGCTCATTGATCAGCGTAGCGGCCTTGGCGATGAAGTCTTCCGGGTTGGTTTTGTACTGGCTGAACACCGCAACATTGATGTCTTTTAGGATGCTGGCAATGGTGCTGCGTGTTAGCTGGGTATCCTCGGCTAGATTGCCGATCAGATCGTATTTCACCGCCGAATGAACGGAGTGGTTGTACTTTTCGGTCGCGCTTTCGGCGATCTTAAAGGCCGTGCCGCTCTTCATATCGTCGAAGCTGGCGTTCTCCAGCTGGCTGCCGCGCTCAATAATGTACTGCATCGGTTTAACCCGCAACTCAGTATTCAGGGCCGCCACGCACTTGCCCACCAGCTCATCGGTTTCAAAGTGAACGGTGTAAGCAGCCTTACGGTTGATCTTGTTCCACAGCGCCTGAAACTCCTTCTTCTCGAAGTTCGAGTTCAGGGGGTTGATCTTGGCCTTGCGGTCATCGCCAATCTCCGGCGTTTGCGCCGCACTGAATACGCTATCGATCAACTGGAACACCTGGGCGGCATAGGGCTGTAGCTCAACCGGCAGCTCTGCCAGTTGTTCTTGTCTTTTGGCCTCGTGGTAGGTCAAGGTGATCTGATCGTTGTCGTCGGTGTAGTCGTTTTTCAGCAGGTATTTGTAAATCTGCTTGGCCAGTTGCGCAGAGACCTCAACGTCGCCAGTTGGGGTTTGTAAAATCTTATCTTTGAAGTAACTCTCGTTGGCCTCACGCGGCCGGGCCGACAACGAGTCGCTGATGTCCCTCTGCAGTGCGCCAACAAAATCTTTGTAGCTTTCGCTGGCTACCACCGTCAGCTCGTTGATTTGGTGCACAGTGGCAGGGTCATCCATACGGTCACCGAGTTGGTTGACGGCCAGGCGCATGCCACGCCCCACCTCTTGGCGCCGGGAGATGCTGTTATCGCTGTGCTTTAAGGTGCAAATAACGAAGACGTTGGGGTTATCCCAGCCTTCGCGCAAAGCCGAGTGCGAGAAGATAAATCGCACCGGCTCGTCGAATGACAGCAAACGCTCTTTATCCTTGAGGATCAGGTCGTAGGCATCCACGTCGTCGGTCTCGGTGGTTTTTTTACCGACGGTGGGATCGACTAGGCGCTTGCTCTTCTTATCGATAGAGAAATAGCCATTGTGAGTCTGGCGTGCCTGAATGCCCTTGAGGTAGCGATTGTAGGGTGTGTCTTCCAGTGTTATCACGTCAGTGAGGTAGGCGTTGTACTCCTCCTCGAAGATCTGCGCGTATTCGCCGGGCAGCTCGCCGGTTGCGTCGTACTGGCGGTATTTGGCCACCTCGTCGATGAAGAACAGCGACAGTACCTTGATGCCCTTGCTGAACAGCATCATTTCTTTTTGAAAGTGCGCCTTTACCGCCTCGCGGATTTGGATGCGGCGCATGGCGGCCTCATCCACGTTGCCCACGGCCTCCCCGGCAACCAGCTCCACACCGTTGGTAAAGCTAAGCGTGTCGATACGGGCGTCGATGTCGGCAACCACGTAGTCTTTGTACTGATCCAGCCCACCGGACAGGTCGTACAAATTGTCGTTGCGGCCGAGCTTGCGCATCGCCCGCTTGATACCACTGCTCTGCTTGATCTCCATCTCGACCCGCGCCACGGGCGATTTGGTCGAGATTTCGATATCCTGTAAAAATAGATAAGCATTGGTGCCGGTCAGGCCTTTGACCGTGATACCTCGCACGCTGATCTTTTTCACCAGTTTCTGGTTGTAAGCGTCCAGCGCGTCGAGGCGATGGATTTTGTTGTACTCGGTTTTGTGCGTAGCCGAGTAGCGCACAATCATCAGCGGATTGAACTCGCTAAAGGACGCCAGCGTCTTGGCCCCCTCCATCTTCTGCGGTTCATCGAGAAAGAGAATCGGTCGGTTAGCCTTGATCACGTCGATAGGACGGCGCGACTGAAAGTCATCCAGCTCGTCGTAGATACGGCGCTGATCGGCACCACGGGCGGCGAACGCCTGCACGTTGATAACCATGACGTTAATGCCGGCATCCGAAGAAAAGCTCGCCAAGTTGTGCAATTGCTTGGAGTTGTAAATGAAGAAGCGCGCCTTCTTGCCGTAGCCCTCCAGAAAGTGCTCAGCAGTGATCTGCAGTGACTTGTAGACGCCCTCGCGAATGGCAATGCTCGGCACCACAACGATAAACTTGCTCCAGCCAAAGCGTCTGTTCAGCTCGAACATGCTCTTGATGTAGCAATAGGTCTTACCAGTGCCCGTCTCCATCTCAACATCGAGGTTGATGGTGCAACCCGTATATTTGTCGCTAGCCAGCGCCGCCGATAACGGCAGGTTCTGACGGCGTTGCACGCTTTGAATGTTTCCCAGCAACTGCGCCGCGCTCAAAGCTAGCTCGGCATTCTTGAAGCCAGCTGCAGGCGGCTCGGGCGTCTTGGCACCGAGCAGGTCGATCTGCTGCGGAGCCACCGGCGCAACGGGCTGAGCGCCAGGGTCAACGCGATAACTCACGCCCGAGGATTTTGGCTGGCCGGCAAAGCAGTCGGCAAAGGCATCTACCGCGTGGGTCTGGTAGGGCTGGACTTTAAACTTCAGTTTCATGCGTAATTCCTGGCTGACCCAAAGATATTGCAAGTAAGAATCAAGGCATCGAGTCCTTTAGGATCAGCTACTTACCGTGAATTTATTCTGCAAATCAGAGCGATTTATTCTGCATTTATTCTGCAAGCACCCAGACCGGCGCCTTGCGCGAGCCGTCATTCTTTATGCGCTCGGCACGTCGCAAGCTGGTGAGCAAACGACCGATCTTGGTTTCCTTCTGCGCATCATCCAGAGCATCGCTGAGTTTGTTGCTGAGCAACTGGTCGATGTCCTTGCGGGTAGCCGAACCAAACTGGGTCAACAAATCGATAATCATCTGCTTGTAGAAAGCGTCATCCTGTCCACGGGTACGGATGTAGTCCGCTTTATTGGCTGTTGCTTTGGCGACCGTAGCGGAAACGTACAGATTGGGCCGCTTGCCCTCAATAAGCCCAGCCTTGCGCAAGTGCTTCACCATCGCGGCATCCAGCGGCAGTCTTTTCTGCACGCGGTCTAACGCTAGGATGTCGACAAGGGCAAGGTCAGTCTTCTGGATCAGCAGCCGACTGTAGGCAGGATCTACAACACGACCATGGATGGTCATCCTTACCGCCTGTGGCTCGGATAAGTCGTAGTCAGGCATGGGGAAGAAACGCCGGGCCTGACCAAGGTGCATCTCATAAATGCCATAACCCATGGTGTCGATCATGTTCAGTTCGGCCATGGCTTGAGCTAAGAATGGGTTACGGTAGCGTCTTGGGGTTTTGGTGCCGGCAATGTAATCCGCCGGCAGCCCCTCAAAGAACGATCCGTCATTTTCCAACACCAGCCGATCAGGAAACTCCGTCACGATGATGCGGCCATTAGGATTGTAGTCTTGGTGCGCGATGCAGTTGTGCAGCGCTTCCAGCACGATTTTCTGGTCGTACTTGGCCAACTCAATAGCCAGCAACTGGTCTTCCGGCAGGATGCGAATCTGGATGTTGCGAATCTTCTGGTACAGACCGCTGCTATTGAGCAGAAACGGTAAGCCGAAGTGCTCATAGGCACGCTCTGGACCCTCCAGCTTCCAGGTCATCTGGGCAGGATGCGGCGACAACAAGTGCGCCGACTCAAGCTTGCCAAGCAGCAGAAGCGTTGTACGGGTGATCTGACCGTCGCGGGTCAGTTTCGCGCGGTCGAGAAAAGTGGCAACTGACCAGTTCATGACTTCATCTGCCGCAAAGCGGTTAGCGTACTTTTTCGCGAAAGACTCGCGCGCCCTAAACAGCGCCGCAACGTCTAGATGCGCCAACGTAGCACCAGCGACTACTTGCGCTGACCAGTCGGCTGCGCCCACCTGGCGGCGAATCTCATCAAGCTTGTCTAAACCTAGATGGGTTAGGCTTTCACCGGCACGTGCGTAGTAATGCCCCTTCCACGCAATCGGCATCCCCAATGGAGCAGCCGGAATCTCGAACAGCAATACGCGCCCTTCGGTAAGTAGCAGTTCGTGAATGTTACGCAGGGTGATGCTCGGCTCGGTGGCATTGGATATCTGCATTTTCAGGCTGTGCAGATTCTCCGCCTTAGGCCGGTAATCGCTGCCCACGGCCTTACGACTGTGGTTATCCACGCCGAATACCAGCCAGGCACGGTCTTGATTACGCAAATTGGCTTCGTTGGCCAGGGCAGAGAAGTACTTGCCTATGGCGTCGGTCGAATAATCGTTACCGGCGCGCTTGAACTCCACGACCTCGTTTTCCCAGCACTCAATCAGAGAGTCCAGCAGTGCCTGCAAGGCTTGAGCATCCATATCGGCCCCTTAAAGCGTCTTGATTTCAGTCGCTGGCGACAGCAGTTTGAATACCTGTCCGACGTTGATTTTCACGCTGTCGTTGGCGAAGCCGGCGTCGCGGAACACCACACGTAGCGGCTTATGTCCGGCGAGCTGTTTGACGAAGTCTTCGTCGATGCCAGTATCGAAGCAGGCGGCCAGTGCATTGCCGTCAGCGAAGAACACTGTCTTACCAGCAATGTTTTTCTGATTAATCGGCAACGCCAGATCAACGCCCCAATCCAACAACACTTGAAAAAGCAAGTCTTCGGGATTGCGGTCTTTACGAATATTATCAATCTGATCGGAAAGTAGGTCCTGGGTCACTGCATCAGGGGTGTAGAAAACGTCCTGCATGTTGGAGGTATCTACTTTCAAGACGCGGAAGCCTAAATCCCAGGACTCGTTACCCGGCTGCTCACGCAACTCAGCAGCGACATTACGCACGCGCTGTAGCCCCATCTCGAAAATCGAACTCATTTTCGGCTCTGGTGCTGGCAGTGGTTCGTGAATTTGCACTCCGATAAAACGACGATTCCCACCATCTTCAGCATTCTGTTTCAGTACAGCGTGAGCGGTGGAAGCACTGCCACTGAAAAAATCCAGCACGATGTCTCCATCGCTTGGACTCCCTGCTAGTTGAAGCACCCGCTGGAGCAGCTCAATAGGTTTGACCGAGTTCAGTACATTTTCTGTATGCTCGAAGTGAACGTATTTTAACAGTGTTTTTTTTGCATCTTGCGTGTGGCCGACTTCTTTATAAGGCCATAAGGTTTGAGGTGTTCGCCCCTGTTTGACCTCAGAGAGGAATCGTTTCAGACGCGGCATATTGTCTCCGTCTGCCCCCCACCAAATTCTATTATCCTCATTGAGCTTCTCAAAATTCTCTCTGCTCACACGCCAGTACATTCCCTTTCCCGGTCCTTCAATAGTTCGCCCTGATGGGCAAATTATCGAGTAAGTACCAGCCGAGTAGTAATTTCGAGCCTGCAAATCACCAGACACCCATGGACCTCTGGAGTCGCTGTCAGGATTCTTGTAACGCGCGAGCATTTCAGCTGTTTGAGGAAGCAGTCTAGGAGTCCAGCTTTCTGCAGACTTTGCATATACAAGAACATAATCATGGTCTTCCGAAAACCAGCGAGCACTATTCTTGGGGGAAAATACCTTTTGCCAGATTATCTGAGCTACAAAATTCTCCTCACCAAAAATCTCGCTGCAAATTTTGCGAAGATTATCTACTTCGTAGTCGTCGATTGAGATAAAGATCACACCATCGTCTTTAAGCAAGTTACGAGCTAGTCGCAAGCGCGCGTAGATCATGCTCAGCCAATCTGAGTGAAACCGTCCATTTGCTTCGGTATTTGCCACTAACCGGGCACCTTGCTCATCACGCTGACCGGATTGGGTTAAATAGGTTTCAGCATCGCCACTAAAGTCGTCATCATAGATAAAGTCACGACCTGTATTGTAGGGGGGATCAATATAAATTAGTTTAATCTGCCCAAGATAGGCTTCTTGCAATAACTTCAATACTTCTAAATTGTCGCCTTCAATAAACAGATTCTTCGTGGTGTCGAAGTCCACACTTTCGTTCCGATACGGACGGAGTGTTTTGGCAATAGGGGCATTGGCAGCCAACAAGGCCTCCCTTTTCCCAGGCCAATTCAGTTGATAGCGCTCCTGCGGCCCATCAACTATAATTGATGACAATTCTTGCCGAAGCAAATCAAAGTCGATAGCTACTTTTTTCTGGAGGCTGTTTTCGTCAGTTTTTTCAGTAACACAGCTCGGAAACAGCTCAGCCAGCTTGGCGATATTGGCTTCAATCAGGTCGGGGGAGTGCATTTTCAGCTTGTCCATTGGACTTCCTGTATCTCTTAACTACTTGGCGCTAACTGAGATTTAAGCACTCAGCTCAGCGATTTCATTCTGTACTTCCCGAAGTTGGGCGTTTAGCACCACCTTGCGGTTGAACTGTTTTTCTTTGTGTAAGCGAGCATCCAGCTTGGCACAATCACTGTACAAGCTACGCAAGCGGTCCAGCCGTACCAATTGCTCATGCAGGCTTTCGTCCGGTCTAGCTTGGTTCGGCAGCAGCCAGCGTAGCAGTTGTCCGTAAAGCCCCTGCAAATCCAGCGCCACTGGCATAGGCTCGCGCGGGCTGTCGACTGACAACCAGTTGCCTGCGAAGTACCCATCGATGACCCACTTGCTAGCATCGGCTTCGCTCGGGCGTTTAAAGGTCGCCACCATGCAGGTGCGCTGCTCATGGTGCAACTGAAAGATGATCGGCAGTGGGATAACGCGGTCGATGGCTCGCAGTATATCCTCATCCAGTTCAGCGGTTTTCAGCGCGATGTCGAAGATCTGAATTTCTACGACACTGCCCCGCGCCGGCAAGTTAATGGTTTCCGGGGCCAGCTTGTAAGCCCAGGTAATTTGCTCGACCTGGGCAACAAATTTATCGCGCAGCTTCGAGCCGACAGAACCCCGCTCGTAGATTTTTTTCTTCGCCACCACGCGGCCAACCTTGGCCTGTGGCGGAAAACTAAATAGCGCTGGCGTAGCTGTCGGAGTGACTGCGGCCTGGCTCATGCCACCCCCTGAATGACGATGAAAGTAATCAACTCGAAATCATCCAGCCCAGAGATGGTGTCGACTAGCGCGGTGGTCTTACCGCCGCTGAACAGGCTGTCGATGTCTTTCTCTTCCTTCGCATCGATCATAGAGCGAATTGCTTGGTCGAGTAGGTTGGAGTAGGCGCTCATATTACGCCCGTCCTGGGTGGACTGATTGAACCGCTGGTAGGCATCACTGATCGGCTGGCTGTAGCCCTTACAGGCGCTGCGAGCCAGGTCCAACAGCCGCTTGGCTTCTGTCTGATCGCTGATGATCTGCCCTTCCAGACTGATATAGATCAAGTAGAAGGGATGCAGGCGGTTCTGTTGATTGAGGCTGGAGCCGTGCTTACGATTGCGCAAGGTGAAGATTACTCCGGGCACCAGGCCAAGCTCCTGCCGTGCCAGCACCACGGCATGCAAGCCATTGGGGATGCTGCCGAGGTCACCATTAGCTTTGATGTAGCTGAGCAAATCCATGCGGAAATCATTGAGGCCCAGGTCGGTGATTGAGACGCCGGTCTTGATGTCTTCCATCTCGATCACTTCGTCCTGCAAACGTCGGAGTTGCTCTTTGCGGTACGCCACGTCGTTGGCCTGGGCGCTGAGCACATTGTCGTCGCCAGTGGCGGTAACGTCAGCGATCATCATGCGGTTTTCAACTCGCTCTTTGAGGTTTATGTACTCGTCGAGGCTGATGTCTGGCCAGTAGTTGACCAACTGGATGCTGGCGTTCTGCGAGCCGATACGATCCACCCGGCCGAAGCGCTGGATGATGCGCACAGGGTTCCAGTGAATGTCGTAGTTGATCAAGTAGTCGCAGTCCTGCAGGTTCTGGCCTTCGGAAATGCAGTCGGTGCCGATGAGGATGTCGATTTCACACGACTCCTCCGGGTAAATCAGCGCTTTTTCTTTCGAGCGCGGCGAGAACAGCGTCAGCAAACCTTGGAAGTCGTAAGTCTGGCGACTACCTAGCATAGTGCCGAGGGTGGACTTGGGCGCATCGCTGCCGGTGACCTTACCGGAATGCACCTTATGAGTGCTCAGCAGGTACTCAGCCAGGTTGTCGTACAGGTAATTGGCGGTATCGGCAAAGGCGGTAAAAATTAGCACCTTGCGATTGCCAGGATTGATCGGCGATGCCAGCTTGCTGGTGATCTGGGTTTTCAGGTGCTGCAGTTTGGCGTCGTCGGCTGGTGTGACCTTGGCCATTTCAACCAGCAACTCTTCAATGAAGATCAGGTCGCCTTGCAGGTCTTGCTCCCAGGACGTCACGTCCATGTCTTCCAAACTGATCTGAATCTTCTTACCGATAGTAATGTCGCCGGACAATGGTAAGTTGTCGTCGTCAAAATCGGCATTTTCAAAGGCAGCGGTAACGTCGGCAAAGTCACTGGCAAGACCGGTTTTCTTAAAAGTGGCGATTTTATCCAGCGCGCTCCGATGCGTGTTTTGCAGATTTTTCAGGGTCAGGCGGAAAGACTCGACCGAGCTTTCCAGGCGCTTTAGCAGGTTCGTGGTCATCAACGCTTGCAGGCTTCTCTCGCGGTCGACCTGTTTGAGCTTACCTTTACCTCCCTCCACTTCGGTGTCGTACATCTCTTCGTACTTTTTCAACCTGCTGGGCAGGATGTAGCTAACCGGCGCGTACACGGCGAGCTTAAGCAGCGACAGCTGGTTGAAGATCTCGTTGAAGCCGATGACGTCACCACGCGGAGTCAACGGGCAATGAAACGAGAGTGGCTTGCGGCGCTCAGGGAAGCTGCCAATGTCGACGGTGTTGTAGAAGGTCTCGATATGCCGGCGCGAGCGGGCAATGGTGACGCTGTCGAGCAGTTCGAAGAAGTCGAAATCAAGGTTATTAAGAATCGCCGCTGCAGTACGTTTTTCCGGTGGCAGACCAGTCCATACATTGAATGCTGCCTGGGCGCGACGGAAGATACCGTCGATGTCCTTTTCAGTGCGCAGCTTCTTGCTGAGGTTGTCGCTGTCGCCCTCGTAGGCCAAAGCCAACTGGTTGCGCAAGTCGCCGAAACGGTTGTTGACCGGAGTGGCCGAGAGCATCAGCACCTTGGTCTTCACGCCTTGACGAATGACCTGATTCATCAGCCGCTGGTAACGGGTCTCTTTGTCTTTATAGATATCGTTGTTGCGGAAGTTGTGCGACTCATCGATCACCACCAAGTCGTAGTTGCCCCAGTTGACGCGATCCAGCGGAATGCCCAACGACTCGCCACGGGTGCGGGTCAGGTCAGTGTGGCAAAGCACGTCGTAGTTAAAGCGATCCTTGGCAAAGATGTTGGTCTTGAGGTTCCGATTGTAGTTCAGCCAGTTGTCAGCCAGCTTCTTCGGGCAGAGCACCAGCACCGACTTGTTACGCAACTCGTAATACTTAATCACTGCCAGCGCAGTGAAGGTTTTACCCAGGCCAACACTGTCGGCAAGAATGCAGCCGCTGTAGGTCTCCAGTTTGTTGATCAGGCCGGTGGCGGCGTCACGCTGGAAGTTGAACAGCTTCTGCCAGATCAGGCTGTCTTGATAGCCGGTACGGTCGTTGGGCAGCACGTCTTCATTAATGTCTTCCAGAAACTCGTGGAAAATGTTGTAGAGCATCAAGAAGTAAATGCGCTCAGGGGCGTTCTCCTGGTAAACGGAGGCGATGTGCTCACACAGCCGTGAGGTCACGTCTTCCAGCTTGCTTGGGTCGCTCCAGATCTGATCAAACAGATTGAGAAAAGTCGCGGTAACGCTTGGCTCATCTATTTTGGTGACAAAGTTCGATACGGCGTTACCCTGCTGGTAACCCAGATCCACGGCCGTGAAGCCTTGCAAAGGCATGTAGACGCTGTCGCCAACTTTATCTTGCACGCCCGCGAAGGGCTGCATAGGCGCCTGGCCTCGATTGGAGCGAAACTTCGCCTTGCGTTGAATCCAGTCAGCACATTCCCTGGCTATCGCCTTCTGGGTGAGCTGGTTCTTCAGCTGGATTTCAAACTCGCTGCCGGTCGTGCTGCGCTCACGCTCAGCCTTGGGAATATGAAACTCGCGCTGTTCCTTCTTGAGTTTATCGCTCACCTCGTTGGGCACAAAGGTCGGCGAGGTAAAAATGAACTCCAGGGAGTCGATACTCTCCAGCTCTTTTTTCAGCGCGACGTAGGCATAGATCGAAAAGCACGAGGCGGCAATCTTCAGCTTCGAGCCCGGCCTGAGCGTACCTTTCAGGTTTTCACCAAGCAGGATGTTGATGTTGTCGATCAGTTCCATTTGGAGGAATCCCTTTATGCGAGCTGAGGGGATTATCATGGAGTCAGAAAGTAATATCACGTATTACTAGCCGGCAAACTGCCACGTATTCAAAAATCACAGCCCAATGGGAGCTCGACTGCATGAGCGCAGACATCGAAGAAACCAGGCACGAGCTGAACGGATGAACGCATTGGCGCAATGGGGTGATAAATGGGGGGGGCAGGAATAGGTGTCTTCACGCGCCCCTGCACAAAAAGGCCGCAGCCAACCAATAACGCCGCCTACACATGGGCTAACGTAAGACCCGAATGGCGAGAACGGGATGGAATTTTTTAGCCGTATTTGCACTGACGACATGCGGATGTTTAAGTCCGTATCTGCATCGAACGCCCTCGGATCAAGGGGTATCTCGTCGGACGTTCCGATCACGCCTCAAGGCATTATAGATGCCAATCGGTATTCCAAATAGTGTTCCAACCAATAAAAGAAATTAAAAATCAAACGAATCAACAAGTTACAAAACCTGTTCAGATTACCCCGGCCCAAGCACGCCTCACAAACCCATCACTTCGCATAGCCCGCCAATGCTTTTTCTGCGCCTCAACCGATGGCTTTGGCTTAATCGCCCCGTGCCATAACATCGCTCCAGCCGCCCCCCTTGCAGAACCCCAATCACAGGCCGCAAACTCCCCAAAACGAAGAGGTACCCCATGGCACTCGACTACCCGCCCACCCTCCTGTCCCAGGAAGAACGCGCAGCCATTGCTGAAATCGAAGCCACTACCAACATCCTGCGGTTGGTGACCCGGCTTACCAACATGCGCTTCGCCGCGATCACCAAATTTGGCGACGCTGAGTTGGTCATCTGCTCCGTGCACGATTCAGCCGACCTGGGAATCGGCGCGGGTGAGGCTTTTCCGCTGGAAGACACGATCTGCAGCGAGTTTCAGCGCAATCCTGCGCCGTTGCTGATCCCGAGAGTGAGCCATGACCAGAGCTTCGCCTCACGACTAATCGTCAAGACCTATGATCTGGACAGCTATGTAGGCGTGCCCATTTTCCTGCCTGATGGCCGATTGTACGGAGCGCTTTGCGCGATCGATTCGCGGCCTGTGCTGTTTGAAGATCCGGATGTGTGCGAAACGCTGGAGATTTTTGCCCGGTTGATCGGGTGTATATTCTTTGCGAGCTTGGCGGTGAAGGTGGCGAGTGCCGGGATTGAGTTGGAGTGATAGATCAGGTCACCTTCCAGCGATGTGTACACACCGCCCCACACAACAGGCGCGACAACTGCTCCACTGAATACGGTTTATGCAACAACTCGAATCCATCGGTTCCCTTCTCTGCCAGCACATGGCTGTATCCCGATGTCAGCACTACGGGTAATCCTTCGTATCGCCGACGAATCTCATGGGCGAGTTCGATACCGGTCATGCCCGGCATTACCACATCGGAAAACACCACTTTGAATCGGCTGGCGTCGCGGGCCAGCTCGGCCAATGCTTCCTGTCCATTGATGGCAAGGACCGGCTGGTAGCCCAAATCCGACGGTGATTGCATCGCAAAGGCGCCCACCTGAGGGTTGTCTTCGACGATCAATACACCGGTGCCGTGTCCGTGTACCAATTCATGGGGCGCCTCTACACTCCGTGGCTCGCACGGCTCGGATGCCTGGGGCAGGTAGAGTGTGAAAGTGGTGCCTTGATCGACTTCACTGTCCACGGTGATCTCGCCACCCGATTGCTTGGCGAACCCGAATACTTGCGACAGGCCAAGGCCCGTGCCCTGCCCCACGCCTTTGGTGGTGAAAAAGGGCTCGAATATCCTGCCTAGGTGCAACGGCGCGATGCCGCTGCCGGTATCGGTCATCGAAATCACCACTTGATTGCCCGGCATTATCGGCTGTTCGCCAGACTCGGCTCCCCGGTACGCTGGGCCTACTCGGATGATGGGCGGTAGCGGTTGTCGAACCGGGCGTAGGCATGGCCGTCAGCGGAGAGACTGGCGCCCTGCTGGGTGTGCGCCAGGTCGTCGGGGTGGATCCGTTCGAAAAGCGACAGGCCGTAGGCGTCGTTGTAGAGCAGCCATTGTTGGGGTCCCCAGTAAAGGGCTGCGATGCCTTTGGTGTTCAATACCAGCGACAACGAAGTGCGCAGGGATGCGGACCATGAGCAGTAATCGCCCAAGGCGGTGCGGGACCAATCCATGTCGTGCACCACGTCCCGCATTTCTCCGCTGCCGATCATGGCCGGGACAGGAGCCAGCGTATTGGGAGAGGCAACTGGCATGGGGAACGTACTAGGAGATAGAGCTGAAAGTGTGAGTGATTGTGGATAGAGCCGGCACTGCTTGGGGGAGATCGAGCAAGTCTCCTTCACGACCCACGAGCCTCTTTGTATTTATGCTCGTGACACTGCTTGCAAACAATCAACCAGCGCTAGTGCCTGGGCTAGATAGGCATCACAGTTGACCTCCCCACCCACCCTGCCTATCCTCCCGCTCGTTACGCCACATGCGTGACCAGGTTTGACGGCCTGTCTTACATACGAACGCGCAGTCTCAAGACTCGGCACGGGCGCTCTTGCACCCGCTCCGGACTCTATGGCGGCTGTGCGTGGGGCACCTTCGGGTGCGCCGGGTTCGTATGTGACCGGTCCGTCAACCCATGCACAGCTGCCACCCACTCGTTTGACGGCGAGTGCTGGCAGATCTCCCCTCACATACGGAAGTCGCCCCCCATGAAAGATCAAACGAATCTCGCTGCTTACCAATCGCTTCAACGCGCTAGCCAATTGCTAGATACCGCGTCTGTGCTTGCCGCGGAAACGAGCGATGCCAACCAGCAACTCTGTCGCGCGCTTAACCAGGCTGTGGCCTTGCTGACGGAAACGAGCAGGACGTTGGTGGAGGATTCTCTGCTTGAAATGAAGTTGCGGTTCTAACCTCACGCCTGATCAGTCAGACGCAAAACTGAGTGCCTGTCGATCGCGAATGGTGCCGCTTTGAACATAAGCGGCCCCTCACTGGACTGGCCTCCCTACCCCATCGGACTAAACCCCGAACCCGCCGAACAATACCGCTCCCGCAGTGCCGAATTCCGCTCTACACGGCACTGCTCCTTGAACCACTGCTTCGCGCCCTTCCTGCACTCTCGGTATTCAATCGACCCACCTCGGTAACCCCTGCACACGCTACCGTAATCCACCCGGTTATCGCTGACACTCCATGAAGCGGTGTATGAATTCTTCCTGTCCCAACCGAGTATTTGGTGCGACTCAGAGCTACTGCTGCTACCACCACGCCGAACCGGCTGAGTACCCTGCCCCGCCTTGTACTCCGCCAGATACTGCGCCGACACCATCCCCTGCACGGCCCGTTCCTCCCGCGCAGGCCTGGGCGCATCGCCATACCGACAGCGCAACGTCTGATCAGTAATCGCATTGTCCCCGCCCATGCACTCCTGCAAGCTTTTTGGCGCAGCTGGAGCCACTGCTTGCACAACGGGCGCAGATACAGGCGCAGGCTCAACAACTGGCCGTTCCAACCGCTCAACCGGTTGAGGTAGCGCAGCCGTGCGCGCCGGCTCCAGATACGCCGCAATCCGCGACCAGTTCATCCCCACCGCTACCACTGGCACCAACAGCCAACACCACCACCCCGGATGCACACGTTGTTGAACGCGTGGTCGCGGCGCTATGGGCTCGTCGAGCAGGTCGTCTTGCTGACTCATTTGAATTCCATTTCCCAGACAAAGGTAGAAACACCATCACTGAACTAACTATCGGTAGCCCTTTGCCATTCTTTAGACGTTGCCCCTCCGCTGCACCGTCATAGTGCCGTGTGAAAAATCCCTTAAAAAATCGTTAACGCTTCGTGAAACTCTTGCTAGGATATTCGACTGAGATTCATTCGCACCTGCCAGGAAGGCGCCCCTTAACCTCTATCTTCGTCGGAATTCCTTCCATGGTCCTTCGTTTTCCTTCTCGCCCTACTCTTCTGGCGCTGTGCTGCTCTGTGAGCATCGGCGCCCACGCGGCGGACGCTCTCGTGCTCGATGCCACGTCGATCGACGCGCAAACCAACAGAACCACCAAGGGCGCTTCACCCGATGTGTTTGCCGGTGGCCAAGTCGCGCGCGGTGGGCAGATGGGTGTACTGGGTAACCAGGACAACATGGATGTGCCGTTCACGCTGACCAGCTACACGTCGAAGCTGATCGAAGATCAGCAGGCGGAGGACGTGGGCGATGTGTTGCTCAATGATCCGTCGGTGCGTCAGTCGTTCGGTTTCGGCAACCAGGCGCAGGTGTTCGTGATTCGTGGTTTGCCGCTGTCGAGCGATGACATTTCCTACAACGGTTTGTATGGGGTATTGCCGCGGCAGATCATTTCCACCGATGCGGTAGAGCGGGTCGAGGTGTTCAAGGGGCCGAACGCGTTCATCAATGGCGTGAGCCCGACGGGGACCGGGCTGGGCGGCAGTGTGAACCTGGTGCCCAAGCGGGCAGGTGATGAGCCTATCCGGCGTTACACGCAGGACATCAGTACCGATGGCCGCGTGGGCGAGCACCTGGACCTGGGCCAGCGGTTCGGCGAGGACAACCGTTTCGGTGCGCGGGTGAACCTGGCGCAGCGCGAGGGTGATACGGCGATCGACGACGAATCGCAGCGCACCAAGCTGTTTACGCTGGGGCTGGATTATCGGGGTGACAACTTCCGCCTGTCCGGCGATTTCGGTTATCAGAAGCAGCGCATCAACAACCTGCGCAACTCGGTGCGCTTAGGCACGATCACGAGCATTCCGCGGGCGCCGGATGCCAGCCACAACTACGGTCAGGATTGGACCTACAGCCAGACAGAAGACACCTTCGGCATGTTGCGTGGCGAGTGGGATCTCAACGAGGACTGGACGGCCTACGTGGCGGGTGGCGCGAAGCACACGCGTGAGAACGGTGTGTACGGCACGCCGGTGCTGACGGATTCGAGCACGGGTGCGGCGACCATCGGCGGGTCGAAGATTCCGCACGATGAAGACAATGCCACGTTCATGACCGGGATCAACGGCAACCTGCAGACCGGGCCGGTCAGCCATCAGATCAGCGTGGGCGCGTCGAGCATCTGGACCGAGCAGCGCAATGCCTATGAGTTCTATCAATCCACGGGTACTACCAATATCTACAACACCGCGCCCCTGGCGAAGCCGACTGCAGTGAGCTTCGCGGCCGGAGACATGAGCGATCCCGGCATCACCGGCAAGACGCGCAACCGCAGCCTGGCGGTGTCGGATACTTTGGGTTTCTTTGACGACAAGGTACTGGTGACGGCAGGGCTGCGACGCCAGCAGTTGCTGGTGCAGAACTATGCCTATGAGTCGACCACTGGTGTCGGCGGCTCGCGCACTTCCATGTACGACGAGGCGATCACCACGCCGGTGTATGGCATCGTCTACAAGCCAGTAGAGTCGGTGTCGCTGTTTGCCAACCGTATCGAGGGGTTGTCGGCGGGGCCAACGGCGTCGGGTCAGGTCGTCAACGTGGGTGAGGCGTTTCCGCCGGGGCGCACCAAGCAGGTGGAAGCCGGGATCAAGCTGGACAAGCAATCGTGGGGTGCCACGCTGGCGGCATTTCGCATCGAGCGGCCAACCGATGGTTTCACGCAGAGCTTTGCAACGCCCGGTGGCGGCACCGTCGATGTGTACGTACGCGATGGCAAGCAGGTCAACCGCGGGGTCGAGTTGAGTGTGTTCGGCGAGCCGGTGGAAGGCTTGCGCTTGATGGCCGGCGGTACACGCCTGCAGTCTGAGCTCCAAGACACCGCGGGCGGCTTGAACGACGGCAACCACGCCATCGGCGTGCCGACGTTCCAGCTCAACGCGACTGTGGACTGGGACGTGCCGGGGCTGAACGGCCTGGCACTCAACGCCCGTGCCCTGCGCACCGGCGGGCAGTATGCCGACCAGGCGAACACCCTGAGCCTGCCCACCTGGAACCGCTTCGACGCGGGCGCGCGTTACACCTTCAAGGTCGAGCGCAAGGCCGTCACCTTGCGCATGAACGTGGAGAACATCACCGACAAGAACTACTGGGCCTCGGCCAACGGCGGCTACCTGACCCAGGGTGAGCCACGGCTGGTGAAGTTTTCCGGGACGGTGGATTTCTAAAGGGTGATGGAGTGCGGGTGTGGACGCTGCAGAAGCAACTCCTGGTCCACGCCCAGCGCATCGATGAAGGCGTCGTCGTGGGATACAACCACCAGCGCACCTTGGTACTGACCAAGCATCTGCTCCAGCGCCAGCCTGCTCGGCAGGTCTAGGTGGTTGTCGGGCTCGTCCAGCAACAAGAGCTGGGATGGCCGTTGCGCGTGCAGCAACGCCGCCAACGCTATCTTGAGACGCTCTCCGCCGCTGAGCTGTGAGGTCTGCAGCTGCACGCGGTCGGCGTCGATTCCCAATTGCGCCAGCCGGGTCCTGGCTTCGGCTTCGGGCAGCTCCGGGTTGCTTTCGTAAAGCCACTGCACGGCAGTGCGTTGCGGGTGTTCGAGCCCGGCGTGTTGGTCCAGCCGACCTAACTCCACATTGCAAATGACCTTGCCTGCGCGTGCGAGCAGACGGCCGCTGATGACCTGAAGCAAAGTCGACTTCCCGCTGCCATTCGCGCCCCTGACTGCGATGCGCAGGGGCCCGGTGAGGGTCAAATCGATCGGCGCTGCATGCCCGAACGGCAGTATCAGCTCGTTAAGCTGGAGTACCAGTTTGCCGTTGGGTACGACGGTTTCCGGAGGCAGCATGATGCGCTGGACATCTGTGGCGCAGCGCGCACGCGCATCGGCAATACGTTGTTGTTGCTGGTCGCGTGCGAGCTGTTGCGTGAGGCGTAATTTGCCCTGGCTGTTCTCGCTGCGTTCTTTCTGCGCGTTGGTGATCAGCTTGGTCTGGCTGCCATCACGGGCGTTACGATCGCCGCGGGCATTGCGGCGTTGCTGCCGCTCCATCTGCACGGCCATTTCCCGCTGCTCGCGTTTGGCTTGGGTGCGTTCGCTTTGCAAGGTCGCCTGGAAGGCGTGCTGCTCCTGCTCACGGGCGGCGACGTAATGGCTGTAGTTGCCGCCGTAAACAGCAAGACCTATGGGCGACAGCTCGACGATTTCGTCCATGAGTTCGAGTAGGGCGCGATCGTGGCTGATCATCACCAGTCCATTCGGCCAGCGCTGGATTTGCTGAGCCAGTTTCTGTTGTTGGTCACGGTCAAGATGGTTGCTGGGCTCGTCGAGAATCAGCCAATCGGCGTTGGATAGCCAAGCGCCCAGCAGTGCCACGCGCTGGCGCTCGCCCCCGCTAAGGGTGTGCGTCGGTGTGTCGGCGGACAGGTGACCCAGACCGTTCAGGTCCAGTTCGGCGGAAAGACGTGCTGCGCAATCCCAGTGGCCCATGGCGAGCGTATGGTCGTGATCGTCGAGACTGCCCTCCGCAATCCGTTGCAACGCTCGCAGGATGTGTTCGACGCCCGCCAGTGCCGCCACTGTGGGGAAGCTCTCGGGCTCGAGCAACTGCGAGACGAGATGGACATGCCCCTCGCAACGGACGCAACCACTGCTAGGCGCACGCTCGTCGGCCAGCAGCTGGCCGAGCAGGGATTTACCACTGCCATTGGCGCCGACGATGCCGGTGGCTTTGGCGTGGAAGCCGTGGTTGAAGTTGTTCAGCAGCAGGCGTCCATCTGGCAGGGTGAGGCAAAGATGATCTAGCCGGAGATGTCGTTGGGTCATGGGGCTCCTTGTGTGATGACCGTCGGATAGCACCAGCATGAACTGGGGGAATTACCACGTCACACCATTTCAGTTTCGAGTTATTGCTCCGGCCTTCTCTTGGAAAACAGCCCTGTTAGGATGCCCCCCCTTTTGCTGGCCTGGCAGGACAAAACACCTCCAGCCGCATCGGACAGGTTGGCCAACAGCTGGCCATGTTCTGTGACTCAATCGTCATCGATCCCCCGGGTAAGGTTCCAGGTACAGATATGCAATGGTTGAAGGACAAGTACGCGGCCACTTCAGTGGCACATCGGCTTTATATGGTTTCGATAGTTCTAGTCTTCTTGGGTTTGTTACTGTCCAGAAGCTGGGGCACTGCCGCTTTGGATGTAACCAGCATGATCGCTGCCGGCTTCATGATTGCGGGCTTCATCATGTGGTGTCTGCCAGTGGCCCGCTGGATGCGTAAGAAATGGCATAAGCCGTTGTACAAGACGCCTATCGTTCTGTTGCATTTGTTGGCGCTGCTGGTCGCAACCGGGTTGTCGCGCTTTGCTGTTTCCGAAGCGTTGGGCTTGCCGCCGCAGTCTTTCGATCTGACGGTTGGCCTGCTGGCGTTGCTGTTCTATATACCGGCGTGGATGGTGGTGGTGGCGCTTTTGCTGTTCCTTGGTGGACTGCTGCTGCTTGCAGTCACAGGTATTGCGGTGGTTGTTTTTGCTGCTATTCAGATGGGTGCCTCATTCCTGAAAATCTTCGGCGTTAATTACTCTCCTCAGTTCAATCCGGGTATGGCGTTGTTCCACTCTGGAGGCGCTATTGCAGCTGGCATGGTGCTGGTTGCGTGCTATTCGTTCTTCACTGACAGCTATCAGCCTTGGGTGCTGTCGGCGATCAGAACGACTGCCGTGATCGCCGACTTTCACCCCGCCCCGAATTACCCCGGTGTACGACCCGGCGAAAGAATTCACCCGTTGGATAACGGTTACACGGCCTATGCACAGGAGCAGCCTGACCACAGCATCGTGATCGGCGTCAGGACGCAGGAGAACAGCGCACATGATCAGCCGTTGGCCAATCCCATCCCCTCTCCGGGGCAGGTGATGAAGCCGCTTTTTGAGCGGTTGTCTGTTCCGGCAGAGCCGGGGAAAGGCGTCCTGAACGAAGCAACAGAACCGCGCGTTCATCCGTAAGAAGCTGGGCATGGCCGCGATGTTCGCGACGAAAACCCGCCGTTAACTCTGCAGATCCGAAGGGTCATGGGTCTTGAGCCAATCCGCCAATGCGGCATTCATGCGCGTTTGCCAACCGGGCCCGGAGGCTCGGAACTCAGCGAGCACGGCAGGTTCGATGCGGATCGAAATACGCTCTCGCACAACACCGGCCTTGGGCCGGCCACGACGGATCACTCGAGTACCTTCGTACTCGTCGGCGCGCTCGAAAAAGGCGTCGGTCAGCTCCGGGGCATCGTCAGGGTCGATCCAGTCGATGTCGGTAGCGGTCTTGTTCTCGCTCATTGGCTTTCCTCATGGAAATGATGCGGCGCACGGGATCCACACCTCGAGGATCACTCGCGCGTGCACAGGCCTGCGGCGCTGAAGATCATAGCTGTTTCAGGTACGCCTGCCACGCATCCCACCCCCACCCCCCATTGAACGCCCCTGCCCCTTACCGCACACTGCCCCCCATTCTTTTCCAATCAAACGGCCTTCCATGAGCGACCAGCCCAACCCCATCCCTCTCATCATCCTCGACGTGCAAGACGCCATCGACCAGCCGAAGTGGAATGGCAAAAGCAACCCCGGCTACCTGGAAACCATTCAGCGGCTGCTGCAGCTTTGGCGTACGAATGGTTGGCCGGTAATGCACGTGAAGCACGATGAACCAACGCCCACATCGACGTACCACACTCACGGGCCGTGGAATGGCATCAAGCGGGAAGTTGCCCCCTTGGACGGTGAACCGGTGATCACCAAACAGCAGAACTGTGCGTTCATTGGCACCGAGTTGGATACCGTGCTCAAGGCCATGCAGGTGACGCGCTTCGTGCTGACGGGCGTGGTCGTTCATAACAGCATGGATGCCACCGTTCGCGCCGGGAAGGCGCTGGGTTACAGCATCACCCTCCCCTCGGACGCCACTACTGCGGTACCCGTGACGGGGGCGGATGGAACCGTTTGGGATGCGGGCACCGTTCATGATCTGACGTTGGCGATACTCGGCAGCGAGTACGCCGAGGTGGTGCTGGCCAGCGATGTCGTCGAGGCGCTCGGGCTGGCGTGATCGGTGAGCGGCGAAACCAACTCCAAATCATCCCGAATACACGCCACCCCATGCGCCACCCCCACCTCCCTCAACAGCGGCCGATCCTGCGCGCAGGCGGGCAGTACGTACGGGCAGCGGGTGCGAAACGCACATCCCGAAGGCGGTGAAATAGGGCTCGGGATATCGCCCTGCAGCACGATCCGCTGCCGCCGCTGCCCCGGTTCGGGCATGGGGATCGCCGACATGAGTGCTTCGGTGTACGGATGGCGCGGGTTGCTGAACAGCTCGCGAGTGGGCGCGATTTCGACGATGCGGCCCAGGTACATCACGGCGACGCGGTCGGCGATGTGGCCAACCACGGCCAGGTCGTGGGTGACGAACAGCATGGTCAGGTTCATCTGTCGGCGGATGCGCGCGAACAGGTTGAGCACCTGGGCCTGGACCGATACGTCGAGGGCGGACACCGGTTCGTCGGCCATGATGAATTCAGGCTCCAGGGTCAGGGCGCGGGCGATGCCGATGCGCTGGCGCTGGCCGCCGGAAAATTCGTGGGGGTAGCGGTCCAGGTACTGCGCGGCGAGGCCGACGGTTTCCAGGGCCTGCCCGGCCTTTTCGCGGCGCCCGGCGGCATCGAGTTCAGGGTTGTGGAAACGCAGGGGCATGGCGAGGATTTCACCGACGCTCATGCGCGGGTTGAGGGAGCCGTAGGGGTCCTGGAAGATCATCTGCATGCGCTTGCGATAGGGTTTGAGCAGGCGGTCGTTGAAGGGCGTGATCTCGGTGTTGTCGAAGACGATGTGCCCGTCGGTAGGTGGGTCGAGCATCATCAGGCTGCGGCCCAGGGTGCTCTTGCCCGAGCCACTTTCGCCCACCAGGCCGAGCACTTCGCCACGGGCGATGCTCAGGTCGACGCCATCCACGGCGCGGACCAGGTTGTCGTCGCGGTCGCGGCGGCTGGCGAGAAACGTCTTGCGCACAGGGAAGTGTTTTTTCAGGCCGACGACGTCGATCAGGGGACGTTCTTTCATCATGCACCTCCGTGTTCGACGGGCAGTTCGCGCCAGCGCACGCAGCGCAGGTCATGGCCCAGTTCGATTTCTTCGAGTTCGGGCGCCTGGCTGTCGCAGCGGCCGGCGATGCTGTAGGCGCAGCGCGGGTGGAAAGCGCAGCCGCTGGGCGGCGAGCTGGGATCGGGGACGAAGCCGGCGATGGTGCCCAGCTCACCCTGCGCCAGCCCGGCCTGTTCGAAACGCGGCACGGCGGCCAGCAGGCCGCGGGTGTAGGGCATGCGCGGCGAGGACAGCACCTGGCTGACGCTGCCCTGTTCGACGATACGCCCGGCGTACATCACCATGACCCGGTCGGCGATTTCCGCCACCACGCCGAAGTTGTGGGTGATGAACAGGATGGCCATGCCGTTCTTCTTCTGCAGGCTGCGCAGCAGGTCGAGAATCTGCGCCTGTACGGTGACGTCCAGCGCCGTGGTGGGCTCGTCGGCGATCAGCACGTCCGGCTCCATGGCCAGGGCGATGGCGATCATCACCCGCTGGCGCATGCCGCCGGACAGCTCGTGCGGGTAACAGTCCAGGCGCTTGACCGGCTCGGGAATGCCGACCTGCTCCAGCAGTGCCAGCGCACGCGCACGGGCGTCGGCCTTGCTCAGCGATTGGTGGAAGCGGATCGCCTCGGCGATCTGGTCGCCCACGCGGTGCACCGGGTTCAGCGAGGTGAGCGGTTCCTGGAAGATCATCGCCACGCGGTTGCCGCGTACGTGGCGCATCTGCTGCTCGCCCATGGCCACCAGGTCGATAGGCTTGCCGTGGTGGTCGGCAACGATGGCGCTGCCGTCGATGCGGGTTTTCGGCGCCTCGGCGAGCAGCTTCATGATGGCCAGACTGGTGACACTTTTGCCTGAACCGCTCTCACCTACCAAGGCGAGGGTTTCGCCGGCGCCGATGGTGAAGTTGATGTCGTGCACCACAGGGACGTAGCCGGCCCCCTTGCGGAAGGCGACGTTGAGGTGCGCCACGGCGATCTTTTCATCTGCGTTCATTTCAGGTCGCTCCTGCCGTCCAGCGCGTCGCGCAGGCCGTCGCCGATGAAGTTGAAACTGGTCACCGCCAGGGTGATGGCCAGCCCGGGAATGATCGCCAGCCAGGGCGCCTTGCCCAGGTACTGTTGGGCGGCGTTGAGCATGTTGCCCCAACTGGGCAACGGTGGCTGGATGCCGTAGCCGAGGAAGCTGATGTAGGCCTCCAGCAGGATGGCGTTGGCGATGGTCAGGGTGGCCGCGACGATGATCGGGCCGATGGCGTTGGGCATCAGTTCGCGGAACATGATCCAGCGGTTGCTGGCGCCGATCATGCGTGCGGCCAGGGTAAAGTCGCGCTCGCGCAGCGAACGGATTTCAGCCTCGACGATGCGCGAGATTTCCATCCAGCTGGTCACGGCGATGATCAGGGTGATCATCATCGGGCTGGGCTTGGTGAAGGCTGCCAGAACCAGTACCAGGAACACGCTGGGAAAAGACAGGAACGCATCGACGAAGCGCATCAGGCCGGCGCCGACCCAGCCGCGGTAGTAACCGGCGATGACGCCGATCAGGGTGCCGATGACGATGCTGATGAGCATGGCGCAGAAACCCACCATCAGCGAGATACGCCCGGCGTTGAGCAGGCGCGCGGCGGTGTCGCGGCCCAGGGCGTCGGTGCCCAGGTAGTGATTGCCGGTGAACGGTGGCGCGAAGCGGTTGCGGATGTCGATAGTCAGGTCGTTGTAGTGCAGCAGGTAGGGGCCGAACACGCAGGCCAGCACCAGTACGGTGATCATCACCACACCGAGCACGGCCAGTTTGTGGCGCATGAAACGGCGCAACGTCGGGTTGGCCAGCCATGCCCAACGGGGCGAAGCAGGCAGGTAACGAGTGGCAGTGGTCATCGGCAATACTCCTTCAGGCCAGCCGTACGCGGGGGTCGGCTACGCCTATCAGCAGGTCGGCAAGCAGGTTGCCCAACAGCACCAGCACCGCCGAAAACATCAGGATGCCCATGATCACCGGGTAGTCGCTGTAGCCCAGGCTGTCGAGAAACAGCCGGCCCATGCCGGGCCAGGTGAACACCGTTTCGGTGACCAGCGCGCCACCGAGAATGGTCGGGATCTGCAGCCCGGCCAGGGTGATCATCGGCAGCAGCGCGTTGCGGATGACGTGGTGGGTGAGCACCCGACGATAGGGCACGCCCTTGGCGCGGGCGGTGCGGACGAAATCCTGGTCGATCACGTCCAGGGTGGCGGAGCGCATGTAGCGGCTCCAGATCGCCACGTTGACCAAGGCCAGCACCAGCACCGGCAGCACCAGGTGAATGGCGTAGTCACCCAGGGATTGGTCACCGATGGTGTACATGTTGCCGGCCGGCAGCCAGCTCAGGTGCAGGGAGAAAAAGAAGATCGCCACCAGGCCGAACCAGAAGGTGGGAATCGACAGCGCCACCATCGCACCCACCGTCGCCAGGGTGTCGAACACCGAATAGCGACGCACCGCACCGAGCACGCCGACCCAGGTGCCGATGACGATCGACAGCACGGTCGAGGTGCCCATCAGCAGCAGCGTCGCGGGCAGGTGTCCGGCAATCACGCTGAGCACCGGGCGGCCGTCGCGAAACGAGTGGCCCCAGTCGCCGACGAACAGGTGGCTGAACCAGTCGATGTACTGCACCAGCAGCGGCCGCTTCAGGCCCAGTTGCTCGGCGATGCGGTCCAGCTCGGCGTGGCTCATGCCGGGGTTGAGGGCGAATTGCGACATGGGCCCGCCGGGGGCCAGGTTGAGCACCATGAAGCCGATCAGCGAAACCAGCACCAGCACCACGGCGCTCTGCCCCAGGCGGTTGAGAATGTAGTTGGGCATGCGTCAGATCCTCTGCGGTACGAACGACGCCAGGCCGTGCGGCCAGGCGTAGGCGTGCATTCAGGTCCAGGACCAGGTGTTGACGTTCCAGGGTTCGATGCGCAGGTTGATGTTGCCGGTGAAGCCCTTGAGGCCCGATTTGTAGCCGCGCACGTAGGTGTACTGGAACAGCGGCAGAATGGGCAGGTCCTGGCGGATGAGGTCCTGCACCTGCACGTACACCGCCTTGCGCTGGGCGACATCCTGCATGGAGGCGCCCTGGGCGAGCAGTTCGTCGACCTTGGCGTTGACGTACTGCGAGTTGTTCTGCCCGGCGCCACCCTTGGCATTGGTCGACTGCGAACCGAAGTAGTCGCGGGTGTCGGGGTCGGCCCCGGTGAGGAAGTTGTTGCCGACGATCACCGAGTCGAATTTGGACTGCACCCAGTACTCGCCCCACATCACGGCGGGTGGCAGGTTGGAGATTTTCATTTCCACGCCGATGGCCAGCCAGGTCTGCTGGATGAACTGCTGCGCCTGTTCACGGATCTGGTTGCCAGCGGTGGTGGAGTTGGTGAACGACAGGCGCACCCCGCCCTTCTCGCGAATGCCGCCAGAGCCCGGTTTCCAGCCCGCGTCATCGAGCAGTTTGCTGGCCGCTTCGATGTTGAAGCTTTGCTTGGGCAGGTTGGGGTTGTAGTAGGCCGACTGCTGCGGCATGTAGGTTTCGGTGGGCAGCACCAGGCCGAAATACAGCTCGTCGATGATGGTCTTCTTGTCGATGGCCATGTACAGCGCCTGGCGCACGACGGGGTCCTTGAACTGCGGGCGCTCCATGTTCAGCGTTACCGACTCGATGGTGGCCACCGGCAGGATCACCACGGTGCGTCCGGCCAGGTCCTTGGCTTCCTCGTAATGGTCGGGGGTGATGCCCTGCATCGCGGTGACGTCGATGTCGCCGGTCTTGAACTGGGTGTAGAGCACGGTGAGGTCGGGGATGTACTTGAAGATCACGCTTTCAAGCTGCGGTTTGGTGCCGTAATAGTCCGGGTTGGCCTTGAGCTGGATATGGTCGCCCGCCACCCGCGTGCCCCACTTGAACGGGCCGGTGCCGATCGGCGCATTGTTGAACGGCGCGGTGTTGACGTCGGCGGCAGCCGAGAGGATGTGCTTGGGCAGCATGAACGTGGACGACAGAATCGAGGCGTAGGGCGCGTAGGACTTCTCCATGCGCCAGTGGATTTCGGTGGGCGACACCACGGTGATGTCGCGCAGCAGGTCATGCCCCGCGCGGCGGCCACTGCGGAAATTCGGCGAGACGATCAGTTCCAGGGTGTACTTCACGTCTTCGGCGGTGAAAGGCCGACCGTCGTGCCACTTCGCGTCGCTGCGCAGCTTCACCGTCCATTGCAGGCCGTCGGCAGAGATACCGCCATTGGCCACGGTTGGCACTTCAGTGGCCAGGGCGGGGACGAATTCGCCCGTGGGCGCAATGCCGAACAGCGGGTCGAACACGTTCCAGTGGATGCCGTCATCCACCTCGATGTGCGGCATGTGCGGGTTGAACACCGTGGGCTCCTGGGACAGGCCGATGATCACCTGCCCGGACGGCGGCGCGGCCATGGCCGCGAACGATTGGCTGCTGCGGCCCAACGGCAGCAGAGTCCCCGCAGCACCGATGATGGCCATGGCCAGCGCCTGGCGGCGGGTTGGGTTCAACAGAGCGTTGCTTTTATCCGAGTCATCGCGTTGCGACATGCTGAAGCTCCCACTGTGAGGAAGAAAGGGCAGGTGGCAGGCGCTGGAAAGCGTCAGGGACGCTGGACCCGGGCTCGTTCGGACGAGCTTCTGAAGGGTATTGCCGGGTGAACGGGTGGCTCTAGAATCCGGAAATGGGCCGTGGGTTGGAGCCGTCGGTGAAGCGCGAGAGACGGAACGCTTGCGGGTCGACGATAGGGGTTTCGCCGGTGACCAGATTGGCCATCAGCCGCCCGGCCGCCGGGCCGATGCCGAAGCCATGACCGGAGAATCCGGTGGCGATGAAAAAGCCAGGTACGCCCTCCACGGCCGAGATCACCGGCACGGCATCGGGCGTGACATCGATCATGCCGCCCCAGCGCTGCGCAATCCGTACGTTGGCGAACACCGGAAAGGCGCGGGTGAGGCTGGCCAGGGCGCGGTTGGATTGGCGGATCGACGGCACCGGGTCGAGCACGCGGCGGTATTCGAAGGGGCTGGCTTCGTCCAGCGCCCAACGCTTGGGCAACACCGCTTCCTGGAAGAAACGCTGGCCCAGGCGAAACGACAGGGACTTGTGTTCCTGCTGCAGAGCAGGCCAGAACTGCCGCGCGTAGCGAAAGGAGTTGGGCACGATGTCAGCAATGTTCTCGTGGCCAGAGGCAACCGTGTACCCACCGTCCTGACGCTTGCGCACGGCAAAATCCATCGCCCAGATGGCGGCTTCCGGACCGCCCTGCAGCGGTGTGGTGCGGATCACTGAATTGAGTACCTTGAGCTGGGGCAGGTGCACCTTCAATGGCGAGCAAAACAGGCTCGACCAGGCGCCGCCGGCCAGCACCACGGACGTGCAGGCGATCGGGCCACGCTCGGTGATGACGCCACTGACCCGGCCCGCCGCGCGCTCGATGCCGCGCACCGCGCATTCGGTGAGGATCACCGCGCCCCTGGCTCGGGCCGCTTCGGCAATCGCCGGGGCCGCCTGCTGCGGCTCGGCACGACCGTCGTCGGGGGTGTACAGCGCGCCCTTGATCGCTAGCCGCGCGACACCGGGCAGCAAGCCGGCCAGGTCGGTGCCCGAGACCATCCGCGCACGCACCGGGTACTCGTCCAGGTTGGCCTTCCAGCGCTCGTGTTCGGCGTAGCTTTGATCATCCGCGCAGGCGAAGAGAATGCCGGCGCGGGTGTAGCCGACGTCCTTGCCGATGCGCGCGGCCAGGTCGTTCCAGATGCTCAGCGCATGGGCCATCAAGGGCAGCTCGCGCGGATCGCGGCGCGAGATACGCACCCAGCCCCAGTTGCGGCTCGACTGTTCGTGGCCAATGCCGCCTTTTTCGCACAAGGCCACTTTCAAGCCGCGTTCGGCCAGCTCCAGGGCGGTGGATGCACCGACGATGCCGCCGCCGATCACCACCACATCGACTCGGTCCGGCAGGTGTTCATCGCCCTGTACAGGTACTACGCGAGGTCCAGGCATCGGTTGCTGTCATCCCTATGGATCGTGGTGAGAAGGGCCGTGAGGGCCCGGATATTGCACTGCACTTGCCGTGCCTGCCAGACCCAGCCTTGTGCTCGGTGCGGGTTCGGCCATTGTCGTTTCCAGGGAGAGCTACACATGCCCCAAACCGACTCATCCCCAGCTCGTCTGCCGCGCTGCACGACCCAGGGCACGCAAACGCTGGACCGCTCCTTCGACATTCTTCAGGCGATTGCCGCGCGCGGCGCGCCGGGCGCGACCATCGAAGAACTCAGCGCCGATACCCAGCTTAGCCGCGCGACCCTGTATCGGCTGCTCAAGGCGATGAAATCCTACGGCTTCGTGCGCCTGCCACGGCTGCGCGGGCCTTACTTCCTGGGTTACCAGTTGCTCAGCCTGGGTGCCCAGGCGGGCAACACCGGTGGCGTGCGCGAGCTCGCCCGCCCAGCCCTGCTGCGCCTGTGCGAAACCTTCCAGGACAGCTTCTTTCTGTTCGTTCAGGATGGCTACTACGCCTTGTGCCTGGAACTGCACGAAGGAGCCAACCCTACCCAGAGCTTTGCCGATTGCGTGGGCGCGCGCGTGCTCAGCGGCGTCGGCCAGGGCTCGCTGGCATTGCTCAGCCACCTGCCCACTGCGGCACGCGCGCAGATTCTGGAACACAACGCACCGCGCCTGCTGCGCGAATACGCCATCAGCGACAGCGCCCTGCGCTCCACCTTCAAGCAGGTGCGCCAACAGGGTTACGCCTGTGGCCTGGCCGATCGCGTGCTGCCGCTGCACACCGGCGTGGCGGTGCCGATCCTGGACGCCGACGCGGCCCCCGTGGGCGCGCTGAGCTGCGCCCTGCCGAGTGTGCGCATGACCCCGCTTTATCAGCAGCGGCTGGTGCAAGCCATGCGCCAGGAAGCGGACCGCATCGCGCAACGGCTCGGGGCTTGAATATGAGCGTGTCATCGGGCGAACCGAGCGAAACGAAACGGCGCGGGATCGACTAAAGGCGCGCTGCCGGTAATCAGGTCCGCCATCAAATGCCCAGCGCCCGGCCCGATACCGAAACCGTGCCCCGAGAAGCCCGTGGCCAGGTAGAAACCGGGCAGGCTCTGCACCTGGTCCATCACCGGCACGATATCGGGCGTGACATCGATCAAGCCGGCCCAGCGCTGCTCGATCCGGGCCTGGGCGAAGATCGGAAACTGCTCGGCAAGCATGCTCAAAGCCTGGTCGAGGTAGGCATCCACCGGCTTGGGGTCATACAGGCGCTGTGTCTCGAACGGTGAAGCCTGGGCATTGCTCCAACGCCGGGGCGTGTTGAGCTCCTGCCAGCTCTGGCGGGTCACACGCAGGCGGTATTCATGGTGGTGAGCCCTGACCATGGGCAGAAAATCGGGCAGGTAGCGAAAGCTGTCCGGTACCAGCGCCGCGACGTTGGCGTTGCGCAGAGCCACGGTATAGCCGCCATCGGCGCGCTTTCTGAACGAGACCTTCTCGGTCGCCACCGCGCACTCCGGGCCGCCTGGCAACGGTGCGGTGCGCATCACCGACCCCAGCACCCGCAGCTGCGGCAGGCGGATACCCAAGTTGCCGCAGAACAGGCTTGACCAGGCACCGGCCGCGAGCACCACGCTGTTGCATCTGATTTCGCCCAGCTCGGTAACCACGGAGCTGATCTTGCCGCCCGAGGTTTCGACACTGCGCGCGGCGCAGCGCACGAACAGCTTCGCGCCGCGTGCCCGGGCGCCCTCGGCGATGGCCGCAGTGGCGATGTCCGGCTCGGCGCGGCCGTCGCTCTCGGTGAACAGCGCGCCGGTCCAGGAGGACGGCACCTTGGCCTGGAGGCGGGCTTGAATCTGCGCGGTGTCGAGCAGCCGCGCCTCGATGCCCAGCGGTTTCGCCTGATCCAGCCAGGCGACCTTGGCCGCCAGCTCCGCGGCGGACTCGCAGGCGTAGAGAATGCCGGAGCGGGTGAAGCCGGTGTCGTGCTGCAACTTCCCCGCCCAACCGTCCCACAGCTTGAGACTGGCGATAGCCAACGGCACCTCGGCCACATCGCGACCCATGGTGCGCACCCAGCCCCAGTTGCGCGACGACTGCTCATGGGCGATGCCACTCTTTTCCACCAGCACCACCGACACGCCCCGTTCGGCCAGGAAGAACGCGGTGCACACACCGACGATGCCGCCACCGATGATCACCACATCGGCGCTGTCGGGCAGTGAGGTGTCGCTGTCGACGTGGGAAATGAGCGGGTACATGGGACTTCCTGCCAATGTCGATACCCAAGGTTTACGCTCCGACACGGCCAACGGCAACCCTTCTGGCAGGGATGCGGCCATGCTCTCACATGCTGAGACGAAGGCATGACCCGAGGCCATTCCTGGCATTTTTTTTCAGTCATTTTTTGCAACACCTTGGCCGCCATAAGACGTGGCCTGCGGCCATTACCACCGGGCACGTTGTCGCAGGCAACAGGCCGCCATGCGGTTGCGCTGAATCGTTTCAGATGCGATAACAAATAGGCAAACGGCGCGAAAATCTCGAATAAAGCAGATCAAAGGGCCCATGCACGCCGTACATCGGCGATCCCCATGCGCCCGCCTTCGCCGTTTGTGCCACCCCTTCGTGGCGTTCTCCTGCTCCTGACCGAGCCTGCCTTTCAACCTCATCGAGGCCATTCATTCGGCGCGCCCAAGCGCCGTGCTGCACACAAGGAACGGACCATTGAGCAATCAATCCACTCCGAACACCCCCCTCTCTCGCCTGTGCGACAAGATCGGCATTCCCTATCCCCTGTTCTGGGGCTTCGTCGGCCTGTTGATTTTCATGATCGGCGACGGTGTCGAACTCGGCTACCTCTCCCCTTTTCTCAGCGACCGCGGCATGCCCGATGGTGAAATCGCCATGGTGTTCACGCTGTATGGCGTCACCGTGGGTATCTCGTCATGGCTGGCCGGTGCCCTGTCCAATATATGGGGCCCGAAACGGGTGATGATGCTCGGGCTGTTGATCTGGAGCGTGTTCGAAGTGCTGTTCCTGATCTACGGCCTGGAAACCCTGAGCTACCAGATGATCTTGCTGACCTATGGCCTGCGCGGCTTTGGCTATCCGCTGTTCGCCTACGGATTTCTGGTGTGGATCGCCGCGGCAACGCCGTCGCGCAAGATGGGCCTGGCCGTGGGCTGGTTCTGGGTGGCCTATGCAGCCGGTCTGCCGACCTTGGGTTCATTGGTGGCGAGCGTGAGCATTCCACTGATCGGTGCGCTGCAGACGTTCTGGCTGTCGTTCGCGCTGGTGGTGGTTGGCGGCGTGATCGGTCTGGTCGGCATGCGTGAGGCCCACGGCATGCGGCGCCTGGCACCCGAAGGTGAAAAGCCGCTGGTGTCGATGGCCAAGAATGTCACCATCATGTGGTCGCACCCCAAGGTCACGCTCGCCGGTGTGGTGCGCATCATCAATACCTCGTCGATGTTCGGCTTTCTCGTGGTGCTGCCGGGGTTCTTCATGGACACGGTGGGTTTCACCCTGGAGCAATGGCTGCAGCTGCTGACCATCGTCTTCGTGTTCAACATCATCGGCAACATGGGTTCCAGCGTCATCAGCACGCGCATCGGCTACCGCAATACCATCCTCTGGCTGGGCGCGGTGGGCAGCACGATCACCACGCCGCTGTTCTTCTTCATGCCGCAAGCCTTCCCGGATAACTTCCTGCTGGCCTCGGTGTTCGGCGCGCTCTATGGCCTGACACTGGCGTGCTTCGTGCCGCTGTCGGCACTGGCTCCGGCACTGGCGCCGCACAACAAGGCAGCGGCGCTGTCGGTGCTGAGCCTGGGCGCGGGTGCTTCCACCTGGGTGGGGCCTGCGGTGGTGGCGATCTTCAACGAAAGCTTCGGCCTGGAAGGGGTGGTATGGGCGTTTACCGGCCTGTACGCGTTGAGTGCGGTGCTGACGGTGTTCCTGAAGGATCCGGAGCCGGTGCACGAGCCCTTGTTCAGCAAGGCCAAGCGCCGGATCAAGGTGCGCGCGCCACGCCTGGATTATCGCTGGGCGCATGCCTCGAAAGATTGATCGGCACCGTCAGGGCCGCTCGTAGACCGTCACCCGGTTGCGGCCGGCGCGCTTGGAGGCATACAGCGCCTGGTCGGCCCATTCGATCAGTTGCTGGTGCTCGTTGCTGGGGTAGCCCAGATCGGCGACGCCCAGGCTGATGGTGAACCGCACCGGGCCGCTTTCGTGCTCGACCACTTCGGCTTCGATAGCCAGCCGCAGGCGATCGGCCAATATGGCACCGCCCGCCTTGTCGGTGTCCGGCAGCAGCACGGCGAACTCTTCGCCGCCGTAGCGTCCGGCGATGTCCGAATCACGGACCATCGCGCGCAGCACCTGCGCCACGCGCTGGATGACCTGGTCGCCCACCTGGTGGCCATAGGTGTCGTTGACCCGTTTGAAGTGGTCGATGTCGAACATGATCAACGAGGTCGCGTGGCCATAGCGCCCGTGTCGTGCGTACTCGACCTTGAGTGCTTCCTCCCAGTGACCACGGTTGTACAACCCGGTCAGGCGATCGGTGCTGGAAAGCTTCTGCAGTTGCAGGTTCGACGCCTGCAACTGACGGCGGTTGGTGGCCACGTCGGTCACATCGTAGATGACCACGCAGATGTGCTTGATCTCGCTGTTGGTGGAGCGCAACGGCAGGATGGTGGTGTTCTGGTACATGAACGCTTCGTGCCCGGTGATCGGCTGATAGTTCTTGAAGCGCACCAGGTACGGGCGTTGTTCCCAGATGGTGAAGGCCGGCGTGCCGAGGGTGACCACGCTGCTGACCTTCTTGCGGAACCACTCGCGGTCGATCTCCGGGAACAGGCTGAAGAAGGCCTGGCCGATGGCGTCCCTGGGTTGCACGCCGGAGCGGTTTTCCATGAAGGTGTTCCAGACCTGCACCTGGTAGTCGCTGTCGAGCACCACCACGCCAACGTCGATGCTCTGCGTGATCGCCAGCAGCCAGTGAAATTCGTCCAGTTCGATAGGTCTGTTCATGGCTCAGTTCATCAGGTAGTCGAGCTTGTCGCGCAGCAACTGCACCGAGTCTTCGGTGAACAGCAACAGCAAGTCGAAATGAATGCAGTGGCCTTCCAGCGCGTAGCTGATTTCGACAGTCAGGGTCTTTTTCCAGCGGTGCCTGCCGACTTCGATCAGGTCGTCGATCGCGCCGTGGTCGCCGAGAAGGTGCGGATGGCTCTGTGAGAACATCACGTCCAACTGCTGGGCCAGGCCGCTGAGGCAGGCGCCGATGATGACCGACGAGAGGTCCAGAAGCATTTCCTGGTCGGAGTAGTCCAGCGCACTGCGGTTCATCAGTCGAGCCAGGTCGGCGATGTCGCAGTCGTGGAAGATCAGCATCGCTTCACCGGCGATGCCGCCGCCGATGAAGCCTTGGCAGATTGCCGTGATCGGCTGTGTACTCTGCACGTCGGCCAGGACCATGTGCAACTCGCTGGCTTCGAGCAGGTTGACGTTGGGTACGGGCAAGTGGATGAACACGCCGAGCACCTTGGCCAGCATGGCAGCAGCCTGGCCCATGGCAACGTTGATGGCCTCGCGCAGAGCGTCGATGAAGCCGATGTGGATGGTGCTGTCGCTGCCGCCGCGCAAGGGGCCGCCGCTGGTCTTTTCCAGCAGGCCGGCCTGGAGCAGGACTCGGCGCAACTCGTCGGGCTCGGCCGGCTTCTTGATGAAGGCCAGCGCACCGAGTTCGCGTACCCGGCGCAGGGCCTGATCCTGCACGTCGCCGGAGACGACGATGACCTTGCAGCGCAAACCGTGCTCACGCAGTGCTGCCAGGACTTGATAACCGTCCATGTCGGGCATGGTCAGGTCGAGCAACATGACATCGCCCTTGCCCTCGCGAATGGCCTCGAGCGCCTGGCGGCCGTTCACCGCTTGGGTGATGGTGGTGTCCCAATCCGCTGGCAGGGCGCGCAGCAGCTGCTTGCGGGCCATGTTCGAGTCATCGCAGATCAGCAGGGGAATGGGCGGCATGGCCTCTCGTTCTCTTCATGGGGCGACGCGCATGATCGCCATTGATGCACCATTGCTCACCTTACCTCTAAGGCCCTCTTCACCGCTACCTTGCGTGCTGGCTATTTGCTTTCTTTCGGCGCGAATGCCGAGGTGGCTTACCGCGGTCTGCCTGATTCACCGCATAGACCGCCGACGCGGCTTGCGCCGCTGCTACAGGGGTTGCGAATCGATCACGACAGGCCTCTGTAGCAGCGGTGCAAGCCGCGTCCGGGCTCACCGCGGTCTGCCTGATTCACCGCATCGACCGCCGACGCGGCTCGCGCCGCTGCTACAGGGGTTGCGAATCGATCACGACAGGCCTCTGTAGCAGCGGTGCAAGCCGCGTCCGGGCTCACCGCGGTCTGCCTGATTCACCGCATCGACCGCCGACGCGGCTTGCGCAGCCTCTGTAGCAGCGGCGCAAGCCGCGTCCGGCCCTGCTGCGTTGTACCTGATTCACCCCATCAACCACCGACGCGGCTCGCGCCGCTGCTACAGTAGGGGGTTCGGGGGGCAACTTGCCCGGTATATGCTCAAGTTGTATGATGTCTGTTAACAACCCGCCCACAGGACACGGAGACAACAATGCCTAACATCCTCGGTCACAACTTTATCGGCGGCAACCGCAGCGCCAGTGGCGAGCCCAAACTCAAGAGTGTCGACGCCACCACTGGCGAGGCGCTTCCTTATAGCTTCTACCAAGCCACCGATGCCGAAGTCGACGCCGCCTGCCAGGCCGCCGACGACGCGTTCCTGGAATATCGCCAGCTGAGCCCTGCTCGCCGCGCTGAATTCCTCGATGCCATCGCTGACGAACTCGATGCGCTGGGTGATGATTTCGTAGCAGTCGTCTGCCAGGAAACCGCCCTGCCTGCCGGCCGCATCCAAGGCGAACGCGGTCGCACCAGCGGCCAGATGCGTCTGTTCGCCAAAGTACTGCGCCGTGGCGACTTCCTCGGTGCCCGGATCGACCTCGCCCTGCCCGACCGCAAGCCGCTGCCGCGCGTCGACCTGCGCCAGTACCGCATCGGCGTCGGCCCGGTTGCCGTGTTCGGCGCCAGCAACTTCCCCCTGGCGTTCTCCACGGCCGGTGGCGACACCGCCGCCGCGCTGGCCTCGGGTTGCCCGGTTGTATTCAAGGCCCACAGCGGGCACATGGCGACAGCCGATCTGGTCGGCACCGCCATCATCCGTGCTGCAGAAAAGACCGGCATGCCCAAGGGCGTGTTCAACATGATCTTCGGTGCCGGCGTCGGCGAGCCGCTGGTCAAGCATCCGGCCATTCAAGCGGTCGGCTTCACCGGCTCGCTGAACGGCGGCAATGCGCTGTGCAAAATGGCCGCCGAGCGTGCCCAGCCGATCCCGGTGTTCGCTGAAATGTCCAGTATCAACCCGGTCGTCCTGCTGCCGGACGCCTTGGCCACCCGCGGCGAAACCGTGGCCAAGGAACTGGCGGCGTCCGTGGTGATGGGCGGTGGTCAGTTCTGCACCAACCCGGGCTTGGTGATCGGCGTTCGCTCGCCGGCCTTCAGCGCTTTCCTCGAGCAGCTGCAAACGCAGATGGCTGCCCAGGCGCCGCAAACCATGCTCAATGCCGGTGGTCTGCGCAGCTACAGCAAAGGTGTCGAACACCTTCTGGCCCATGAAGGCATCACGCATCTGGCCGGTAACCCGCAGGAAGGCCAACAGGCTCAGGCGCAACTGTTCAAGGCTGATGTAAGCCTGCTGCTCAATGGCGACGAACTGCTGCAGGAAGAAGTCTTCGGCCCGGCCACCGTGGTGATCGAAGTCGCCGACGATGCCGAGCTCAAAACCGCCCTGCAATCGCTGCGCGGACAGCTGACCGCCACCCTGATCGGCGAACCGGCCACCGACCTGGTCAAGTACCAATGGCTGGTGCCGGTGCTGGAACAGAAAGTCGGCCGCATTCTGGTCAACGGCTACCCGACCGGTGTGGAAGTGTCCGACGCCATGGTCCACGGCGGCCCTTACCCAGCCACCTCGGATGCGCGCGGCACCTCTGTCGGCACCCTGGCGATCGACCGCTTCCTGCGTCCGGTCTGCTACCAGAACTACCCGGACGCGCTGCTGCCCGAAGCGCTGCGCAACGCCAACCCGCTGGGCCTGCAACGCCTGGTGAACGGTGAGTGGAGTTCGCAGCCGATCGCTTGATGCAACGGCCGCAACAGCCAGACGGCGCGATCTCGATCGCGCCGTTTTTTTTTGCCTCGGTGATCCGACTTTTTGTTTCAGCTCTGCGACGAGGTGCCGATATGGGGGGATCAAGAAGACCTTTTCATGGCGACCACCCATAACCACAACGACGGTCGTCCAGGTCTGATCCTTTACTGTCAGGAGCACATTTATGAACGGCTGGTTCGGCAATATCAGCGTTACCCGAAAACTTGCACTGGGCTTTGGCCTGGTGCTGGTATTGACCGCGCTGCTGGCGCTGACCGGCTGGACCAGCTTGAGCAGCCTGATCCAGCGCAGCAACTGGATGAGCGACATTTCCGAACTGAACAACAGCCTGACCAAGCTGCGCATCGTGCGCCTGCAGTACATGCTCGCCAACGGCGATGATGCATCTGCGCAAACCGTGCAGACCCAACTGGACGCTTTCGAGACCCAGCAGAAGAAACTGATCGACGGCTTCAAGAGCCCCGAGAACCTGCAGCGCCTCAAGGCCCAGTCCGAGCAGATCGACGCGTATCAGAAGTCGTTGAACCAGATGCGCGACGGCTACAAGGCCAGCAATGTCGCGCGGCAGAACATGACCGCCACGGCGACGGCTGCCACCGAGCTGGTCAACCAGATCAATCAGGCGGTGCTTGCAGTGCCCGACGGCGACCTGCGCTTCGACGAATTCCAGGCCATTACCCGCGTCCGTGAACTGATCCAGCAGACGCGCTACGACGTGCTCGCCTATACCAGCAACGTCAATGAAAAATCCGAACAGGCCGCCTTCGCCCAGATGGACCGCGCCGTGGCCGAGCTGCAGCAGCTGTCCGCCCGCCTGCCCACCGAGCAGTCCCGCTTCCAGCAACTCAACGCCGCGCTGGGCAACTACCGCACTGCAGTCGCCGGCTTCAAGGCGGCAATCGCCAACATCGCTACGGCGCGTGCCGAGATGACCGTGGAAGGCGCTGAAATCGTCCGCCTGAGCGACGAGCTGTACAAGATCCAGATTCAGCGACGCGATGCCGAAAGCGCCGAAGCGCGCAGCTATCAAATCGGCGCCGCGCTGCTGGCCCTGATCTTCGGGATCCTTGCCGCGTGGATCATTACCCGCCAGATCACCCGCCCGCTGCAGCAGACCCTGGAAGTTGTCGAGCGCATTGCCGGCGGCGACCTGAGTCAGAACCTGCAAGTCACCCGCAAGGACGAGCTGGGCGTGCTGCAACAAGGCATCCAGCGCATGGGCGCAACCTTGCGCGAGCTGATCGGCGGCATCCGCGACAGCGTCACCCAGATCGCCAGCGCTGCCGAGGAATTATCCGCCGTCACCGAACAGACCAGTGCCGGGGTCAACAACCAAAAGGTCGAGACCGATCAGGTCGCTACCGCCATGCACGAGATGACCGCGACCGTTCAGGAAGTGGCGCGCAACGCCGAACAGGCCTCGGTGGCCGCCACCACCGCTGACGATGAAGCGCGTGAAGGTGACAAGGTGGTGGGCGAAGCCATCGCGCAGATCGAGAAACTGGCCGACGAAGTCCGCCGTTCCACCGAAGCGATGAACGCCCTGCAGAAGGAAAGCGACAAGATCGGCAGCGTCATGGACGTGATCAAGGCAGTCGCCGAGCAGACCAACCTGCTGGCCCTCAACGCAGCCATCGAGGCGGCCCGCGCAGGCGAGGCCGGACGTGGCTTTGCCGTGGTGGCCGATGAGGTTCGCGGCCTGGCCCAGCGCACGCAGAAATCCACCGAGGAAATCGAAGGTCTGGTGGCCGGTCTGCAGATGGGTACGCAACAGGTCGCCAGTGTGATGTTGAGCAGCCGTGGCCTGACTGACAGCAGTGTCGAGCTGACACGCCGCGCAGGCACTTCGCTTGCGAACATTACCCGCACGGTGTCCAGCATCCAGGCGATGAACCAGCAGATTGCAGCTGCGGCCGAACAGCAAAGCTCGGTTGCCGAGGAAATCAGCCGCAGCATTATCAACGTGCGCGATGTATCGGAGCAGACGGCCGCCGCCAGTGAAGAAACGGCCGCCTCAAGCGTCGAGTTGGCACGCCTGGGCAACCAGTTGCAGATGATGGTCAGCCATTTCCGCGTCTAAGAAAGCACGCTCACATCCTGACGCGGCTCACGCCGCTGCTACAGAAACCGATCCCCTGTAGCAGCGGCGCAAGCCGCGTCCGGCCGCAACACGACCCAACCCGCTCACTCCACTTCCTTCAACACCCGCTCTTCATGAAAGAACGCGTTCGGGTCCACACCCGCGCGGAAAAAGTACCCGTAATCCTCCAGGTAATACAGCGTCTCGACCCGCTTGAGGTTGTCTTCCAGGTGCGCACAGCGCAGCTTCTTCGCCTGACCGCTCAAGCGGCCATTGACCTGGGTCGCGGGCAACTGCTGCTCGACACGGCAGTCGAACGCCTGACGCGGCTTGCCGTACTCGCCGACCACGCTGTTGCTCATCTTGCCATCGGTCACATAGCCCAGCTGCGCACCCACCGGCATGTTCTTCCAGTCCCCGCTGAACGCAATGGCATTCAAACCGACGTTGTCCACCATCGCCGCTTCGCCGCTGTACACGGTTTGCTGGGCCAACGCGACCAAGCCGCGAAAGCTCACCGCCTGCCCCTCGAAATTGCTGCCTTTGGTGCGCACCGAGAGCAACCCCGACGCCTTGTCCTGGCTGAACGATTTTTCCTCGGTGAACGGTGCGCTCTGCCCTTTGAGATGGGCCGTACCGGTTTCCACTACCCGTTTCAGCACCTTTGCCGGTTTCGGCAGGTTCAACTGCTTGACCGCCGACAGCGCCGGCGCCTGCACGCGCGGGGTGGCCAGCACCAACGGAGCCTTGCTCCGCGGCTTGAACGCCGGCAATCCGGCCAGGCCTTCGGGCTTGCCGCAGGCAGCGTCGAACACCCGTCGATAATCCGGGTCGCTGTCCTTCACGTTGTAAGTCTTGGGCTCGAAAAACACCCCACCATCGGTCACCGTGTTGTGCTCATCCAGGTCATACCCGGCCAGCAGGCTGAACGTCTGCTTGGCGCAGTCCAGGGCATAGCGCTCGCGTTTCTGTGCATAGGGCGCGTTGTGTGGCTGATCGTGGCCGATGGTCGGCGAGTCGTAGGCCGCCCAGAACTGCAACTGCCCCTCGACGGTAGCCAAACTATTACGGTCGATCAGCACCCATTGTTCATCGCCCTTGCCCAACAGCACCCGCCAATCGGGCTGGGGAGTGGCGGCGCAGGCGCGCTGGAAAGCGGGATTGGCATTCAACGCCGCTACCTGCGCAGCCGGGATCGGACGGGCCGGCGCATACTTGCCATCGGGGCTGGCGAAATAGATGCGTTTTACCCCGTCCAGATAGATCAGGCTGGCGCTGGGGCTGGAACACGCCGCCTCGACTTGCAGCAGAAAGCCGAACGGCGACGTGTCGGTCTTGGGCTGCAGCAACATGAAGCTCAGGCGATCACCGTTGCGCAGCACACTCTGCGGCACGGGCGGCTGCGACATCGCCTCCTTGAACATGTCCTGCGCCTGTTCGTTGCCAAGGCTGCCGTCGTCAGGCCCCTTGCTGGAACAACTGGCCAGAGTGACGAGGGCGGCGAGCAATGCGATGCGCTTCATGATGAGTCCCGGGAATGGCGATCAGGCGTCATGGTAAGCGGCGTATCGAAAGCGGCGCAATCCACCCGCCGCCGCTTCAGCAGGCGTAGGCCGCCAACTTGTCCTGAATGAAGTCCAGAAAGCACTGAATCCGCAACGCCAGCTGTGAGTTGCGGTAGTACACCGCATTGATCGGCTGGCGGTAACCGCTGTTGGCATCGGCCAGCACCACCTGCAAGCGCCCCTGGCGAATGTCTTCGTGGGTCATGAAGTGCGACAGGCAGACGATCCCCTGCCCTTCCAGCGCCAGTTGCCGTAACGTTTCGCCACTGGACGCCGCCATGCGTGGCTGGATCTGCAGTCGATCGCCCTCGGCATGGCGCAACGGCCAGTGGTTGAGCGTTTCGGTCTGGGTGAAGCCCAGCAGCACGTGCTGACTCAAGGCCTCGACCGTTTCCGGCACGCCGTGGCGCTCGAGGTAGGCGGGGCTGGCGAGGATGTTCAGCGGGCTGCAACCCAGCGACCGGGCGTGCAGGGTAGAGTCGGCCAATACCCCGATACGGATGGCGACATCGGTGCTGTGCTCGATCAGATCGATGATCAGATCATTGCTGTTGAGCTCCAGCAGAATGTCCGGGTAGCGCTGACGAAACTCCGCCACGTACGGCACGATCGCGTGCAGCATGAACGGTGACGCGGCATTGATGCGCAAGCGCCCGGCCGGCGTCTGGTGACGCAGCGCCAAGCGCTCTTCCAACTCATCCATGCGCGCCAGGATCTCCTTGGCCTGCTCGAAGAAAAACCGCCCCTCTTCGGTCAGGTCCATGCGCCGCGTGGTGCGGTTGATCAAGGTAGTGTCCAGCTTGGCCTCGAGCTTGGACAAGGTGCGGCTGACCGCCGAAGGGGTCTGACCGAACTGCTCGGCGGCGGCAGAAATGGAGCCGCTCTGAATGACGGCGACGAAGACTTGCAGCTCATCGGATCGAGATTTCAACGCAGGCCTCATCGGATCTACCAGGACCTGCGAAACATACACCAATCCTCGCCCCTGGCGAGCGTGCCGTCAGCCCAGCACCTTGGCCAGGTGTGCCTGATACCGCGCGACATCGTTGTCGATGTTCGGCATCTTCATCACGTCGACGCTGAGGAAGGTCGGCAAAGCGGTCATGTCGAGAAATTCGTTGGCCTTGTGGAACGGGAAATACACCGCGTCCACGCCTTTGCCCTCGAAGAAGTCGGCCGGATCGTCGAACGCCTGCTGCGGCGCGTTCCAGGTGGCCGAAATCATGTACTGCTTGCCCTTGAGCAAGCCACCGCTGCCATATCGCTGCGAGGCATCGGAACGCGTCCTGCCGTCATTGGCATACAAGCTGCCATGACCTTCGGTGAACACCTCGTCGATGTATTTTTTCACGGTCCACGGCGCCCCCATCCACCAGCCCGGCATCTGGTAGATGACCACGTCGGCCCAAAGGTATTTCTGCACTTCTTCGGCAATGTCGTAGCCACCGTCGATGAAGGTCTGCTTCACGTCGAAGCCGGCGCGGTCCAGGTAGGCCACGGCGGCGTCATGCAGGGTCTGGTTGTAGCGACCGTCGGAGTGGGCGAACTGCTTGCCGCCGTTGAGCAGAAGAATCTTTTTCATGAATGTGGCCTCGTTGACTGTGCGAGAAATATCGATGGGCGCAGTCTAGAGGCCTTGCCCGCGAGGAGTAAGCGGGCAGTGCGCAAATCTCTCTTGCTTGAGAGTCACGAATGAGTGGCCATTGTTGCGTGGTTGTTGGCGGGACCAGGTTCTGGTCCCGCCGTCGCGGAACATGGTTTTTCGGTTGCCGCCAACGCTGTTGCTACTCCTTGGTCAGGTCCACCAGCGGCGTCTGCCGCACTTCGGTCTGGCGCTCGCCCTGAATCGTCTGGATGGTTTTCAGCGCCTTGTCCACGGCCGGTTTGTCCGCCAGCAGGCTGTAGCTGATGCTGAAGTGCTTCTGCTGTTTGGGCTCGATGGTCGGGACCAGATTCAAAGGCCGCTGGTAACGGCGGTTATAGGAAAAACTGGTGCCCGGCTCCAGCCCGGTCACATAGCCCTGGCCTTGCGTATCGGTGTTCTTCCACAATGAAAACACCGGCAACTGCTGGACGTTGAAACCCACCGCCACGCCCAGGCTGCCGGCCTTGTTGTGCAGCACGGTCAGGGTGTCGCCCTTGGCATCGGCATAGGGCACCACGTTGTACACGGTTTCGTCATAGTCCCTGGTGGGTGCGCGATAGGTCTGCCAATCGCCCAGATCAGCCTTGGCCTTGTCGTTGAAAGGCGACACCTGCTTCACCGCCGCCGCAAACCGCGCGCCCTCTTCCAGGAACGGTGTGCTGAAGTTGCTGTGGTACAGCGCCTGGTATTCCTTGGGGTAGTCGCCGTTGTTGGTCAAGGTGTCGTTGAGCACGAAACGGGCCGTCCCCGGCTCGGTCACCAGCTCGGTCTGCGCGGTGAAATCGACCTTCTTGAAAGCCTGCTCCTGCAGCTCGCCACGCACATGAATCGCATACGGCGGCGCCTCGTCGATGTGCACCGTGACCTTGCTGGCCGGAATGTTCGCGGCGCGACCGTGTAGGGTCAGCAGCTCACCGTTGTCCATGCCCGGATGGCCGACCCATTCGTAGCCGCAGCGTGTCACCAGTTCGTTGAAGCCCTCCAGCCAGCCCAGGCCTCCCCGGCCGTTGAGCTCGATGAAGGCCGGATTGACCACTTCTTTCACGGGCGAATCCCAGCCCATGCGCGCGTCGCCCACCTGGGCGTGGAGCACGTTCATGCCCCGTGTGGGCACCAGCGTCAGCTTCATGGTGCCGTTATCAATGTCGATCAGGCTGACACCTTCCTGGCGACCCCCGTGCAGGGTGCGCATCGTGATGGAGAACGGCTTGTCGACCTTGACGCCCAACTGTTCGCTGGTGATGCGCTGGTTCTGCGCAGGCTTGTCGCTGTCCAGCAACATGAAGTCCCAGGCCAGAGCGTGGGCGCTGAGGGTGAGTGCGGAGATGGCACAGGTGAGGGGAAGCAGTTTCATGGGGGGGCCCTTTCTTGGAGTTATGGATCATGCGGTGAATCGATTCAGCTATCAGCCGAGTCTAGTCCCCTTCCGCCCATTTGGAAATCCGCGTGTAGCAGCGGCGCAAGCCGCGTCCGCTGCACCGCGCACCCTCCCCCGTTTGCTATGCGACCGTGTTACTCGGCAGGACGCTGATACGCCTTCACGATCGCAGAAAAATCCAGCTGCCCCTCTCCCCGCAAGCTCATTGCCTGATACAGCTGTTGGGCTACGGCACCCAGAATCACCGGCTGGCGTGCCTGCTTCGCCGCTTCGGTAGCCAGCCCCAGGTCCTTCAACATCAGCTCGGCGCCGAACCCCCCACTGTACCCGCGGCCCGCGGGCGCTGTTTCAATGACCCCCGGCCAGGGGTTGTAGGTGTCCGAACTCCAGCAACGCCCGGTCGAGCTGTTGATGATGCCCGCCAGTACCTGTGTGTCGATGCCCAGGGCATTGCCCAATGCCATGGCTTCCGACACGCCGACCATGGAGATGCCCAGCAGCAGATTGTTGCAGATCTTGGCGATCTGTCCGGTGCCGACCTCGCCACAGTGGACGATGTTGCGGCCCATCTGCGCCAGCACCGGCTGCAGCTGGCCGAACAATTGCGCCGACGCACCGACCATGAAGGTCAAGGTACCCGCCTGAGCGCCACCGGTGCCGCCCGACACAGGCGCATCGGCCAGATCAACGCCCTGCCTGGAGGCTGCGGCAGCGATATCGCGCGCAGTCTGCGGATCGATGGTGCTGCAATCCACTGCTGGCGTACCCGCGCGAATGCCAGCAAGCACGCCTTCCTCACCCAGGTAGACGCTGCGCACGTGCGCCGCTGCCGGCAACATGGTGATCACCAGTTCGCCCTGGGCAGCGGCGTTCTTGGGCGAAGCACTGACGTGGCCGCCCAACTGAGCCAATTCCGCCAGTACGTCCTGGTTCAGATCGAACACATGCAGCGTGTGGCCTGCCTTGAGCAGGTTGCGCGCCATGGGCGCGCCCATGTTGCCCAGGCCTATGAAAGCAATGTTCATGGCAATGCCCTATTTCAAGTTGATGGTGGTGTTGACGCCGTCGTTCACGCTGTCATCGTCGAACCAGCGCGCCGTGACCGTCTTGGTCTGCGTGTAGAACTGCACCACCTGCTTGCCGTAGGGCCCCAGGTCGCCAAGTTTGGAACCGCGCGACCCGGTGAAGCTGAACGACGGCACCGGCACGGGAATCGGGATGTTGATACCTACCTGGCCTACGTCGATCTCGCTCTGGAACTTGCGCGCCGCAGCGCCGCTCTGGGTGAACAAACCCACGCCGTTGCCGAACGGGTTGGCATTGACCAAAGCGATGGCTTCGTCGAGGGTATCCACCTCCAGGGTGATCAGCACCGGCCCGAAAATCTCCTGGGTGTAGATCTGCATGTCCGTGGTGACCCCGCTGAACAAGGTCGGGCCAACGAAGTTGCCCTGCTCGTAGCCAGGCACCTGCACACCGCGACCGTCGAGTTCCAACGTCGCGCCTTCCTCGACGCCACTGTCGATCAAGGCCGTCACACGCTCGAGCGCACGGCGGGAAATCACCGGGCCGACGTCGGTGCCCGGTTCATTGCCAGCGTTGACCTTGAGCTTCTGCGCCAGCGCCTTCATATCGGGAATCCACTCGCGCGACTTGCCCACCAGCACGGCGACCGAGGTGGCCATGCAACGTTGCCCGGCTGCACCGAAGGCGGCGCCGACCAAGGCGTTGAGCGTTTGCTCGCGGTTGGCGTCCGGCAATATCACGGCGTGATTCTTCGCGCCCATCATCGACTGCACGCGCTTCCCATGCCGGCCGGCCAGGTCATACACATGGGTGCCGACAGCGGTCGAACCGACGAACGACACCGCCTTGATGTCGGCATGGGTGCACAGCGCATCGACGACGTCCTTGCCACCGTGCACCACGTTCAATACACCCGGCGGCACGCCCGCCTCCAATGCCAGCTCCACCAGCTGGACCGTGGACAGCGGATCCTGCTCCGAAGGCTTGAGCACGAAGGTGTTGCCGCAGACGATCGCCATGGGGAACATCCACAGCGGAATCATCGCCGGGAAGTTGAACGGCGTGATTCCCGCGCACACACCGATGGGCTGACGCAACGTGTAGGTATCGACGCCACCGGCGACGTTCTCGGCGAACTCGCCCATCTGCAGGCTGCCGATGGAGCAGGCATGCTCGACCACTTCCAGGCCGCGGAAGATATCGCCCTCGGCATCGGCAATGGTCTTGCCCTGCTCGGCACTCAAGGTCTGCGCAATGCGCTTGGAATGTTCCCGGATCAATGCCTGCAGCTTGAGCATGATGCGCATGCGCGCACCCAGTGGCGTCAGGCGCCAGGTCTTGAATGCACGCTGCGCTGCGGCTACTGCGGCATCGACCTCGTCGGTCGTGGCGAAGGGCACCCGCGCCAGCACTTGCTGGGTGGCCGGGTTGACGATGTCGCGCCATTCCTGGGTGGTCGAGGCGACCCACTGCCCATCGATCAGCAGTTTTACATCGTCGATCTTGCTGGCATTCGGTTGAACGGACACGTTCATGGATGACCTCCGCGTATTTATTGTTGTGGCGAGACGGTTCTGCGATGGAGTATAGATGCTGCAAACATCTAACAAGAACTCACAATAAAGCCGGTCCAACATGCAAAAAGACCTTAGCAGCCTGAACTGGGACGATCTCAAGTTTTTTCTCGAAGTGGCTCGTACGCGCAAGGCCAGCATCGCGGCCAAGCGCCTGGGCGTGGACTACACCACCGTATCGCGGCGCATCGGCTCGCTGGAAAATGCCTTGGGTACCCTGCTGTTCGAGAAGTCGCGGACCACAGGCTTCGTCCTCACTGCCGAAGGGCAGCGCCTGCTCGCTTCGGCCGAGTCGATTGAAAGCACCCTGCACATGGCCTGCGAGCAGGTTTCCGGGTCCGGCGTGGCGCTGTCAGGACATATCCGCATGGGCTGCACCGAAGGCTTCGGCAGCTTCTTCATCACCCCGCAGCTCAGCCACTTCGTCGACACATACCCGGCCATCTCGGTCGATATCCTGCCGCTGCCGCACTTCATCAGCCTGTCCAAACGCGAAGCCGATATCGTCATCGCCTTGGAGCGTCCCGAACATGGGCCCTACGTCTGCTGCAAACTCTGCGACTATCGGCTCAAGCTGTATGCCACGCGGACCTATCTGGATCGTCATCCCCCCATCGAAAGCAGCGCCCAACTCAGCGAGCACCGGTTCATCAGCTACGTCGACGACCTGGCCTTCAGCTCCGAGCTGCTGTACCTGAACAAACTGCTGCCCAACGTCAACGCCGGGCTGCGCAGCACCAGCGTGATTGCCCAGTACACCGCAGCGCTCCAGGGGCATGGGCTGGTCATATTGCCGTGCTTCCTCGCCGCCCAGGACGAACGCCTGGTGGAAGTCCTGCCCGAAGAAGTCGATATCACTCGGCAGTTCTGGATGTACTGCCGGGAGGACCTGCGCAAGCTCAAGCGGATCATCCTGCTGTGGGATTACATCCGCGACGTCACCGACCGCAACGCTGCACTGCTGATGGGACACTCGCGCACCACCGAGCCCCTGTAGCAGCGGCGCAAGCCGCGTCACGCACGTCTCACGACTTCCACTCGAGCATCAGCCCACTGAGTCTCTTGACCCTGCGCCGCACAGCCTCTTCGAACACACCCCTGCGGGTTTCGATCAAGGTGAACCAATGCTTGGCCCGCGTGATACCGGTGTAGATCAGCTCCTTGGTCAATACCGGATTCAAGGCATCAGGCAGGATCAGCGCCGTGTGCGCGAACTCCGACCCTTGGGATTTGTGCACCGTCATCGCATAGACCGTCTCGACGTCATTCAAGCGACTTGGCAGCACGAAGCGGATGCCGCCCTGCCCGTCGTTGCGCGGAAAGGCCACGCGCAGCACCATTCGATCGCGCTCGCCACCCTCGGGCAGCATCAGGGCAATGCCGATGTCGCCGTTCATCAAGCCCAGGCCATAGTCGTTGCGTGTCATCAATACGGGCCTGCCCTCATACCAGGGTTGGCCACCCTCAATGAGGCGCGCATGGGTCAAGGCCTGGGTCGCGCGAGCGTTCAGGCTTTCCACACCCCAAGGCCCCTTGCGCACGGCGCACAGCAACTGGAACTCATCGAACGCGTTCAGCAACCCACGGGCCCAGGTGGCCCAGGCTTGATCTTCCAGACGCGTGTCGGCCGGCGGCCGAGAGGTACCGATCTGCTCCAGATAACGTCGATAACCTTGTGGTCCGTCGGCGTCGCGACCGTGTCCGTCCAGCAGCAGGCGCAGCAACGCCACATCGTGCTCGCCCTTGAGCGGCAGCCAATGAACATCGGGATACTGGCCTTCCTGCAGCAAGGCACGCGCGCCGTCGGCGTCCTGCAAATTGACCCTGGCTGCCAGCTGGCCAATGCCGCTGTCCTCGCCGAATCGGCGCGAGTGCCGCAGCATGACCACCTGCTGCGCGAGGGCGTGATCACGTTCGTTGCCTTCGAGCAGCCCGCTGCGTGCGAGGTCCTCGCCGCTGACCTGCTCCAACCAGGCGCGCGTCGCCGGGCTGTAGTAGCCGGACTCGGCCTGGCTGCACAGGTCGCCCAGCACCGCACCCGCCTCGACCGAGGCCAACTGGTCCTTGTCGCCCAGCAGCACCAGCCGGGCATGGGCCGGCAGCGCATCGAGCAGGTTGGCCATCATCTCGAGATCGATCATCGAGGCTTCGTCCACCACCAGTACGTCCAAGGGCAAAGGGTTGGCTGCATCATGACGAAAATGCCGCGTGCCCGGACGGCTACCCAACAGGCGATGAACCGTGGTCACCTCGGTCGGAATACGCGCCTTGATTGCGGCGTCCACCTGCAGGCTCTGCACCTGCAAGCTGATCGACTCGGTCAGTCGCGCCGCCGCCTTGCCGGTCGGTGCTGCCAGCCGAATACGCAGCGGTTTGTCCTGCGCCACCGCGGGCCCTTGCAGGAGTGCCAGCAGGCGCACCACCGTGGTGGTCTTGCCCGTTCCCGGGCCGCCCGTAACGATACTGAAAGCACCCCGCACGGCAAGCGCGCAAGCCAGTTTCTGCCAGTCGATCCGAGCCCCGTCGGTGGCCCCGAACAATTGCGTCAGCCGTTGTGCCAGGTCCTCCGGTACCGGCTCCCGCGCGTCCAGCCGCTGACGCAGCGCATCACCGATACGCCGCTCGTACGCCCAGTAACGACGCAGGTACAGGCGCTGGCTCGAAAGCACCAGAGGCGAGCTGCCTGTAGGGTCATCTGCGCTCCCCACCAAGGAGCTGTTCGCCAGGCTGGCCAGCCAGGCCTCGGCACCCAGGCCCTGAAGCAACTGCGATGGCAGCAGGGCCACGCCCCCTTGCAAGTCGCCCTCGGGTGGCAGGGACAAGGCAAAATCCGGTGCCTGCAGCGTCGCCGCCAGATCCAGGCAGACATGCCCATGCCCCAGCTGGTGGCTGGCGAGGGCGGCAGCGAGCAGTACCAGAGGGTCGCCCTGCGGGTCGAGGTCGGCAAGAAACGCTACGAAGGCTTTGTCCAGCGCACGCAGCCAACCGCGCTCCACCCAGCGCTCGAGCAACGCCAACAGGTCAGCCGTGCGTGTTCGGGGCTGCAGCTGAGCAAGGCTGTGTGCATCCAGCGGGGTGGGCAGCAGGTCGGCAAACGAGCGGGTCATGGCGCACTTTCCTCGAACAGGTCGGCCTGGACATCACGGCGTCCGCCTTTGAACAGCGCATCGAGTTCCTCGATGAGCTCACGGGGTGGCCGGGTGAAGTACACGCCCTGGCTGGGCGCCCCAATGCCGCGCAGAAACACGAACGCCGCACCGCCCACGTGTTCGTCGTAGTCGTACCCTGGCAGCCGCGCCTTCAACTGGCGGTGCAGGGCGAGCAGGTACAGCACGTATTGCAGGTCGTAGCGGTTGGCCAGGATGCATTCGGTCATCGCAGCGTGGGTATAGGCGGCATCATCCGGACCCAGCCAATTGGATTTGTAGTCGGCAACGTAATACTGCCCCTGATGCTCGAAACACAAGTCGATGAAGCCCTTGAACATGCCGTTGAGCATGGCGCCTTCGGCTGGCATTCGAAGCACGCCGGGATGCGTGTACTGGCGCACCAGGGTATCGAGACGGCTTACGTCGACCTTGTGGCTGGCGAACCAGAACTCCATCTCGATCTGGTATTGGTCGAGATCGGCCATGCGTACCGGGGCTCGTTCGGACCCAAGCTGCAATGGCTCGTCGATGAAGCGCCGCAACCAGTCGTCCAGGGTAGGGATCCAGCCGCTCCAGCCGCGCCGACTGCAACGCCGCGCGACGTTGTCGGCCAGTCGCTCCGGGGCCGCGGCAACGCTGGCAAAACCTTCGCGCCCTGCCCATTCCAGCAAGCCGTGCAGAAAAGTGCCCGGCCCGGGGCCACGGGGAAAACGGTGAATGTCGCCACTGGTGGCCGGCACCTCGCGCGGCACCTGCGCGTCCAGACGCTCGTCGTCCATCAGTTTCTGCTCGAGAGCGCTGTCGGGCGCCTGGTCATCATCCGCGCCCAGGGTGTCGCTGATGCGCAACGCGCTGTAGGACGCTATCCACCAGTTCTCCCGCGCACTGCGCTTTGGCAGGCGCACCTTGAGCAGCGCGGCGTCGCTGCGCAAGGGTACGTAACGGCTATCGTCCACCTCTGGCACTGGCACACTCACGATGTCTGCGCACCCCGCACTCGACGCCTGCAGCCAACTCGCAAGCTGGCCTGCATCGGCAAGCGGCTGCCCGCCGCCAAGCAGGTACCCGATGGCCGAGCGATGGAACACCGACTCCTTGGTCGTACCGCGCTTGAGGTCGGCGATGCCGAGCCAGCAGCCGTGCTGAGCCCGGGTCAGGGCCACGTAAAGCAAGCGCAGGTCCTCGGCCAAACGTTCGTCGTCGGCCAAGGCCACCTGTTCGGATGTAGGGTTGAGCGTCAATTGCACGCGGTGAGCCGCGTCGTGGTAAACCAACGGCAATCGCTTGCCGTCGACCGGTTTGCAACTGCAGATGAAAGGCAGGAAGACCAGTGCGTACTCGAGCCCCTTGGACTTGTGGATAGTCACCACCTTGACCAACTGCTCGTCGCTTTCCAGACGCAGGATATGCTCCTCCGCTGCGCTGCCGGAAAGTGCCAGCTGTTCGCTCAGATGACGGATCAGCGCCTGCTCGCCGTCCAGTTCGCTGGACGCCTGCTGCAACAGTTCGCACAGGTGCAGCAGGTTGGTCAGGATACGCTCGCCATCGTCACGGCCGATCAGCGCCAGTGGCAGGTCGAAATCGTGCAGCAGGCGGCGCAGCATCGGCAGCACGCCCTGGGTGCGCCAGATGTTTCGATAGCCACGGAACTGCATGACCCGCGCTTCCCATTCCAGCTCACTCAGGTTCAATTGCTCCAACTCGTGCAAAGAGCGGTTCAATGTGACGCTCGCCAAGGCGGCGCGCAATTGCCGCTCCGAGTCAGGCTCGGCGCACGCCTTCAGCCAGGCGAGCAAGTCATGGGCCTCCTGAGCGGCAAATACCGAGTCCTTGTCCGACAGGTACACACTGCGGACCCCCCGGTCGGTCAACTCTGCACGCACGGCCTGGGCCTCTTTGCCATCACGCACAAGAATGGCGATATCCGCCGGCCGAACACCGCTGGCGCTGCCTTCCCGCACCTTAAAACCGGCGTGCCCAGCCTGCCCCGCATTCAACAGACGCACGATTTCCGCCGCGCAGGCACTGGCCAGCGCCTTGCGGTAGGCGACGCCGGAAATGGGCTGGTCGCTGGGCAGATGCCAGAGCGTCAAGGCCGGTACGGCCTGACCGTCCACGATCAAGGACTCCTTGCGCCCCTGGGCCCGCACATCCAGAAATGGCACAGGGTTGTCATCGCCTTGGCGGAACAGGAATGCACCTCGCCCCTGCGCACGCTGCTCGGCCTGCATGAACATATGGTTGACCGCGCCGACCATGGCCTGGGTAGAGCGGAAGTTGGTACCCAACGTATGCAGCCTGCCCTCGGTCGCCCGACGCGCCTGCAGATAGGTATGGATATCGGCACCCCGAAAGGCGTAGATCGCCTGCTTGGGGTCACCGATCAGGAACAGGCCGGTCTCCTGCTCGTTTCGTTCGATGTGGTAGATGCGTTCGAAGATGCGGTACTGAACCGGATCGGTATCCTGAAACTCATCGATCAGGGCCACGGGAAACTGTTCACGAACCAGCTCGGCCAACTGTTCACCACCAGCGCTCTGCAAGGCCCGGTCCAGCCGCACCAGCATGTCGTCGAAGCCCATCTCGGCACGCCGGCGCTTTTCTTCCTCGAAGCGCGCGCCGATCCACTGCGCTGCATGCCTCAGAACCGCGCTCTCAGGCGTCGGCAAAGCCGCCAGTGCCGCAGGCAGCTCGACCATCGCGTGCAAGCCGGCGTGCTCCGGCGCATCGCCTTTCCAGGCTTCGGCCATGCCGTCGGGGGTCAAGCGGGTAAAACCGGTACCGATATCCAGGTCGTGTTGGTTTGGATCCGTAGCCCAGGCGGTGATCTTTTCAAACCAGGGTTCGAAGTAGCGTGCCTGCATCTTGCGGCCATCGACTGCCTTGGCCGCCACCGCCTGCAGGCAAATTTCACGCAACTGGGTGGCCCACTGCGGCCAAGGTTCCTTGAGTTCGACCAAGGCTCGCTCACGCTCGGCCAGGCAGCGTTCGATCAGCTCGCCGGGCTCATCGCCCGAGACATCTCCCTGCACGTGTGCGAACAACCCCCGCACCCGGCCAAGCAATGCCGCAGGCCCGCCAAGATGAGCGCGTACCCAATCCAGCGCAGCGCCATGCATCGGGTAATAGAACCGCCGCCAATAGTCACGCACAACCTCGCCCAGCAGTTCGCTGTGATCGGTTTCCAGGCTCTGGGTGAACAGGCTGCCGCTGTCGAACGCGTGTTCGCGCAGCATGCGCTGGCACCAACTGTGAATCGTGGAAACGGCAGCCTCGTCCATCCACTGGGCAGCGATATCCAGTCGGCTGGCACAGGCCGGCCACTGGCCAAGTTCGAATTCGTCGCGCAACTGCTCGACGAGCGCATCCGGTGCCGTTATCTCGTTTCGGAAAAACCGCGCGGCTTCGGCCAGACGGATCCGAATGCGCTCGCGCAGCTCCTTGGTTGCGGCATCGGTGAAGGTCACTACCAGGATCTGCGGGGGCAGCAGTTCGCGTCCGAAGCCGTTGATGTCTCCACCATGCCCAAGTATCAAACGCAGATAGAGTGCGGAAATGGTGAATGTCTTGCCGGTGCCGGCACTGGCTTCAATCAATTGGCTGCCACGCAGTGGAAAAGCCAATGCCAGTGGACGTTCGAGCGATGTCATGAGCGAGCCTCCTTGTCATCGACCGATCTCCAGGGCGCCTCCAGCATGGGCTGGTACAAGGCTTGCGCCCAGCCTTCGAATTCTTCCCCGTCCATCAAGGCATCGAAATCAGCGAACTGGCGCATCAGTGCCATCGCCTCCCGACGCTCGCCATTACTCGTCACACCATCGCCCTCGTACGCTTTGCGTGCTGCCAACAAAGCCTTTTCCTCATCGGTGTGCGAAAGCCAGGCCACGGCCGTTTTCACGGCTACCGGCAGGGGCCGGGTCATGCCCGCTTGCCAGGCCAGCAGCAGATCGCTCAGGGCGTTCCGAGCCTGGTCCAGGGGCAGTGGCTCGAGCAGCAGGGTATCGTCACTGGCAACTACCGCGGTGGTCAGCGGCAATCCAACGGCGCAGGATGCCAGGTGCAAGACCCAAGGGCGTACCAACCGATGCCATTTGCGCGAGCGCACGCCGCCAATGGCGTTGGCAATCGTCGAGACGCTGAGGTAGCTGCCGTCTTCACGCTGGTAGACACCCGCCAGCCATCCCTCCAGTACGACGCCCTGGGCCTGGAAAGTGATCGGCAGGGCACTGTCCAGTCGCGACGGCCACATGACGAGCAACTGACGGTAGCGCTCGAGCAGATCGGGCAGTGGCTCGATCAACTCCTCGCGCAACCGAGTGCCGAATTCGGCCATGGGCAACAGGCCGCTGCCCTGCAACTTGCGCGCATGGCTTTCCAGCGTCTCGGCAATGGCGTCGGCACTGGCCATGCCGGCACCGAGCAGGCTGTCACTGAGCGTGTAACGCTCCAGCGCATCGAGCACAAAGGGCTCGATGTCGGCCACAGGCTTTTCCGCCGACTCGAAGAAGACTTTCAGCCGCTGGCTGAAGAAATGCCTGACAGGATTGCGCAGAAAGTCCTGCAACTGAGCCACGCTCAGCGGCTCGTCCTGACGATGAGCCTGCAGAGGCGACTGCGCATGGGGTGCCACTACTTGCGCATGCAAGTGCTGCCACTCCCTGGCAAAGCTGAAAAGAGCCGGGTTGCCTTGATGAAAATACCGAGCGCTGAAAGGTTGGAGAGGATGCTCCAGCGTGAGCGCCTGCAACAGCTTCTCCCCGCTGGCCGAATTGTCCAGCGCCTCATCGCCCGACAGCCTCCAGCCACTGGCCAGATGATCTCGCAGTTGCCCGACCAGTACCGAGGGAGGTCGTTCGCTGTTGTCTCTGATACTGCGCCCAACCCAACTGATATATAGCTGTTCGCGCGCCGAGAGCAGCGCTTCCAGTAACAGATAGCGATCATCCTCGCGCCGCGAACGGTCACCGGGGCGATAATCGCTGCCCATCAGGTCGAAATCGAGCGGTGGTTGCGCCCGAGGGTAATCGCCATCATTCATGCCCAACAGGCACACGATCTTGAATGGAATTGCACGCATCGGCATCAAGGTGCAGAAGTTGACGGAGCCAGCCAGAAAACGCTGGCTCAAGCGTCCCTGATCCAGGCCCGCAAGCCAGGCTTCACGCACCACCGTCAGCGGCAATGCTTCGACCAGTCCCACGGCTTCGCAGGTTTGCAGCCACTCTTCACGCAGCTCTTCGAGCTGGTTGAGCAGGTACTCGTCATGCTCGGTGTCGGCAGTGAAGAACAACTGCAGCATCTGATGCAGACGCACACCCCACTCGGCCGGGCTGACCGCGCGATCAAGTTGCTGACAGGCTACTTCCAGAGCATCCAGCAGCGCTGCCAGCGGGCCAATGAGCGCTGCGTCCAAGCCGCCGATCTCGTCGTAGGGCTCGATATCGCTACAGCCCACACCGGTTCCGACGGCATAGCCGAGCAACATTCGCCGCAGCCCAAAGCGCCAGGTGTTCTGTTCCAGCTCGATCGGTAAGCCCAGGTGCTGGCGGTGCGCCGCGTGAAGGCCCCAGCGAATGCCTGCGCCTTCGATCCAGCGACGCAAGGTCGGCAGATCACGCTCCTGAATCGCGAACCGACGCCGCAGGGCAGGTACGTCCAGAAGGTCGAGGATCTCGCTCACGGGGAAGCGGCTGTCCGGCAGCTTGAGCAGGTGCTCGACCGCTATGAGCAGAGGATCTCGCCCGCGCTGCCCCTGGTCGGTCAGCGTAAAGGGAATGAATCGGCGGTCTTCCCGGTCCAGTTGGCCAAACACTGCGCGAATGTGCGGCGCATAGCTGTCGATGTCGGGCACCATCACGATCACGTCGCGTGGACGCAGTCCCGCATCGGCACTGAACCGTGCCAACAACTGGTCGTGAAGGATTTCCACTTCGCGCTGTGCACCATGAGCGATGTGGAAGCGGATGCTCTTGTCGGTCTTGATATCCACGCTTGGCCAGGTGGACTGAGTTTCACCCAAAGGGCGCAGCTCCAGAATGTCGTCTTGCAACTGACCCAGTAAATGCTGTGGCTCGCTGTCGCTGAAGAGGTCGATGCGACCATCCCGAAACGCCGACTGATAGCTGGCGGGATCATCATAGCTGTCGAGCAGGTTGATGTAGTCACGGCCCTGCTTGCCCCAGGCAGCTAGCAATGGGTGTGCATGCTGATGAAGGCTGTCGGTGTCCAGCACCGCTGGCATGCCCTGCTTGCGAGCCTGACGTTTGTATTGATGACGCAGAAGGTCTTTGTCCGCCACGATATCTGCCCAGTGGTGCCTGCAGGGGTTGTGCACGCACAACAACACCTGGCTGAATCTGCCCAGCGCCGCCAGTGCCTCCAGACCCTGTGCAGGCAACGAAGAGATACCGAACACGATGACCCGCGAGGGTAGCGCTGCCGGCGGCTTGTCGAGCGCCGCCGCAGCTTCCATGAAACGTTGATGCACCCCTGCACGGCTTTGCGCCATGCCTTCGGAGCCTACATCCTGCAGCAGTGCCCGCCATAACTCCGCCTGCCAACAATTGCCCGTCGGCAGAGGCTTGCTCAGCCCCCTGCCATTGCGCAGCTGATGCTTGCCTTCCGCCCAGTCCTGCAGCCAATCCGCGCGGTAGACCTGGTATTGGTCGAACAGGTCCGCCAGACGCTCGGACAGCTGGTAGCGCTTGCGCAGGTCGTTGTCGTCGAGCAGGAAGCGCTGCAGGGGTTCGAAATGGGGCTGGTCAATCAGTTGCGGCAGAAGACGCATCAAGCGCCAGGTGAGCGGCGCCTTGTCGAGCAGCGAGGACGACGGGATCTGGTCCTGCCCCAGTACGCTTCGATACAACTGCCACATGAAACTACCCGGTAACTGCACGTCTACCGCCGCAGAAATGCCTACGCCGCCCTCGTCATCCGGGCCTTCGTCCGCAGCAAGCGCGAGTTTGAGCCACTGGGCGATACCGTTGCTCTGCACCAGGATGATTTCATTTTCCAGAGGACGCAGTGGGTACAGGCGCATCCAGCTCACGACAAGGCTGCGCAGTTCGTCCAGACGATTGCCGTGTACGACCATGAAACCGGGGGTAAGGGGTGACACAGCCGACATGGGCGAAGTCCTTGAGGTGAGCGTGAATCAAGGTTCAACCTTATCAGATGTGGCTTTGCGAGTTGAGCCAGCCGGATCTGCCCCGCCTGTAAGAGACAGCTGAATGTTGAATTGATAAGTAGGAGGGGTCTTACAAAAAAAGCCGCGCAAAAGACAAAACCCCTACCTGCTTACGCAGATAGGGGTTTCGGAATTGAATCTTGACGATGACCTACTCTCACATGGGGAAACCCCACACTACCATCG
>NZ_JACYUJ010000008.1:0-320672 GCF_014841695.1 Pseudomonas sp. CFBP 8771 | reverse complement strand
TGTGAGAGTAGGTCATCGTCAAGATTCAATTCCGAAACCCCTATCTGCGCAAGCAGGTAGGGGTTTTGTCTTTTCCGGCGTGGTATTCACGCCTGGCTGTCGGTAGGCCTCTCCTTAGCGGGGACGATACCCCATGGCATGGGCAATGCCATTCCAGTACTGCTCGGTAAGGGTCATGAAGTCGTAGAAGCCATCTGCTAACGCAGCAAATTCATCGTCGTTGCGGCATTCGAGTGTGGCTGCGTGAATGGCCTGGATCTTGTGGTCCTTTTCGGCATTACCGATATGGACGTAAAAGTACTCGCAGTGTTCGTGGAACTCGTCGTTTGAAGCGTAGAGGTGCTGGTAGTGCCGCACGCCTTCGTACAAACGCGTGAGCATGGAGAACGCCAACCACTCCTGTGCCAACAGGGTACCCAGGATGCGCTGGCAGCCTCGTTCATCAGGGTGACGGGTATACAGGGTTTGCTGTTCCTCGATGAATTGACGGGTACTGGGCAGGATCAACTCATCACTCAGCTTGGTCACCGGCTTGTAGGCAACGGCCACTCGGCTGAGTAGATCGGTTAGAAAGTTCTCCAGCAAATGGATGTGGGCTTTCTGCGGCTGGCCGTAGCCATACTCTGAGTACAAGTTCTTGGCGATTTCGACGCGTGCGCACAGGTTGTCGGTGTGCAGCAGCGCCAACGCGATCATCGTCGGCGTTTGCGAAGTTCTTACCAGATAATTCTTGGCAAACAGGGCCAGTTCGTCAAAGGGCAGGGGTGCTGCCATCCAGCGCTCATAGAATGCATTGTTCAGGGCCCCATGCTGATGCACGGAGGTTGCAAGTTTAGTGATCTCTTCATAATAACCTGACATGCGCAGCTCCTTATTTGTAACCTAGTGCTTCGAAGTTGCCGTTTGGTTTTTGGTATCAGCTTGGCATTGGCAGTAGAATCCACGGGCAAGGGGACTCGCACAACCAACAAAAAATGAATCAGTGATTCACTCGAGGTGTATATGGATATTTCGCAATTGCGCATGCTCACCGCTATCTACAAAGCGGGAAGTATCGTCAAGGCCGCCAAGTCCGTACACTGCGTACCATCGAATGTCACTGCGCGCATGAAGGCTTTGGAAGCCGAAGTTGGATGTTGCCTGTTGAATAGAGGCGATAAGGGCGTGGAACTAAGTGCTGCGGGTAAACACCTGCTTATGCATGCAGAGAAAGTACTGCAGGCCTTTGGCGAGGCACAGTCTTGTTTCAACGACAGTAAAACATTTGGCGGGACTTTGAAGATAGGGGGTATAGATTCCTTCGTCAGTACGCGGCTTGCGGCCATCGCTGCAGCATTCGAGCGGGACTATCCGCAGGTTATCCTGGAGATCGTTACCGATACCTGGCCAGAACTCGTAGAACACGTTCTGGACGGGAAGCTGGATGTAGCAGTGGTGGCGATGGACACGGCCAACCCGAGACTTGTCAGTCGCAGATTACCCGGTGATCGACCGGTGCTGGTTTATCCGCAGACGTGGTTGCAACACGGACCCTTGAATCTGAACAATAGAAAAGTCCTGGCGTGGCCTGAAGGTTGTCCGTTTCACGCTGTTGCGCAGGCTTGGTGCGAGGAGTCATTGCAAGGGGTGGAATGGGTGGTATGTGGAAGTTGGGGGGGCATTCTGACGTGCGTCGCGCAAGGCATAGGCATGGCGGTGGTTCCCAGAGGCGTCTACTGCAACCACCGCGCCCTCGAAGGACTGGCCGTCTGTGACGCACTCGAGTTCGACAGCGTGGACAACTTTCTGCTGACCCACAAGCGCACTGATGGACATCCGGTCAGGGAAGGGTTCGTACAGATGCTGTGCGCATCCGTACATTCGAATTGAATGCACGGACGTCACGCTAGGCTGCGATCGAGTTATTTACCCAAGGCAGCAGACGTGCCCACAGTCAGCCGGCGAAATCGACCGCTGCGGTTTCCTGCGCCTGGATGCGTACACCGAAGCTTTTGATGCTCGGCAGCGTGGCGGTATGGTGAGCGATGATCTGCGCCGCATCGGCATGCGCCTTGGACTGGGTGGTATGGGCGTCGCTCACCAATGTGATTTCGTAACCCAGGCCTGCGCCACGACGGACCGTCGTGTCCACGCAGAACTCGGTCGCATAGCCGCACACTACCAGGTGAGAAATATCGGCTTGCTGCAATAGCGGCTGAAGATCGGTCCTGAGGAAAGAGTCGGGCGTGGTCTTGTTGACTTAGTGATCGGTGTCGGCTGTCACAAGCCGATGGTCGACTTTCCAGCTGTCACTGCCGCGCACCAGAAACTCGCCATTGGCAAGTTCATGCTGAACGAAGATCACCGGAACGTTTTCAGCTCTGGCACATGCCGTCAGTGTGTTGATGCGCGCTATTACTTCAGCGGCGAAGGCGGGAGCTGGGTCTGCCTGGAACAGGCCTTGTTGTACATCGATGACGATTAGCGCTTTCACGGATTTCAAGTCCTTTGAATGAGATGAGAAGCATCGAACCCGGCCCGGCCAATGCACCGGGATGGGTACGAGTCAGCCTAAGCGGTTGTACCTGATGGGTCCATATGCAAATCGTTGACTGTGAAAAACTTCATCCATGCGCAACTTGATCCACACGGTGCTAGGAACGCCGTAGCTCGATTACCACTTTCCCCTTTGCGCGGCCGCTTTGAACATGGGCGAGGGCATCTGCAGTGGCCTCGAAGGGATAGACCTTCTCGACCACGGGCGTGATGACACCGGCTTCAATGAGTGAAGCTATCTCCCCGAGCTGACCTCCGTCCGCACGCATGAACACGAAATCATAGGACATGCCCCGCTGCCTCACCTGGCTGCGAATGCGCGAACTCAACACGCGCAGGACTTGCGTCAAGGTCCAGCCGAGTCCCTGCCTGGTAGCGAATTCCACGGTCGGTGGGCCTGAGATCGAGATCAGTCGGCCGCCCCGCTTCAAGACCTCCACTGACTTGCCCAGTACGTCTGGACCCAAGCTATTGAGCACAATGTCGTAATCGTGCAACTGCTCGACGAAGTGCTGAGTCGTGTAGTCGATCACCTGGTCAGCGCCGAGGGCCTTCACCCACTCGACATTGGCCGTACTGGTGGTAGCGGCGACATAAGCACCCAGGTGTTTGGCGAGCTGTATCGCCACCGTGCCCACACCGCCGGATCCTGCGTGAATCAGAACCTTCTGGCCGGGTGTGAGTTTTGCGGTTTCAACCAGTACTTGCCAGGCAGTCAATGCCACCAGGGGCAGCGAGGCCGCCTGGACCATGGTCAGATTGACGGGTTTGTTGGCCACACAGGTTTGATTGATGGCAATGCGTTCGGCGAACGTGCCGATACGCGTTTGATGGACCCGGGCGAACACATCGTCGCCCGGTTTGAAGCGGGTTACGTTCGTGCCCACTTCGAGCACCGTGCCTGCCACATCATTGCCCAGTATCAGCGGCAGGGTGTAGGGCAGGATGAGCCTGAACTCGCCGCTGCGAATCTTGACGTCCAGCGCATTGACGCCCGCCGCGTGTACCTGCACCAGGACATCGTCGGCCGCCAAGGTGGGCTCTGGCATGTCAGCTATCCGGCCGATGACACGTTTGCCGTAACGATCGATGACAAAGGCTTTCATGGGTTATTGCCCGACAGGGGCAGAAGTCAGGTAGCGCTCGGCTGGACTTGCCTGGCGTAGATCCGAAAGCAGAAGGCGACGAGTACCTTCCAACGCCTCCCAACGCTCGGCCACGTGCAGCGGTGGAATGGTCACAAGCTCGCGACGGTCGTAGCCCACCAAGGCGGCGTTTACCAGATCATCCACCTCCATGATTTCCGGCAAGGTTGCAATATCGATCCCGGAGTGCTGCCAGATCTCGGTGCGGGTGGTTGCGGGCAGTACGGCTTGCACGTAGACGCCCTTAGGGCCCAGTTCCGCCTGCAGGCCCTGGGACAGGAACAATACGAAGGCTTTGGTGGCGCCGTAGACGGTCATTTGCATTTCCGGGGCGAGCCCTACGACCGAGCCGACGTTGACGATACTTCCAGCGCCCGCTTGAGTCAGGCGCGGAGCGATGGCTGCCGCCAAGCGGGTCACTGCGGTGACGTTCAGCGCCAGCAGGCTGTCGAGAGCAGTGACGCGCTGTTGCAAAAAGCCGCCTGACTGGCCTACGCCGGCATTGTTGATCAAGACACCGATGCTGGCATCTTCGGTCAAGCGTCGTTCTACTTGCGCAAGGTCTTCAGCGCGGGTGAGGTCCGCCTGGATGACATCGACGTTCACGCCGCTTTCTTCGCATAACTGTGCAGCCAGGACGTCCAGGCGTTCGCGATTGCGCGCTACCAGTACCAGCGCGTGGCCACGACTGGCGAAGCGTCGTGCGTAGGTAGCGCCGATGCCGCTGGAGGCGCCGGTGATCAGTACTGTAGGGAGATTGCTCATGGGGATTCATTCCTGGGAGAGACGCGCGGCAAGGATGGGCAGTGACGGTTTTATGATGATGATCGAAATCTAAACGGTCAAGCGTTTTGATGTTGATCAACATCAATGTATGCTTGTCCCTGGTTCTATTTCACAGGCACCGGCATGAAAGTCTCCAAGGCACAGGCGCAGGCCAACCGTGCGCACATCGTTGAAACCGCCGCCACCTTGTTTCGCGAACGGGGTTACGACGGCGTGAGCGTGGCTGATCTGATGGCAGCTGCTGGCTTTACCCACGGTGGTTTCTACAAGCATTTTCGCTCCAAGGCAGACCTCATGAGCGAGGCGGCGGCGTGTGGTTTCGCACAGATGGAAGCCAGTACCGGTGAGGCGGAACGTGCAACGCTGATCGGGCGCTACCTGTCGCGCGAGCACCGCGACGCACCTGGTGATGGCTGTACCCTTGCCGCATTGTCGGCCGATGCCGCACGGCAGCCCGAAGAGATCAAAGCGGTGTTCGCGCAGGGAATGGAACGGCTGTTGGCCAACGCGACGCCCGTTGACCCCGATGCAGACAAGCTCACGCAGCAGAGCGCGCGGGCCGAACGAATCAACGCACTGGCGCATCTGGTCGGCGCATTGATGCTTTCCAGAGCCTGTCCGGATGACTCCGCGCTGGCTGACGAGATCCTGGAAACCTGCCGGGCACATGCGTTGGCGCAGGTGGAGGGTTGAGGAAACTGCCTTAACGTTGCGTCTCATGTTCCGTATGAGGAACGTGCTGCGAAGCGCCGTGCTACGCGTATGCCCGATAGCAATTCGAATCTACTTACGTGAGTGTTCACCATGACTTACCCAAACCCCACCACACTGTTCGTAGGCTGGGACGTAGGCGGGTGGAATTGCGATCGAAACCCGGCGAGCCGCGATGCCTTGGTCGTGTTGGACGCTGAGCGCCGACTCGTGGGCAAGCCGTGGCGGGGTAATCTGCGGCGGACGATCAACCAAGCAAGTTCGACCGAGCAATTCGTTGATGGGCTGTTGAGACTGTGTGAAATAGACCCGGCACTTCACCAGGCGCCACGCGTGCTCATGGGTATCGACACTCCGCTCGGCTTCTCCAGGCCTTTCATAGACCTCATTACCCGCGGCATCGCCGTGCCCACCGTTGGCGAATCATCCAGCAATCCCTACCTGCACCGCCGCACCGAGCATTTCCTGTTCGAACGCGGGCTTTATCCGCTGTCGCCGATCAAGGACATGATCGGAAGCCAGGCGACCAAGGGCATGCATGTGCTGGGGCGATTCGCACCCATTCGTGAAGCCTGTGGCGTATGGACGGACGGGCAGATGCTGCGGGCGATCGAAGCCTATCCCTCGGCATGCAAACGCTCGGCGTGTATCGAGGCCTTGCGAGTGCCTTTCCATGTCGAGGAGGCGAGTGTGCCGCGAAGTTTCGTGCCGGGGTTCGAACATGTCGATGCACAGGATGCGCTGACCTGCGCGCTGCTGGCGTGGGCGTTCGAGCACAGGCCGCAGTGGCTGTCTCAACCGATGGCGGATATCGATCCGGTGGAGGGTTGGATATTCGTGCCGGAGGATGGGTTGCGGGCTTAGGCAGTACCGGATCAGGGGTACAGGTCTGTCCGATAACACCGGCAGGCATCTTTGCCTATCGGGCCGATAGGCTCTTCCAATTTAGCCACGCTGGTGGCTGCCGTTACCCTCGGGGTTTCTTCATAACATAAGAAGCGTGAGGGATTCACTATGAAAATCATAACCTTATCAGGGTATGCGGTCACGGCATTGGCCATCGGCATATTTTCGTCATCCGCTTTTGCCGACACCTTGACCCGCGACAACGGTGCCGCCGTTGGTGACAATCAGAATTCACAGACGGCCGGACCCAACGGGCCGGCGCTGCTTCAAGACGTTCAGCTGTTACAGAAACTGCAGCGCTTCGACCGCGAACGCATTCCGGAGCGCGTAGTGCATGCCCGTGGCACCGGCGTACATGGCGAGTTCGTCGCGTCCAGCAACATCAGTGAGTTGACCAAGGCCAAGGTGTTCACGCCAGGAACCCACACACCGGTGTTCGTGCGCTTCTCGTCGGTCGTCCACGGCAACCACTCGCCGGAAACGCTGCGCGACCCACGTGGTTTCGCGACCAAGTTCTATACGGCGGACGGCAACTGGGATCTGGTCGGCAATAACTTCCCGACCTTCTTCATTCGTGACGCGATCAAGTTTCCAGACATGGTGCACGCGTTCAAACCCGATCCGCGCACCAACCTCGACGACGACTCCCGTCGTTTCGATTTCTTCTCCCACGTGCCGGAAGCGACGCGTACCCTCACGCTGCTGTATTCCAATGAAGGCACGCCTGCGGGTTATCGCTTCATGGACGGCAATGGCGTGCACGCCTACAAGTTCGTCAACGACAAGGGCGAAGTGCACTACGTGAAGTTTCACTGGAAGAGCCTGCAAGGTCTGAAGAATCTGGACCCGGATCAGGTTGTGCAAACCCAGGGCAAAGACTACGCGCACATGACCCATGACTTGGTCAGCGCAATCAACAAGGGCGATTTCCCCAAGTGGGACTTGTACATCCAGGTGCTCAAGCCTGAAGACCTGGCCAAGTTTGCGTTCGACCCGCTGGACGCGACCAAGATCTGGCCAGACGTGCCGGAGCAGAAGATCGGGCAGATGGTGCTGAACAAGAACGTCGACAACTTCTTCCAGGAAACCGAGCAGGTTGCCATGGCACCGTCCAACGTGGTGCCGGGTATCGAACCGTCGGAAGACCGTCTGCTGCAAGGCCGTGTGTTCTCGTATGCCGATACCCAGATGTACCGCCTGGGCGCCAACGGCATGAGCCTGCCGATCAACCGTCCTCGCGTGGCCGTCAACAACGGTAACCAGGATGGCGCCTTGAACAGCGGTCATACCACCGGTGGGGTGAACTACGAGCCGAGCCGCCTTGCGCCGCGCCCAAGTGACGACAGTGCGCGTTATAGCCAAACGGCTTTGAGCGGTACTACCCAACAGGCGAAGATTCAGCGCGAGCAGAATTTCAAACAAGCGGGCGACTTGTACCGCTCCTATTCGCCCAAGGAGCAGCAGGACCTGATCAACAGCTTCGGCGGTTCCCTGGCTGACACTGATACCGAGAGCAAGAACATCATGCTGTCGTATCTGTACAAAGCCGATCCGGCCTATGGCACAGGCGTGACCAAAGTTGCCAAAGGCGACTTGGAGAAGGTCAAGCAGTTGGCCGCCAAGCTGCAGGACTGATGTATCGATCACCGACCGTGCAACAACGGTCGGTGATCTTCAGGAGCAAAACCTAATGCGCTATTTCATTCCCTGGATCTGCTCGGCGATGATGGTTGCAACGGTCGCCTTGGCCGATGACACACCGCCTGCCGATACCCGGCAGCAACTTCGAGCACTGTACTTTGAAGCCGCACGCACGGGCAGTACCGACCGTTTGGGCGCGTTCATCGACGCTCATTATGATCTGGACACCCGCGATGAAAGCGGCTACACCGCACTGATTCTGGCGGCTTATCACGGCCATAAAGATGCCGTGGAACAGTTGCTCGCAGCGGGCGCCAACCCGTGTAGCCAGGATAAGCGCGGGAACACTGCGCTGATGGGGGCGATCTTCAAAGGCGAAGTCAGCATCGCCCATCGGCTACTCGGCGCAGACTGCGCGACGGATGAGCGTAACAACTCGGGGCAGACGGCAGCAATGTATGCGGCGCTGTTTCAGCGCAAGGATATTCTCGAGGCGTTGGCGGCAAAGGGCGCGGATTTGGATGCGCGGGATGATAGGGGGAATGATGCGCGATCGTTGGGGGAGGGGCGGTTTAGTTCGGCGCCAATACGCTGAGCTGTAGCGCTGGTTCAAGCCGAGCCACATACGCTGCAATCCATCGTCCGCAGAGGGATGCCAACTGCGTGCGGGGCAATCATCGTAAATCTTGACACAAACTTATTGGTCAAACAGTTGCGACCCTACTGATCTGTCAGTAAGTTCGACCTCCCCACACCAAGGACGGTGTGAATCAAACCGCAAGACTGCCTTGGGCAATTCACGCCTACTCAATGGCGAAGCCTGCGCTCCATACTTTGACGTTCAGGGAGAACCGATCAATGCCAAAAATCCCAAGCCCGCTGCGGTCCATCATTACCAATCGCTCCAAGCTCGCCAGCCTGTTGGTGATCCTTCTGCCCGTATTGCTCGTAACCCTCGACAACACAATTCTCAACTTCGCTCTTCCTAAAATTGCGGTCGCCCTTGGTCCCTCGGCCGCCGAACAGCTATGGGCAATCGATGCCTACTCATTAGTCTTGGCTGGCCTTTTGATCACCATGGGCAGCGTGGGCGATCGCGTGGGCTATCGCCGTCTACTGTGTGTGGGGTGCTCGGGTTTCGCTATCATCTCGGTTGCCATAGTGTTCTCTCAGCAGGCTTGGCACTTGATTGCAGGTCGCGCAGTTTTGGGGCTGTTCGGCGCAATGATCCTGCCTGCCACGCTCGCCCTGATCCGGACTGCCTTCGATGACCGAGAAGAAAGGCGTCTTGCCGTCGCGGCGTGGGCGACCTGCCTGACATTGGGGGCGGCCGCAGGACCGCTGCTCGGTGGCGTGCTGCTTCAGTTCTTCAGTTGGCAGTCGGTGTTCCTGGTGGCAGTGCCATTCCTGCTGCCGGTCCTGCTGCTTTCACCCATGATTGAAGAGTCTCCACGGCAGGCCGGGTTGTCGATCGACTATCCAAGCATCCTGCTGAGCCTGGGTGCTATGACAGGAGTGATGCTGTCTCTCAAGCACCTAGCCACGGTGGGTCTGGATACCTACGCAATTGTGGGCATGCTGACAGGCCTTTTGATGGGCATCGCTTTTGTCCGACGCCAACTGGCGCTGGAGGATCCGTTGCTCGACCTGAGGCTGTTCGATTCGAACGCCTTCAGCGTGTCGATCACAGTCAATCTCGTCAGCCTGGGCGCGCTGATCGGGTTCCTCTTTTTCGCTACTCAGCTGTTGCAACTGGTTCTGGGTCTGTCACCCATTGCTGCAAGCTTGATACTGGTGCCCGGTCAAGTCTGTGCCGTGGCCGCGGGCCTCGCCATTGTGCCGATCGCGCAAAGGGTGGCGACAAATGTCGTGATACCCGCCTGTTTATGCGTGGCGGCTGGAGCGTTTGCAGTCATGGCGTTGTTCACTGCGACCGCACTGATTGTGGCAGTGGCTTTCGTGTTGCTGAATGCTGCAGTTGCGGCCATTACCAGCGTTTCCAACGACCTTGTGTTGAGCGCCGTGCCGGCTGAGAAGGCAGGCAGTGCATCGTCTGTGAGTGAGACGGCGTATGAGGTCGGGGTGGTGTTGGGGACGACAGTGGTGGGAGGCGCCGTGGCAGCATGGTATCGCTTAAGTCTGGTGTTGCCCGAGGGGGTTGGGGATGAGGCGGACGCTCTTACGGCGACGCTGGGAGGTGCTCATTCACTTGCGCAGGATTTGCCTGCTGAAGTAGGGAAGGAGCTGGCTCAAGCGGCTAATGCTGCTTTCAGTGAAGGGGTCACAGTGGCCAGTGGTTTGGTCGCTGGATTGATCGTGGTGTTTGCCTTGTATGCATGTCGGGGTTTGCGACGGGGATGACTGGCCTGGATCAGCTTCTGGTTTCGATTTCGAATCGTTTATGGTGACCACTCGAAAGGCTTCATTCACTTTCACCATGTCGTACCCATTGTCTCTCGATGAACTGAAAAGCATCTTGCGCGGCCGATGGGTCAAAAAACCCTGAATTCCCGGCACAAAAAAAGGCCGCCCCAAAGGCGGCCTTTTCCTAGCAGTGCTAAGCAGAATCAACCATCAATCCCAGCTCAAAGCCCCACCCGTCTGATACTCAATAACCCGCGTCTCAAAGAAGTTCTTCTCCTTCTTCAAGTCCATGATCTCGCTCATCCAAGGGAACGGGTTGGTGGTCCCTGGGTATTCCTCTTTCAACCCAATCTGCGACAGGCGACGGTTGGCGATGAACTTGAGGTAGTCCTCCATCATCGCCGCGTTCATGCCCAGCACGCCGCGGGGCATGGTGTCGCGGGCGTATTCGATTTCCAGCTGGGTGCCTTGCAGAATCATCTGCGAAGCTTCTTCCTTGAGTTCGGCGTCCCACAGGTGTGGGTTCTCGATCTTGATCTGGTTGATCACGTCGATGCCGAAGTTCAGGTGCATGGATTCGTCGCGCAGGATGTATTGGAACTGCTCGGCGACGCCGGTCATCTTGTTGCGGCGGCCCATGGAGAGGATCTGGGTGAAGCCGCAGTAGAAGAAGATGCCTTCGAGTACGCAGTAGTAGCCGATCAGGTTGCGCAGCAGTTCTTTGTCGGTTTCGACGGTGCCGGTGTTGAATTCCGGGTCGGAGATGGCGCGGGTGTACTTGAGGCCCCAGGCGGCTTTTTTAGCGACCGATGGGATCTCGTGGTACATGTTGAAGATTTCGCCTTCGTCCATGCCCAGGGATTCGATGCAGTACTGGTAGGCGTGGGTGTGGATCGCTTCTTCGAAGGCCTGGCGCAGGATGTACTGGCGGCACTCCGGGTTGGTGATCAGGCGGTACACGGCCAGGGCCAGGTTGTTGGCGACCAGGGAGTCGGCGGTGCTGAAGAAGCCCAGGTTGCGCATGACGATGCGGCGTTCGTCGTCGGTCAGGCCTTCCGGATTTTTCCAGAGGGCGATGTCGGCGTTCATGTTGACTTCTTGCGGCATCCAGTGGTTTGCGCAACCGTCCAGGTACTTCTGCCAAGCCCAGTCGTACTTGAAGGGTACGAGTTGGTTGAGGTCGGCGCGGCAGTTGATCATGCGCTTTTCGTCGACGGCGACGCGGGCGGCGGAGCCTTCGAGCTCGGCCAGGCCTTCGGCGATGTCGAGTTTGTTCAGGGCTGCCTTGGCGCGGGCTACGGCAGCGGAGTCGCTGGCGCTGGCGGCGCGGGCTTCTTGGGCGGCGGCGCCGCCGGCGCTGTCGAGCTTGTCCATCGCAGCTTCGCTGGCGTGGCCGGCGTTGGCGCCTTTGGCGGGTTCGGCTGCGTCTTCTTTGTCGAATTCGTCCCAGCTCAGCATGGGGGAGGCTCCTGCTCGAGGCCGCTGTGGGCGGCTGATGAATTTAGAAATCTGATTGCCGAGGTTGCGTGGCGCAAGCTGGCTTGGTGTGCGGGTTGCGTCGCCGGGTCCAGGCTTTTTCAGCGTGGTGCCCTGGCGTGGGCTATCAACGATCCGGTTGGAGCGCGCTGAGACGCTGACTTCGCGTGCAAGCTTCGGTCGAGGTGCTCGTGCCGGCTTCGATGTCGCGATGGGTCATGTCTCAGGTCCTTGAAGTGGGCGGCGATTATAAGGTTTTTTGCCTGCTCGTGTTCACGCCAGGACACAAAAAAACCGCCGAAACGGGTATTTCTTACAACCTTGATGCCAGTCGTCCGGTCAGGACCTGAAAGCCCTGGTTTGCACCAAAAATCGCCTATGTGGTGGTTTTGGTAAGAAGTGGACACAGGATATAGGCTTGAGTTCGGGTTGAAAACCCAATGAGCTGGTTAGAAATCAGCCAGGTTCTCGATGTGCTGGGCGCAAAACCTTGCCCTGCTTGGCTTGCAGCAAATGCAACCGTTTCAAGTTTTTTTATGGTTCTGTGAAGGAGTCGATGAGCGGCAAGAAGGCAAGTGCGACGGCGTTTATTTCACCGTCCATTTACCCCTTCCAGCCTCACGGCTTATTTCCGGGCAGTGATCACCGCCCGCATCGGCGCCGGCAGGCCTTCGACGGTTTTGCTGTGGTCGTCGGGGTCGAGGAAGTCGCTCAGCGACTGGAATTTCATCCATTCGGTGCCGCGTTGCTCGGCCACGGTGGTGATGCTCACGTCCACGCATTTCACGTCGGTGAAGCCGGCACGGCGCACCCACCGTTCCAGTGCTGGGACGGAAGGCAGGAACCAGACGTTGCGCATCTGCGCGTAGCGGTCTTCGGGGACCAGCACTTGGTGCTCGTCGCCGGGCACTACCAGTGTTTCCAGGACCAGTTCGCCGCCTTTGACCAGGCAATCCTTGAGCGCCAACAAGTGCTCGATCGGAGAACGGCGGTGGTAGAACACGCCCATGGAGAACACGGTGTCGAAGCCTTCCAGCCCGGCGGGCAGGTCTTCCAAGGCGAAGGGCAGGTGCCAGGCGGGGAGGTCTGGCAGGTAGCGTTGCACGGCCTGGAACTGGCAGAAGAACAGCCAGTTGGGGTCGACGCCGATGACGCTGTCGGCACCGGCGCCGAGCATGCGCCACTGGTAGTAGCCGTTGCCGCAGCCGACGTCGAGTACGCGTTTGCCGCGCAGGTCGAGGTGGGGGGCGACGCGGTCCCATTTCCAGTCCGAGCGCCATTCGGTGTCGACGTGGACGCCGAACAGGTCGAAAGGGCCTTTGCGCCACGGGGACAGGCCCATTAGAGCGGCGCGCATCTGGTCGTAGGTGGCGGGGTTGTCTTCGCAGTCCAGGCGCAGGCCGTTGACCAAGTCTATGTTGCAGGCGGTTACCGGGGGCAGGGCGTCGAGGGCGCTCTGCCAGCGCTGGAGGTCGCCGTGGCCTTTTTCCATCTTGGTGTCGAGCTGGGCTTGCAGGCCGTTGGCCCAGTTGGCCAGCGGGGTATTGGCCAGGCGGCGGACGAGCGGGGACAGGTCAATCATGGCAGGGCGATCATCGAGGCGAAGTTGAGGCATTGGAACCAGGGCACGACCTTGCTGAAGCCGGCGGCGAGCAGGCGGTCGCGGTTTTCTTCGAGGCTGTCGGGCTTCATGACGTTTTCAATGGCGCTGCGTTTCTGCGCTATTTCCAGGTCGCTGTAGCCGTTGGCGCGTTTGAAGGCGATGTGCAGGTCGGTGAGCAGGTCGTGTTGTTGGTCGTCTTCGAAGCGCAATTTTTCCGAGAGGATCAGTGCGCCGCCGGGGACCAGGGCCTGATGGATGCGGGTGAGCAGTTCCAGGCGCTGGGCCGGGGGGATGAACTGCAGGGTGAAGTTGAGCGCGATAACCGACGCGGGCTTGAAGCCCAGGGCCAGGATGTCGCCCTCGATGACGTCGACCGGTAGCAGTTCCTGAAACATGGAGTTCTGCGCGTTGAGGTATTCGCGGCAGCGCTCGACCATCGCCTGGGAGTTGTCGATGGCGATCACCTGGCAGCCTTCGGCGCGCACGTGGCGGCGCAAGGCTTGGGTGACGGCGCCCAGGGAGCTGCCCAGGTCGTAGAGTGTGGTGTTGGGCTGGGCGAATTGCGCCGCGAGCACGCCGATGTTTTCGACGATGGTGGGGTAGCCGGGGACCGAGCGTTTGATCATGTCCGGGAACACGCGCACCACGTCTTCGTTGAAGGCGAAGTCGGGGACCTGGCTCAGGGGCTGGGCGAATAGGCGGTCGGGCTCTTTGCTCACGGGGCGATCCAGGCGGGTTGCGGGAAATCGGGGCGGCATTTTAGCGGATGTAGGGCGGGGGTGCATTTTTTGTGGGATGTGCGGTGTAGCCGTTGAACCGCGGTGCCCGTTTCGCGGCCGACGACCGTTCCTAGGGGGGGGACGATTCCTGTAGGAGCGGTCTGTGGCCGCGAAGGGCCCCGCGGTGTAGCAGTTGAACCGAGGTGCCCGTTTCGCGGCCGACGACCGCTCCTACGGGGGGGGACGATTCCTGTAGTAGCGGTCTGTGGCCGCGAAGGGACCCCGCGGTGTAGCAGTTGAACCGCGGTGCCTGCTTCGCGGCCGACGACCGCTCCTACGGATTATTTTACGGTGATGTCGCAGCTGAAGGTTTGGGCTGGGGGGATTTCCGGGGCCCAGGGTTGCTGCAGCACGAGCATCAGATGACCCTTGCCTGGGGTGCGCGCCTGGAAACGCCAGGTGGATTGCCCGGCAGCCCCCACCACCCCGGCTTCTTCGGGATGGCTGTAGACCTCTGGCCCGAGGCTGCGCAAAACGCTCGCGCCCGGATTCTGTACCAGCCAGCGGTAGCCGGTACTGGGGTTGGTCGGCAATTGCAGGGTGACGGTCTGGTCGACGTTGAGGAAAACCGGGCATTGGCTCTGACTTTCCAGCACGACGCTGTGAAGCGGTTGCTGGGCGCAGGCTGTAAGCGCGGCAAGGCTGGCGGGCAGTATCAGGCGGACGACGGACATGGTGGCTCCGAACGGACGAGGATCTGGAAAGCATAACCCAGTTCGTCGAATGTGCAGGAGTGAGGCACCTGAGCCGCGTTTGGGAAGATTGCGGTGAGTCTGGTAGGGCGGCGGCGGGGCCGGACGCGGCTCGCGCCGCTGCTACAGGGGATCGTGTTGTTTCGGGGCGTTGTAGCCACCGCCCGAGCCGCGTCAGCGCGCAAGGAGTGCGGCGGATGAGGCCGTTGTAGCAGCGGCGCGAGCCGCGTCAGGGCGCAAAGGAGTGTGGCGATGAGGCCGTTGTAGCAGCGGCGCGAGCCGCGTCAGGGCGCAAGGGGTGTGGCGGATAGGGCCGTTGTAGCAGCGGCGCGAGCCGCGTCGGCGGTACATGAGGTGTGTCTGACCGAACGCAATGCCCCCCTGATGCGGCTTGCGCCGCCGCTACAGGGGGTGGATGGGTCAGAAGAGGATCTTGGCGACGTCGGCAAAACGTTTGGCGAAGTGCACGGTGATGCCCTGCTTGAGGTAATCCGGCAGCTCTTCGAAATTGCCACGGTTTGGCTCGGGCAGGATCAACTCCATGATCTTCTGCCGCCGTGCGGCGATGACTTTTTCGCGCACGCCGCCGATCGGCAGCACATGCCCCGTCAAGGTCAGCTCGCCGGTCATGGCCACGCCCTTCTTCGGCGCCTGGTCGCGGGCCAGGGACAGCAGCGCGCTGGCCATGGTCACGCCCGCGCTCGGGCCGTCCTTGGGCGTGGCGCCTTCGGGTACGTGCAGGTGCACGAAGGCCTCGTCGAAGAATTTGGAGTCCGCGCCGAACTGCGCCAGATTGGAGCTGACGTAGCTGTAGGCAATTTCTGCCGACTCCTTCATCACCTCGCCCAATTGCCCGGTCAGCTTGAAGCCACGGTTCAGCGTATGGATACGTGTCGCTTCGATCGGCAAGGTGGCGCCGCCCATGCTGGTCCAGGCCAGGCCGGTGATCACGCCCTTGCCCGACAGCACCTGCTCGCTGCGGAACACCGGCATGCCCAGGGAAGCTTCGAGGTCCTTGGGTACCAGCTTGATCGGCACGTCGGGCTTGTCGATCAACTGCACCACCGCTTTGCGTACCAGTTTGCCCAGCTGTTTTTCCAACTGGCGCACGCCGGCCTCGCGGGCATAGCCTTCGATCACCGTGCGCAGCGCACTGTCGCTGATGGTCAGGCGGTTCTTGTCGACACCGGCCTTGGCCAGTTGCTTGGGCCACAGATGGCGCTTGGCAATGGCCATTTTCTCTTCGGTGATGTACCCGGACAGGCGGATCACTTCCATACGGTCGAGCAGCGGGCCGGGGATGGAATCCAGGGTGTTGGCAGTACATACGAACAGCACCTTGGACAGGTCCAGGCGCAGATCCAGGTAGTGGTCGAGGAAGTCGACGTTCTGTTCCGGGTCCAGGGTTTCCAGCAGCGCCGACGCTGGGTCGCCCTGGAAGCTCTGACCCATCTTGTCGATCTCGTCGAGCATGATCACCGGGTTCATCACCTCGACGTCCTTGAGCGCCTGCACCAGCTTGCCCGGCTGGGCGCCGATGTAGGTGCGGCGATGGCCCTTGATCTCGGCTTCGTCACGCATGCCGCCGACGCTGAAGCGATAGAAGGGACGACCCAGCGATTCGGCGATGGACTTGCCGACGCTGGTCTTGCCCACGCCCGGCGGGCCCACCAGCAGCACGATGGAGCCGCTGATCTCACCCTTGTAGGCGCCGACGGCAAGAAATTCGATGATGCGCGTCTTGATATCGTCGAGGCCGGCGTGGTGCTGATCGAGCACCTTGCGCGCGTGCTTGAGGTCAAGCTTGTCCTTGCCGTACACACCCCATGGCAGGGCAGTGGCCCAGTCCAGATAGTTGCGCGTGACGGCGTATTCCGGCGAGCCGGTTTCCAGGATCGACAGCTTCTGCATTTCCTCGTCGATGCGCTTCTGCGCGGCGGGCGGCAAGGTCTTGTCCTGCAGACGCTGCTGGAACTGCTCGACGTCGGCGCTGCGATCGTCCTTGGTCAGGCCCAGCTCCTGCTGGATGACCTTGAGCTGTTCCTTGAGGAAGAACTCACGCTGGTGCTCGCCGATCTTCTTGTTCACTTCGGCGGAAATTTCTTTCTGCAGCCGTGCGACTTCGACTTCCTTGCGCAGCATCGGCAGGACTTTTTCCATGCGCCGCAGCATCGGCACGCAGTCGAGCACGCCCTGCAGCTCGTTGCCCGTGGCCGACGTGAGTGCGGCGGCGAAGTCGGTCAGTGGGGACGGGTCGTTGGGGCTGAAACGGTTGAGGTAATTCTTCAGCTCTTCGCTGTACAGCGGATTGAGCGGCAGCAGCTCCTTGATGGCGTTGATCAGCGCCATGCCGTAGGCCTTCACCTCGTCGGTGGGCTCGATGGGCTGCTGCGGGTATTCGACTTCTACCAGATACGGCGGGCGATGGTGCTTGAGCCAGGTGCGGATACGCACGCGCGACAGCCCCTGCGCGACGAATTGCAGCTTGCCGTTTTCGCGGCTGGCGTGGTGGATCTTCACCAGCGTGCCGTACAGCGGCAGGCTGGAAGTGTCGAAATGGCGATGATCGTCGGGCGGGGTGTCCATGAAGAACAGCGCCAGCGAGTGGTGCTCGGTGTTGGAGACCAGGTCCAGGGTTTCCGCCCAGGGCTCTTCGTTGACGATGACCGGCAGCACCTGCGCGGGGAAGAACGGGCGGTTGTGGATCGGAATGACGTAGACCTTGTCCGGCAGGTTCTGCCCAGGCAGGGCCAGCTCGGTGCTGGAGTGGGTCGAGTGCTCGATGTGCTCGTTGTCCAGATCTTCGGACGGATTCTCGTTGGATTCCTGCTGGTCGCTCATGGGGCACCTGCGTCAATGACTATGCTGCTTAGATGGGGCAGGGTGCGACTGGTTTCAATGGTTGCACTGAAGCTTTGCGGCCGGCTGCCGATAAGGTTGTAACCGGGCTTGTGGCCCAAGTGGGCCGCGGCAGGCGACACTTTCATCCGTCAGGTAAATTTTCATGATCAGGTTTGGCGCCTTGCTCGGCAGTCTCGTCCTCAGTACGTGGGTCAGCGCGGCCTCCTTCGAGGCACGTATCACCCAGGCCGACGGCAAGCCTCTGGCCGACGCAGTGTTCAGCCTGTCCGGAGGGCCGGCGGCCGCCGGATCCAGGCAGGCCACGGCGGTCATGGACCAGCGCGCGCAGAAGTACCTGCCGCACGTGCTGGCCGTGGCCACCGGTACCTCGGTTTCATTTCCCAACAGCGACAATATCCGCCATCAGGTGTATTCCTTTTCGCCCGCCAAGCGCTTCGAGCTGCGGCTCTATGAGGGCACGCCGAGCAAGCCGGAGTTGTTCGACAAGCCTGGTGTGGTAGTCCTGGGTTGCAATATTCACGACTGGATGCTTGGCTATATCTATGTCACCGATGATCCCTGGTTCGCCGTCAGCGACGAGCAGGGGCGCGTGCGTTTCGATCAATTACCCGCAGGCCGCTACCACGTGAGCCTGTGGCATCCGCGCAGCGTGGATGCGCAAGTACAGCCAGGAGGCGAGATCGACATGACGGCTACGGCCATGACGCAGAACTACACTTTGAAGGTCGAGGCAACGGCGGACGATGCGGCCCAGGAGCCGGCGACCGGCGCGTTCAGCGATGCATTCAAAAAGGCTGCCGGTGAAGCTGCGCAATAGTTTCCAGGCGCGCATCGCCTGCGTACTCATTCTGCTGCTGTCGGTGGTAGTGGGGGCGTTGACCGTGGCCGTGAAAGTGGCTACCAACGATGCCGTGCGCGCCCAGGCCCGCGAGCAGCTGCAAGTGGGCACGCGAGTGTTCGAGCGTCTGCTGGATGTGCGCGGTCGGCGCCTGCGCGACGGCGTGCAGTTGCTGGCCGCCGACTTCGGTTTCCGCGATGCGGTGTCCAGTGGCGACTCGCCGACCATCCGTTCGGCGCTGCAGAACCAGGGCGCGCGCATCGGCGCCACCGACATGTTCGTGTTGGGCATGGACGGTCGTGTCCTGGCCAGTACCGTGGACCAGGTCCCCACCGGCAGCGTGTTTCCCTATGACACGGCGCTGCGCGAAGCTCGCCGAACCAGCCAGTCGATGCTGTTCGTGCCGCTGCAGGGGCTGCCGCACTTGCTAGTGGAAGCGCCAGTGCTGGCACCGCTGCCGATCGCGCGGGTGGTGATGGGTTTCAGCATGGATGTGACCCTTGCCCAGGAATTGCACTCGCTGACCAACTTGCAGGTGTCCTTCCTGACTACCGAGGCCGGCAAGGTCGGCACGCTGGTGAGCACCCAGCCGACCGAATTGTCCGCCAGCATCAGTCAATGGATGCAGGTCAATGAATCGGCGGCGCAGCACATTTCCCTTTCCGAACACAATGATCGTACCTACCTCAGCCAGCCCTTGCTGCTGGCCAGCAGCAGTGGCCCGGAGGGCGGAAAGGTCATGGCACTGCTGCAAAGCCCGCTGGATGAAGCGATGCGCGCGTTCGTCGCCCTGGATCGCAATATCTTCGGCATTGCCTTCGCCGCATTGCTGGCCTCCCTGGTGGGTGCCTTGCTGCTGGCGCGCAGTGTCTCGCTGCCGGTGCAGAGCCTGGCGCGGGCCGCTGGGCGCATCGGTCATGGCGACTACCAGACCGACGTGCCGCTGGACCGCACCGACGAACTGGGCGTGCTGGCCAAGGCCATCAGTCGCATGCAGGCCGGGATCGCCGAGCGCGAGCTGCAGCTGGCTCACAATGCCTTGCACGACGCGCTGACTGGCTTGCCCAACCGCACGCTGGCGATGGAGCGCCTGGGCAGCGCCATTGCCGCCGACCGACCGATCGCACTGCTGTACATCGGTATCGATAACCTGCGCGAACTCAGTGAAAGCGGTGGACCGACCTTCGTCGACAAACTGCTCCAGCAAGTTGCGCAAACCCTGCTGGAGCTGGTGCGACCCGGCGACACGGTGGCGCACCTGATCACTGACGAATTCCTCCTGCTGCTGGAAAACCTCGACAGCGACAGCGCCGTGGCGGTGGCTGACAAACTGCAACAGGTGCTGCTGCAACCCCACCGTTTCGGTGGCCACGACGTTGCCATCGACTGCCGGATCGGCATCGCGGCCTTTCCCTCCGATGGCCTGAGCGCCGAGGAGTTGCTGGCGCGTTCGGCAATCGCGATGAAAGACGCCGCCGACATGCCGGGTCGCCTGCAGGTGTATCAGCACGGTCGTGACCTTGCGCACCAGCGTCAGGTGCGGCTGATCCGCGACCTGCGTCGGGCCGCCGCGAACAACGAGTTGTCCCTGCACTACCAGCCCAAGCTGGACCTGCGCGACAAGCAGGTACGCCAGGCCGAAGCCTTGCTGCGTTGGCAGCATCCACAGTTGGGCAATGTCTCGCCAGGTGAATTCATCGAGCTGGCCGAGCGCACCGGCAGTATCCAGACGCTGACCCGGTGGGTGATCGAGGAAGGCATTCGACAGTTGAGCGAATGGAACACGCGCGGCTTGGTCGTGCAGTTGTCGCTGAACATCTCGGCGGACGACCTGCTGGGGTCCGACCTGCCTGAGCGGGTCGTGCGCCTGCTCGGCCTGCACCAGGTACCGGCCGAGCAGTTGATTTTCGAGATCACCGAAAGCGCGATCATGCGCGAGCCCGAGAAGGCGCTGAAGGTGCTCAACAGCCTGCGCGACTGCGGTATCAGCTTGTCTGTCGACGACTTCGGTACCGGCTATTCGTCGCTGGCCCACCTCAAGCGCCTGCCGGTGCAGGAGCTCAAGATCGACCAGTCGTTCGTGCGCAACCTCGACGAAACCAGCGAGGATGCGGTGATCGTGCGGTCCACCATCGAAATGAGCCACAACCTGGGCCTCAAAGTGGTGGCCGAGGGCGTCGAATACGAACACAGCCTGCGCTTGCTCGAACGCTGGAACTGCGACACCGCCCAGGGCTATCTGATCAGCCGGCCGCTGACCGCTGTCGCCTTCGAAGCCTGGATGCAGCAGTCCTCGCCCATTTCAATTGCCGTGGTTCACTGATGTCATGATGCGAAAAGCCGTGTTGTTGTGCTCGCTGGCCTTGTGCTGGCAACCGTCGCTCTACGCCAACGAGGGCCGTTTGTTGGCCACCGGCGGAGCCAGCAGTATCGACGGCGCCGCCGGTGGGGGGATCACGCCCTGGGCCGTGCTTGCCGGCTATGGCGAGCAGGGCGAGTGGGGCGCCACGGCATTTGCCACCCGCGTGGACCTGCCGGACTACCGGCTCGACGTGGCAGGCATGGCCGCCAGCTACGACAATCGCATCGAATTCTCCTACGCCCGACAACGCTTCGACCTGGGCTCGCTGGTGCACAAGCTGGGGCTGCCCGAAGACAGCCTCAGCCAGGACGTTTTCGGGGTGAAGGTGCGCCTGTTCGGTGACCTGATCTACGACCAACTGCCACAGGTGGCGCTGGGCCTGGCGTACAAGCGGCAGAAGGATTTCCTTATTCCCAGCCTGGTCGGCGCCAAGCGTGACGAAGATGTCGAGGGTTACCTGACGGCCAGTCGCCTGTTCATGGGCGCGGCGTTTGGCTACAACCTGCTGGTCAATGGCGGAGTGCGCTACAGCCGCGCCAACGAACTGGGCCTGTTGGGCTTCGGCGGTGATCGCCGCGACAGCCGCAGCCTGCTCAAGGAGGGTTCGCTGGCCGTGCTGTTCAACCCGCGCTGGGCGTTGGGCGTGGAGTACCGAGAGAAGCCGGACAACCTGTCGTTCGCCGGCGAAAGCGACTGGGCGGATGTGTTCCTGGGGTATTTCCCCAACAAGCATCTGGCGATCGTGCTGGCCTACGCGAAACTGGGCGAGATCGCCACGCTGGACAACCAGAACGGCACCTACCTGTCCGTGCAAGGGAGTTTTTGACATGCGCATGTGTGTGCTGGGCATGGCCCTGCTGTTGGGTGCCTGCACGGGTCACCAGCAGCCGGCCAAGGACGACAGCCTGTACCAGGCGCTGGGTGGCAAACCGGGGATCAGCCGGATTGTGGAGGGGATGTTGCTGAACGTGGCTCGGGATGAGCGGATCGTGGCGCACTTTCGCAACGTCAACATCGAGTTGCTGCGTGTGCAGTTGATCGACAAGTTCTGTGTCGAGGCGGGCGGGCCGTGCGAGTACACCGGGGATGACATGGTCGAAGCGCACAAGGGCCAGCAGATCAGCCGCAGCGAGTTCAACGCGCTGGTGGAGGATCTGATCAAGGCCATGGAAGCCCAGGGTGTTCCGGTGCCGGCGCAGAATCGGTTGTTGGCCCGGTTGGCGGCGCAGCGGGGGGAGGTGATCGAGAAGTAGGGGGGTGAATGGTCGTCACTGACACACTCAAAAAAACGGCTCCCGAAGGAGCCGTTTTTCATTACATCGACATCACTTGTTTTCAGGCAGTGCAAACGCCATCACGTAGTCACCCTGCTTGGTACCCAGCGAGCCATGCCCGCCAGCGACCACCAGTACATACTGACGGCCATCCTTGCCGGTGTAGGTCATCGGCGTGGTCTGTGCGCCTGCAGGCAGGCGACCTTCCCACAGCTGCTTGCCGTTGCGGATATCGTATGCGCGCAGGTACTGGTCAAGCGTACCGCTGAGGAACGACACGCCGCTGGCCGTGGTGAAAGCGCCACCCAGGCTTGGCACGCCCATGCTCAACGGGATTGGCACAGGCGAGCTGTCGCGCACGGTACCGTTCTTGTGTTTCCAGATGGTCTGGTGAGTGGTCAAGTCGACCGCAGCCACGTAGCCCCAGGCAGGCGCCTGGCAAGGCAGGCCCATCGGCGACAGCAGCGCCTCCAGGATCACCCCGTACGGCGCGCCCTTGTTGGGCTGCACACCCTCGGTTTCGCTCTTGCGACCAGGGCCGCCGGCCACTTCTGCCGCAGGCACCAGCTTGGAGCGGAAAGCCATGTAGCTTGGGTTGACGAACGCCACCTGACGCACCGGGTCGACCGACAGGCCACCCCAGTCGAACACGCCGAAGTTGCCTGGGTACACCAAGGTGCCCTGCAGCGAAGGTGGCGTGAACGGACCTTCATAGCGCAGCGACTTGAAGTCGATCCGGCACAGCATCTGGTCGAATGGCGTCACACCCCACATGTCGCGCTCTTGCATGACCGGTGGCATGAAGTTGAGGTCGGATTTTGGTTGAGTCGGCGAGGTATGGTCGCCTTCCACCGCGCCCTGGGGCACCGGCACTTCGTGGATCGGCACGATCGGCTCGCCGGTCAAGCGGTTCAGCACGTAGATGCTGCCCTGCTTGGTCGAGGCCAGCACGGCCGGCTTAACGCCATCGGCGGTCTTGAGGTCCATCAGGGTAGGCTGGCCGCCCACGTCCATGTCCCACAGGTCGTGATGGGTGAACTGGTAGGTCCACTTCACATGGCCGGTGTCGATGTCCAGCGCGGTCAGGCCAGCGCTGTACTTCTCCGACTCGGGAGTGCGGTTGCCGCCCCACTGGTCGGGCATCTGGTTGCCCATGGGCAGGTACAGCATGCCGTTCTTTTCATCGACGCTGAACATGGACCACATGTTCGGCGAGTTGCGGGTATAGGTCTGGCCCGCAGCGATCGGCGTGGTGTCGTCGGGGTTGCCGCTGTCCCAGTTCCATACCAGGTGACCGTCGTGCACGTCATAGGCGCGGATCACGCCCGAAGGCTCGTCCACCGAAACGTTGTCGGTAACGTGGCCGCCGATCACGACCAGGTTCTTGGTAACGGCCGGTGGCGAAGTGGAGTAGTAACCACCCGCAGCGAACTCGCCGATGTTGGCGCGCAGGTCGATCTGGCCCTTGTCGCCGAAGTCTTCGCACATCTTGCCAGTGTCGGCATTCAGAGCGATCAGACGGGTGTCGGCAGTCGGCACGAAGATGCGCTTCGGGCAGGCAGTCGGCGCAGCCGCAGGTGCGGTGGCGTCGGTGGCCGGGCTGGCGGCGGCGTAGGCGGCGTCATCGTGATACGACACGCCACGGCAGGTCATGTGGGCCCAGCCCTTGAAGTTCGGCGCGTTCTGCGTGCTGATCTTCGGGTCGAAACGCCAGATTTCCTTGCCGGTGTCCGGGTCCAGGGCGATGACCTGGCTGTGTGGCGTGCACACGTAAAGCATGCCGTTGACCTTGAGCGGGGTGTTCTCCGCAGTGGTCTCGCCCGGATCGTTCGGGCCAGGGATGTCGCCGGTACGGTAGGTCCAGGCCGGGGTCAGCTTGCTGACGTTTTCCGGGGTGATCTGCGCCAGTGGCGAGTAGCGATCGCCGTGGGCACTGCGACCGTAGGAGTTCCAATCACCGTCGGGCATCGCCGGTGCGGTGTTGGGCATGTTGGCGGTTTCGCGGTCCAGCTCGCCTTTGATTTCACCAGGGTTGGTGAACTGGCTGGCCAGTGCGCAGAGGCCCGCCAGAACCACGGCGATGCTCAGCGCAGCCGTGGCCTTGGGTGCAGGCTGGCGCAGCAGTGGCTTGCGGAACCAGGGCAGCAGCAGGACCACGCCCAAGGCAAACCACAGGGCCAGGCGCGGCACTAGTTGCCACCAGTCCAGACCCACTTCGTACAACGACCAGACGGTGCTGGCGAACAATACCGCTGCATACAGGCCGATGGCCGAGCGACGACCCTGCAGCAGCAGCACGCCGGTGAAGCCTACGCCGATACCGGCGATCAAGTAGTACAGCGAGCCACCCAGGGTGGCGAGTTTGATACCGCCGGCCAGCAAGGCCAGACCCATCAGCAGCATCACGATACCCAGAAGTTTGGGCAGCAGGCGCGACCGACGCAAAGCACCGTCAGTGCTCATAGTGAGTTTTCTCCGTCATGTTCAAATGGTTCAGCAGAGTTCAAGTTTTTCTGAGCTCGTGTGTGTAAGGGTATTTCAGCGCCGTTTAGTTTCAGAACGATGCTTGAATCTTCAAGCCGCCAATCAATGCGTCGTCGATGTGGCTGACGCCGCCCGGGTGGCGGATGTACTGCAGGTTCGGTCGCAGCACCAGCCAGTTGGCCATGTGAACCCCGTAATAGAGCTCGGCGCTGTACTCGGTGTCCTGGATCGGCAGGTACGCGGCATCGTTGTAATCGCTGAGCGCGAGGGTACGGTTGTGCCACTCGGCGTTCTTGCGATACGCCGGGTTGACGTGGACCCTGGCCACGGCGAAACCGATGTCATCGCGCGCACGCGCATCGAACAGACCCTTGTAGACGACGCCGGCCTGGACGTAGTTGTCGATGGCGTTGGTTTTCTTGTCATGCAGGGTGGCGTTGGCGAACACGCTCAGGCCCCGCGAGTTGTCGCTGGCGACACGGGTCAGCTGTTGCTGGGCACCCAGCCAGAAACCGTGGCGGCTGGATGCACTGCGGTAATCCTGGCCGGTGATGGCAGCAGGCTGACCGCTGCGGTCCTTGTAGACGTCGTCGGCGTCTGCGGTGCTGTAGTAGTAGCCGGCACGGTACTCGCCCGGCAGCCCGCCGAACGTCGGCTTCCAGATCAGCTCGACCGGCAGCATGGCGCCCTCGGTACCACTTCCGCTGAGCTTGAAGCCGTTGTCGTTCTCCAGGTTCGAGGGGTTCTGCTCGAAAATGCCGACCTGGGCATACAACTGCGGCGTGATGTTGTACTTGATGCGCAATGCCCACTGGCTCACCGGCCAGTTGTACCAGACGCTGCCGACCCAGTTGCCCACCTGTGAGCCACAGAACGCCAGGTTCTGGAAGTCGCACGGGAAGCTGTTGAATTCTTCGCCTTCACCGAAGCGACCGGCCTTGATGTCCAGGCGCTGGTCGAAGAACTTCTGCTGGTACCACAGCTGGGTGATCCGCGTGATGTTGCCGCGACCCCAGACTTCCTGCGCCGATGTAAAACCGCCGACACGCGGATCGTTGATCCGGTCGTTGCTGATGTTGTCGCCGTTACGGTCGGTCAGGGTGAGCTGGAACTCGGCGTCGTGCCAACCGAGGATCTTCTCCAGGTCCATGTGCACACCCAATGCAAACTGGTCGCTGTAGCGCGTGGCATGGTCGTGGTTGTAACCGCCGTGCAGGTTGCTGCCGACTTCGCCGGTGTAGTCGAGCTTGAAATCGTAACCCTTGGCGGAAAGATCGCCGCGGGTGCCGTTCCAGTCGCCGAACATGAACGGAGACTGCGAATCGAAAGCGGGCAGGGCAACAGCGCTTTGGCTGGTGCCCAGAGCACTCAACGCGAGCAGGGCAGTGAACGGCAAAAACGCCATGGGGCGTGAGGGGGCAGTAAGAGGCATTGGCAGAGAGTTCTTCTGGTGGGTCCGAAGCTGTTCGAGAAGCGCTTCGTTATTTTTCAAAAGTGAAACGTTTCAGTTTGTTGCGGCGAAAGGATATAGCTCGAGGCCATGCTTTTAAAGCCGGGTTTGAAAGAGGGTCAGTTGCTGAAACTGCAACAGTGCGGCGGCTTGCCGCAGGCGGCGCGCACATACGGCGCGGTCCGGCGCCTGCCCCAATGGGCACTGCGACCGATGGCGAGCGCCCAATAAAAGCTTTGCGCCGCCGTGCCCGTTGGTTAAGGTGCGCACCTTCTGCCCCGCCGTTTCTGGAGCCTGGCATGCATGAGCCTACACACAACCCCCTGCACGGCGTAACGCTGGAGCAGATCCTTATTGCGCTCGTGGCGCATTACCAATGGGAAGGGCTGGCGCAGCGGATCGACATCCGCTGCTTCAAGAGCGACCCGAGCATCAAGTCGAGCCTGACCTTCCTGCGCAAGACGCCCTGGGCGCGGGAAAAAGTCGAACGGCTCTATGTGCAACTGCAGCGCGGCAAGCGTTGATCCCTGGCGAACGCCGGTTGGTTGCGCTGGCGGCGGCCGCCACCTGGTTTGCTCTGGCCCTGCAGCTGTACCTGGTGCTGTGGTCGCGCTGGCAGATCGAAGCGAGCCTGCTGGGTGGGCTGGTGCATTTCTTCAGCTTCTTCACCATTCTTACCAATACGGCAGTGGCTGGCGTGTTGACCGCTCACGTGTCGACGTGCGACTCGAAGTGGCGGCGTATCTGCCTGCGGCCCGCGGTGAGCAGTGGGGTCATGGTCAGTATCGTTGTGGTCGGCGTGGCCTACAGCCTGTTGCTGCGCAACCTGTGGCAGCCCCAGGGCTGGCAATGGCTGGCCAACGAGTTGCTGCACGATGTGCTGCCGGTCGCTTTCGTGCTGTATTGGGCACTCTGCGTGCCCAAAGGTACGCTGCGCCTGTGGCACGTACTGGCGTGGGCGATCTATCCACTGGTGTATTTCGCCTACCTGTTGCTGCGTGGACAGAGCATCGGCGTCTACCCTTATCCGTTCCTGGACGTTTCGAAGCTGGGCATGGGGCAGGTCTGGTTGAATGCACTGGGCGTATTGATGGCCTTCCTTGGCTGCTCCATGCTGGTGTTGGCCGTGGACCACTGGTGGGGGCGTCGGGGCGCGCGCTAGGCGCCCCCGTGCACCGACCAGGCGCCAGCATCACTCGCCGTCGTCACCTTCGAGCCGCCAGTAGCCGGCGGCCTTGATCTGCTCTTCGCTCAGCCCATGCTGGTCGAGCAACACGCGCCGCAATTTGCGCGAGAGCCCCGCCTCGGTCGCGATCCAGCCGTAGACCACGCCTTCGGGCAGGCGCAGGTCGCTGACCGTCTGCAGCAGGTCGCCATGGCGACGGTCGACCCAGATCACCTCGAATGCCGCAGCGCTGTCGAACGGCTGCTGCTCGTCGGCGTTCTCCACCTCGACCACCAGCAGCGCACGACGGTTGGCCGACAGTTCTTCCAGACGGCGCGCCATGGCAGGGATCGCCGTTTCGTCGCCGATCAGCAGGTAGGCGTCGAACACATCCGGTACATGCATCGAGCTGCGTGGGCCGCCGATGTGCAGGAACTGACCTGGCTGGGCCTGGGCGGCCCAGGTCGCGGCAGGGCCGTCGCCGTGCAGGACGAAGTCGATGTCCAGCTCGCCGGCCGCGAGGTCGAAGCGGCGAGGGGTGTAGTCGCGCATGTCGGGCTTGGCACCTTCGGGCGTCGGCGCCCCCAGCACCATGGTGTCGAGCGCCGCTTGCTGCTCCGGGGTGGTGGCGAACATCAGCTTGATGTGGTCATCGCAGCCTTCGCTGACGAAACCGGCCAGCTCGGGGCCGCCGAGGGTGATGCGGCGCATGCGTGGGGTGAGCTGCACAACACGCAACACCTGCAGGCGGCGACGTTTGATCTCGTGCATGACACGATGAATACCGAATGGGTTGTCTGCCTTCATTGCGGGGCTCCTGGTCCGATAGGGGGGCTATCGACATAGCTTATTACGCCGCCAGGCCCGCGTGAATGAATTCGTTCGCGGCGCGCCCTGCCATTCAACGTGCAGCCTGCAAGGGCGCACTGCACTGGGTGTGTGCACCCGGCTGCAGGTAGGGAGTGAGAATCGGAGCCATGCCCTTGAGCACCTGCACCGGAAGCGCCGAAGTGAAGCGAAAGCCCTCCGCCGCCTTGCCCGGCACGAACGCGGTCAAGGTGCCGAAGTGGTTCTCGCCGATGAAGAACACGAACGTGGCGGTACGGTTGATGGCCTTCGAGCTGATCACCCGGCCCCCGGCACCGAAGCTGGAAATGCGGTTGTCACCGGTGCCGGTCTTGCCGCCCATCACCAGCGCCGTGCCGTCATCGGTCTTGAAACTGCCCGATACCCGCCGCGCGGTGCCGGCGTCCACCACCTGCGACAGCGCCTCACGCATGGCCGCCGCGACCTCGGCGGGCAGGACTCGCTTGCCGCGGTCCGGATCGCTGATCACCCGCGTTTCGTAGGGCGTGTCGGCAGCAAAATGAAGAGTATCGATGCGCACGGTAGGCAGCTTGATGCCATCGTTCTGAATGATGCCGATCAGCTCGGCCAAGGCCGCAGGGCGGTCACCTGAGCTGCCGATGGCGGTTGCCAGCGACGGCACCAGATGATCGAACGGATAACCCACGCGCTGCCAGCGCTGATGGATATCGGTAAACGCTTCGATCTCGAGCATGGTGCGGATACGATTGTCGCGGGCGCGCTTGTGGCGACTGTTGAACAACCAGCTGTAAACCTCCTGCCGTTCGAACCGGCTGGCCGCGCCCGCCTCGCCGAACTTGGCGTCCGGATGATTGAGCAGGTAGCCCAGCAGCCACAGGTCCAGCGGGTGGACGCGCGCGATGTAGCCCTGATCCGGCAGGTTGTAGCGGCCCGGGCCATAGCCGGTGTACATCTCGTTCAGGCGCTTGTCGGTGACGTTGTCGCTCTTGCTGTGCTCGCGCACGAAGCGATCGAATTGCGCCTGGGGCGCATTGGGGTACAGGTAGCGATGCACGGCCGCCAGCCGCTGCGGGGTAGGGCGCATGCCGTCGAGGAAGGTTTCCAGGCGCTGCTCGGTGGTCTTGCGCTGGTACTTCTTCCAGAAGCGCTGGAGGAACTCCGTGCCTTCGCGATCGGCGAAGCGTGCCAGGTATTCCTGGCGACGCGGATCGTCGTCGTCCCTGAGCAATTGCCCGCTGTTGCTTGGCGCGGAGTAGGTGCTGTAGCGCACCAGGTCGCGCATCAGGCGGATGAAGGGCAGGTTGATGGACTCCTGCAGCGCTTCCTTGAGCGTGGGAATACGGCCGTTGTCCTCGCGGCGAAAGTTGCCGAAAGTGTGGATCCCGCCGCCGGTGAAGAAACTCTCGGCAGGGCTCGCCGAGTACTTGCGCTCCAGGGCGGCGCCGAGCAGTGCCCGCGCATCGACGCCGGGGTTCTGGATCATGTAGTCGAGTACCCAGCGCGACAGCCGATCGGCTTCTTCGATCTTCACCTGGCGCAGTTGCGCGGGTGTCTGTCCGGCATAGCGCTCATGCAGTTCGTGAATGATCTCGAGGTAGGTGGTGAGCACGCGCATCTTGGCCGTCGACCCCAGCTCCAGCTTGCTGCCTTCGTTGATGTCGAAGGGCTGGTCGGTGTTGTCGGTCTGCACTCGTACCCGCGAGCCGTCGGCCGTCCGTTCGAACAGAGTGAAGCTGTAGCTGACCTCTCGGGTGCTGGCCGAGGTCAGCAGGCGCTCGCCGATCAGGCCGATCTGCTGGGCGAAGGCCGGGTCGGCAAGGTGGCGCAGATAATCACTGGCCTGTTTCTGCAGATCGGCATGCAGGGTGGTGGTGGCCGAGAGGTCCAGCCGGTCCAGGTCGTACAACGGTCGGTCAAGCATGGACGAGAGGCGGTTGCGCGCCACGCTGATGCCCTTGTTCGACTCGTTGGGTTGCCAGGTAGGCTCCTGCACCCAATCGCGGTACATGACCTGGCTGGCCAGGGCTGCGGTGGCCAGGGTCGGGTCAACGATACCGTTGGCGGTCAGCAGGCGAATATGGCTGTCGGTCAGCTCGGCGAGGTCGTCATGGCCCTTGTTGAGGAAGTACGAAGGACGGCGCTGGGCGATCATCAGCGACAGTACCTGGCGCAGGGCGAGCCCACGCGCGGCTTCGCTGGCGGGGTCGGTGGTGGTGCTGGCGAGGGCGCGGTTGACCTGCTCGAAATCGGCGCCATACCAGACCCGCAAGCCTTCGGCCATGCCGTGCACTTCACCATGGCCGGGCACGGCCGACAGCGGCACGCTGTTGAGGTAGTCGCGCACGACGCGCTGGCGTGCCTCCAGGGTCTGCGGACCGTCCTGATAGGCACGCACGCTGGCCGAGATCATCTGGCGAATCTTCTCCGGCCCGGAACCGGTCAGGCCGTCGGGCGAGTGTCGATACTTCTCCAATTGCGTGGCCAGGGTGCTGCCACCGGCCGACTGCCCGGGGAGGGCGAACATCTTCGCTACCTGCGACCAGGCCGCCTTGGCAAAACGCGGCCAATCCACGGCAGGGTTGAGCAGGGGTTCGGGGCTGTCGAGCAGGCCGCGGTTCTCGACGAACAGCAGGCTGTTGACCATGACTGGCGGAATCTGGGCGAACTCGGTGTAGAGCTGCTGGGGGTAGCGATACAGGTACAACGGGTCGCCCCGGCAATCGGTGATCACCAGCCCGGCCTGGGGTTTTTCCTGATAGGGCACGAACAGGTCGTGCCCGGCGTAACGCATCAGCGCCGGCGAAAAATGCGTCTGTCGTTCGACCACGTAATTGCGCTTGAGCAGGCGTGGAATGAAATCGCCCAGGGCGCTGTAGCCCAGGCGCTTGTCGAACGGGCCCTCGCCTGGATAGACGATAGCTTCGCTTGGCCCCGGCTGCAGCTCGTAGGTCAGCGACGCCGCCCAACGGCTGAATTCGCGCGCCTGCAGTCGCGACGTCCGCATTTCCGCGTACATCGCATACGCCAGCGCCGCGACAGTGATCACCACCAGCAACCAGAACAGACGCCACCACAGGTGACGTTGACGTGGGCTATCTGGCAATGGAGACGGGTCAGGACTGACAGCGGGGGTTGCAGTCTTGTCAGGTTCGGTTTGCCACAAAACGCCCATAGATATTCACACCGGTCACGGAAAATTCATCGCACCTGGAGCAAGTCTAGACGCTAGAGCAGTTGCGTGAAAAAAATGTGAAAATCAATGTGTCTGATACGTCGGTTCATTCCGATCGACCGTGCGGGTCCGATTCGGCCCGCCGCGGCCTCAGCGCAGCATTTCCTTGACCAGCCGATCCTGCTCGATCAACTCGCGTTGCCGTGCATCGATTCGCGAGGCGAGCTGGAAGTTGTCGGCGGCCCGGCGCTTGGCCAGATCGAGTTGCTGGATGGCCTGGTCGAACTCGCCGACCAGGGCGAAGAACTCGGCACGTGCCTGATGCAGCCCAACGATGTTGCCATTCTGTCCGCGCGTTTCGGCCACCAGGTACCACACGTCCGGGTCGTCCGAGCGGCTCTTGAGCAGGTTTTCCAGGCCTTTTTCGGCATCCGCCATGCGGTTCTGCTTGAGCAGCACGTCGACCCGCTTCTGGTTGATCGGGTAGTTGCCGGGATACTGCGTCACCAGCCGATCGATGCGCTGCTGGGCATCGGGAATGCGGTTGTTGGTGATGTCCAGATCGACCTGCGCCAGGTTGAAGGTGATGTCGTCCGGCTGTTTGCCGAGCAGCTGCTTGAGGTTCTCCCGCGCTTCGTTGAGTTGGCCAGCCTTGACCTGAGCCAGCGCCAAGCCATAGCGCGCGGGGAGCGCATTGGGGTTTTCATCCAGTTGCGCGCGGAAGCGCTTGGCTGCCAGCCCTGGGGTTTCCTCGTAGTACAGCTGAACCCGAGCGCGCATCAGTTGGTACCACAGGCTGTCTTCCTTGCCCCCTTTGGCGGCCTGTTCGGCGCGGTTGCGCGTGTCGGCGATACGCGATTCGCTGACCGGGTGAGTCAGGAGGAATTCCGGCGGCCGTGCATCGAAACGGTACTGGCGCATCAGGCGTTCGAACATGGTCGGCATGTTGCGCGGGTCGTAGCCGGCCTTTTCCATGTTGATGATGCCGATGCGGTCCGCCTCCTGCTCGTTCTGCCGGGAGAAGCGTCGCTGTTCCTGGATCGCCGCAGCCTGGCTGCCGGCGATTGCCGCAATGCCGGCGTCACCGGCACCGGACGCGGCGATCACGATGCCGGCCAGCAGCGCTGCCATCATCGGCAGTTGCATGCGCTGCTGCGCCTCGACCCCGCGCGCGAAGTGGCGTTGCGACAAGTGCGCCAGTTCGTGGGCCAGCACACCGATGTACTCACCCTCGGTTTCGGCATTGAAGAACAACCCGCCATTGACCCCGACGATGCCCCCTGGCGCAGCGAAGGCATTGAGCTCTTTGCTGTCGATCAGGATGAACTCCAGGCGCCGGTCGTTCAGCTGGCTGGTTTCAGAGAGCCGATACACGCTGGTTTCGACGAAATCCTTGAGCTGTGGGTCATTGAGCTGTTTGACCTGACCGCGCAGCAGGCTCAGCCAGGCACGACCCAACTGATGCTCCTGCTGGGGCGAGACGATCGCGGAACTGGCGTCGCCAAGTGACGGCAGATCGCTGGCGTGGCCCGGCAGCGCCAGCAGGCAGGCAAGTGTCAGCAGGGTAGGGCGCAGAAAGGGCATGCACTGAGCTCGGCAGATGAAAGGCCCTACTGTAGCCGCCCCATCCGACGACCACCAGAGGCGCCGGCCTTGGGTTATCCTGTCGCGCCGCTGGCTGCCGCGATCGAGGCAGCATCACGGCTTTCTTTGGTTGGAGAAGATATCGATGAGCGATGCGCCCGAATGTGACGCCGAGCTGGACACCAGCGGTCTTAATTGCCCGTTGCCACTGCTCAAGGCCAAGCTGGAACTGAACCGGATGGCCAGTGGCACGGTATTGAAGGTGATCGCCACGGACGCCGGCTCGCAGCGCGACTTCCGCTCGTTCGCCACGTTGGCAGGTCACGCGCTGTTACATGAACAGGCGCTGGACGGGGTCTACTCGTATTGGTTGCGCAAGGCCTGATCCACCACCTTCGGTAGCTGGGCCATTCAAGGGAATTTCAATGTTCAAAGTGTTACGCAACTGGATCCAGCGGTACTTCTCCGACGAAGAGGCCGTCGTCCTGGCGGTGCTGCTGGTGCTGGCGTTCACCGCCGTACTGACCCTGGGCGGCATGCTGGCGCCGGTGCTGGCAGGGATGGTGCTGGCGTTTCTCATGCAGGGCCTGGTCAATTTCCTGGAACGCTTGCGGGTGCCTTCGGGCGTGGCCGTGGGAGCGGTGTTCGCGCTGTTCATGGGTGCGCTGGCGCTGTTCATGCTGGTGCTCGTGCCGCTGCTCTGGCACCAGTTGATCACGCTGTTCAACGAGTTGCCCGGCATGCTGGGCAAGTGGCAGTCACTGCTGTTGCTGCTGCCCGAGCGCTATCCGCACCTGGTCAGCGACGAACAGGTGCTGCAGGCCATCGAAGCGGCGCGCGGCGAGATCGGCAAGTTCGGCCAGTGGGCACTGACCTTTTCCCTGTCCAGCCTGCCACTGCTGGTGAACATCATGATCTATTTCGTGCTGGTGCCGATCCTGGTGTTCTTCTTTCTCAAGGACCGGGTGATGATCGGCCGCTGGGTCAGCGGTTACCTGCCGCGCGAGCGGGCGCTGCTGACTCGGGTGGCGCAGGAGATGAACCGGCAGATCGCCAATTACATCCGTGGCAAGGTCATCGAGATCTTCATCTGCGGGGTGGTGACCTACATCGCGTTCGTTGCGCTGGGCTTGAACTACGCGGCGCTGTTGGCCCTGCTGGTAGGCGTGTCGGTAGTGGTGCCCTATGTGGGCGCCGTGGTGGTGACCGTACCGGTGACCTTGATCGCACTGTTCCAGTGGGGTTGGGGCGACCAGTTCATCTACCTGATGGTGGTGTACGGCATCATCCAGACCCTGGACGGCAACGTGCTGGTGCCGCTGCTGTTCTCCGAGGCGGTGAACCTGCACCCGGTGGCGATCATCTGCGCGGTGTTGCTGTTCGGCGGGCTGTGGGGGTTCTGGGGGATCTTCTTCGCCATCCCCCTGGCAACCTTGTTCAAGGCCGTGCTCGATGCCTGGCCGCGGCAGGAGCCCACCGTGGCGCCGATGCTCTGAAACCGCGGCGCGGCCTTCGCGGCCGCTGACCGCTCCTACACACAATCGTCGCAGGAGCGGTCAGTAGCCGCGAAAAATCCAACCCCCTCTCAACCCTTGCCCAACGCCTGTGCCGCCTCCAGCACGCTCTGCACATGCCCCGGCACCTTCACGCCACGCCATTCCTGGCGCAACACACCGTCCCGGTCGATCAGGAAGGTGCTGCGATCCACGCCCAGGTATTCCTTGCCATACAGCTTCTTCAACTTGATCACGTCGAACAGCTGGCACAACGCCTCGTCCTGATCGCTGATCAGTTCGAAGGTGAAGCTCTGCTTGGCCTTGAAATTCTCGTGGGACTTGAGCCCGTCGCGCGACACCCCGAACACTTCGGTGTCGGCGGCCTTGAACTGCTCGAGCAGGTCACGGAAATCCTGACCCTGGGTGGTGCAGCCCGGCGTGCTGTCCTTGGGGTAGAAGTAGACCACCACCTGGCGACCCTTGAGCTCGCTCAGGCGGACGCTCTGGCCGCTGGTGGCCTGGGCTTTGAAATCGGCTACAGGTTCATTGAGAGCGACAGCCATCGGTCAGTCCTTACATGGGGTTCTGTGGGCGCCAGGGTTCGATCAGCGCATCCAGGTTCAAGGCATCGGCGAAGTCCAGGAACTGGTCGCGCAACCAGCTGATCTGCACGCCGGCGGGCAGTGTCACGGTAAACGTGGCATTGAGCATGGTGCCACCGGTCTGCGGCGCCTGGTAGGTGTCGCAGGTCAGGTTCTCCAGCTCGACGTTGTGGTCGATGAAGAACTGGCACAGCTCGTTGATGATGTCCGAGCGGTACGCCGAACTGACGTAGGCCACGTACGGCAGCGCTTGCGGGCGGCTGTCGAGGGTGGCGCTGCGCACCAGGCTGACCGTGAAGTCGTGCTTCTTGGCCAGCGAGGCCAGGCTGGTTTCCAGGCGCGCCAGGGCGTCCCAGTTGCCTGCCACCTGCAGCACCAAGGCGCTGTATTCGCCGTGGCGGGTCAGGCGCGAGGTGGACACCGAGCAGCGGGCGTCGTGGGCCGCGCGGCACAGTACATTGGTCAGTTCCATGGGATTACGGCCCAGGGCGCTGATGACGAGGAATTGTTCGCGAACTGTGGGGGTGGACATGCAGCATTCCTAAAGCGATGAGCGGTCGGCGGCGTCAAGGGGCCGGATGACTGGTTCAAGGCCTGCGCCGTACCTCGTGCGTACCTCGGCCGACCGCCCGGCAACGCCCGCAAATACGAGGTAAAGCCAGGTGGCAAGGCTCAGGGACGGGGTTCGAAGCGCCGTTACGGCAGGCGATGACCAGGCAAGAAAGGCAACCCCTGCCGATCAAAGTCTGAAAGGGTATAGAAAACCGGCGCCAAGGGGAATGCTCGCGGCGTGGTACTTCGCTTGTGCAAGGTGGATAGCGCCAGTACCATTACCGCTCTCTTTTTCCGGCAGGAGCGGTTGCATGATTGCGGGCAGTATGGTGGCACTGGTCACACCCATGGATGCCCAAGGGCGTCTGGACTGGGACAGCCTGAGCAAACTGGTGGACTTCCATCTGAAGGAGGGCACCCATGCCATCGTCGCGGTCGGCACCACCGGCGAATCGGCGACGCTCGACTACGAAGAGCACATCAAGGTCATCGAGCACGTGGTCAAGCAGGTGAACGGGCGTATCCCGGTCATCGCCGGCACCGGCGCCAATTCCACCCGCGAGGCGGTCGAGCTGACCCGCAATGCCAAGAAGGCCGGCGCCGATGCCTGCCTGCTGGTCACGCCGTACTACAACAAGCCGACCCAGGAAGGCCTGTACCAGCACTTCAAGCACATCGCCGAAGCCGTCGACATTCCGCAGATCCTCTACAACGTTCCTGGCCGCACCGCCTGCGACATGCTGGCCGACACCGTCGTGCGCCTTTCCAGCGTGCCGAACATTATCGGCATCAAGGAAGCCACCGGCGACCTGGCCCGTGCCAAGGACATCATCAGCCGTGTCGACAGCGACTTCCTCGTGCTGTCCGGCGATGACCCGACTGCCGTCGAGCTCATTCTGCTGGGTGGCAAGGGCAATATTTCGGTCACCGCCAACGTCGCCCCGCGCGCCATGGCCGACCTGTGCAATGCGGCGTTGAAGGGCGAGGCCGAACTGGCCCGCGCCATCAACGACAAGCTGATGCCGCTGCACAAGAACCTGTTCCTGGAAGCCAACCCGATTCCGGTCAAATGGGCGTTGCATGAAATGGGCTTGATGCCCGAAGGCATTCGCCTGCCGCTCACCTGGTTGAGCGCCACCTGTCATGAACCGCTGCGGCAGGCCCTGCGCCAGTCCGGCGTCCTGGTTTAATTGAGGAAGTAAGACGCATGAAGCGATTGGCTGGCCTTTCTGCCCTTGCCTTGGTCATTTCGAGCACCAGCGGTTGCGGGTGGCTCTGGGGCGAAAACGGTTACTTCCGCGATCGTGGCAATGATTACCTCGAGGCGACCCAAACCGCCCCGATGCAACTGCCGCCCGGCGTGCAAACCGACAAGCGTCTGGATCCGCTGTTGCCGATCCCGCGCAACGTCGCCGACGATAACGCCAAGGCTTCCGAATTCGAAGTGCCGCGCCCACTGCCTTTGCAGGTGGCTGCGCAGGCCAGTGATTTCTCGCTGCAGCGCAGCGGCGAAAACCGCTGGATCATGGCCCAGCGTGCGCCTGCCGAAGTCTGGCCGATCGCTCACCAGTTCTTCGAGGACAACGGTTTCCGCATCGCCGAAGACCGTCCGCAAACCGGTGAATTCACCACCACCTGGCAGCGCTTCGACGAGCTCTCCGCGTCCATGGCACAGCGCCTGAGCGGTGCTACCACCTCCAGTGGAAGCGAAACCCGCGTGCGCGTGCGCATCGAACCAGGCGTGCAGCGCAACAGCAGCGAAATCTACGTGGTCAGCGTCGAGCGCCCGGCCGGCAGCAGCACCGAGCCCGATTTCCCGGCGCGCTCGGTGAACACCGGCCTGGACTCGATCCTGGTCGACCAGATGCTCGCCAGCATGACCCGCGACTCGGAGCGCGGCGGCTCGGTGTCTCTCGTCGCCGCGCGTGATTTCGACGCGCCCAGCCGTGTGGCCATGAGCGAAGACGGCAGCGGCAACCCGGTGCTCAACGTCGGCGCCGACCTGGACCGTGCCTGGTCCAGCGTGGGCCGTGCCCTGGAGCAGGGCCAGTGGCGCATCGAAGACATCAACCGCAGCCTGGGCCTGTACTACATCAACGTTGCCGAGTCCGCCCAGCGCGCCGACGACAAGCCCGGCTTCTTCAGCCGCGTGTTCGGCAATGCGCCGAGCAAGGAAGAAATCGAAGCCCGCGCCGAGCGTTATCAGGTGCGCCTGAGCAAGGTGGGCGACAGCGTCCAGGTCACTGTCGAGAAGAACATCAACACCGTGGCCCCGGCAGATGTTGCCCGCCGTGTGTTGGGTGTGATTCAAGACAACCTGGGTTAAGCGATGCGTTTTGCCGTTCTCGGCAGCGGTAGCCAAGGGAATGGCACGCTGATCAGCAGCGAAGACACCCATGTGCTGGTCGATTGCGGTTTCTCCCTGCGCGAAACCGAACGTCGGCTGGCCCGCCTGGGCCTGAGCGCCGCGCAATTGAGCGCCGTGCTGGTGACCCACGAACATGCCGACCACGTGCATGGCGTGGAGCTGCTGGCGCGCCGCCATGGCGTGCCTGTCTACATGAGCCTCGGCACCGAGCGCGGCCTGCGCAAGCCGGTGCCGGTACGCACCCATGTGCGCTGCGGCGACGTGCTGGAAATCGGTGCGTTGCGTATCGAAGTGGTTGCCGTGGCCCATGACGCCCTGGAGCCTACCCAGTACGTGTTCAGCGACGGCAAGCGACGCTTCGGCCTGTTGACCGACCTGGGCTCCCATTGCGCCAGGGTGCGTGACCACTACCAGGGCCTGGATGCCTTAATGATCGAAAGCAACCACTGCCGCGACATGCTTGCCCGTGGGCACTACCCTTATTTTCTCAAGCAGCGCGTTGGCGGTGACTGGGGCCATTTGAACAATCACCAGGCAGCCGGCCTGGTGGCGCAGTTGGGCTGGCAGAACCTGCAACACCTGGTGCTGGCCCACCTGAGCAGCAAGAACAACCTGCCGCAGCTGGCCCGGCAATGCTTCGTCGACACCCTGGGGTGCGACGCGGACTGGCTGCAACTGGCCGACCAAGACTCAGGGCTCGACTGGCGCCACATCGCCTAGCGTCCCAAAGGGGCGCCTAGCCCATACTTTTAGCAAGCGGAGCCCATCATGGAAAAACGTGAAGAACTCTACCGCGGCAAAGCCAAGTCGGTGTACAAGACCGACGACGCCGACCGCTTGATCCTGCTGTTTCGCAACGACACCTCGGCGTTCGACGGCAAGCGTATCGAACAGCTCGACCGCAAGGGCATGGTGAACAACAAGTTCAACGCCTTCATCATGCAGAAACTGGAAGCCGCCGGCATCCCGACCCAATTCGACAAGCTGCTGGCCGACAACGAAGTGCTGGTCAAGAAGCTCGACATGATTCCGGTCGAATGCGTGGTGCGCAACTACGCCGCCGGCAGCCTAGTCAAGCGCCTGGGCGTCGAAGAGGGCATGAAGCTGAACCCGTACACCTTCGAGCTGTTCCTCAAGGACGACGCCAAGGGTGACCCGTTCATCAACGAATCCCACGTCGTGGCATTCGGCTGGGGCACCGCCGAGCAACTGGCGAAAATGAAAGAGCTGTCGCTCAAGGTCAACGACGTGCTGACCAAGCTGTTCGACGACGCCGGCCTGCTGCTGGTCGACTTCAAGCTCGAGTTCGGCGTGTTCAGCGACGGCTCTATCGTTCTGGGCGACGAATTCAGCCCCGACGGCTGCCGCCTGTGGGACAAGGACACCCGCAAGAAAATGGACAAGGACCGCTTCCGTCAGGGCCTGGGCGACGTCATCGAAGCCTACGAAGAAGTGGCCAACCGCCTGGGCGTGCCGCTGTAACACCGCTGCAGACGCGCAAGCGCCTGAATTCGCAAATTATTTTGCATCAGGGGCTTCGCGTTTGGCGCAGACGCTGGTATGATTCGCGCCGTTGGAGAGATGCCAGAGTGGCCGAATGGGACGGATTCGAAATCCGTTGTACCTTCACCGGTACCTAGGGTTCGAATCCCTATCTCTCCGCCATTATTTGAAAAGCCCCGCAGATCAAGGTCTGTGGGGCTTTTTCATTTCTGGATTGTACTACTCATTTGTACTACTCTGGATCGTGATTTGGGCTTGGCCGACTCAATAACTTCCACCAACATTATGAGTTGGTAAGCTGTCCAAAATACTGTATTTTTGTACACGTCGTGATGTCTTTGGAGTCACGTAGAGAGCCAGCAAGGCAATTGATTCAGGAGGGGGGAAGATGGACCAATTCACGTCATTGGAAATGTGTGCTGGAGCTGGTGGACAAGCTCTTGGCCTTGAAATGGCGGGCTTTGGACACGAGGTTCTAGTGGAGATTGAGCCGCCTGCGTGTGCCACTCTTCGCTTGAATCGTCCGGAGTGGAATGTTCGCGAGGAAGACCTGCGGCAGTTCAATGGGCTTCCCTACTATGGTGTGGATTTGGTCGCCGGTGGTGTCCCTTGCCCCCCGTTTTCAAAGGCTGGCAAGCAACTCGGCGCTGATGATGAGCGCGATCTTTTCCCGGAAGCTGTTCGCTTGGTGGATGAATGTCGGCCTAAAGCAGTGATGTTAGAGAACGTCCGTGGTCTCCTTGATCCTGTTTTCGCAGACTACCGGGCCAGTGTGGAAGACGAACTCAAAAAACTGGGATACGTTTCAGGGTGGAGACTTCTTAACGCCTCCGACTTCGGCGTGACCCAGCTCCGTCCCCGAGTGGTCTTTGTTGGTATCAGGAAGGACCTCGCTCACAACTTTTCGTGGCCTGAGCCAAAGCTAATCACTCCTCCAACGGTTGGGGAGCTGCTTCATGATTTGATGAAGGAAAATGGATGGCATGGTGCTGATGCGTGGAGACAGCAGGCCAACACTATCGCTCCCACGCTTGTGGGTGGGTCGAAAAAGCACGGCGGCCCCGACTTGGGTCCGACTAGGGCAAAAAAGGCGTGGGCATCGATTGGCGTCTGTGGGATGGGGATCGCAAACGAACCTCCTACCGAGTTTTTCGAGGGAATGCCTAAGCTCACGACTCGTATGGCTGCCCGCATTCAAGGTTTCCCTGATGAGTGGCAGTTTCACGGGAAAAAGACTGCGGCGTATCGTCAGATTGGAAATGCGTTTCCGCCGCCCGTTGCATGTGCAGTAGCAAGCCAAATTCTTACCGCACTATCTGCAAAACGTTTAATTCAGGTAGCTTGATGGATATCCCTGCACAGTTTGTACAAGCCCGGAAAGAATTCCACGCTTCACTGCTCAAGACAACGTTGACCATTACTGATAAAGGTGTGCCTAGTAATGCTGACAGCAGTAACAAAGGCAGTATCGCGATCGCGAAGGGTATCGCCGACCTATTGAAAGCAGAAACCATCGCCGAGCGGCAGGCAGGTCAAACGTCCGGGAATGAGTTTGAGGGTGCCTGTGCACAGTTTGTCAGAAACACTTTTTTGAAGCTTAAGCACCTACGTCCCGGTGATTGGGATGTGCGTCAGGTGTCTGGCCGTAATCGTTTAGAGATCGCGAAGTACGAACAATATGCACATCTCGTGGCCTTGGATCGTGCGGCTAGAGCTGACTCAGAGCTAGCGGCTGCTTTGGGCAGTGACTACACGATTACTCCCGATATCGTTATTGCCAGAGGCTTGGAGTCTGACGAACAAATCAATCTCTATGAATTTCTTGTTGATAGTTCTGTAAGCACAATGGCTAGCCTGCGAGCTTCCACAGGTGGTCAGCCGCTGCTTCATGGGAGTATCTCTTGCAAGTGGACTATGAGAAGCGATAGAGCGCAGAACGCTCGTACAGAAGCGTTAAACCTTATGCGAAACCGCAAGGGGCACCTTCCGAAAATTATGGTAGTGACTGCAGAGCCGACACCAAGTCGTTTAGCATCTATCGCTCTCGGTACCGGAGATATTGACTGCGTCTACCATTTCGCCCTGTACGAACTTCAGCAGACTTTGCTGGAGCAGGGTAGGGACGACGCTGCTGAACTCCTCGCTATCATGGTTCATGGCCGTCGGCTAAAAGATATCAGCGATTTGCCGCTCGACTTGGCGACCTGAAAAAAGTAGTAAGGCTCTTTCACACCGGGCACCGGCAGTCAGCAACTTGGGGGCCAATTGCGGCAGGAGCAAAGCGCTCAGGTGCCGAACATTTCGCATCTGAAGGTGACTGAGTGATGTAGCTTTCGCAGCACTTTCTGATCTTGTGCAACAAAAAACTACTAGGGCTATCCATGTCTTTGCTGGGATGTGTGCTTACCTTCTGAGAGTGGCGGTGTGCCGTAATCGCGTCTAGGCTCAATCCGTTATCTGGCACTGGAGGCACTGGACGGACACCATGAGAAGAAGAGAAGGGGATTGGGAAAAAGCGATCACCGGAAGCGTGGAAAGCGTGCGGAGAGAGATTCTCGAAATCAGGAGGTTTCAACAGGCGTGCGAGGATGACAAGGCTGTTGCAGCGTGGGTTCAGATGAATGAGAAGGAGATGGCCCACTCTACGAGCTATGCAAACCTGATCTTGGTGGCAGGTTATGCTGGATACTTCGCATTCTGGTCGACGCTCTTGGCGAGGTTGCCCCACTGGCTCTACGCTGTCAGCGGTCTGCTTGCACTCAGCTCCTTGCTACTTTTCATTTCGTGGGAGGTAACCAAGATGATCTGGGGCACGGTGTATTTGAATCGTATCCAGACCATGCTTGAGAAGAGCTCGGGTAGAGGCTCGCTGGTCCCCGCCATGGAGACTGCACGGAGGCTGCACGAGGCAAGGATGAATCGGCTCTGGATATGGTTGCTGGTGCCTACCGTGGCTTTCGGCATAGGGGCGGGGCTTCTGCTTGTTGGCTATTTCGGTTTAGAGGTATGGAAAACGCTTTTCTAGCCAACCCTGCCCGAGTTGCTTACTTAGGGAGAATCTTCTGTCTCTCGTGTTTATTGTGGCATCGGGCCACCATTCAAGGAAGACTTATGAAAGTCGAAATGGCGGCTGTGGCGCTGAGTCTGGCAATCTGCACGTTTACTGTCGCGCACGCAGATACAGGAAATGAAATGCTGAATAACTGCCGGGCTTTTTTGAAAGACCCGCCGCCATCAAGCCAAATGTTCCATGCGGGCGTGTGTGCAGGCTTCGTTATAGGCATTGTCGATGGTCTAATGTTCGCACAGGTCGCAGACCCTTCTACGACAGCCGTATGCATGCCAGAAAGAGGCTACACGGTTGGGCAGGGCATCAGGGTGCTAACGAAGTATCTGAATGACCATCCAGAGAAGTTGAACGTAGATGTCAGTCTTCTTGCATTTGAGGCGTTCCGAAGGGCATTTCCCTGCAAGTGACACCATCGTGTTGGGCGAGGGTCCTGCCCCTCCGCTGGGAGGGGTTAGCCTTCTACCGACGGGTTCCAAATTCCCCGCTGAAAATAACGACCTCGTTCACTGGTGCTTCGCTTTCTCTGGCTGAAAATCATGGTGAGCAAGTCAGGTGCTTAACCAACAATCGCAGCCTCGACAGAGAAGGTCCAAAGGGAACCAAAAATAACTGAGAGGCGCTGGGCTCCCTCGCCACTACAATCAGTCTATCCATCATGAGCAGCGGGTGCCGTGCAGTGATGGGATTTAAACCTTTTCCCCGGAAACGATGTATGTCACGTGATGACTCAGGAGCAGCGCGGACAAAGCCTACTCATGGGGGCTTTGGCGGGAGGTAACGATTAGACCTTCACTTCACGCTTGATTCTGTAAACTGTGGCAACACCGCAACCTGCAAGCGTTGCTATCTCGTCAGCGGTCATGGTTGGGTGCTTAGTCATGAGGTTGCGGACTTTAGACCAAAGCTCAACGTTCTTCGACTTGCCTGCTGGCTTCCAGTTTGGCTCGTCGATTTTCTTCTTACTGATGCCTTCCTTGATTCGCTCTACGCGCTTCTCTTGATCTAGCCGAGCCATGGTAGCCATGAGATCAAGCAGCATGTTGTTGATGACCTCCATGATCTGCCCAGTGATGCCTTTATCCTCAACCATCATGTGACTGGTAGGCAGATCAGCGATGACTAAGCGTAAACCCTTTGCCTTGATGGTGGTTTTGAGTACATCCCAGTCAGCTTGAGAGAGGCGAGATAGCCTGTCTACGGATTCGCATAGAAGCACCTCCCCTGTATTGGAGGTATCCAGCAGGCGCATTAATTCTGGGCGGTTGAGTGTCGTACCGCTGATATTCTCGCTATAGGTGTCAGCAATGAGTAAACCTCGGTCGTCCGCGAATGCTTCCATAGCAGATTTTGCACGATGGGCGTCTTGATCCTTGGTTGATGCGCGGAGGTATAGGTGGGCGATCATGGAATCTATCCTTTGGACTATTAGTTCAATGGATCAATGATATTCTATCATTGGCCTATTTTAAAGGGTTTATTGATAGTAGAATCTGAATGGTAGTCCACGACCTTCGTACTACCCGAAAAGTAGACTGCTTTGATAGCAGGTCGACGGGTAAGAATAGTTTGCAGTGACAAATGTAGAGTGGTGAAATGCAATCGCTGCGCTCCGAATTTTCACTTCTCTTCTCCCACGGATGGACGATAAATCATGACCACCAAAATCTACGCTTTCTACAACAACAAGGGCGGGGTGGGCAAAACCACTCTATGCCAAAACGCGGCCTGCTTGTACGCTGAGAAAAACCCTCAAAAACTGGTGCTGGTCATTGACCTTTGCCCTCAAGCAAACATTTCTCAGTTTCTATTAGGTGGCGGGCATGTGGGATATAAGGCTAACCAGCGTTTGCAATCCACAGCGACTCGACGAAATATCGTAGGGTTCATGGATTGGATGCTTGCAGGAAACTCGGGATTCACTAGCCTACCTGCTAGCTACCTGACTCAGGTCCATCCGCTAAATTCGCAGGTAACTAAAAACCTGTACCTTATTGCTGGTGATTCTTTTCTAGAGTCGCTGACATTGGCTTTGAACTTCGCCACTATGAATCCGGCGAATATCTATGCATGGAAAGAATACGTCACCGCAATCCGCAGGCTATGCGAAATCGAACTCCAGAATTCTGAATACGAAGAGATGACCGTATTTATTGACTGTAACCCGAGTTTCTCAGTCTACACTCAGATGGCCTTGGTGTCGTCCGATGCGCTGATTGTTCCCATGATGGCCGACTTTAGCTCGCTGGAAGGTATCAAAGGTATTCTTATGCTGTTGTACGGGAAGTATCCTTCATCTGCGACAAGAAACTATGCAGCGAAAGTCATGACTTTCAGTCGCCAAATTCAAATGCATGGACTCGACCTCCCCAAGATTTTCGAGCTTCCTTTCAACAATTTCACAACTAATCTAGGAGTGGCTGCGGCGTTTGATGCAGTTAGAGGGGAGCTAATTAAATATTGCTGGAGTCAATACGCAGCCGACCCGGATATCTACTATCGGTGCACAATTCCACCCGCAAATGCGAAAGAGTTCGAAGAGTTATTCATCTCCAACGTTAAAGACTTTCACACAGCTGGTAAGGTTTCAGCAAGTCTTGGTATTCCATTGCACCGGTTACCACTCCAAAACAGCTACATAATGCCGAGCGGCGAGGACGTGGGAATTCCGAAGAAAAACTATAAAGAGTCACTTGAGCATTTAAAGGGATTTGTAGCGAAGCTCTGAAAGCTTTGAGTATATCGCCTACATCCCATTCGGATTGCAACATCTGACCATCTCGGTACGGTGTTGCACTGTCCTACAGAAGCTCAGCGAAACTACATGGGCTGTACAAATTGGCCTAGGCGAAGGTTGAGCTTTCACAATCGCTCGAATTCCTTTTCCACTAGGAAGATCAGCTTGGATGGGCTGCAGTTCAAAGCGATAGCCAGTTTGAATAAGACAGCAATCGTAGGCTGGTTCAGGCCCCTTTCGATCAAGCTCACGTAGTTTCGCTGCACATTGGCTTCCAGCGCCAACTCCTCTTGAGTCAAGCCTGCTTCTCGTCTTTTCTGTCGTAGCACACGCCCAAAGGCTACTCCGATCTCCAATGTCATTGCTCCGCGATAGTGAGAGCACACTGTCGGGGTTGAGCATGAAGCGGTCTTCACAATATACTGTGAATGCAGTGCCCCATTCAATTAACCTGCATCAAAGGAGTCGCTCGATGAAGACCAATGCTTACCTGCTATGTCTGCTGTCCCTGACTGCATCTGCCGCCATAGCTGACACCTACCCAAAGAAAACGCTGGTAGGAGGCTCCATGGCTTGCTACAAACTTGGCGACTGGCGGGACCTCGTCGCTGCTTCACTCGACCAAGATGAAGATGGTGCTGCTCACTTGGTTGCATCTGGTAAGTGCCGAACGTTCTCAACCGCTACAAGAGTAGGTTTCATCGAGACAGACGCTAGCGGTGCGTCTGCACTCATTCAGTTACCCAGTGGCAAGACTGCAATGACGGCAATGGGGTGGCTGAAATGAAGCATTTGGTCATCAAGGTTGTTAGCTTTTTTGCTTGGATAGGGATTTTGTTCAGTGTCATCGGTGGAGCTATCATAGGCTCAGGTGCAGGCCATCAGCTCATCGGTGCGATACTTGGCTTCCTGATTGGCTGCTTCGGTTCGGGCGTTTGGTTCCTACTGGTGTCTATGCACGACAAGCTAACGGTCATTGCAGATGCTGCCAGTGATCGCGGTTCTTCTGCACCCAAAGCACCAATCGCCGCTCCAGAAGGAAAGACGCCGGGGTGGCTGGATGTAATTTCAGGAGGTAAGCCATAAGTCTTCTGCCTGCCCGCTCACGCTGGATCAATCGCATCTTAATCGGTCAGTTCTCAGCAGTTCCCGTACTGTTTGTGAGGCTGCTGTTGACCTATCAGTCAAATGATGCGCTAAAGAAAATGATGCACCCTGTACGGCAGTACAAAGGGATACCTCAGACCAATAGAAAAGATGGAAACCAAACTAGATGAGCTTACCGCTCCGGTCTGTATGGTGCAGAGAATCAACGGAGTTGAAGGGGTACTCCGTGTCGCACCGACACAGGATCATCCTTTTGATTTTCTGGGGAATTGATAGTCATCAATTTTATTCCCCATTAACACATTAGATCATTAAGCTATGACCTTTGGTCGAGGTGTCTCAAGCTTAGACCTGCCGGTCTGAGAGTGACCTTTGAGGATACGACATACAGTGTCTAACTAATATCCTGCGGTAATTCAGGAGGTCGTGCGCCAGCTCCTAATCTATATCCTGCGGTAATTCGCGCAGCATCGCCTTCCTCACCTTCATCCCAGTACGAATTCTCCCACTCGACCAATAGGCTGCTGACGAAGTTACTGTCGAAGCTGTAATCCCATTCAGAACGCCCGCATTCGTCATGGATACGTTGTAGCTGGTCCCACTGAGCCTGCAGGCGTGCTTTCAGGCGTAGGTGCTGGTGAAGGTATCGTTCGATCCCACCAAGGGCAACACGCCCTCCCGCTGCTAAATACTGGGCTGTACGCTCCGAGATGGGCTCAGCAGTATTGCTTAAGAATCGAGGCAGAATCTCAGCCGTAGAAATGATGTCCAGACAAATCACCTCTCGAAGATGGCGTGGGCGTACGTTCAACGTGCCGTTGCTGTCTCCTACCGCGATGTAAAGGCCTGCCATCACCGCGTCATCGACGAAGGGCATGTCGTTGGCAACTGCCACCTTGATCAAATGAGCATTGGGGTTTGGCGTAACTTTGGGCTTGGGGCCACGCTTGGCCTTTGGCTTGGAGTCTGCGGAGTTTTGGTCGGCAACGATGGTGCCGGGAGTGTGGTGTAGAGCGAAGGGAGTTTCGTTGTGCATGAATGGCCTCCTATGGTCAGTTCAGATGTGGTTCACGTCCTTCGGCGTAGTCGCCGGTTGTCTGGGTGAATTGCAGGCAAATTTAAGCCCCCATGCAATGCACCTGTTCAGTGGTCGCGGCGGAGGCTTTCAAATTGTCTGTCTACCTACTGGGTAGGTGGTGAATCATACACGATTTCGACGGCTGGTCAAGCAGGGAGTTGACAGGCGATATTTTTTCAGAACTGGTTTCTGCAGGTGGAAACGCCCTCTGCTTAGTCCAAACCGTACCGCTACCCAGTAAATACTAGGCTTTCGCAATGAACAGAGCTGAGGACAGACGATTCGATGTGGGGTTTTACTGGAGTTTATGGGGGTTTATTCGAAGTTATCGGACGTGCTTCAGCGCCTCAGCCATCGCCTTGATCGGAGTCCTGCTGCCATAAATGCCAAGCGTGAGAGAACTCTCTTCGTGTCCACTCATTCCTTGGATAACCGTGACCCTGCACGTCGTCATTCCGTAGGTCAGCTGTGAAAGTATAGCTAGAGCTGTAGGAAACACTACGTGGGTTGATGAGCTTAATCTTCGTCCGATGAGGACGTCGGAGGAGTGTCGAAATACCATTGCTCAACCGCCTTCGCTTTGGTGTGCTTTAGCTCAATGAAGGCAAGGAAAGCTTGGAAATGGCCTCAAGCTTCTGAATTGAAGATGCACCTTGCGAGTACACGTCAAATGTCACGGTACCCGTCTCGTGACCCACCAGTTCAGCGATTAGCGTGCCTTGGACTCCGGCCCTGATTAATTGCGTGATGACAGTCTTACGGATCGAATGAAAGACGTGTTGGGCACCGTATCCATGCGCCTCTTTGAGTCTGCCAAATGCTTTGGAAAGCGCATCGGAGCGTATGCCGTACTTATTCTTGCTATCAGATGGGATGAGGTAGCCGTCTTTCGAATCGTTCTTCAGGCGCTCGACAGTCGTTGTGAGGGCAGGATGCACGGGCACGACACGGATGCCTGCCATTGTCTTCGAGTCGACAATGTCAAAGCTCTTGATTCCATCCGGCTCAATCAGATGTTCGATCCTCAATTGGCAAAGCTCTTCAATTCGAGCACCTGTGTACGCACCCAGGAGGATCAGGTCCCCCAGTGTCGTGTGGTCAGCAGCTGATGCGGCAGCGTGTAGCTCTGCAATTTCTTTTGGTTGGAAGTCCTTTCGCTGCCGACCTGCACGTTCTTTACCACGCGCTTGCGGCAGTTCATGGTTCTCAAACGGGTTAGCCTTGTCTTTGAAATCTTCACGCCAGTGAGTGTCGTGCTTCATCGCCCACTTCCAGAATACGTTACCCGCCAGCAGGTATTGGGTGAGGGTCTTGCTCGCAAGCTTGAGGCAGTCGAGCCATGCTGAAACCGCATCGAAGTCGAGCGCCTTACCTTCTTTAGCCAAGTAGGCAGAAAGCTTCTCCAGCTTCGACTGCTGCTGGTCTATCGTCTTGGTAGCAACACCCCGCGCTTCACGATACTGACGGAAGGTTGCGACGCGTTGCTTGGTGATAGGTGACTTGACCTTGTGGGCGCTGGGATCAGCGAAGATCGACTGCATCTCCTCGGCCTCTGCCGCCGAGAGATCGTTTTTGTAAGCAATGAGTTCGCTGAAGGTTTCTATTAGTGCTTTGTGGGCAAGATCATGCAGCGCCATCTCCTTGTCCAACCCTTGCTTTGCGTATGCCGCTTCGGCTTCTGCTTGGCGTCGTCGCCCGCTTTCCGAATCATTGAACACAAACTGGCGAAGCTGTTCTAGGTCGTCTGGATCAAGGCTGATCAGCGGGGGAGCTGACTCGCCTAGGGCTGCAGCGGTCTTCAAGCCACGAAAGATTTTAGTGAAGTCGTCTGCATCTTCTGCAATACGGTCCTTCCAACCTTCTCCACGGTTGCTTCGCTTGTCGCGGGCTGCCTTGAACTGCGCTTTCCAACCAGCGAGAACGGAGAGTCGGCGTGTCATCGCTTCGGATCGAAGGCCGGTCTTCAACGATTGGATCAGTACGGTGCCGCCCATGGCACTCTGTATATCTGCGGGAACGGCGAGACGGACATACCACGTTGATTCGCCCTTCTTCTGGATCAAGTTGTCGGCCATGGACACGCCACTGTAGGAATGAGAGGTGTACACGGGATTGTACTACTCATTTGTACTACTTTTAAAGCTTGGACCCCTGTATTCACGGGTTATCTGGGCTACAGGCTTGTATGTGGTGAGTCCCTATCTCTCCGCCATTATTTAAAAAGCCCCGAGTGCTTATAGCCTCGGGGCTTTTTTGTGTCAGGGATTTAAGTAGTGGGTGCCTGTGCGTCTGCAACCGGCCACCCCTTGACGCTTGAGTCCATGGTTTTCAGCGCAATGCTGCCCTCTGCGACTCCTGTTTGGCGCCTACAATATCGACACAGCAGCTTTCAAAAAATCAGACGCGTTTCACATCGGACCGAGTAAAGTTCCAGCGGCCAAACGGAAACCCAACGGCAGGGTCGCATGCTATTCAAAGGAAGGAAAAAATGTGCTCGTTCAGAATGATTGTAATAACTGCATGCTGTTTTTTTATGATGGGCTGCGAAAAACGGCAGATAGAACCATGCCCCCAGGCAGGGAGAGACTTTCTGGAGAGATCGGTGCGGGCCTACTTTGATAGGTTCAAGCCGAATCAAGGGGGCAATTTCGTCCAGATATTTCATGACGAAGAATATAACCCCTCGACCAAAGGCTGGATAGTTTCGGTAGACAGCCCTGGCAAAGAGTATTTCGCGCTTGTGTCGTGCGCGGGCAGTGTGGAGCTGTCGGTTAGGGAGCTAGGTGGTGTGGCTCCGAAAAAATCCCTATAGGGATTTTTCTCGGGGTTTCCAGCAGGGAATAATTTTTCCCGTCTGACGCAAACTTTATGGGATGAATTAAAACAACTTTTAGTAAGTCTCGAACGCTATAGCTTCGTGCTGGAGTACGAGAGATATGCGTAGCCGGTTGGGTTGCAGTAATATTGAAACTATCACCGCGAACCGTTAGCGGCAGATGACTGGAAAAACAAGATTAATCGGTTCGCGATTAATTAGTGAGATATGTTACTCAAGTTAACTTGGTAAAAGCACGGGCCGCACGCAAATGATCTGAGAGTCGCGCATCAAGCTCTGTTTCGGTGCCTACATAGCCCTGATAATCTCCGACACCCACCACTTCTATCTAAACGCCTAGGCCGTCACGACCTTTCAGTCCATTCCCAGCCACACGTCGCCACCCATCCGGTGGAACTTACCCACTTAAATTCCCTTCAATACCCATGAACCTGTCGCGGCGTCTGTTCCTATCGGTACCTGAGCAGGTTTTTTTTCGGTTGATCCTGAAACCGGTTTCAGGATCAACCCTATACCAGTCCATCTCATCCCGAAGGAGCCTGGAACGGATGAACAGAAACCTATTGAAGCGAACCTCAATCCCCGTCCTGGCGGCCGCAACATTGGCGCTGGCAGTGAACGCAGCCCATGCCGAGACCATCGATCGCAGCCTAGTTCCCATTGGTTCGATCCAGGAGGTGGCTACGTTCAGCGGCCCAGGTCCGTCAGGTATCGTGGTGACCCCGGAAGGGCGCACGTTCGTTGGCTTTCCGCGTCATGCCGAGGATCACGCGGGCATGACGCTGGGTGAGTTGGTCAACGGCAAGCTGGTTCCCTATCCCTCCGCCGATGTCAGCCTGCCGTCTGAACTATCCGACGCCAAGCGGCTTGTTTCCCTGCACGGCATGACCCTGGACAAGCGTGGGCGCCTCTGGTTGATCGACGATGGCAAACGCGCAGGCAAGCATGGCATTCCGGCGGGTGCAGCGAAGGTGGTGGGTATCGACTTGAGCAGCAACAGCATCGTGACCTCCATCGAGCTCAAGGATGCCTTGCGTCAAGACAGCCACATGAATGACCTGCGCATCGATCTCACCCACGGCAGCCAAGGCATCGCTTATGTCGCCGATTCATCCTTCGGCGACGACCCGGCTTTGGTGGTGGTGGATCTGGCCACCGGCAAGCAGCGTCGTGTGCTCGCCGGTCACCCCTCCATCGTGGCGCAAAAAGATTTCGTCACCCAGCTCGACGGTGTGCCCATGCGCTACGACGGCAAGAACAGCGCATTTCCTCATGGTGGCGTCGATGGTCTGGCGCTGACGCCCGACAGCTCGCGTTTGTTTTACTCGCCGCTCACCAGTCGACACCTGTGGAGCCTGCCGACCGCGGCCCTTGCTGACTTCAACCTCAATGACCGACAACTGGCTGAGCAGATCAAGGATGAAGGGGAGAAGGTGATGGTCGACGGGATGGACATGGACGCTCAGGGCCGTCTGTACATGACCGATGCCGAGCATCATCAAGTGCTGCGTCGCTGGCCGGATGGCCGCCTCGATGTGGTGCTGCGCGACCCGCGACTGGTGTGGCCGGACGGGGTATTCGTGACCGCCGATTCGGTGTACGTGACGCTGGGGCAGTGGAGCCGGATGGGTAAGGGATTCGACACCCGGCAGCCGCCGTATTTGTTGGTCAAGGCACCTATCGAAGCCGCGCCGAAGTTCGACGCGGCACACTGACCGGATGGGGGGCACAGATGGTGCCCCCGATGACTTCAATCGCAGAAACCCTGGTAGAAAATCTGAAGATCCCTCTTCGCCTGCCAGCTCCTTGATCCATCCCGCTGCTATCCGTACCCCCAGCCTCATCCGCCACCAGTAAAAACCACGGCACACATATTGCTCTGCTAACAATCACTTTATAGATAGCTAGCAAAGTCGGGGCCCCCATATCATGATCGCTACCTCTTCTCGTGCGGTGATCTGCACGCCTCACGCCCAGGCCAGTGCCGCTGGGATGCAGATCCTCGAAGCCGGTGGCACTGCCATTGATGCCATGTTGGCAGCCAGCGCCATGCTCGCCGTGGTCTTCCCGCACATGACCGGCCTGGGCGGGGATGCCCTGTGGATGATCCACGACACTCAGGTGCGCACCATCGTGGGGATCGGGCAGGCCGGACAGCGGTTGCCCGACGGCGGAGTCATCGGCTTGAGAGGGCCGTCGTCGGTCGCCACCACGGCGGGTGCGCTGGCGAGTTGGCAGACGGCGGCAACCATCAGCCGGCATGAGTGGGGTTCCCATTTGGGTTGGTCCGACCTGTTGCAGGACGCCGCCAGCGTGGCGGAGGCGGGCACGCCGGTTTCACAGTCGCAGCTGTTTTGGCAGACATTGCGGCAGCCACTCATCGAGCAATTGCCGGACCTGCACGGTGTCTGCAAAACCGATGGGCGTTGGCTACGCGCGGGCGATACGCTGCGCCAGCCGGCGCTGGCCAATACCTTGCGGCATCTGGCCAGGCACGGTGTCGAGGACTTCTATCAGGGCGAGTTGGCCCACGCCTTCGAGGCGGCGTTCGATCGGCTAGGTTGTGGCTTGACCCAGGCCGATCTTTCGGCCACGCGAGCGCCGCTGGTTGCCCCGATCTCAGTACCTTATCGCCAGGGCCGACTCTATAACGTCGCGCCGCCGTGCCAGGGTCTGTACACGTTGCAAGCCATGGCCGCGCTGCAGCATAAGCCGCTCGCGCGGGTCGGCAACGGCGGCGCGCTTTACTACCACTACCTGGTCGAAGCCATCAAGCAGGGCCTGCTGCGCCGCAACGCGCAGTTGTGCGACCCCCTGAACACGCCTTGGGATTTTGCCGCCAGTCTCGATGAACGGCACATCCAAGGGTATGCCGATGCCATCGACGACCAGCGTGCAGCGCCGTGGAACGAGCCGGGACGTCCGGCCGATACGGTGTGGATGGCGGCGACCGATGCCCAGGGCCGCACGGCCTGCCTCATCCAGAGTTTGTTTCACGACTTCGGCTCTGGCTGTATTCTGGGTGACACCGGGGTGCTATGGCAGAACCGTGCTGCGGGTTTCAACGCCAACCCCGAACACGTCAACGGCTGGGCTCCTGGCAAGCGTCCCGCGCACACGCTCAACCCGTCCTGTTACCTGGCGGACGATGGCCAGCGCTGGTTCTTCGGCACGCAGGGGGGCGACGGCCAACCGCAGACACAGATGGTTCTGGCGACTCAGCTGATCGACTATCGGCAGCCCATCGATCAGGCGCTGGCCACACCGCGCTTTCTGTTGGGCCGCAGTTTTTTCGACAGCACCGACAACCTCAAGCTCGAGGGCGATATGCCTGCCGCGACCATCGAAGGCCTGGCGGCGCTCGGCCATGAGGTGGAAATCATAGCTGCGCAGAGCCCGATGACGGGCCATGCCGGTATCATTGCCATTGATGCCGAGGGTCGGCGCAGCGCCATGCATGATCCGCGAGGTGAGGGTACGGCCCTTGGCCAGGTAGACTGAGGGTCGAACCGGGCATTTGCCGGATATGGGGCATCTCGTGTATAGGCATGAGGCCTTCCAGACAACAGAGGAAACGATGGGGTTGAGTACCGTCACTGCCAAACAGCTCGAGGTGCAGCGTATCGTCGATGCGTTGTTCAAGGCCATTGCCCAACATCGCCTGCCGCCCGGCACCCGGTTGGTCGAAGCCCACATCGTCGAAACCTTGCAGGCCAACCGCAATCATGTGCAGGTCGCGCTACAGCGCCTGGCGATGCAGAAAGTAGTGACCATCGAAGCCAATCGGGGCGCCATGGTTGCCCAGCCGACGGCGAAGGAAGCGCGGGATATCTTCAGCGCCCGTCGTGCCATCGAGCGGGCCATTGTCGAGGCCATTACCCCGGCCGTGATGCGCAAGCAGCGGCAACGCATTGCCAGCCATATGAGTAACGAGCGCAAAGCCACCAGCGATACCGATCGCCGCGCCATCGTTCGCGAGCTGAGCGAATTTCACCTGCTGCTCGGCGAGATCAGCGGCAATACCGTGCTCAGCGATATCCTCGGCAACCTGATGGTGCGCAGCTCATTGATCGTGGCGCTGTACCAGCGTAACGACGTGCCGTCGTGCGCGTCGGATGAGCACCAGGAAATCATTACCGCGCTGGAGCAGGGCGACAATGCACGGGCCGTGGCGGTCATGCTCGAGCACCTGGACGAACTGGAAGGGCAGCTGGCGCTGGAAGAGCGAGCGCTGGAGGAGTTCAACCTCAAGCAAGCGCTGCGTGGCTGATGCGCAGGCGTTGCCTGTTCGATCACGGCCTCAGCAACTTCCCAACCGGTCTGCTGAAGGTTTGCCTGCCACCCTTGAAACCCATCACCGGGGCGCTGATCTCGGCGATCACCGCAGCGGGTGAGGGCGCGTCGAAGACGATGAAGTCGGCGCGGCAGCCCGGTAACAGGCCGTAATTTTTCAGCCTGAGCAGGCGTGCCGACTCGCTGGAGACCCAGGCCAGGCATTGCAGCAGCTGCCCGACAGTACCCATCTGACAGACGTTGGCGAACAGATTGGCCTGACGCACCAGCGACGCATCGCCATAGGGCGTAAACGGATTGCCGACATTGTTGGTAGACACCGAACACGTCACGCCACAGGCGTGCAGATACGCCAGCGGCGCCAGCCCGCGGGGCTTGTTGTGGAACACCTCGCGACCCATCAGGAACAGGTCGGTGCTGGGCAGGCAGGTCACCTGTACGCCTGCTTCGGCCAGCTCGAGGGCGATTACCGTCAGTGATTCCCTGGGCAGGGCGGACAGCTTGGTCACATGGCCGATGGTCACGCGTCCGCCCCAGCCATGCAGCCGCGTACAGCGCGCGACTTCCATGACGGTCAGGCCTTCGGGGTTCAGATCGAAATCCAGGTGCAGGTCAAGGTCGCAGTCGTAACGCGTAGCCAATTCGAACAAGCGCTGGATCTGTCCCAGCGGGTCGCTGTCCATGTACGGACACCCGCCCAGGACCGTTGCGCCACTTTCCAGTGCCTCGCACAACAGTGCTTCGGTGCCCGGGTTGTTCAGCAGCCCTTCCTGCGGGAACACACACAGCTCCAGGCTGATCGCCCAGGCATAGTCAGCCTGCAAGCGGCGAATGGCATGGAAGCCGGTCAAGCCGATCTGCGGGTCCAACTCGACATGGGTGCGCATGTGTGTCGTGCCTTGCACGATGGCTTTGTCCAGCACCAGAGCACCGCGCCGATACACATCGTCTTCGGTAAACCCCGCTTTCGCCGCTCGGGTCTGTGCCACCGCTTCGGCCAGCGTGCCTTCCTGCAGGTGGCAGCGCTCCATGATGCAGGCCTTGTCCAGATGAATGTGGGTCTCGATCAGGCCGGGCATGATGAGCTGCCCATGCAGATCAAGGGTGTCCCACTGGCGTGTGTCGTCACTCCAGGCGTCGACGAAATAGCCGTTCTCTACCTGCAGCTGGGTCAGGTGGTGACCGTCGCCAAGCCGCGCATTGATGATCTGCATAGCGTTCATGCGCTGACTCCTTCGCCCAGGTAGGCCGCGGCCAGGTCTTTGTCGTCGCGCAATTGCGCGGCGCTGCCAGACTTCACAATGGTTCCGGTTTCCAGCACATACGCGCGGTCAGCCACTTGCAGCGCGAGGTTGGCCATCTGGTCTACCAGCAGAATGGTCACACCCTCGTCGCGCAGCGCAGCCAGCGCGTCGTAAAGCTCGCCGATCATGGCAGGTGACAGGCCCAGAGACGGTTCATCGAGCAGAAGGATTTTCGGCTTTGCCATCAGGCCGCGTCCCACCGCGACCATCTGTTGCTCGCCACCGGACAGCAGACCGGCCGGGTTGTCGATGCGATCGCGCAGACGAGGGAAGCGCTTGAGGATGGCCTCGATTTCAGCGTCGGTATCGAAGGCTTCGCGACGTGAGTAACCACCCAGCAACAAATTGTCGCGCACGCTCAGGTAAGGAAAGACCTGACGACCTTCGGGTACCAACGCCAGGCCCTGCGCGGCGATCAGGCTGGCACTGGTTTGTTCGATATTTTCGTTGTCGAGCAGGATGCTGCCGCTGCTGGCGCGATGCAGGCCGGCCAGGCATTGCAGGATGCTGGATTTACCCGCGCCGTTCGCGCCGAGGACGGCCACCAGTTCGCCGGGATTCACCAGCAGATTGACCTTGTTGACCACGGCGGACGCGCCGTAATCAATGACCAGATCCTTGACGTACAAACGCGCGTCGCGGCTACCCGCCCAGGGTTGCGCGCGCGGGGTGGCTTGGTAGTCGGTGCCGCCCAGATACGCGGCGATCACTTGCGGGTTCTGGCGGATTTCCGAGGGTGGCCCCGACGCAATCGGCTTGCCCGCGTCGAGCACCAGTAAATGCTCGGACACCGACATCACCAGTGCCATGTCGTGCTCGACCAGAATCACCGTGAGGCCAAAATCCGCCAGCTTGCGCAGCAGTACCGCCAGGTCGTCGGTGTCGCGACGGCTGAGGCCTGCCGCTGGCTCGTCCAGCAACAGCACGGTCGGTGCAGTCGCCAGCGCCCGGGCTATTTCCACCAGGCGGCGGTCTACGTGGGGCAAATCCTCGGCGGCAATGTTCACTTCGCCGCGATAGCCCACCAGCGCCAGCAACTCCAGCGCCAGGCTGCGTTGCGTTTCCAGGGCACGGCTGAACGGCAGGCCCAGGCGTCCCTTCTGCATCGCCACGAGCAGGTTGTCGAGCACGGACAGTTCGCCGAACAACAAGGTGGTCTGGTACGTACGGGCGATACCGGCTCGGGCAGTCTTCCAGGCAGGCAGCCCAGCCAGCGGTTGTTGCAACTCGATCTGGCCGCTGTCCGGTACGTAGAACCCGCTGATCATGTTCAGAACCGTGGTTTTGCCTGCGCCGTTGGGGCCGATGATGCTGGTGATACTGCCGGCGGGTGCCTGCAGACTGACGTGTTGCGCCGCCTGTACGCCGCCGAAGCGGATGCCGATATCGGTAACCCGTAGCCCTGAGGACGGGCCACGGCTGCGCAGATGAGCGGCGATGCATGCGTGATCGATGCACGTCGGCGGCACCAGGCGAGCGGGTTTGATCACGCGCCGGGCGAGCGCACCGAGCAAGCCGTTGGGCGCGATCCACAGTACGATTAGCAGCAGTATGGAGAAGATCAGCAACCGGTATTCAGCGAAATCCGACAGCAGTTCCGGCACCAGCACGATCAACACGGCACCGATCAGCGGCCCGAACAGCATACCGCTGCCGCCCACGATCACGGCCAGAACGAACAGGATGGATTGGGAGAAGGGGAAGGACTCCGGGTTGATGAACATCAGCAAGGGCGCGAGCAACCCACCTGCCAGCCCGGTCAAGGCCGCCGACAATGCGAATGCCAGGGTTTTACATATCACCGGGTTGAAGCCCAGCGAGCGCGCGGCGATTTCCGAGGTTTTCACCGCCAGCATGGCCTTGCCCCAGCCGCTCTGGCTCAGGCGCCGATAGAACAACAGCGCGCCGATCATCAGCGCGGCGGCGAGCAGCGCGAGCAGGATCGCCGGATCGAGGCCGGCGAACTCCGGCAACGGGATACCCATCAGGCCATTTGAGCCCCCTGTTACATCCCGCCATTCGATCAAGCCGTGGTGCACCACGAACGAGAAGGCGATGGTGATCATCGCCAGATACGGGCCGCTGACCCGAAGCGCGGGGATCGCCAATAGCGCGCCGATCAGACCCGCCACAACACCGGCCATCGGCAGGGCCAGCCACAACGACCATCCCGCCATGCTCAGCAGGGCCGATACATAAGCGCCAATCGCGTAGAACGCGATATGTCCGAAGGAAATTTGCCCGCTCAGGCCAATCAGGATGTTCAAGCCCACACCGACCACTGCCGCCAGCGCACAGAGGGTGAAAACCAACAGCGAGTAGCTGTCGAGGGTGAACGCCAGAACGCCACAGAGCACAGCGAGCAAGACGATGAACGCCGGAGCGACCAGGGTTTTGAGGTTGTTCATACTTTCACCAATGCCCGGCTGCCAAACAGACCGTTGGGACGAATCGCCAGCGCCAGAATGACCAGCGCGAAGGTAAATATCTGGGTGAATGCAGAGCCGAAGTACAAGGTGATCAATGCTTCGGCCAGGCCGAACAGCAATCCGGCGGCAAATACACCGCCCGCGCTGCCGATGCCGCCGAGAATCGCTACTGCAAAGGCTTTCAGGCCGAACAACATGCCCATTTCCGCGTTGACGCTGAACAGCGGCGCAATCAGCAGGCCAGCCACCCCCGCGAAGACGGTCGACAACGCGAAGGCGATGGCCACCACCCGATTGACGTTGATACCCATCAACATCGCGGCGCGCGGATTCTGTACGCAGGCTTCGAGTACCTTGCCCAGCCGGGTGTAGCGCCGCACCAGATGCAGCGCCAAGGCGACGGCTGCGCCCGCCAGCGGAATCAGCAATTGCAGGGCACTGATGTGGCTGCCGAACAGCTCGACACTCAGGTTCACCAAGGCGCTTTCGAACTGCCGAGGCTCCTTGCCGAAGGTGAACAGCGCAAGGTTGTCCACCAGGATTCCGCCCGCCACCGTTGCCATCAGCCAGGCCTGCGAGCCACGGCTGTGGAAAGGTCGCACCAGGTAGCGCTCGATCACCAGGCCATACAGCGCACAGAGGATCAGTGTCAGCGGCACGCCCAGCCACAGTGGCCAGCCCCAGTTGATGCAAAACGTGTAGCCGAGCACCGCACCGACCATCATGGCGCTGCCCTGGGCAAAGTTGACGGTGCGCGATACGACGTAGGTCAGGTGAAAACCTAACGCCAGCAACGCATACATGCTGCCCAGGCCGAGCCCGGTGATAATGGCGGCGGTGAACATCGCTTACTCCTGCGGCTTGAGCGGTACGATCTGGTCGTTGACGAAGTGGCTGAAGATATAGTCGTCAGGCCCCAAGGCGTCATGCTTGGATGGGCTGAACGGCTGCTTGTAGTGCTTGATCAAGCCGTCATAGTCGGTGATGGCGTAGAAACCATCGCGCACGGCCGGGCCGTCCGTTTTGCCGGCCTTTTCGATGGCTTGAGCGGCGAGATGCAGCGCGTCGTACGCATTGGCAATGCCGACTGCCGGGGTCACGTCGGCCACGGTCTTGATCTGCGGGTAGGCTGTTTTCAATGCGGCCAGCAATGCATCGCCCTTGGCGCCGTTGTGTTCGGTGAACACGTAGGTCTGGATGAAATGCACCTTGGACGCATTCGGGCCTGCCAGTTCGCCGAAGCGACCACCGGCCGGCCCCCAGTGGGAAACCACCGGGACGTCCCAGCCCATGCGGTCCAGAGACTTCACGACCTGCGCCGATGGACCCACATTGCCAACCATCAGCAAAGTGTCCGCACCGGCGTTTTTCAGGCGCGTCAGTTGTGGCACTACATCCAGATCGCTGTCCTGGATGCGCTCGACACCGGCATTGGCCAGGCTGCGTTTTTCCAGGGCACGTTTGAAACCTGCCTCGTTGGATTCGCCCCATGGGTTATTGATAAGGATCATGCCCGGCTTTTTCATGCCGTTGGCGACGCCGTATTGCACCAGCGCCTCGTCCACCAGCTCGTCAACGGCAGAGACGCGGAACACATAGTTATCTGCCGCGCCGTTCTCGGTGATCTTCGTACCTGCCGCCCAGATGCCCATGAACGGTACTTTCAGCTGATTGGCCAGCGGTACGATTGCCAGAGAAACCGGCGTGTCCAAGCCGCCGAACAGCACGGTGACTTTTTCGCGCTGGACCAGTTCGCGGGCGGCGAGCATACCTTTGGACGGGTTGCTTTCGTCGTCACGGCGCACCAACTCCAACTGACGGCCAAGTACTCCGCCGCGGGCGTTGACCTCATTGATGGCCATGCTCAGGCCGCGGGTCAGGGCTTCGCCCGACTTGGCCGACTGACCCGAGAGGGCGGCTACCAGACCGACTTTGATCGGCGGTTCGGCCGCGTGCGCGCCCAGAACCATTGCCAGGTTGAGAGTGGCTGCCGCAGCCACGGGGAACAGCAGACGTTGCAGGTTTGGAAGCCAGGTGGCCATGGTTTACTCTCCTGATTGCTAGCATTTGCATATTTATTGCTAGCAAGTAGGGTGCCAGTCGTTACATCCTTGAAAACGGCTTAACTAGCCATCCGAGCGCCTGTTTACGCGCCAAAATAAAGCGTTCCGCACCAGGCAGAGGCATCCTTGGTTGCCGGGTTTCCCTTGATTCAGGAGTTATGGCAATGATCGATATGAACGAAGACGTACAGATTGTTAGCAGTTTCCTCGAGGCTTCGATGGCGCCGGATCCGGTCCGCGCTGCGACGTTCATGAGTGAGGATGTGCAGATCACCTTTACCGGCGGGCGGGTGATGCCCGATCCCCAGGCAATCACTGCATTCAACGGTTCACGTTACGCTTGGGTCAAAAAGGCCTTGGGTAACTTCGACTGGATGGATCGTGGCGATCACACCGTGGTGTATTCGAACGGCACGCTGTTCGGCGAGTGGGCTGATGGCCGCAGTTTCTCGGGTAATCGTTATCTGGATCGGTTCGAGGTACGCAATGGCAAGATAGTCCGCATGGACGTCTGGAATGACAGTGCCGAATGGCTGCTGGCGCCAGAGATTGCCAAGGCCTGAAAAGCGGTCTGGCGAAATTTTTTTCCATGGGTCCAGCAGCCCCTACCTGCGTCCAGGGTGAGCCGGTTACCGGCTCGCTCCCTGGTCTCTTGCATACATAGGCTGCGCTGAAGAAACCCTGTAGGACAAATCTGAAAATCCCCCCTTTGCCTATCGTCCCACCCCACCCCCTGCCAACCTTCGGCTTTCCCTTACCAAACGCTTGAGCCGGAGAGCTGCATGGACGTCGCCTTGTGCACCATCAACAACACCGTTTACGACATCGCCGGATTCGAGGCGCTGAGCCCCAATTGCGTGGCTGTCATGCGGCGCAATCTGTTGTGCCCGCGTTGCCTGGGGCCGGGGTTCTATCGCAAGGCGGCGCGCAGTGGCCAGGCGTCGTGTTTCGGTGCGCGGCCGCATGCCGACTTCTGCGACATGGGCGGCCCGCAAAGTGAGTCGTATCGGGGTGATACGCTGGAGCAGGATGATGTGGTCAATCGTGGCGAGCGCATAGAGGTGGACTTTGCTTTCGGTGCGCCGCTGCGTCACTACGGGGTAGAGGAGGGTGCCGAGCCGGTCTACGGGGTGGGCCGGCACAGTGGCGGGCATGCCGCCCAGGGGGCGCAGACGCGTCAGCGTCGGTTGAGCACGCTGTTGAAGAACTTGATCCTGAGTGAGGACTTCCGTCGCTCCGAGCAGTTGATTTCGGTGGAAAGCGGGCTGTTCAAGGTGCGCGATTTCTTCGTGCCGTTCGCCCGCGCCGAGTTCGATGAGCTGGAGCGCATGCGCGGTTACTGGGGCTTGGTGTCCGATGCGGCGCAGTCGGGCGATCAGCCGCCGAGCCTGTGGCTCAACACCGGCGGGCGGCAGGACTTGAGCGTGGTGGTCGACGGTTCGCTGGTCGATGATTTCACCCAGCGTTTCCCCATCCATGAGCTGGAAGACCTGGCCGGTGCCTACGTGCTGGTGTTTGGTTGCATGCGTGTGTCGAAGAATGCCAAGAAGTACATCGCGGTGAATGATATCTCGCGTATAACGCTCAACAAGACGCTTTGACGTCGCGCCGGGCTTCACGCCTGGCGCCGCCTGTTCGATTTTGAAGGAGTGATGCATGTTGTTGGAATACGGTGCTATCACCGTGATGTTTCCAATTGCGCTGGTGATTGCCGGTTGGTTGTGGTTGGCCGGTTCACGCGCGGCTTGTACGGTGTGGTTGCTGACGGTGCTGTGCGCCTATGGCCTGGTGGGTGCCAGCAAGATCCTGTTCAAGGGCTGGGGCATCGGCCTGCCGTCGTTGAACATTGCCGTGTTCAGCGGTCATGCGATGAATGCCTGCCTGATGGTGCCGGTGCTGGCGAGCGTTCTGGCGCGGCAGGTTCACCCATACCTGCGATGGCCAGCAGCCCTGGCAGGTATCGGCTTTGGAGTATGGTTTGCGGCGACACTGGTGGGCAATGTGATCCACCCGATGGCGGAGGCCATCATGGGCGCGCTGATCGGGGGGAGTGCCGCCTTTGGATTCTTGCTGGTGCTGGAGCGTTGGAGCCTGCAGCGCCTGGGGCCGGCTACGTTGCTGCCTGGCCTGATGCTGATCACGCTCGCCGGGGCTGCGCCAAAATTCACTGCCGAGCACTGGCTCGATCAAGTGGCCACATCGCTGTCCGGGGCCACAAAGCCCTTTCGCCATGCAGACCTGAAGCGCGAATCGTCGACGTTGTGAAGCGTGCAGGATCGGTGCGGCGGGAGGCGGCGCGCATGCGCCGCTGCGATGGGTAGGGTCAGCCCAGATGCTGAACGATCTTGTCCTTGATCAGCAGGCGTTTTTCCTTGAGCTTCTTGACCTCGTCGTCCGGCGCGGCGCGGTCTTCGGCCTTGACCACGTCGGCATCGCTGACATGGTATTGGGTCAGTAGCTGGCTAAGCCGATCGTCGCTCTTGGCGCGGGTTTCGACTTCTTCCTTGCTCTGTTTCAGATCAGCGAACAGGTTGTGTTTTACCGGCATCTCGACACCTCTGGGTGGGGTGGACAGAATGGTGGGCCATGGAAAATGACCCGATGCCTAGGTTCGACCCCCCGTTGGGGGCAGATCGTTCAATGCATGTGCCCGCAACGGGCGCTCGCCGGATTAACGACCGCAGGCACGCATGGATGTCCCCGTGGAAGCAGGGCCGATATATACTGCGCGCCATTATTCGTGGGAGAGCCTTGTGGCCATCGATATTCACTGGATTCGCGACGATGCCAGCCTGGCTGAGCATTGCGCCCACTGGCAGAGCTTGCCGTACGTTGCCCTCGACACCGAATTCATGCGGGTCGACACCTTCTACCCCATCGCAGGGCTGTTGCAGATCGGCGATGGCGCCAGCGCCTTCCTCATCGATCCGTTGTCGATTACCCAGTGGCAGCCACTGACCCAACTGCTGGAAAATCCGGCGGTGATCAAGGTGCTGCACGCCTGCAGCGAAGACCTGGAAGTGCTGCTGCGCCTGACCGGCAGCCTGCCGGCGCCGCTGTTCGACACGCAGCTGGCCGCCGCCTACCTTAACCTGGGGTTCTCCATGGGCTACTCGCGCCTGGTCCAGGAAGTGCTGGGCATCGAGTTGCCCAAGGGCGAGACGCGTTCGGATTGGCTGCAGCGACCGTTGTCCGACACCCAGGTCAGCTACGCTGCCGAGGATGCCGTGCACCTGGCCGAAGTGTTCGAGAAGCTGCGCCCGCAGCTGTCCGAGGACAAGTACGCCTGGGTCCTCGAAGACGGCGCCGAATTGGTGGCACAGCTGCGCCGCGAAGTGAACCCCGACGAGTTGTACCGTGACGCCAAGCTGGCCTGGAAACTGTCACGCGCGCAACTGGCGGTACTGCGCGAACTGTGCGCGTGGCGCGAACGGGAAGCCCGTGCGCGCGACCTGCCGCGCAACCGCATCGTGCGCGAGCAGTCGCTGTGGCCGCTGGCCAAGCTGCAACCGGATAACCTGCAGACGCTGGCCAAGATCGAAGACATGCATCCGCGCACCGTCCGCCAGGATGGCGAGCAGATCCTGGCGTTGATCAAGGCTGCGGCCAGCGTTGCGCCCGAGCAGTGGCCCGCGGTGCTGCCCGAGCCGTTGCCGATCGAAGCGTCGGCCGTGCTCAAGCAGTTGCGTGCGATTGGTCAGCGTGAAGCCGAGCGTCTGAACATGGCGCCCGAGCTGATGCTGCGCAAGAAGACCCTCGAGGCGTTGCTCAAGACAGGCTACCCCGACGGCCCCTATCAATTGCCCGATTCGCTGCGTGGATGGCGACGCGAGCGCATGGGGCAGGCCCTGCTCGATAGCCTGGCCACCGCTGGAGACCAGCCATGAAACGTATCTGTTCGATCTACCGTAGCCCGTGCAAGAACGGAATGTACCTCTATGTGCTCAAGAGCGATGCGCTCGAGCGCGTTCCCGAAGGCCTGTTGAGCGTGTTCGGCAAACCGGTGCACGCCTTCGATCTAGTGCTCAGCCCGGAACGTGCCCTGGCGCGCGAAGACATCAACCTGGTGCTCGAGCACTTGGAAACACAGGGTTACCACCTGCAGATGCCGCCTGCCGAAGACGAGTACATCGAGCATCTTCCCGAAGAGCTGCTGCGCCGCAACGACCCTATCTGACTTTCCTTATCTGACCAACCCTGCCTGCTGCCGCCCTGCCGATACGGGGTCGCGCAGCTGTCTTGACCAAGGCCTCGCAATGACCCGCGTTCTGATCGCCGAACACGATTATGCCGTTTACGCCAAGTTGCTCGGCGCAGCTGCTCCCCATTTGAATGTACACACCAGCGGCGACCCTGCCGAGCTGGCGCGGCTGGCGGCGGACTGCCCGGTCTGGCTGGGCCAGCCGGACCTGTTCGTCAACCTGCTGCGCACCGGCGCGACCCCGCAATGGGCGCAGTCGACGTGGGCGGGCATCACCCCGCTATTGGGCGAAGGCCTGCCGCGTGCCTATCGCCTGACCCGCGCCGTGGGCATCTTCGGCCAGGTCATGGCCGAGTACATGCTGACCTATATGCTGGGCCATGAGCGCGAAGTGCTGGCGCGGCTGGTCAGCCAGGTCGAGCGCAAGTGGGATCCACGTACCGGTTGCAGCCTGGCCGGGCGTCGCGTGCTGATCGTCGGCATCGGCGAGATCGGCCAGGCCGTGGCGAGGTTCCTGCAACCCTTCGGGGTCACGCTGCTGGGCGTGGCCAGCACGGCGAGAGAATTGTCACCGTTCATCGAGGTGGCGCCGCTCGCTGAGCTCGGGCGTCTGGTGGAAGAGGCCGACTACGTGATCAACTTGCTGCCCGACACCGTGCAGACCCACGATCTGTTCGACGCCGCGCTCTTCAAGCGCTTCAAGCCGCAGGCGCTGTTCATCAATGCCGGGCGCGGCGTGGCGGTGGTGGATGCCGATCTGGTGGAAGCGCTCAAGGAAGGGCACCTGGCTGGAGCGGTGATCGACGTCTGTCGTCAGGAGCCGCTGCCGGTCAAGCACCCGTTCTGGACGGCCTGGGGCTTGCTGCTCACCGGCCACAGCGCAGCGCCAACCTCGCCACCGGCCATGGTCGAGCTGTTCGTCGAGAACCTGCAGGCGTGGCAGGACGGCAAGGCGCTGCGCGGCGAAGTGGATTTCGCTCGCGGGTATTGAGTGGGTCAGGGGCAGCGGCGCAGAGTCTGCCGCCCCATCGGTCTACGGGTTGGCTTACAGCGTGAAATCGCCTTCGGCCACCAGCTGGCTCAACGGCAGGCGTGGGCTGGGCAGTTCGCGACCTTGCAGGTACTCGGCCAGGGTGGCCTTGTCACCCAGCTTGCCGATGGCCACGGCCGCATGCACGGCATATTCAGCCGGGATCTTCAGCTCTTCACGGGTTTTATCCTGATCGAAGCCGGCCATGCCATGGGTGTGCCAGCCGCTGATGCTGGCTTGCAGCGCAAGGTGCGCCCAGGCCGAGCCGGTGTCGAAGGTGTGCCACAACGCCGGCGATTCTTCGGTGGCGCCGGGGGCGGTGAAGGTGGTCTTCGAGGCGATGATCACGATGGCCGACGAGTGCTGCGCCCAGGAACGGTTGAATTCATTGAGCAGGCCCAGGTAGCGCTCCCAGTTCGGCGTACCGCGGCGCGCGTAGAGAAAGCGCCAGGGTTGCGAGTTGTAGGCCGAGGCGGCCCAGCGGGCGGCTTCGAAGAAGCTCAGCAGGGTGTCCTGTTCGATCTCGACCGGCTCGAACGCGCGCGGCGACCAGCGATTGATGAATTGCTCGTGGATGGCATAGTCGGCGATGCGGGGATTGGCGCTCATGGCATTCCTGATTGAAGGGTGATGGAGGGCAGGGGGTAAAAACTACTGCGAATCGATCGCGCCTGACAAGTGAAGCTTACCGGCAGTCGCCAGAGCTTGGCCCGCGCTGCAGGGCGCACTAGACTGGCGGCCCTTTCAGGTACTGCCCGCGCCTGAGCCGTCAATTTCGTACAGGACATTCGGTCACATGGCTGCCATCGTCGAACCCTTCTGGATGCGCAAGACGCTCGAGCAACTCGACCCGCTCGAGTGGGAGTCCCTGTGCGACGGCTGTGGCCTGTGCTGTCTGCAGAAGCTCGAGGACGAAGACGACGAGAGCGTCTACTACACCCGTGTGGCGTGCAAGATGCTCGACCTCAAGACCTGTCAGTGCAGCGACTATCCGCGGCGCAAGTCTTTCGTGCCGGACTGCATCCAGCTGACGCCGGGCCAGGCCGACCAATTCAAATGGCTACCACCGACCTGCGGTTATCGCCTGGTCAGCCAGGGGCAGGACCTGCCGCTTTGGCATCATCTGGTCTGCGGTGACCGCGAACAGGTGCACAAACAGCGTATTTCGCAGTCCGGCAAAATGGTCAGCGAGAAGGATGTCGACGAAGACGATTGGGAAGACTATCTGATCTTTCGCGCGGGTTGATTCGTCGCGCCGGTCGCTCGGCCGATAAAGCTGCGCCCCGCTGCAGCATGACTGCAGAGGGGCGCGTTTGAGGCTCGAGGCACTCAGATCTTTGGCGTTACCGCCGGGTCTTCGCCAGTCACGGTAGCGGTGTCGGTCGCCGAATCGGCATTCTTCTTCAGGTTCAGCAGATCTTCGCCAGCGCGTTCGATCTTGTTGCGGATCTCTTCCAGATCGCTGCGGCCTTTCTCGGCCAGCGACTTGGCTGCACAGTGACCGCTCCAGCCGCGGGCCAGGGCTGCGCCACCAATGGCCACCTGGATCAGACCGAAGATCCCGCCGCGGCGCAGACCCTTGCCGATCGAGACGACGCCTACCAGCAACGAGCCGGCGCGTTCCCAACCCTTGACGTTATGGTAGTCGGGCTGGGTAACGGATTTGATGACGTCCACGGTTTTGCTGTCGCTCATGGTGAATCTCCTGATAGGGCAGTGATAACAAGCTGACTGCCAAATCTTCACGCTGTTCCATCGGCTTATTTGAATTTGGGCCCGGAGCGCGTGTTGTTGCCTTTGGCCAAGCGGTCGTAAAGCACGACGTTGACCGTGGCGGCCAGGTTCATGCAGCCTGTGGTGGGAATGTAGATGGTGTCTTCGCACCAGTCTCGCACGCCTTGGTCGAGGCTGCCGTCCTCGGGGCCGAAGATGTAGATGGCGCGATCCGGATGGGTGTATTCGGGCAGCGGACGTGCGCCATCGACCAGCTCGACGGCCACGGGGGTGCAGCCCAGCGGGATGATTTTCTGCAAATCGTCGATGCCGATGAGTGGTATGTCGTAGTGAACCCGCTTGGTGTCGGTGACGAAATCACGTGCACGCTCGTAGCGCTTGCCCGTATAGAACACCGAGTTGACCCCGTAGCAACCGGCGGCGCGCATGACCGAGCCGACGTTTTCCGGGGATTTGGGGTTGAACAACCCGATGCAGCTGTACCGTTTGTTGGCCACGTGCTCGCTCAGTCTTTTTTCATCAATCCGGCCAGGGCCGCGAAGGGGTTGTGGGTCGCCTTGGCGATGGTCGGGCTGCTGGTGGAGCCTTCGGCGTAGTACTGCTGGTCGGTGTAGCGCGAGTGCTCGTTGTCGTGGCAGTACAGGCACAGCAGTTCCCAGTTGGAACCGTCCTGGGGGTTGTTGTCGTGGTTGTGGTCGCGGTGGTGCACGGTCAGCTCGCTCAGGCGCTTGCCGGCGAACTCGCGGGCGCAGCGGCCGCACACGTGCGGGTACATGCGCAGGGCCTTGTCGCGGTAGCCGCTTTCGCGCTCACGCTGGGCATCGGCGAGAATGCGATCGAGCTTGGCGGTATGGGGTGTGGACGAACTCATGGGGTTCACCTCGGATAATGACAGTCAGGCGCTATATTAACGTTTTCCCTCACGTAGGAGCGGTCCGTGGCCGCGAAAAGGGCGCTGCGGTGCCTCAGGCAGACTGCGGCGCGCCTTTCGCGGCCGATGACCGCTCCTACGGTGGGAATGGTTCCGCGTTCGTCCGTAGGAGCGGCCCGTGGCCGCGAAAAGGGCGGCGCGGTGTATCAGGCGAACCGCGGTGCGCCCTCCGCGGCCGATGACCGCTCCTGCATTGGGCGGTGGTGTATACTGCGCGCCGGTTTTTTGAGGTGCCGTGTGATGAGTACAGAAGATCCCCGTTTCGCCGGCATTGCCCGCCTTTATGGCCTGGAGGGCATGCAGCGCCTGCGTGATGCGCACGTGGCCATCGTCGGTGTGGGTGGCGTCGGCTCGTGGGCGGCGGAAGCGATTGCCCGCACCGGGGTGGGGGAGATTTCGCTGTTCGACCTGGACGACGTCTGCGTCAGCAATGCCAACCGGCAGTTGCATGCGCTGGACAGCACCGTGGGCAAGCCCAAGGTCGAGGTGATGGCCGAGCGGCTGCGCGGTATCAATCCCGACTGCACGGTGCACGCGGTGGCGGACTTCGTCACTCGCGACACCATGGCCGAATACATCACGCCGAACATCGATTGCGTGATCGACTGCATCGACAGCGTGAATGCCAAGGCCGCGCTGATCGCCTGGTGCAAGCGGCGCAAGATCCAGATCATTACCACCGGGGGCGCCGGCGGGCAGATCGACCCGACCTTGATCCAGGTCTGCGACCTGAACCGTACGTTCAACGATCCACTGGCCTCCAAGGTGCGTTCGACACTGCGTCGCGACTATGGGTTTTCACGCACGGTCACGCGCCACTACAGCGTGCCCTGCGTGTTCTCCACCGAACAGCTGCGGTACCCCAAGCCCGATGGCAGCATTTGCCTGCAGAAGAGTTTCGTCGGTGACGGGGTGAAGCTGGACTGCGCCGGGGGGTTCGGGGCGGTGATGATGGTGACGGCGACCTTTGGCATGGTGGCGGCGACCAAGGCGGTCGACAAGATCGTGGCCGGGGTGCGGCGTCCGGCGGATCGGGTCAAGGCGGAAGTCTGAGGGCAGGGTAGTCATAACACCGCGAAAGACTGCCCACCGGACCTACAAGGTTCACACCAGCTCGGCCATCCGCTTCAACACCGCATTCAGCCCATTGCTGCGCGAAGGCGACAGCTGGCGGCCCAAGCCCAGTTGTTCGAACCAGTCGGCCAGGTTCAGCTCGCGCAGCGCCTGCGAATCCAGGCCCTCGACCCGCACCAGCAGCAGCGCCAGCAAGCCACGGATCATTCGTGCATCACTGGCGGCCTTGAAGTGCCAGCGCTCATCCTTCCGCTCAGCCACCAACCACACCACGCTTTCACACCCGTGCACACGATTGGCGTCCACTTTCTGTCCTTCGCCCAGCGGCTCCAGGCGTTCGCCCCACTGCATCAACAGCCGCGCCCGTTGTTCCCAACCGGCGGCCTGCTTGAAAGCCTGAAGTGCGTCTTCAGCCTGTGGGTTCAAGGTCATGTGAGTATCTCCAACGCCTTGTCCAGTGCCTCGAACAACCGTTGCAGGTCGCCAGAGTCGTTGTACAGGCCCAGGGACACACGAATGGCGCCGGACAGGCCAAGGTGCTTCATCAAGGGCATGGCGCAGTGATGCCCGGCGCGCACGGCGATACCTTGATCGGTCAGCAAGTGCGCCAGATCGGCGTTGTGTACGCCGTCCACGACGAAACTGGCCAGCGCAATCTGCGGCGTGCCGAGCAAGCGCACACCGCTGCGCGCGTGCAGCCCCGCCAGCAATTGCGCATGCAGGCACGCTTCGTGTGCGGCCACGGCCTGGGCGTCCAGGCCGCTGAGGTAATCCAGGGTCGCGCCCAGTCCGATCACACCGGCGATGGCTGGAGTGCCCGCTTCATGGCCCAAGGGCGCCGGGTGAAAGCTCGCACTCTGGTAATCGGCCTGGTGCACCATTTCGCCGCCGAATTGCCAGTGCGCTAGTTTCTGCAACGCCTCGCGCCGGCCATACAGCACACCGACACCGTCCGGGCCATACAGCTTGTGGCTGGAAAATACATAGAAATCGCACTGCAGACGCTCGACATCATGGCGTCCGTGGACGACGCCCTGTGCGCCATCCACCACTGTGATCGCCCCTTGTGCACGCGCCAGCGCCAGCAGTTCCGGCAGCGGTTGCCACGCGCCGAAGACGTTGGACAGTTGGGTCACTGCCAGCAGCCGGGTACGTGGCCCGATGATCTGCGCAGCCGCCTGCAGGTCGACCACGCCACTGGCATCCAGCGGCAGCACCCGCAGTGGCAGGCCACGACGTTTGGCCAGCTGTTGCCACGGCAGCAGGTTGGCATGGTGTTCGGCGGCGCTGATCACCAGTTCGTCGCCGGGCTGCAGTTGCTCGGCCAGGCCATAGGCGAGCAGATTCAGCGCACTGGTCGCGCCGTGGGTGAAGATGATCTGCTCGGAACTGCCTGCATTCAGCCATCGCGCGACCTTCTCGCGGCTGGCTTCGAACGCACGGGTCGCCAAGGATCCCGGCAGATGCTGGGCGCGATGTACGTTGGCCGCGCCGTGGCCATAGTAGTGGCCGATGGCGTCGATAAGAGCTTGCGGTTTCTGGGTGGTTGCAGCGCTGTCCAGGTAGGTCTGCTGCTGCTGGTACAAGGCGGCGATGGCTGGAAAGTCAGAGCGCCAGGGGGAGGCGTGGAACATGGTCGAAGACCCCAGGCAAAAGGCCCGGCAGGGATGCCGGGCCCGATATCGCCACTTAGTTGTGAGCGTGCAGCGCTTCGTTGAGTTCGATGGCCGACTTGTGGCTCTTGCACTCCACGGCACCGGTGACCGAATTGCGACGGAACAGCAGGTCGGGCTGGCCGGCCAGGTCCCGTGCCTTCAAGGTCTTGACCAGTTGGTTCTGTTCATCGAGCAGCGCCACCTTGGTGCCTGCCGTGATGTACAGACCGGCTTCGACGGTGTTGCGGTCGCCCAATGGAATGCCGATACCGGCATTGGCGCCGATCAGGCAGCCTTCGCCTACCTTGATGACGATGTTGCCGCCACCGGACAGGGTGCCCATGGTCGAGCAGCCGCCGCCCAGGTCCGAGCCCTTGCCGACGAACACGCCCGCCGAGACACGGCCTTCGATCATGCCTGGGCCTTGGGTGCCGGCGTTGAAGTTGACGAAGCCCTCGTGCATGACGGTGGTGCCTTCGCCGATGTAGGCGCCCAGGCGCACGCGCGCGCTGTCGGCGATACGCACGCCGGCCGGTACCACGTAGTCGGTCATCTTGGGGAACTTGTCCACCGAGAACACTTCCAGCAGTTCGCCCTTCAGGCGTGCTTCCAGCTGACGCTCACCCAGTTCGGCCAGGTCGACCGCGCCCTGGCTGGTCCAGGCGACATTGGGCAGCAGCGGGAAGATGCCGGCCAGGTTCAGGCCGTGTGGCTGCGCCAGGCGATGGGACAGCAGGTGCAGCTTCAGGTACGCCTCGGGCGTGGAGGTCAGCGCGGCGTCTTCGGCCAGCAGCGTCGCGACCAGCGGCTTGTGGCTTTCGGCCAGGCGGGTCAACAGGGCGGCTTGCGCCGGGTCGACGTGCTTGAGCGCCTCGGCCAGCTGCGAGGCCTGGGTGTTGCTGAAGGCAACGGCCTGGTTGCCACCGGTGTAACCCAGCAGCGGAGCAATGGCATCGACCAGTGCAGTGGACGGGTTGGTCAACGGCTGTGCATAGAACACTTCCAGCCAGGTGCCTTGACGGTTTTGCGTGCCGACACCGAAGGCCAGGCTGAACAGGGAATTGGACATGGAATTACCTCGTGCAGAATAAGTGCGGGCCCGCGTCAGGCAAGGGCCGCTGCGTAGATATCAGGCTTGAAGCCGATCACAGTCTTGTCGCCAAGCTGCAACACCGGGCGCTTGATCATCGACGGCTGGGCGAGCATCAGCTCGATGGCCCTGGCCTGGTCGATATCGGCCTTCTGTTCGTCGCCGAGCTTGCGGAAGGTGGTACCGGCCCTGTTGAGCACCATTTGCCAGCCGTGCTCGTCGCACCAGCGGGACAGGTGCTCGCGGTCGATACCGGCGCTCTTGTAGTCATGAAAGGCGTACTCCACCTGGTGCTCGTCGAGCCAGGTACGGGCCTTTTTCATGGTGTCGCAGGCTTTGATGCCGTAGAGAATATGAGCCATTGATCTAGGAGGGGCTGCGAATGCGCCCCACTGCCTCCCGAAAACGAATCGGGGAATTATGCGGCATCGACTGTGACAGCGCCATGCTTGCGTGGCGAGGAGGGAATGCGGTGCGCGTGATTCGGCCACGCGGTCGCTGTGCAGACAGGGCGCGGGGGTGCAAATGCCCCCCCGGCTTCGAACCTAGCCAACCGACTTCAAAGGGATCGGCCCCTGAAGGCGATCGAGCATGGTATTGCAGTACCAGTCATCGAACTGGCAAACGCCGGTTTCGGCCGTTTCGGAAAACGGGCCCGGTTCGAACGACGGGGAAGTGACCCCACGCTGAGTGCCCTCTACCAGTGTCCTGTCCTGGTCGTTGGTGGCAATCCAGACTTTGGTGAGGCGATCCAGATCGTAGTCCACACCTTCCATGGCAGTGTTGTGCACCAGCCACTTGGTGGTCACCAGGGTTTCAGTGGCGCTGATGGGCAACACGCGGAAGCTCAACGCGTGGTCGCCCAGAAAGTGGTTCCAGGTCGACGGATAGTTGAAGTACAGCAAGGCGCCGATGTCGGGCTCGCCGGACTTGTCCAGGCGACCGTTGACGGCAGGTTTGCCGTCCATGGTGTAGCTGACAGCGCCCGCCGACAGCGGTATCCGGGTCATACGGAAACGGCCATGGATATCCATGACCAGGCGACTGGGCAGGCCGGCCTTTTCACACTTGTTCCAGTATGCCGCCAGTTCCGGATCGTCTTCGCCGCTGGTGCCACCCACTGAAAGATTATCCACGAACGAGTTCAAGAGTTCAGGGTGCGAGCCGTCGCAGTGGTAGCATTCGCGATTGTTCTCGAACACCAGTTTCCAGTTGCCTTTCTCGATGATGTTCGACTCGAAGGCAACTTTGCATTCTTCAAGGTTGTGCGGTGCCACGAACGGATCCACAGCCTTTCGGAACGATTCGAAGTCAGGTTTGACTACACCTACGCACACGTAGATGTAAGTGTTCACCACTTCGCAGTGCACCGGTTTGAGGTTGTATTGGCTCTTGTCGAAGTCCTGGCCCATGTTGCCGGCGAACAACAGCTTGCCATCGAGCTCGAACGTCCATTTGTGGTACGGGCAGACCAGCTTGGCGACCTTGCCCTGCGCGGCTTCGCAGACCTTGGCCCCACGGTGGCGGCAGGCGTTGTGGAACGCTCTGACTTCGCCGTCCTTGCTGCGCACGATGACCACGGGGTAATCGCCTACTTGAAGCGTCATGTACTGACCGGGTTTGGCGACTTCGAAAGTATGGCCTGCAAAGATCCAGTCCTTGTGCCAGATCTGCTCGAGGTCCTGGCGATAGACTTCATCACTGCTATATAGCGCGCCCGGTAGCGAGTGGTTGGGCTTGCGTTGGGAAACCAGATCAAAAACGGTTTTCTTGAAATCCATATTTCCTCCAGGATGCAGACCTTGGGGGCCAGGTTGGATGCAGCTCGGCATTGCCGACTGGCTATTGATCGCAGCCTATACCCGCCAATCGAGGCGGATCAAACGACATTTAAGGCGTGCAATCAATGCGGGCAGGTTATGAATGGATCGCGTCCTCGTGCCCTTCTTCGAGCCGTCTGCAACGCACTTCAGGCGGGTTGGCCCAGGTGTTCGGGCGGCGGCTGAAAGACTCCCGAGAGTGCCTCCACCGCCGATGATGATGAAGCCAGGTTTTTGACCGCTGCCTTGATTGCTTCGCGGGTTGGCTCATCCAGCGACACCGAAGCGAACATGTCGTACTTGCTCTCGAGTTCCGCGATGGTCATCGCAGTTTCCGGGTCACCTTTGGCAGCCGTGGTCTGGCTACGCAGTACGTTACCGTTGTCCAGGGTAACGATGACCCGTGACAGGATCTCTTCGGGGAAGCGCGCCGAAAGATCCGGCGCTTCCACGATCTCGATCCTGGCGCTCATGGCGAGAATGTCCGGGGCGCAGATCGATGCGCCCGTGACTTCTTCGGGCCCGACCTTGCCCCGGACGATAAGCGCGGCCAGAGGGAATGCGAGGGCGTATTGCGCCTCGTCGGCGTTGGCAGGGGTGTGCCCCTGCAGGCAGACCGATTCGAAGAACGTCTCGACGCGGATCTTCTCGATCCGATTGACGTCGATGCCGCCCGATACCTGCTGCAGTGCCACCATTGCCGTAAGCGCAGGCTGCGCCCAACGGCAGACGGGCCATGGCTTGAAGTATTGGCTGTCGATTTCCCAGCGATGGCCCAGATCCTGCCAGAACGCCGCGACGGATTCGTCCTCTATGGTTTCCGCCGGTGCCCCGGTCATGCCTTCACGTGCCATCAGCAATGCGTTCAGCCCCGCGAATGCGCCGGCACCGTGACCGTCGCGCAGCATGGTCGGTGACTGCACCACGCGCATCATCGGGCAGCGTGCACTGAAGTACTCGGCGATGCCCAGCGCGTGACGAAATGTCGGTTCGTCGAAACCCAGCATCCTCGCCCCGGCACACACCACACCAATGGCCGAGAAGCCGCCAGAGGCATGGTAGGTCGGCGAGGTGGCCATCAATGCGACGCCTGCGCGCAGGGCGGTTTCGTAGCCGATACACAGCGCCGTCAACAGTACACGACCGCTCACTGGCTTGCCTTGGTGGGCCAGCGCATCTGCCAGGGCGAGCAGGGCGGGCACCACAGTGGCGCCTGCGTGGCCCTTGGAGGTGAAGTGACCCTCGTGGGCGTCGAGGCTGTCGGCAGTGAATCCACCCGCCCAGCCGGCACCGAGCACATTGACCCGCTGGCCGTCGAAGATCATGCGACTGGTGAACTCGCCCCCAGGGTAATGCGCTCGGGCGTATCGCCGGACAGCTTTGCTGGTGTCGTTGCCCGTCGCTCCCGCCATGACCCCGAGAATATCGAGCAGGCTGTTCATGAGGATCTGTCGGGTCTTGGCAGGTGCCTGTTGAAAATCGAAATCTCGGCAGAACAGGAATAGCGACATCCAGCGGCTCCTTCGAATGATCCTGCAGGTCAGTACTGACCGACGTGATTCAACGATGAGCGCATCGCCGCCAAGGCGCGAGCAACTTTTTCGCAGGGCTATGCATAACGTCCAGTAATGCTGAACGGCGCTTGAATGTCACCGTCTGGGAAATTTGCCGAGCATCCATTCACGAAATCTGCGCAACGCATCTTCGTTGTCCGAGTTTTCCTTGCACGCCAGGTAGTGGCAGCTATTGCGCAACTGCACTTGATCCGCAATCGGCCTGACCAGCAGGCCTTTGCCGATGAGTCCACTGACCAGATGGTTCCAGCCCAATGCGATGCCCTGATGGGTCAGCACCATACTGATGATCAAGTTGTAGTCATTGGCATTGAAGATGGCCGGGCTGGCGGCGGGGCGATCGTCCAGGTCAATGGCCTGGAAGGCGAACCATACCCCCCAGTCGACATGCTCCGCGACCTGGGAACGGCCATAGGGACTCAGGTTGAGCAACGCCGAGTCGCGAATGCCGTCCAGGGAGGCGATCTCGGGATGCTGCTGCAGATACGCCGGCGTGCACACCGGATAGATCAGGTCGTGGCACAGGTGATAGTTCTTGTAGCCGTCGCGTATGCGCGCAATCTTGGTGATGAACGCGTCCGGCTGGACGCCGGGCTCCATGGTCAGGAAATTCTGCGTGGTAATCAGGTTGAGCTCGATGCCTTCGCTCTGGGCAAAGAATTCCGGCAGGTTGCTCGACAGCCATAGCGCGGAAAACGCCGGTGAGCAACAGATGGTCAGCACTCGCTTTTCGGATTGCGCGCTACGAATACGCTCGGCGGCCTGGGCGATGTTGACGAACGACAGATGGGCCGCGTCGAAAAACAACGTCCCTGCCGGGGTCAGTTCCACCGCGCGACCTACACGGGTGAACAGTGCCGCGCCCAGGTGAACTTCGAGTTCCTTGATCTGGCGACTGATCGCCGCCTGGGATACACACAGCGCCTCCGCAGCCCGTGTGAAGCTTTCGTACTTGGCGGCGGCCACGAAGGCCTTGACTGCACGCAGCGAAGGCATCTTGAGCAGAATCGTATCCGGGTCAACGTGCTTCGACATGCTCAACCTCCTGTCAGTACCGCTGTGCTCGGTCGGCGGCGAGGGTATAGCACCCTGGCTTCGCCGTGTCGGTTCGGTGTCGTTTTCGATGCGCCTCGGTCGCTTGCTGGCATGCCCGAGGCCTGCTGCACAACCCATGCAGAACCTATAACCCAACGTTATCGAATAAGGGCTGTAAATGTTGTTGGATCTGAATACACATTGGGCATAGATTGAAAAAACACCCTAATTCCTGGGGGTAAGAATAAAAAACAAGGAAATCGTTGCGATGAACAATTACCCGTACCACTGCCCCTTACAACATGTTTCGCGTTGCCATGATTTGCCTACTGCAATGAGTGCCGCCGCGAAGGAGGCAAGGTATGAATAACGCCGACGATATAATATCCGTACACAATGTATATAAGGTCTTCGGGGCACAACCCAAAGTGGCCATGAATATGTTGCGCGAGGGCGCTTCCAAGGCCGAAGTGTTCGAAAAGACGGGCCAGGTCATCGGTGTGTTCGATGCGAACTTTTCCGTGAAGCGTGGCGAGATCTTCGTGATCATGGGGCTTTCCGGTTCGGGCAAATCCACCATGGTGCGCCTCTTCAACCGGCTGATAGAGCCCACTTCCGGCTCGATATTCCTCAATGGCAAGGAAATCACCGGCCTAGCCGACAAAGATCTGCTGCAAGTGCGCCGCAAGGACATGGGCATGGTCTTCCAGTCGTTTGCCCTCATGCCCCACATGAGCGTGATCGATAACGTCAGCTTCGGCCTCGAGATCAGCGGCGTCAGTGAAAAGGAACGCTACAGCCGTTCAGTGGTGGCCTTGCGGCAGGTGGGGCTGGCCGGGCAAGAACACAGCTACCCGCATCAATTGTCCGGCGGCATGCAGCAGCGCGTCGGGCTGGCACGGGCGCTGGCCAACGACCCGGCCATCCTGCTGATGGACGAAGCGTTCTCGGCACTCGACCCGATGATTCGCAGCGAAATGCAGGGCGAACTGCTCAAGCTACAGGCCGAGCAGAACCGCACCATCATCTTCATTTCCCACGACATTGAAGAAGCCGTTCGGATCGGGCATCGCATTGCGATCATGGAGGGCGGCCGGGTGGTACAGATCGGAACCCCGCGCGAACTGCTCTGCAATCCAGCCAACACGTACGTCAAGGACTTCTTCGAAGGGTTCGATACCAGCCGCATCCTGCGCGCGGGCGATATCGCCCAGTTGGACGCCCGCATTGTCTACGAGCCCGGTCGACACACGCCTATCGATGCGGATGCGCTGCTGCGCGAAATCGTTCCGCTCGTTGCCGCCTCGCACACGCCCATGCCTGTCGTGGACCGTGGGGGTTTGTACAAGGGGACCATCTCGCAAGGTCACCTGCTGAACTGCTTGAGCAGCCGATAAATCCACGATCAGCTTTCGGGTCGTCTCTGAGGTGGGCTATGTCCGACTTTAATCTTCTGGATCCTTTCAAAACCATAAACGTACCGCTCGGGACATGGGTCGAGGGCGTTCTCAAGTATCTCGTTCATAACTTCCGTGATGTATTCCGTTCGATTCGCTGGCCGGTGGATCAGGTACTCGATGGCATCCAGGCAGGCTTGCTTTCGGCGCCGCCTACCGTGTTCATCATCATTGCCGCGCTGATCAGCTGGCAGATCGGCGGCAAGCGAATCGCCTTGTTCACCCTGGCCACCCTCACCGCACTGGGGCTGATCGGTGTGTGGGAGGACGCCATGGTCACCCTCGCGCTGGTGCTCACATCGCTGGTCTTCTGTGCCGTCATCGGCATTCCACTGGGGATATTGAGCGCGCGCAGCGATCGGCTCGAGATGATCATTCGTCCGGTACTGGACGCCATGCAAACGCTGCCGGCGTTCGTCTACCTGGTGCCGGTGGTCATGCTGTTCGGCATCGGCAACGTGCCCGGAGTGATCGTCACCATCATCTTCTCGGTGGCGCCGTTGGTACGCCTGACCAATCTGGGCATCCGCCAGGTGCCCGAAGACAAGGTCGAGGCCGCCAGGGCGTTCGGTTGCACGGCGACGCAAATGCTCTTGAAGGTCCAACTGCCGCTGGCCGCGCCGACCATGATGGCCGGCCTCAATCAAACGCTCATGCTGTCGCTTTCGATGGTGGTGGTGGCGTCCATGATTTCCGTAGGTGGCCTGGGCCTGATGGTGCTCAGCGGTATCGGCAGGCTGGACATGGGCCTGGCCAGTGTCGGTGGCGCCGGGCTGGTGCTGCTTGCCGTGTTCCTCGATCGACTCACCCAGGCCATGGGCGAGCGCAGCAAGGATCTAGCAACGGGCCAGCGCTGGTACGAAACCGGCCCTGTAGGTCTGCTGATGAAGTTGAAAAAGAAGAAGCCAGTCGAAACTGCGATCACTCATTGACGTGTCTGCTCACCCTATCTAACCCTTGAACGTGGTGACTCATGAACCCTGCAACCCTCCAGAAATCCGCGCTTGCCAGCCTCGCCGCGGCAGTCCTTGGCACCGTTCTGAGCTTCGGGGCGTTCGCCGCCGATGCCAACAAGCCTGGGGACGGCAAGTCGATCACCCCCATCTTTCCATCCATCGCCGAAGAGCGTTTCAGGGGGGAGGTGGCCATAGCCGGCCTGAAAGACCTGGGCTACAACGTCAAGCCACCCAAGGAGGTCGATTACCCGGCGATGTTTCTGGCACTGTCGTACGGTGACGCGGACTTCACCGTGCATGAGTGGGGCGCCTTGCATGAAGGCTTCTACAACAAGGCTGGCGGCGATGAGTCGATGATCAAGGTCGGCGAAGTGATGAAGGGAGTACTGCAGGGGTACATGATCGACAAGAAAACTGCAGACGCCTACAACATCAAGGACCTGTCGGATCTGAAGAAGCCGGAAATCGCCAAGCTGTTCGACAGCAATGGCGATGGCAAGGCCGACCTGACCGGATGCAACCCGGGGTGGGGGTGCGAAGTCATGGTCGAGTACCACATGAAAGCCTATGGTCTGGAGCCTACGGTGGTTGACAACCGCGGCTCGTACTTCGCCCTCATGGCCGACACCATTGCGCGCTTCGAACAAGGCAAGCCCATCCTGTTCTTCACCTGGGTGCCGCAGTGGATCGCCGGCGTACTGGTGGAGGACCGCGACGTGGTCTGGCTGCCGGTGCCCTTCACCTCGCTGCCCGATGGCAAGGAATCCAAGGACACTTTCTATAACGGGAAAAACCTGGGCTTCCCGGTAGACACCGTCTACGCGGTGATGAACAAGGAATTCTCGGAAGAGAATCCGGTGGCCACCAAGTTCCTGTCCGAAGTGCGTATTACCACGGCCGATGAAAGTGCGCAGAACTTGCGCATGCAGAAAGGTGAAAAGTCCTTGGCCGATATCAAGCGGCATGCCGCCGAATGGATCAAGGCGCACCAGGCCGAATACGACGGCTGGCTGGCGGACGCTCGCGCCGCGGCGAAGAAATAGACGCATGACACAGGGGCCGGCTGCCGCGCCGGGCCCTGTGCCTGCCCGCACCCGGCGGCGCCTGACGATGATTGCCGTCAGGGCCGCTACACCCTGTCACCGCACTGCCTTGCCGATACGTACGTATCAACGGACCGCGTCCGGCTGCGCGCGTACTTCTCATTGGCGCTGTTACCTGTCCGTGAACTCATGCTGGCGGCAGGCAAACTCAACTATCGATGGTCACGATCATGAAAGTTACTTCGCTGCCTGCGGACGACAAGACCTGTGGTTGGTTTCATCTGAGCTACCCACGCACGCCGATGCCCACTCATTCGGGACACAGGACTGCGCGTTGGGTCGTGGTAGGCGCAGGATTCACCGGTCTGGCGGCTGCACGGCAGCTGGCGCTGCGCTTTCCCGACGAAGAGATCGTGTTGGTGGAGGCCCAGGAAGTCGGGCTCGGCCCCTCGGGCAGGAATGCCGGTTTCGCCATCGACCTGCCCCACGATATTGCCGCTGAAGATTACATCGGCGATATCGAACTGGCCAAGATCAGCCTCAGGTTGAACCTGGCTGGGCAATTGTCGTTGAAGGAGTTGGTCAGCCAGCACGCGATCGATTGCCAGCTCAAGGCCTGCGGCAAGTATCAGGCGGCAGTCGAGGAGCGCGGCATCGCCGTACTTGAAGCGTATCGCCGGGGACTGGACAAGCTCGACCAGCCCTACCAGATGATCGGCGCCGATGAACTGCCCGATCACCTCGGGACGCGTTTCTACCGAAAGGCCCTGTACACCCCAGGCGCGGTGCTGATCCAACCGTCTGCCTTGGTCAAAGGCCTGGCTGACAGCCTGCCTGCGAACGTCACGCTCTACGAGCGCACGCCGATCACCGATGTCGAGTATGGCGCCAAGACGGTCCTCAGGCATGCCCATGGCAGCATCACCGCCGACAAGCTGGTATTGGCCAACAACTCGTTCGGCATGCGTTTCGGTTTTCTCCAGGGGCGAATGTTGCCGATCTACACCTACGGCAGCATTACCCGTCAGCTGACCGAGGAAGAACAAGCGGCGCTGGGTGGCAAGCCGTTCTGGGGCGCCATTCCGGCGGATCCCTTCGGCACCACGGTCAGGCGTACCCCGGACAACCGGCTGCTCATTCGCAACAGCTTCAGCTTCAATCCCGATGGACGCAGCAATCAGAAATTCAACGACCGCTTCGTGCGTCGTCACAAGGCGTCATTCGATGTGCGCTTTCCCATGTTGCCGCACGTGAACTTCGAATACACCTGGGGCGGCGCCCTGGCGATGTCGCGCAACCACAACGGCTTCTTCGGTGAGCTGGCCCGCAACGTCTACGGTGCCCTGGGTTGCAATGGCCTGGGCGTCACGCGGGGCACCATCACCGGGAAGCTTCTCGCCGACTGGCTGGCCGGCGAACACGACCCCCTGATCGACTACCTGCTCAGTGCGCCGTGGCCCAATACCAACCCGCCGCAACCGTTTCTGTCAGCGGGGGTGAACATGAATTTGAAGTGGGGACAGTACCGCGCCGGACGCGAGAGCTGACATGTTTCGAAGTGTTCGAGATTCAGACATTCAACTACTGGAGGCTACACCATGAACTTTGACGGCATCTTCACGCCCGCCATCACGCCACTGAAGGCGGACGGCAGTATCGACCCTGTCGCGTTTGCCGAAGTGCTCGAATACCTGATCGATTCGAAAGTGCATGGCGTGATCATCGGCGGCTCTACCGGCGAGTACTACGCGCATTCGCCGCAAGAGCGCATCGAGTTGGCCAAAAAGGCCAGGGAAGTCATCGGCTCGCGCTTGCCCCTGGTGATCGGCACCGGTGCGATCCGCACCGAAGACTCGGTGCAGTTCGCCGAACAGGCTCGGCAGATCAAGGCCGATGCCATCCTGGTGGGGTCGCCGCCCTATGCACTGCCGACCCAGCATGAAATCGCCGCCCATGTGCTGGCCGTCGACCAGGCCGCCGGGCTACCCATCATGCTCTACAACTATCCCGCACGGATGGGTGTGGCAATGGGCAACGAGTTCTTCGAGGCCGTGGCGCACTGCACGAATATCGTTGCGATCAAGGAGAGCTCCGGGGAAATGGCGCGGTTGCACCGGCTGGCTACCGCTCACCCTGCCATCCAGATTTCCTGCGGCTGGGACGACCAGGCGCTCGAGTTCTTCGCCTGGGGCGCGCGCAGCTGGGTCTGCGCCGGTTCCAACTTCATTCCCCGCGAACACGTTGCGCTCTATGAAGCCTGTGTGATCGACAAGGACTTCGACAAGGGACGGCGCATCATGGCCGCGATGTTGCCACTGATGGATTTTCTGGAAGCCGGCAAGTTCGTCCAGTCCATCAAGTACGGCAGCGAGCTCAGTGGCCTTCACGCAGGCGGTGTGCGCGCCCCCCTCAAGGGCTTGGAAGAAGCCGAAAAGGCCGAGCTTGCCGCTGTCGTGAGCACCCTCAAGCAGAACGTTGCCCACATCACTGGGGAGGCATGAAATGACCGAGTTGCTGAGCAAAGAAGGCTATCTGGAACTGGCCGGTCGGCTTGAGTACCGTACCCAGGCGTTCGTGGATGGCACATTCCACCCCGCACGGTCGGGCAGGACATTCGCCACCCGCAACCCGGCAACCGGTGCGCATCTTGCCGATGTGGCCGCCTGCGATAGCCAGGATGTCGACCTGGCAGTCGCCAGCGCCAAGGCCGCCTTCGAAGATGGCCGCTGGAGCACGCTGTCTCCCGCCGCGCGTAAGGCCGTACTGCTCGGCTTCGCCCAGTTGCTGGAAGACAACGCCCACGAATTGGCCGTTCTGGAAAGCCTGGACAGCGGCAAGCCTGTCCGTGAATGCCAAGGCATCGACATTCCCGAAACCATCAACACCATTCGCTGGCACGCCGAGCTGGCCGACAAGATCTACGACGCTACCGCGCCCGTCGGTTCCGGCGCCGTGACCATGGTCGTGCGCGAGCCCATAGGTGTCGTCGGCCTGGTCCTGCCGTGGAATTTCCCGCTGCTCATGCTGGCATGGAAAATCGGTCCTGCACTGGCTGCAGGCTGCTCGGTGGTGGTCAAGCCGGCCGAGGAAACCACGCTGAGCACGTTGCGGGTGGCTGAGCTTGCGTATCGGGCCGGCATTCCTGCTGGCGTCTTCAACGTCGTTCCGGGCAGTGGCCAGGAGGCAGGCGAACCGATTGGCCGCCATCCGGACGTGGCCATGATCAGCTTCACCGGTTCGACGGATACGGGTCGTCGTTTCCTCAAGTACTCCAGCGAATCCAACCTGAAGCGGGTCGTGCTGGAATGCGGTGGCAAGAATCCAGCGGTGGTGATGGACGATGTGGAAGACGTGGATCAGGTCGCCCAGCACGTGGTCAACGGCGCCTTCTGGAACATGGGCGAAAACTGCTCGGCGTCTTCGCGGCTGATCGTGCACAAGGACATCAAGGAAGCACTCATCAAACGCGTGGTCGTGCACCTGCGCGACTGGCAGATGGGCGACCCACTCGACCCAGAGAACCGTTTGGGGTCGATGATCAGCAAGGCTCACTTCGACAAGGTACGCTCCTACATCGACCAGGCCTCTGACGAAAAACTCGAGTTTCTGGTCGGCGGAGGTGAAGGCGCGCCCATGTTCGTCGAGCCGACGATCATCGATGGCGTCGGGCGCGACAGTCGTCTCTTTCAGGAAGAAATCTTCGGCCCGGTGTTGACCGTGACCACCTTCGACACCGTTGAGCAGGCGATCGAGTTGGCCAACGACACCGCCTACGGCCTGGCCGCGTCGGCCTACACCGGTAATCTGCGCAATGCGCTGAAACTCTCCCGAGGCATCCGCGCCGGCATCGTCACCGTGAACTGCTTCGGCGAGGGTGATGCCTCGACGCCATTCGGCGGGTACAAGGAATCCGGTTTCGGCGGGCGTGATAAATCGATCTGGGCCCATGATCAGTACACCGAGATCAAGACCATCTGGATCGACGCGTCGTAACCCTGCCAGTGAGCGCCCTCTTGACCCTATCCCAGGGTCGGGGGTAGCCCGCACCGGGGTAGGCTACAGACGGCGTCACACTTCATAGCGCTGTTCCCTGGAAGGCGGATAGCCGAAGAAGCTTCGATAGCACTTGCTGAAGTGAGGGCCGGAAACGAAACCGCACGCGATCGCCACTTCGGTGATCGGCATGCTCGAGTTCTGAATGAGCCGGCGTGCTTCGGTGATGCGCAGGCGCAAGTAGTAGCGCTGCGGTGTGGTGGACAGTTGCTCGCGAAACAGGCGCTGCACCTGTCGCCTGGACAAGTGGACACAAGCGGCCAGCTGTTCCGGATCCAACGATTCTTCCAGGTTGGTCTGCATCAGCTGGATGATTTCGCGCAGCGGCCGGCTCAGATGCTGCTGCCGACCCAGATCGACCTTGCGTGAGCGGGGCTGGTCGTAGTTGAGCAGGTCGGCGATCGCCTCGGCCAATGCCTGCCCGCACTGTTTCTTGAGCCAGTTCACCATGACGTGATAGGCGCCAGTGGGGGTGGCGGCCGTGAGCCTGTCACGGTCGATGACGGCCACCTCCGTAGTCACGCTGGCGTAGGGCGAGCGTTCGGACAGCGCAGTGCGTTGCTCCGGGTGAATGGCGCAGCGATACCCATCCAGCAGGCCGGCTTTTCCCAGGTACCAGGCGCCGTTCCAGAGCCCGCCGAGCGCCACCGGTGTCCTCGCCAGTTTCTTCAACAACACCGTCAGCCAAGGAGGAGCGATTCGGGTGGTGCGCAGACCGCCACACACGATCAACACATCCAGTTCCGCCATTCGCACGTCGGTAAGGGGGGTGTCCGGTCGGATCGGTATGCCCAGGTCACTGACCACCTCGGTGCCGTTGCCCGAGAAGGTGCGCGTCTTCACCGCGCCTGGCCTGATCATGTTGGCGGTCGACAGAACCGCCAGTGCCTGGGTAAAGCAGGGCAGGGAGAAACCGTCGAGCAGCAGAAAGCCAATGACGCAGACCTTGTGATTCGCCCATTGCAGCACTGGCGCGGGCGGATCGGGAAACGTTGCCGTCGATGAGTGTGCGGTGTCTGGCAACATGGCTGCTTGATCCTGACGGGTGTGTCCAGTCTACGGACAAGCCCATGGCGCAAGAATCTACATTTTCGCCGGGCTTAGGATGATCCAGGGTTATCAGCGCCGGGCCACTCGACTGACGTTGCCGACCCGCTCTACCGACGAGTCGTGTTGTGTCATGTCATGCGCCAACCGTGCGTAAGCCGGTACCATGGCCACTGTCTGTCGATTCAAAGGAAATCCTGCCCCATGCAAACCGCCTACACCGTGCTGATCCTGCTCATGCTGGTCGGCGTTTCGCGGTTGGTCGCCCGCGTCATTCCCTTGCCATTGCCACTTTTGCAGATTGCAGCCGGGGCGATTCTCGCCTGGCCGACCCTGGGCCTGCACGTGGCGCTGGAGCCCGAGCTGTTCCTGTTTCTGTTCCTGCCGCCGCTGCTGTTCTCCGATGGTTGGCGCATCCCCAAGCGTGACCTGTGGCATTACCGCGGCCCCGTGCTGATGCTGGCCGTGGGGCTGGTGCTGTTCACAGTGCTGGGCGCGGGGTATTTCATTCATTGGCTGCTGCCCGATATCCCCCTGCCGGTGGCCTTCGCCCTGGCCGCCGTGCTGTCACCCACCGATGCGGTGGCAGTATCGGCGATCGCCCAGGACCGTTTGCCGACGCCCCTGATGCGTATCCTGCAAGGCGAGGCATTGATGAACGATGCATCGGGCCTGGTGACCTTCAAGTTCGCCCTGGCCGCGGCGATCACCGGGGTGTTCTCCCTGGCCGATGCCAGCGTGACGTTCGTTCTGGTCGCGGTCGGCGGCCTGGCATTGGGCGTGCTGCTCAGCTGGGTGGTAGGGCGCCTGCGCGTGTGGATGATCGCCCGTGGCTGGGACGATCCAGCGACGCACGTGGTGTTCATGCTGCTGCTGCCGTTCGCCGCCTATGTGCTGGCCGAGCGCCTGGGAGCTTCGGGTATCCTCAGCGCAGTGGCCGCCGGCATGATGCAGAGCTGGCTCGACTTGCTGCCCCGCCAGACGCGCACGCGCATCCTCAACCGCAGCGTCTGGGCCCTGCTGGAGTTCGCCTTCAACGGTTTGATCTTCCTCCTGCTGGGTCTGCAGTTGCCGGACATCGTCAAGGCGGTGATCAGCCACGAACCCACCCTGTGGCCAGCCTTGTCGTGGCGCTGCCTGGAAGTGCTGGCGATCTTCGGCATCCTGCTGTTGCTGCGCTTCGTCTGGGTCCAGAGCACCTGGCGGGCAATATCGTGGGTACGCCGCCTGCGCGGCAAGACCACCATCACCCGCCTGCCCGACGCACGCTCCTGCGCCTTGCTGACCCTGGGCGGCGTGCGTGGTGCGGTGACCTTGGCCGGTGTCATGTCGGTGCCCTTGCTGATGGCGCCCGGCCAGGCCTTTCCCCAGCGTGACCTGCTGATCTTCATCGCCGCCGGTGTCATCCTGCTCTCGCTGGTAGTGGCCTGCATCGCTTTGCCGCTGTTGTTGCGCGGAGTCGCCGCCAGCGATGACCAGAGTGCTCGCCAGGAGGTGCGCGATGCCTGGCGCTACACCGCCGAATCGGCCATCCGTTCGCTGGAAGAGGAAGACCAGGCGCAGAAGGCCACCGAACAGGACGCCAGCCAGGCCGCACTTGCAACCGAACTCAAGGCGCGCATCATGTCCGAGTACCGGCAGCAGTTGGCGGTGTTCGAAGACTCCGCCGAAGCCCAGGCGCTGGCCCGGCAGATGGACCAACTGGAACGCCACCTGCGCATCAAGGCCCTGCGTGCGCAACGCCTGGCGTTGTATGAAATGCGTCGACAACGCAAGATCGGCGACGACGTCGTGCGCGAAGTGCTGGCCGAACTGGACATGAACGAGGCGAATCTGGGCCTTGGGCGCTGAGCGTTGGCCGCAGAGTCGAGCCGCCGCTGCGGTGTAACCTCGAAGCCCGGGCCTGGCCATCGACAGAACCCGGCCCCATGTCACCCAGCGGACAATCCAATCTCGCTGTATTGCAAGGAACCCGCCCGACCATGCTCAGTGCAGAACTCAAGGCTTTCTACACCGTCGCGCTTTTGGGCAGCGTCACCCAGGCCGCCAAGAAGCTTGGCTTGAGCCAGCCGACGGTCACCACGCAGATTCGGCAACTGGAAAGCCGCTACGCCGTGGAATTGTTCTATCGGGGAGGGCGTCGTTTGACTGTCAGCGACGAGGGTGCCCGGCTGTTGCCCAAGGTCAAGGCGCTGTTGCAGCATGAGGCAGATATCGAGTTTCATTTGCGAAACTGCGGCCAGGCCCTTGGCGCATTGAGGATCGGAGCGACGGCGCCTTACTATATCCTCGATCTCATCAAGTCATTTCGCGAGCGGCTGCCACACATCGATGTGTCGGTGCAGATCGGCAACTCCCAGGATGTACTCGAGGCGCTCGAAGACTACCGGGTCGACCTGGCGGCCTCCTCGCAATGGCTCGACGACCCTCGCTTGATGCACCTGGTGCTGGGCACCGATCCTTTGGTACTGGCCGTTCACAAGCAGCACCCGCTGGCTGTGCAAAAATGTGTACCGCCCAGCGCGCTGGCGGGCCAATGCCTGTTGATGCGCGAACATGGCTCGACCACCAGAACCTTGACCGAGCAGTTTTTGAACAGCCATCAGGTTCGCCCAGGCATCGAGCTGGAAATCGGCAGCCGGGAATCCATCCGCGAAGCCGTTCTGCGCAATATCGGCGTGAGCCTGATCGCGCGCCAGGAAGTGCCCGTCAATCCGGACCTGCGGATCATTGCGATAGAAGGCGCGCCGCAGATCGCCGAGTATCTGTATTGCCTCAAGGACCGCAGGCAGGCCCGTTTGCCGGCGGCTTTTCTCGACGTCGCTCGCGACAGCATCGCGCGTCAGCTGTAGCCGTCCTGGAGACTGGGCAAATTCACCAATAGGACTATCGCCAGCTTTTGGCTATCTGCCACATCGTCGTCGCAATAACGCCCTAGCATTGCCTCATCGACACGCATGCCGCACTCCACAGGCGGCGCGTGCTCCACTTGATGAGGTGCCCCATGCTGCGTTCCAGCCCTACTGATGAAGCCTCTCCAGGCGTGACGATACGGATCGCCGGTCTGCGCAAGAACTTTGGCGCGTTCAAGGCGCTGGACGACGTATCCCTGGAGATCTCGCCGGGCGAACTGGTGTGCCTGCTCGGCCCGTCGGGGTGCGGCAAGACCACGTTGTTGCGCTGCATCGCAGGGCTGGAACAGCAAAATCGCGGGGCTATCTACATGGGGTCCAGGGATGTCTCCAACCTGCCGCCCCAGGCCAGGGACTATGGCATCGTGTTCCAGTCGTACGCGTTGTTCCCCAATCTCACCGTCGAGCAAAACATCGGCTACGGCCTCGCCGGCAGCGCGCGCGATATCGTTCGTCAGCGGGTCGCTGCCATGCTCGAGCTGGTAGGGCTGACCGGCAGCGAGAAAAAGTATCCGGGCCAGCTCTCCGGTGGTCAGCAACAGCGCGTCGCCTTGGCCCGTGCGCTGGCTCCCGCGCCGTCCTTGCTGTTGCTGGACGAACCGATGTCTGCGCTCGACGCCCAGGTGCGCGAACACCTGTGCACCGAGCTGCGCACGCTGCAGCAGCGGCTTGGCATTACCACCTTGATGGTTACGCATAACCAGGAAGAAGCCATGCTGATGGCTGATCGGATTGCGGTGATGAACCAGGGGCGCATCGAGCAATACGCCAGCCCGCAATCGATCTATGAAAGTCCCGAGACGCCGTTTGTGGCCAACTTCGTGGGGCAGGGCAACTGGTTGGCTTTCGAAGGCAATGGCAATGGTCATGCGCAAGTGGGCCCACTTCAGTTGCGACTGGCCGATGCCGTCGCCCCCCGCTGCGTCGGGCGCCTGTTCTGCCGTCCCGAGTCGATCTGCGTGAACCCTCGGCACTCGGAGGAAAACCTGTTCGCGGCGCAGATGCAGAACGTGACCTTCCTCGGCAACCGGTGCCGAATGAGCTTCGAATTCGACGAACTGCCGGGCCAATCGCTGACCGCCGAAATCAGCGCGCGTCAGCTGCCCCCTTCGGGCACACGGCATATCCAGGTGGCATTGCCGCCACACAGCTTGCAGGTGTTTGCCTGAGATGCTTACCGCCAAGTTGTCAGTGAGCGGCAAAGGTCATGCACGCCGGGCTCAGCGCGCCGACCGGGACGACCAGGTATTCGTCGTCGGTGGCAAAGTGCTGTTCTTGCTGCTCCTGGTGATGGCGCTGCTGTTGCCGTTGCTGGCGATCTTCTGGCGCGGTTTCAGCGGCGATGCAGGGCAGGGCGGTGGGCTGATCGCAGCGCGGGAGCTGCTGGGCAGCGACAACTTTCACTGGTTGCTGGGTAACAGCCTGCGCGTTTCGGTCAGCGTTGCGCTCATCGTGGTCCCCCTGGCCTACCTGTTTGCCTACGCGCTGCAACGCACCCTGATTCCTGCCAAGGGCCTGTGGCGCGGAATATCCCTGCTGCCACTGCTGGCGCCATCGATGCTGCCCGCCATCGCGCTGATCTACCTTTTCGGTAACCAGGGGCTGCTGCGCGGCCTGTTCACCGACAACATCTACGGGTTCTGGGGCATCGTCATCGGCGAGGTGATCTACACGTTTCCCCACGCCCTGATGATTCTGCTCTCAGCGCTCTCGATGAGCGATGCGCGCCTGTTCGACGCGGCCTCGAGCATGGGCGCCAGCACCTGGCGGTCATTCCACAGCATCACTTGGCCCGCGACGCGACAAGCCGTGTTCGCCGCGTTCTGCCTGGTGTTCACCCTGACCATCACTGACTTCGGCGTGCCCGTGATCGTCGGCGGTGACTATCAGGTCCTGGCCATCGAAGCCTACAAGGCAGTGGTGGGTCAGCAACAGTTCGGCCGTGGGGCGCTGATCGGCATGGTGCTCCTGGTGCCCGCACTGATCAGCTTTTCGATGGATGCCTGGTTGCGCCGCCGCCAACGTTCGTCCATGAGTGGCCGGGCGCAGGTACTCACGCCTCAGCCCTCGCGAGGGCGGGACGGCTGCTACCTGTTGATCGTGGTGCTCATCTGCGGCTGCCTGCTGGCGGTGCTGGGCATGGCGGTGTTTTCTTCCCTGGTGAAATTCTGGCCCTACAACCTTTCGTTGTCGTTCAAGCACTACCTGTTCAGTGAAACCGCAGGCGGGGGATGGCTGGCCTATCGCAACAGCCTGGTGCTGGCGAGCTGCAGCGCGGTGGTGGGGAGCGCGCTGATCTTCACCGGTGCCTATCTGATGGAGAAAACCCACGGGCAACCCGCCCTCAACCTGGCCCTGCGCATACTCACCTTCATACCCATGGCCGTGCCGGGCCTGGTGCTAGGCCTGGGCTACGTCTTCTTTTTCAACCTGCCTGACAACCCATTGCACAGCCTCTATGGAAGCATGGCGCTGCTGGTGATCTGCACCATCGCTCATTACCTGACCACCGCGCACATGACGGCAACCACCGCTCTGCGCCAATTGGACAGCGAATTCGAGGCGGCCGCGCGATCCCTCAAGGCTCCCCTGTATCGGCACTGCCTACGCGTCACATTGCCGATTTGTCTGCCCGCGCTGCTGGACATCATTCGCTACTTGTTCGTCTCGGCAATGACCACCGTTTCCGCTGCCATCTTTTTGTACTCGCCAGACAGCATCCTCGCGGCGGTGGCCGTACTGAACATGGACGACGCGGGCAATGTCGGCGGCGCCGCCGCCATGTCGACACTGATCCTGTTCACCTCGGCAGCCGTTTCCCTTTTGCTCGCCTGGGTTTCACGCGGCTTGCTGCGACGTTCACAAGCCTGGCGCCAGAGCACGCCTACCTGCTGATTTTTCGGAGAACACCATGCACTATCAAGCCCCTGCCCAACTGCAAGCGGCCATTCTCGACTGGGCCGGCACCGTCGTCGATTTCGGCTCTTTCGCGCCCACCCGAATCTTCGTCGAAGCCTTTGCCACGTTCGATATCGAACTGAGCCTGGATGAAGCTCGTGGCCCCATGGGCATGGGCAAGTGGGACCACATTCGCAGCCTGTGCGACCAGCCGCAGATCGCTGCGCGCTTCGAGCAGCGTTTTGCCAGGCCACCGAGCGACGCGGACGTGACGGCCATCTACGAGCGCTTCATGCCGCTGCAGATTGCCAATGTCGGCAAGCACAGCGCGCTCATCCCCGGTGCGCTGCCGGCCATCAAGCACATGCGTCAAGCCGGGCTCAAGATCGGCACCACCTCCGGATACCCTCGGCAGGTCATGGACCACGTCGTGGCACTGGCCGCAGTGGCGGGCTATCAGCCCGATCATGTGGTGGCTGCCGACGATTTGCCAACCGGCCGCCCCGGCCCCGCCCAGGCGTTGGCCAACGTCATCGCCCTGAGCATCGGTGACGTCGCTGCCTGCGTGAAGGTCGACGACACCTTGCCGGGCATTCTCGAAGGCCGCAGCGCAGGGATGTGGACGGTCGGGCTGCGCTTTTCCGGCAATTTTCTCGGCCTGGACCACCCGGCCTTCCAGGCGCTCACGCCCTCCGAGCTTGATCGGCACAGGCTGCGCATCGATGCCCTGTTCGCCCCGGTACGGCCCGATTACCTGGCCGACACCATTGCCGATCTGCCAGCGATCATCGATCGGATCAACGCACGCATGGCTCGTGGTGAAACCCCCGGCAGCCATTGATAGAACCTGTTCGGCCAACCGATACCGCCTTGTCCACTTCACTCAGGATCAAACCATGTTCAAGCCCCTTGCCTTCGCTGCAGTGTTCGCAGGCTTCAGCCTTCACGCCAGTGCCGCCACCGAGCTCACCGTGTACACCGCACTGGAAGCCGAGCAGCTGCAGACCTATGAAAAAGCGTTCGAGAAAGCCAACCCGGATATCGACATCAAATGGGTGAGGGATTCGACCGGCATCATCACGGCCAAACTGCTGGCCGAAAAAGCTCGCCCGCAAGCCGACGCAGTGTGGGGTCTGGCCGCCTCGAGCCTGGCAATCCTCGATCAGCAAGGCATGCTCGAAGCCTATGCCCCCAAGGATCTGCCCAAGATTGGCGCCAAATACCGCGACCCGGCCAATCCGCCGGCCTGGGTTGGCATGGATGTCTGGGCCGCCACCATCTGCTTCAACACCATCGAAGCCGAGAAGCAGAACCTGCCGCGCCCCGTGAGCTGGCAAGATCTGACCAACCTGGTCTATCGCGGCAAGATCGTGATGCCAAACCCAGCCTCGTCCGGTACGGGCTTTCTGGACGTCAGCGCCTGGCTGCAAACCTTTGGCGAGGCACAAGGCTGGACCTACATGGACGCGTTGCACCAGAACATCGGGCAGTACGTCCACTCCGGTTCGAAGCCCTGCAAGATGGCCGCAGCGGGTGAGTTCCCTATCGGCATTTCATTCGAATACCCGGCGGTACAGCTCAAACGTCAGGGTGCGCCACTGGACATCATCCTGCCAAAGGAAGGCCTTGGCTGGGAGATCGAGGCCACTGCCGTGATCAAGGGCACCGCCCATCCCGAGGCCGCCAAGCGCCTGGCTGATTTCTCCGCCAGCGCGGCGGGCATGGAACTGTACAAGCAAAACTTCGCGGTGCTGGCCCAGGAAGGCTTGGCCAAGCCTCCCACCGAGCTGCCTGCCGACTACGAGCAGCGCCTGATCAAGAATGACTTCGCCTGGGCCTCGAAAGAGCGCGACAACATTCTGGCCGAATGGCGCAAACGCTATGACGGCAAATCGGCCAAGCCATAGGGAGTGGGTTGAAATGAATCGGTATGAAAGTGATTTGCTGGTGGTGGGTGCGGGTATTCTCGGGCTTTCCCACGCCTATGCGGCGGCCAGGCGTGGCTTGAAAGTGCGGGTGTTCGAGCGTTCGGCGAGTCCGATCGGCGCGTCGGTGCGCAACTTCGGTCAAGCCCTGGTGACCGGTCAGCCACCGGGCATCATGCTCGACCTGGCCAAAGCCAGCCGCGGTATCTGGGCGAACTGGAGCGCTCGAGCGGGCTTCGAGCTCAAGCGTAACGGCTCGCTGTTGTTCGCCCGTACCGAAGCTGAGGAGAACCTGTTGGCCGCCTTCAGTACAGGACGCGCCACGGAGCACGGCTACCGGGTCGAGCTGTTGCGCGGCAAGCCGCTGGACGACTTGTACGGCGGCCGATTCAGCCACCACCGAGCGGCCTTGCACGGCATCGACGACCAGCAACTGTATTCGCGCGAAGCCATACCCAAGCTGGTTGACTATCTGCAGCGCGAGCTGGGCGTGGAGTTTCACTTCTCGACGTTGGTCAATGGCGTCGAGCCCGGAAAGCTGCAGAGCACCGCTGGACCCTTTCGTGGCCAGCAGGTCGTGGTGTGCTCCGGTCACGATTACCTCACGCTGCTCGCCGAACCCATGGCTGCGCTGAAGCCCCAAGTGTGCCGTCTACAGATGCTCCGCGCTCGACCCGTGTCGAACCTGAACCTGCAGCACTCGGTACTGACCGGTTTGAGTTGCGTTCACTACGGGGCTTTCGCCGATCTGCCCGAAGCGGCTGCCATCCGTCGCGAGATCGAGCGCGACAGTCCGCACCTCGAAACGCACGGCATTCACTTGCTGATCAGTCCGACACCCTACGGTGACCTGATCATCGGCGATTCCCATGAATACGGTGTGGACGCTTCGCCGTTCAATGCCGAGCAGGTCGACCAGTGGATGCTGGAGCTGGCACAGGACACCCTGGGCTGCAACATTCAGGTAATGGAGCGCTGGCAAGGTGTCTATGGTGCCAAGGGGCCCCAGCCGTTTTCCCGCTTGGACATCGCGCCAGGCTTGAGTGCGACGCTGATGCACAGCGGGGTGGGCATGAGCGTCGGACCGGCCCTGGGCGAGCAGGCGGTGGCGGACATGTTTGGGGCGTTCGCCTGATCTGATGCAGCCGTTGGACGGGTTATCGATGCGCTTTCAGGGATTGAACACGCGACTGGTTCTGTGTACTGTATATGCATACAGTAACTCATGCGAGGTCACATCCCATGCGCCGATTATCCAAACTGTGGACTGCCGTTGGTAGCGCTGTACCCGTGGTCGTTGGCTCGGCGCTGGGCGGGCTGGGCCTGGTTGACTTCAATACCCTGCTGGCTATCGCGCTGGTACCGCAGGTGGTTTTTCTGGTGATTGGCGAGTGGCCCGATTTCCAGCGCACCGGCCACCAGCAGGCGTGGGCGCAAGAGGAGTTCGCGCATCTACCGCGTTATACGGTGCGCCCGGTAGTGCGTCGACACCGGCTGATGGACAGTGCGGCCATGAATGAGGCGCTGGCCGAGTTCGACATCAACCAAGCCAGCCTCGGCCACGCGCGCTAGGCCACGACCTTGGGGTAGATGCGCCGAGCGAATTTCCGGTCGAGGCGGCTCAAGGTGTGATTGATGCCCACTTCCCAGTTGCCCACCGTCTGCTCCTGCAGCACCGAGTAATGCATGATCGACGCGCGGTCATAGGCCGTGCCCTTGGCCAGCGCCTTGTCGGTCTTGTCCAGCAGGTTGATGTCGACGGTCTGTTGATCAACGCCCTTGGCGGCGAAGTACGCATACAGCTTGGGGATGTCCCAAGGGATGTTTGCCTTGGGGTGCTGATGCTCGTGCAGCAGCCCCAGCACGTGGCCGAACTCGTGCAAGACGGTACGCCCGAACAACGGATCGTCCGGTTTGACGCCCAGGGCCATGGTTGCATCCATTGGGCTGGCCAGCAGCGCATCGGTGCCGACCTGACTGTAGTTGTCGTCGCCGTCGGTATAGATGCGGATATCGGCAAGCATGCCGTCGACGAAATCGAACTTCAGGTTGGCCGACCGCAGCCACTGCCGCGCCACTTTCTCGATGGCTGCCTTGTGCACAATAGGGGTGTCGTTGAAGAAACCAATGGTCAGCGTGCGGCCGGGCGCCCAGAATTTCGAGAACTGGCCCAGGGCGCGCTTGGAGCGTCCGTTCGGCGAAGCACTCAGCGCATTGGTCGGGCGTTCGGCCATGGCAACGCGGCGTGATGCCTCGGCATCCAGTTCAGGAAGGGTCTTGCAGAACAGGGGATTGCACATCATCGATGACTCCTTGAAAAGAGCCACCGATGATGTCGTTCAAACGCCATGCAAAAGCGTAGCTATGTGTTATCGACGCTCGAGAAAGCGACGAATGCGCTGGGCGGCTTCGACACACTCACCCAGCGGTGCGACCAGCGCCATGCGCACGCGGCCGGCGCCTGGGTTGAGCCCATCGACGTCGCGCGACAGGTAGGAGCCGGGCACCACGGTGACGTGCTCCTGCTCGAACAGCTCGCGGCAGAACTGCGCGTCGTCCATGGGCACCTTGGCCCACAGGTAGAAGCTGCCGTCGGGGCGCTTGACGTCCATTACCGGGGTAAGGATATCCAGCACGGCATCGAATTTCTCCCGGTACAGGTCGCGGTTGGCCAGTACGTGGGCTTCGTCTTCCCAGGCGGCGATGCTGGCCAGTTGGGTCTGCACGGGCATCGCACAGCCGTGATAGGTGCGGTACAGCAGAAAGGCCTTGAGAATATCGGCGTCGCCGGCCACGAAGCCCGAGCGCAAGCCCGGCAGGTTGGAGCGCTTGGACAGGCTGTGGAACACCACGCACCGCTTGAAATCGCTGCGCCCCAGCTCGGCACAGGCGGTCAGCAGGCCGGGCGGTGGCGCGTCTTCGTCGAAGTACAGCTCGCTGTAGCACTCGTCCGCGGCGATCACGAAGTCATGCTCGTCGGCCAGGGCGATGAGTTTCTTCAAGGTCGGCATCGGTACCAGGGCACCGGTTGGATTGCCGGGCGAGCACAGGAACAGGATCTGGCAGCGCTGCCAGACCTCGGCCGGTACCGCGTCGAAATCCGGGTTGAAGCCGTTCTGGTCCAGGCAAGGCAGGTAGTGCGGTGTGGTACCGGCGAGCAGGGCGGCGCCTTCGTAGATCTGGTAGAACGGGTTGGGGCTGACCACCAGCCCGTCGACGTCACGCTGTGCAACGGTCTGGGTGAAGGCAAACAGCGCTTCGCGGGTGCCGTTGACCGGCAATACGTGGCGCGCCGGATCCAGCCAGCCCGCCGGGACCTGGAAGCGTCGTTCGCACCACGCGGCGATGGCTTCGCGCAGTGCTGGAATGCCCTGGGTGGTCGGATACACCGCCATCTGGTCGAGGTTGTCGGCCAGTGCCTGCTTCACGAAGGCTGGCGAGGCGTGCTTGGGTTCGCCAATGGACAGGGCGATCGGACGTTTGTCCGCAGCGGCCGTGACGCCCGCCAGCAAGGCGCGCAGTTTCTCGAAAGGGTAGGGCTGCAGCTGGTTCAACGCGTGGTTCATATCAAATGCTCAAACGGGACAGCTCGACGCCGGGCGCCTGGCTGACACTGAGTTGGTCGATGATGGTGGCCTGCAGCCGACTGCACAGTTGCGGGTCGGACAGGGGCAGATTGTTCGCATCGGTAATGAAGAACACGTCTTCCACGCGTTCGCCCAGCGTGGAAACCTTGGCGTTCTGCAACGACAGGTCGAACTCCAGGAAGATCTTGCCGATGCGTGCCAGCAGGCCGGGCCTGTCGGGCGCGCTCAGCTCCAGGATGGTGACCGGACGCTGGGCATCGTTCTGGATGGTGACCTGCGGGGGGAACGCGAAATGCTTGAGCTGACGCGGCACGCGGCGATGAATGATGTTGGGGTAGTCATCGGGGTTGCGCAGCGCATCGCTGAGGCCCTGGCGAATCTGCGCGATGCGGCGCGGGTCGTTGCCGATCGAGCCGCCGTCGTTGTCCAGCACGATGTAGGTATCGAGCGTGAACTGGCTGCTGGAGGTGATGATGCGGGCGTCGTGGATGTTCAGGTTGAGCTGGTCCATGGCCGCCACCGTCACCGCGAAGAAATCGTGCTGGTCGGGCGCGTAGATGAAGATCTGCGTGCCGCCCTCGAAGTCGCGCTGGGTGGTTTCCTTGATCAGCACCAGCGGATCGCCATTGGCGGGCTGCTGCAGGATAGCATCGGTATGCCAGGCCACGTCGCCGGCGTTGTGGCGCAGAAAATAGTCGTCGCCCAGCTGCGACCAGAGCTGCTCGATGTCGTCCTGATCGGTGCCGCCGCGTACCAGTATCTCCAGCGCCGCGCTCTGCGTGCGGCGGATCTGCTCTTCGCGATCCAGCGGGTTCTCCAGGCCGCGACGCAATGCGCGCTTGGTTTCGGTGTACAACTGGCGCAGCAAGCTGGCACGCCAGGAGTTCCACAGGCTGGGATTGGTCGCGTTGATGTCGGCCACGGTGAGCACGTAGAGGTAGTCCAGGTGCACCTCGTCGCCCACCTGCTGGGCGAAGTCATGGATGACCTGCGGGTCGGACAGGTCCTTGCGCTGCGCGGTGGTCGACATCACCAGATGGTTCTGCACCAGCCAGACGATCAGACGGCTGTCCCAGGCGGGCAACTGGTGGCGCTGGCAGAACTGCGCGGCATCCACTGCGCCAAGCTCGGAATGGTCGCCGTTGCGACCTTTGCCGATGTCATGGTACAGCCCGGCGAGGTAGATCAGCTCCGGCTTGGGCAGGCGCTCCATGACCTTGCTGGCCAGCGGGAATTTCTCCGAAACCTGGGTGTACTGCAGCTTGCGCAGGTGCTTGATCAGGTTGAGCGTGTGCGCATCCACTGTATAGATGTGGAACAGGTCGTGTTGCATCTGGCCGATGATATCGCCGAACTCGGGCAGGTAGCGGCCCAGGATGCCGTAGCGATTCATGCGGCGCAGGTTGCGGTGAATGCCGACTTCGCACTTGAACAGCTCGATGAACAGGCTGGTGTTGCGGATATCGTTGCGGAAGCTGTCGTCGATCAGGTGGCGATGCTCGCGCAGCAGGCGGATGGTGTCCGCGCGCACGCCCTTGATCTCCGGGTTCTGCGCCATCAGCACGAAGATTTCCAGCATGGCGAACGGTGTGCGCTTGAAGACCTGGGTGTGGGTGGCCTCGATGTAGCCATCGTGCAGCTGGAAGCGCGAATTGATCGGCACCGTGGAGCCGGCTTCGGGGTCGCCGAGAATCACTTCCTCGAAATGCTGGATGATCAGGTCGCTGAGTTCGGCGATGCTCATCACCACGCGGTAGTACTTCTGCATGAACCGCTCGATGGCCAGTTTCGCATCGCTGTCCTTGTAGCCCAGCAAGCCGGCGATGGAGCGTTGGTGATCGAACAGCAGGCGATCCTCCGCACGCCCGGCAAGCATGTGCAGGGCGTAGCGCACTTTCCAGAGGAATTCCTGGGAAGAGGCCAGCAGGTTGTTCTCGCTCTCTACCAGGAAGCCTTCCCCGGCCAGCGCGTGCAGGTTCAGCGTGCCGAACTGGCGGCGCGCCACCCACAGCAGGGTCTGGATGTCGCGCAGGCCACCGGGCGAGCCCTTGACGTTGGGTTCCAGGTTGTACTCGGTGTCGTTGTACTTGTGGTGGCGGGCGTTCTGCTCGGCGCGCTTGGCCAGGAAGAACTCGCGGCTGGGCCACATCCGCTCGGTGCTGGTGACCTCGAGCATGCGCTTGCGCAGCCGTTCCGGGCCGGCGATGGTGCGGCTTTCCATCAGGTTGGTGATGACCGTGATGTCAGCGCGCGCCTGCTCGGCGCATTCATCTATGGAGCGCACGCTCTGGCCCACTTCCAGGCCGATGTCCCACAGCAGCGTGAGAAAACGCTCGATCGAATCGCGGAACACCTCGTAGTCGGCGCTCTCGAGCAGGATCATCAGGTCGATGTCGGAGTAGGGGTGCAGTTCGCCGCGACCGTAGCCGCCCACGGCGACCAGGGCGATGTCGGCATCCTCGTCCCAGTCGAACTGGCTCCACGCCCGCTCCAGAATGTTGTCGACGAACCAGGCACGGTCTTCGATCAGCCGACGAATGTCACGACCGTTGCGAAAACGCTCGTCGAGCACATCGTGTGCCTGGCGAATCGCCTTCTTGAAGGCTGCGATAGGGCTGGCCTTGAGCGCCAGTTCGGCCTGGAACTGGCCGCGATCGAACAACTCCGGATCCACCTGCGGCATGTCGTATTCCTGAAGAGATTAGTGGCCTGAACGGGTTGCCCGCACGCGTGGCTTCACGCCGAGACGCGGGGAATGGTGTCGTCGCTGCGCAAGGTGAAGATTTCGTAGCCGCTGGCGGTCACCACCAGGGTGTGCTCCCACTGCGCGGACAGCTTGCGGTCCTTGGTAATGGCCGTCCAGCCATCGCCCAGCACCTTGGTGTCGGCCTTGCCCTGGTTGATCATCGGCTCGATGGTGAAGGTCATGCCTTCCTTGAGCTCCATGCCAGTGCCGGCACGCCCGTAGTGCAGCACCTGCGGTTCTTCGTGAAACACCTTGCCGATGCCGTGGCCGCAGAATTCGCGTACCACGGAAAAACCGTTCTTCTCGGCGTGCTTCTGGATGACTTCGCCGATGTCGCCCAGGCGGCATCCGGGCTTGACCAGTTCGATGGCCTTGTACAGGCATTCCTGGGTCACCTGCGACAGGCGCTCGGCCCATACCGGCACGCTGCCGACGTGGAACATGCGGCTGGTGTCGCCGTGGTAGCCGTCCTTGATCACGGTGACGTCGATGTTCAGCACGTCGCCATTCTTCAGCGGCTTGTCATTGGGAATGCCGTGGCAGACCACATGGTTGATCGAGGTGCAGATCGACTTGGGGTAACCCTTGTAGTTGAGCGGGGCAGGGATGGCCTGCTGCTCGTTGACGATGTAGTCATGGCACAGGCGGTCGAGCTCTTCGGTAGTGACACCGGGCTTGACGTGAGGCGCGATCATCTCCAGCACATCGGCCGCCAGGCGGCCGGCAATTCGCATCTTCTCGATGTCTTCGGGGGTCTTGATGGTAACGGTCATTCGGGGCTCTCTGAGCGCTTGCGCGCGTTCGCAGGCTGGAAATCGAGGCGATTCTACCAGAGCCGCCGCGGACTGCCGCGCGGCGCTGGCGGCGCCTCTATATAAGAGGTGATGGCGCGCATTGTCGCGCGAATCAGGCAGCGGCGCAAAAGCCGTTGTGCATCGACGCTATTTCAGGTTTCTATATCGGGGCGGCTATGGTATAAAATGCGCCGCTTTCCGGGGATGCCCTGGAAGCAACCAAACCCACACACGTGTCGACACGATGACCTGGGTGCCGGAGGTTATGCCGCCGGTTGGTCATTGGGATACGTGGAGGCTTAACCCGACTTATCAAGGAACTATCATGTCCCAAGTCAACATGCGCGATATGCTGAAGGCCGGTGTGCACTTCGGTCACCAAACCCGTTACTGGAATCCGAAAATGGGTAAGTACATTTTCGGCGCGCGTAACAAGATCCACATCATCAACCTCGAAAAAACCCTGCCGATGTTCAACGAAGCACTGACCTTCGTAGAGCGCCTGGCCCAGGGCAAGAACAAGATCCTGTTCGTCGGCACCAAGCGTTCCGCCGGCAAGATCGTGGCCGAGGAAGCAGCACGTTGCGGCTCGCCGTACGTCGACCATCGCTGGTTGGGCGGCATGCTGACCAACTTCAAGACCATCCGCGCTTCGATCAAGCGTCTGCGTGACCTGGAAACCCAGGCCGAAGATGGCACGTTCACCAAGCTGACCAAGAAAGAAGCGCTGATGCGCACTCGTGATCTGGAAAAACTGGATCGCAGCCTGGGTGGTATCAAGGACATGGGCGGCCTGCCTGACGCACTGTTCGTCATCGACGTCGACCACGAGCGCATCGCGATCACCGAAGCCAACAAGCTGGGTATCCCGGTCATCGGCGTCGTCGACACCAACAGCAGCCCTGAAGGCGTCGACTACATCATCCCAGGCAACGATGACGCCATTCGCGCCATCCAGCTGTACATGGGTTCGATGGCCGACGCGGTCATCCGTGGTCGCAACCACGTGGCTGGCGGTACTGAAGAATACGTTCAGGACGCACCTGCCGCAGCGGTAGAAGGCTGAGTCTAGACGCCCAGCGTTTACTCGGTACGCAAAAAGGGGGCTAGGCCCCCTTTTTGCCACCTCGAGAACCATTGCCGGCATCGTCATCGCTCCAATTGTAAAGAGCCGCTGGCAAGGTCAAGAATTGAGCGCCCGTTAACGGGTGGAATGGTTAGACACCTATCCAAGAGGAATTTGAAATGGCAGAGATTACTGCAGCGTTGGTCAAAGAACTGCGCGAGCGTACCGGCGAAGGCATGATGGATTGCAAAAAGGCCTTGACCAAGGCCGGCGGCGACATCGAAAAAGCCATCGACGACATGCGTGCTTCCGGCGCCATCAAGGCCGCCAAGAAAGCAGGCAACGTTGCTGCCGAAGGCGCCATCGCCGTCAAGGTTGCTGCCGACAACAAGTCCGCAGTCATTCTGGAAGTCAACTCGCAGACCGACTTCCTGGCTCTGCAGGACGACTTCAAGAACTTCGTCGCCGCCAGCGTGGAAAAGGCTTTCGCCGACCAGCTGACCGACGCCGCTCCGCTGATCGCCGCTCAAGAGCCAGCGCGTGAAGCCCTGGTCGGCAAGGTTGGCGAAAACGTCAACATCCGCCGCCTGGTGCGCGTGGAAGGCGACGTTGTCGATGCCTACCTGCACGGCAACAAGATCGGTGTCATCGTTGCCCTGAACGGCGGCAACGCCGAACTGGCTCGCGACATCGCCATGCACGTTGCAGCCAGCAACCCGGAATTCCTGCTGCCATCGCAGGTTTCGGCCGAGGCCATCGAGCGCGAGAAGGGCGTCTTCATGAGCCTCAACGAAGACAAGATCAAGGGCAAGCCAGCCGAGATCGTCGAGAAGATGGTTGCCGGTCGCATCAGCAAGTTCCTTGCCGAAGCCAGCCTGGTCGAGCAGGCGTTCGTCAAGAACCCTGAAGTCAAGGTCGGTGACCTGGCCAAGAAAGCCGGTGCCGAAATCGTTTCGTTCACCTACTTCAAGGTAGGCGAAGGCATCGAGAAGCCTGTCGACAACTTCGCTGACGAAGTTGCCGCACAAGTGGCCGCTGCCAGCAAGCAATAAGACGGATTCGTCCTGTTGCCCCAAAGAGGCTGCCCGCTTACGCGCGCAGCCTCTTTTTCAAAGTTGGCACCCGGATTTAGCCGCTTACAAGGCGCAGGTCCGGTGGTACTGTCGCAGTGCCGCAAGCTAGAGTTAGGCGCGCCGTACACCGGCCCGTCCAGAATTTATTAAACGCCGCAGGAGAGACACGCAATGGCTCAGCAGGTGAGTGGTCGTCAACCTCGCTATAAACGCATTTTGCTCAAACTTAGCGGCGAGGCCCTGATGGGGTCCGAAGATTTCGGGATCGACCCGAAAGTGCTGGACCGCATGGCCCTCGAAGTGGGCCAGTTGGTAGGCATCGGCGTCCAGGTGGGTCTGGTCATCGGCGGTGGCAATCTGTTCCGCGGTGCCGCCCTGAGCGCAGCCGGCATGGACCGTGTCACCGGCGACCACATGGGCATGCTGGCGACCGTGATGAACGCCCTGGCCATGCGCGATGCGCTGGAACGCTCCAACATCGCCGCCATCGTCATGTCGGCCATCTCGATGGTCGGCGTGACCGATCATTACGATCGCCGCAAGGGTATTCGTCACCTCAATTCCGGCGATGTGGTAATTTTCGCCGCCGGCACCGGCAACCCGTTCTTCACCACCGACTCCGCAGCCTGCCTGCGCGCCATCGAGATCGATGCCGACGTGGTGCTCAAGGCGACCAAGGTCGACGGTGTCTACACGGCCGATCCGTTCAAGGATCCCCATGCTGAGAAATTCGACCGCCTGACGTACGATGAAGTACTGGATCGCAAGCTGGGCGTGATGGACCTGACCGCCATCTGCCTGTGCCGCGATCACAAGATGCCGTTGCGGGTATTCAACATGAACAAGCCTGGCGCTCTGCTGAACATCGTAGTGGGCGGCGCCGAAGGAACTCTGATCGAGGAAGGCGAAGTATGATCAACGAAATCAAGAAAGATGCGCAGGCGCGCATGCAGAAATCCCTGGAGTCGCTGCAGCACGCGTTCGGTCGTATCCGTACCGGCAAGGCGCACCCCAGCATTCTGGAAGGCGTTCAGGTCCCTTACTACGGTGCCGACACCCCTATCAACCAGGTCGCCAGCATCAGCGTGAAGGATTCGCGCACCCTGCAGGTTGTCGCGTTCGAGCGCAACATGCTCGGCGCGGTCGACAAGGCCATCGGTGCCGCCGGCCTCAACCTCAACCCGACCAACCTGGGCGAGCTGCTGCTGATCTCCATGCCTGCGCTGACCGAAGAAACCCGCAAGGGCTTCACCAAGCAGGCGCGTGACGCTGCCGAAGACGCCCGCGTGGCCGTGCGCAACATTCGCCGTGACGCACTGAGCCAGTACAAGGATCTGGTCAAGGAAAAGGAAATCAGCGAAGACGAAGAACGTCGCGCCGCCGATGACATCCAGAAGCTGACCGACAAGTTCGTCGCGGACATCGAAACGGCCGTGAAGCAGAAAGAAGCGGACCTGATGGCCGTTTAAGGAATTAGTCCGTCTCATGGAAAAGACCAAGTTGGCTGTACCTTCCACGGTACCGCGGCATGTTGCGATCATCATGGATGGCAACAATCGCTGGGCCAAGAAACGTTTGCTGCCCGGTGTCGCTGGGCACAAGGCCGGTGTGGATGCTGTGCGCGCGGTCATCGAGGTGTGTGCCGAGGCCAAGGTCGAGGTACTGACCTTGTTCGCCTTTTCCAGCGAGAACTGGCAGCGCCCGGCCGACGAGGTCGGGGCATTGATGGAGCTGTTCTTCAGTGCACTGCGCCGCGAGGCACGGCGGCTGAACGACAACCGCATCAGCCTGCGGATCATCGGTGATCGCTCGCGGTTCCACCCCGACCTGCAGGCCGCCATGCGCGAAGCCGAAGCGGCCACCGCCGGTAACGACCGTTTTGTGCTGCAAATCGCCGCCAACTACGGTGGCCAGTGGGACATTGCCCAGGCGGCGCAGCGTCTTGCCCGGGAAGTCCAGGCCGGTCACCTCAAGCCGGAGGAGATCACTCCCGATCTGCTGCAGACCTGCCTGGCCACCGGTGACCTGCCTTTGCCGGATCTGTGCATCCGAACCGGCGGCGAGCATCGCATCAGCAACTTCCTGCTGTGGCAACTGGCCTACGCCGAGCTGTATTTTTCCGACCTGTTCTGGCCGGATTTCAAACACGAGGCCATGCGCACGGCGCTGGCCGATTTCGCTTCGCGCCAGCGCCGGTTCGGTAAAACGAGCGAGCAGGTCGAAGCCGGAGCCCGTGCTTAATGCTTAAACAACGCATCATCACTGCGCTGATTCTCCTGCCGATTGCCCTGTGCGGTTTCTTCCTGCTCGAAGGCGCAGGGTTCGCCCTGTTCATCGGCCTGGTGGTTACCTTGGGCGCGTGGGAGTGGGCGCGGCTGGCCGGGTTCGAAAAACAGTCGGCGCGCATTGCCTTCGCCGCCGTGGTAGCGGGTCTGTTGTTCTTCCTCTACCTGACGCCGGGCCTGGCGCCGTTCGTGCTCGGCGCGGCGGTGCTGTGGTGGTGCCTGGCCACGTTCCTGGTGCTGACCTACCCGCGCACCAGCGAACATTGGGCCAGCCTTGCCTGCAAGCTGCTCATTGGCCTGCTGATCCTGCTGCCGGCCTGGCAAGGGCTGGTGCTGCTCAAGGGCTGGCCGCTGGGCAACTGGCTGATCATGACCGTCATGGTGCTGGTATGGGGTGCCGACATCGGCGCCTACTTCACCGGCAAGGCCCTGGGCAAGCGCAAGCTGGCGCCCCAGGTCAGCCCCGGCAAGAGCTGGGAAGGTTTCTACGGCGGGCTGGTGACCAGCCTGCTGATCACCCTGGCGATCGGCCTGGTGCGCGACTGGGGAATCGGCCAGATGCTCGCGGGCCTGATCGGCGCGGCGATCGTGGTGGCCCTCTCGGTCGTCGGTGACCTGACCGAAAGCATGTTCAAGCGTCGCTCCGGCATCAAGGACAGCAGCAACCTGTTGCCGGGCCATGGCGGTGTGCTCGATCGCATCGACAGTCTGACCGCGGCGGTACCGGTGTTTGCCGTGCTGCTGTGGGCTGCCGGCTGGGGCGTGATGTGAGCGGCGTGCAGCGCATTACCGTGCTGGGCGCGACCGGCTCCATCGGCCTGAGCACGCTCGACGTCATCGCCCGGCATCCGGACCGCTACAGCGCATTTGCCCTGAGCGGCTTCTCGCGCATGGACGAACTGTTGGCACTGTGCCTCGTGCATCGCCCGGTGTTTGCCGTGGTGCCCAGCCAGGAGCGTGCCACCGCCTTGCAGCAGGCATTGCGCCAGGCCGGCTCGCGCACCGAAGTGCTGGTGGGTGAAGAAGGGCTGTGCCAGGTGGCCGCTGCGCCGGAAGTGGATGCGGTGATGGCGGCCATCGTCGGCGCAGCCGGGCTGCGCCCGACCCTGGCCGCGGTCCATGCCGGCAAGAAAGTGCTGCTCGCCAACAAGGAAGCGCTGGTCATGTCCGGGGCACTGTTCATGCAGGCCGTGCGCGACAGCGGGGCCGTGGTGCTGCCTATCGACAGCGAACACAACGCGATTTTCCAGTGCATGCCCGGTGATTTCGAGCGCGGCCTGGGCAATGTCGGCGTGCGGCGCATATTGCTGACTGCATCGGGTGGTCCGTTTCGGCAGACGCCGCTGGAAGCGTTGGAACAGGTCACGCCGGAGCAGGCGTGCGCTCATCCCAACTGGTCGATGGGACGCAAGATTTCCGTCGACTCGGCCAGCATGATGAACAAGGGCCTGGAGCTGATCGAGGCGTGCTGGCTGTTCGACGCGCGACCCGCGCAGATCGAAGTGGTCGTGCATCCGCAGAGCGTGATCCATTCCCTGGTCGACTATGTCGACGGCTCGGTGCTGGCTCAGCTGGGCAACCCTGATATGCGCACGCCGATCGCCCATGCCATGGCCTGGCCGCAGCGTGTCGATTCGGGTGTGGCACCCCTGGACCTGTTCGCCATTGCGCGGCTCGATTTCGAAGCGCCCGATGAACAACGCTTTCCTTGCCTGCGCCTGGCTCGGCAGGCAGCGGAGGCGGGCGACAGCGCCCCGGCCATGCTCAACGCGGCGAACGAAATCGCGGTAGCGGCGTTCCTCGAGCGTCGCATACGCTACCCGCAGATCCCGCGTATGATCGAGGACGTCCTCAATCGGGAACCGGTGGTGGCGCTGGATACGCTCGACACCGTCTTCGCCGCGGATGCTCGCGCGCGGTACCTGGCCCAGCAATGGTTGAACCAGCACGGGTGCTGACCCCTGCATGGCCGTAGTTCGGAGAGAGTTATGAGTGCGCTCTACATGATTATCGGCACCCTGGTGGCATTGGGTGTGCTGGTTACCTTTCACGAGTTCGGCCATTTCTGGGTCGCACGGCGTTGTGGCGTCAAAGTGCTGCGTTTTTCGGTGGGCTTCGGCACGCCTCTGTTGCGCTGGCATGACCGCCAGGGCACGGAATTCGTCGTCGCGGCGATTCCGCTGGGTGGCTACGTCAAGATGCTCGACGAGCGCGAGGGCGACGTGCCGGCCGACCAGGTCGAACAGTCGTTCAATCGCAAGAGCGTGCGTCAGCGCATCGCCATCGTCGCCGCCGGGCCTGCGGCCAACTTTCTGCTCGCCCTGGTGTTCTTCTGGCTGCTGGCGATGCTCGGCACTCAGCAGCTCAAGCCGGTGGTCGGTTCGGTCGAGCCGGGCAGCATCGCGGCAACCGCCGGTCTGATGGCAGGTGAGGAAATCGTCGCGGTGGATGGCGAAAGCACCTCCGGCTGGGCTGCGGTGAACCTGCAAATGGTAAGGCGCCTGGGCGAAACCGGTGCCTTGCAGTTGACCGTGCGCGAACCTGGCTCCAGCAATGAAGCCACTCGCTCGCTGGCCTTGAACCAGTGGCTGCAGGGCTCCGACGAACCCGACCCGATCCGCTCGCTGGGCATCCGTCCATGGCGTCCGGCGCTGGCGCCGATACTCGCCGAGCTGGATCCCAACGGCCCGGCGCAGGCCGCCGGTTTGCGTACCGGGGACCGCCTGCTGGCGCTGGACGGCCAGCCCCTGGGCGATTGGCAGCAGGTCGTGGACCTGGTCCGAGAACGTCCGGACAGCCGGATCGTGTTGCGCGTAGAGCGCGACAACGCTCCACTGGATGTCCCGGTCAACCTGGTTTCCAAGGGTGAAGGCAAGGCCGCCGGGTACCTCGGCGCCGGGGTGAAACCGGTCGAGTGGCCACCGCAGATGCTGCGCGAAGTCAGCTACGGGCCGCTCGATGCCGTGGTCGAGGGCGCCAGGCGTACCTGGACCATGAGCGTGCTGACCCTTGATTCCCTGAAGAAAATGCTGTTCGGCGAGCTCTCGGTAAAAAACTTGAGTGGACCGATAACCATTGCTAAAGTGGCGGGCGCTTCGGCCCAGTCGGGTTTTGGGGATTTCCTGAATTTCCTCGCCTACCTGAGCATAAGCCTCGGAGTTCTCAATTTGCTGCCCATTCCAGTACTGGATGGGGGGCATCTGTTGTTCTACCTGATCGAGTGGGTGCGTGGTCGCCCAGTCTCCGATCGGGTACAGGGTTGGGGAATCCAGATCGGCATCAGTCTGGTGGTTGGCGTCATGCTGCTTGCCCTGATAAACGATCTGGGTCGACTGTAACGCTTCGCTCGTTTGCGAACCTGCCGCTTCTGCGGCAGTTTGTTTATTGCCAGTTGGAATAAGAAAGGACTTCATGAAACGTCTGCTGCTAACTGCGGTTCTTGCCGTACTGATGATCGCTGAAGTTCACGCCGCGTCCTTCACCATCTCCGATATCCGTGTCAACGGGCTGCAGCGGGTTTCCGCCGGCAGCGTGTTTGGCGCGTTGCCGTTGAACGTAGGTGACCAGGCCGACGACGGTCGCCTGGTGGAATCGACCCGTGCACTCTTTAAAACCGGGTTCTTCCAGGATATCCAGCTGGGCCGGGACGGTAACGTCCTGGTGATCACCGTGGTCGAACGACCCTCGGTGGCCAGTATCGACATCGAAGGCAACAAGGCCATCTCCACCGAAGACCTGATGAAGGGCCTCAAGCAGTCCGGACTGGCCGAAGGCGAGATCTTCCAGCGCGCCACTCTCGAAGGCGTGCGCAACGAGCTGCAGCGCCAGTACGTCGCCCAGGGTCGCTACTCGGCCTCGGTCGATACCGAAGTGGTCACCCAGCCACGCAACCGCGTCGCCCTGAAGATTAACATCAACGAAGGTACGGTTGCGGCCATCCAGCACATCAACGTGGTGGGCAACTCGGTATTCCCCGAAGAAGACCTGACCGACCTGTTCGAACTCAAGACGTCCAACTGGCTGTCGTTCTTCCGCAACGATGACAAGTACGCACGGGAAAAGCTGTCCGGTGACCTGGAGCGTCTGCGTTCCTACTACCTGGACCGCGGTTACATCAACATGGACATCGCGTCCACCCAGGTGTCGATCACCCCGGACAAGAAGCACGTCTACATCACCGTCAACGTCAACGAAGGCGAAAAGTACACGGTTCGCGACGTCAAGCTCAGCGGCGACCTCAAGGTCCCCGAAGATCAGGTCCAGCAGCTGATGCTGGTGAAGAAGGGCCAGGTGTTCTCGCGCAAGGTCATGACCTCCACGTCCGAGCTGATCACCCGCCGCCTGGGTAACGACGGCTACACCTTTGCCAACGTCAACGGCGTGCCTCAGCCGGACGACGAGGACCACACGGTCGATATTACCTTCGTGGTCGATCCGGGCAAGCGTGCCTACGTCAACCGCATCAACTTCCGTGGCAACACCAAGTCGGAAGACGAAGTGCTGCGTCGCGAAATGCGCCAGATGGAAGGCGGCTGGGCCTCGACCTACCTGATCGACCAATCCAAGACCCGCCTCGAGCGCCTTGGCTTCTTCAAGGAAGTGAACGTCGAGACGCCGGCCGTGCCAGGCACCGACGACCAGGTCGACGTCAACTACGCCGTGGAAGAGCAAGCCTCCGGTTCGATCACCGCCAGCGTTGGCTTCGCCCAGAGCGCCGGCCTGATCCTCGGTGGTTCGATCAGTCAGAACAACTTCCTGGGTACCGGTAACCGTGTGTCCATCGGCCTGACCCGCAGTGAATACCAGAGCCGTTACAACTTCAGCTACACCGATCCGTACTACACGCCGGACGGCGTCAGCCTGGGCTACAACGCGTTCTACCGCACCACCGACTACGACGACCTCGACGTCGACGTGGCCAGCTACGCCGTGGACAGCCTCGGCGCCGGCATGAACTTCGGCTACCCGATCAGCGAGACCTCGCGCCTGACCTTCGGCTTGAGCGTTCAGCAGGACGAAATCAAGACGGGTAACTACACCGTCGAAGAGATCTTCGATTTCACCGAGAAGGAAGGCGACAAGTTCCTCAACTTCAAGGCGTCGGCCGGCTGGTCGTCGTCCACCTTGAACAAGGGCGTACTGCCAACCCGCGGTGCTTCGCAAAGCTTGACCGGTGAAGTGACCATTCCTGGCAGCGACCTGTCATTCTTCAAGATCGACTACCGCAACCAGGCGTTCGTGCCGATCACCGAAAACTACACCATGCGCTTCCACACCGAACTGGGCTACGGCGATGGCTACGGTTCCACCGACGGCCTGCCGTTCTACGAGAACTACTATGCCGGTGGCTTCAACTCGGTCCGAGGTTTCAAGGACAGCACGTTGGGTCCGCGTAGTACGCCAAGTCAGGAAAACCCTGGACGCGGCACGTTGGAGGACCCGGATCAGGATCCACTGGCCTTTGGTGGTAACGTACAGATCACCGGTGGTGCCGAGATCCTCTTCCCACTGCCATTCGTCAAGGATCAGCGCTCGCTGCGAACGTCTCTGTTTGTGGATGTGGGTAACGTTTTCGATACCAATTGCAACGTTAAGCGTGACTCGGCTGGTACCAAGCTTAACGAATGCAACGACATCGACATCGCTAACATGGCCGTCTCCGCCGGCTTGGGCGTGACCTGGATCACCGCCCTGGGCCCACTGAGCTTCAGCCTGGCGATGCCGGTCAAGAAGCCTGACAATGCCGAAACCCAGGTCTTCCAATTCTCTCTGGGCCAGACCTTCTAAGGTCTGCTCCTTGGCAACAACAACGGATTTTGTAGGAGTTTATTGTGCGCAAGTTGACTCAAATGGTTGTTCTGGCCGCGACCCTCGCCGCCTCGTTGGGTGCCACTCCGGCTTTCGCCGACATGAAAATCGCCGTTCTGAACTATCAGATGGCGCTGCTCGAGTCTGACGCTGCCAAGAAATACGCGGTCGATGCCGAGAAGAAATTCGGCCCGCAACTGAGCAAGCTGAAAACCCTGGAAAGCAGCGCCAAGAGCATTCAGGACCGTCTGGTCGCCGGTGGCGACAAGATGGCCCAGCCCGAGCGCGAGCGTCTGGAGCTGGAATTCAAGCAGAAAGCCCGCGACTTCCAGTTCCAGTCCAAGGAGCTGAACGAAGCCAAGGCCGTTGCCGACCGCGAAATGCTCAAGCAGCTCAAGCCCAAGCTCGACGGCGCCGTCGAAGAAGTCATCAAGAAGGGCGCCTTCGACCTGGTTCTGGAGCGCGGTGCGGTGATTGATGTCAAGCCTCAGTTCGACATCACGCGCCAGGTCATCGAGCGCATGAATCAGTCGCGCTGATATGACAGCGACCATGAAGCTCGGCCAGTTGGCCGAGTTCCTGGGGGCCACGGTCAGTGGCGACCCGGAGAAGATCATCACTGGGCTGGCCACCTTGCAGGAGGCCGGCCCAGCTCAGCTGAGCTTTCTGGCCAACCCGCAGTACCGCAAGTTCCTCCCCGACAGCCATGCCGGCGCCGTACTGCTCAAGGCCGCCGATGCCGAAGGCTTTCAAGGCGATGCATTGATCGTTCCCGATCCCTACCTTGCCTATGCGCGCATCTCCCACCTGTTCGATCCCAAGCCCCGCGCCAGCGCCGGTGTTCATCCGACGGCCGTCATTGCAGATGACGCCCAGGTCGATGCCGCCGCCAGTGTCGGGCCGTTCGCCGTGATCGAAAGCGGTGCCAGGATCGCTGCCGGGGTAACCGTCGGCGCGCATTGCTTCATCGGTGCGCGCTGCGAGATCGGTGAAGGTGGCTGGTTGGCGCCGCGCGTGACCCTCTATCACGACGTGCGCATCGGCAAGCGCGTGGTCATACAGTCCGGTGCGGTGCTGGGTGGCGAAGGCTTCGGTTTTGCCAACGAGAAAGGCGTCTGGCAGAAGATCGCCCAGATCGGCGGAGTCAGCATCGGTGACGACTGCGAGATTGGCGTGAACACCGCCGTGGACCGCGGCGCGTTGGCCGATACCTTGATCGGCAACGGTGTGAAGCTCGACAATCAGATCCAGATTGCCCACAACGTGCAGATTGGCGACAACACCGCCATGGCCGCCTGTGTCGGCATTTCGGGAAGCAGCAAGATCGGCAAGAATTGCATGCTCGCAGGCGGTGTAGGCCTGGTCGGGCACATCGAGATCTGCGATGGGGTATTCATCACCGGCATGACCATGGTGACCCATTCGATCACCGAACCCGGTGCCTATTCCTCGGGTACGGCGATGCAGCCAGCGGCCGAGTGGCGCAAGAGCGCCGCGCGACTGCGGCAGTTGGACGACATGGCGCGCCGCCTCAAGCAGGTGGAAAAGCGTGTCGAGGCAGTGACCCAAGGCGGTAAAGCGTCATCTGATGGCTGATACCCTTTCCATATCAAGTGTGCCCAGCCGCTAGACTGCCCCTTGATTTGCAATAGGAGTGTCGCGCGTCAGCCGCGCGCTCCCTATCTTTACTACAGGCTTCCCCCCGAAATGATGGACATCAACGAGATTCGCGAATACCTGCCGCACCGCTATCCCTTTCTGCTGGTGGATCGCGTAGTGGAGCTGGACGTCGAAAGCCAGAGCATTCGCGCCTACAAGAATGTCAGCATCAACGAGCCGTTCTTCAATGGTCACTTTCCCGCGCACCCGATCATGCCGGGCGTGCTGATCATCGAGGCCATGGCCCAGGCCGCCGGCATCCTTGGTTTCAAGATGCTCGATGTCAAACCGGCCGACGGTACGCTCTACTACTTCGTGGGTTCGGACAAGCTGCGTTTCCGCCAGCCCGTGCTGCCCGGCGACCAACTGATCCTGGAAGCCAAGTTCATCAGCTGCAAGCGGCAGATCTGGAAGTTCGACTGCAAGGCTTCGGTCGACGGCAAGCCGGTCTGCTCGGCCGAGATCATCTGTGCGGAACGCAAGCTATGAGTTTGATTGACCCTCGCGCCATCATCGACCCGTCCGCCGTTCTGGCAGATGGCGTCGAAGTCGGCCCTTGGTCGATCGTTGGTGCGGGCGTGGAAATCGGCGAGGGCACCGTGATCGGTCCCCATGTCATCCTCAAGGGGCCGACCCGCATCGGCAGGCACAACCGCATCTACCAGTTTTCCTCCATCGGGGAAGACACGCCGGACCTCAAGTACAAGGGCGAAGAAACCCGTCTGGTCATCGGTGACCACAACGTCATCCGTGAAGGTGTGACCATTCACCGTGGCACCGTGCAGGACCGCGCCGAAACCACGCTGGGCGATCACAACCTGATCATGGCTTACGCCCACATCGGGCACGACAGCGTGATCGGCAACCACTGCATCCTGGTCAACAACACGGCACTGGCCGGCCATGTGCACGTGCACGATTGGGCGATCCTTTCCGGCTTTACCCTGGTGCACCAGTATTGCCACATCGGTGCCCACAGCTTTTCGGGCATGGGCACGGCCATCGGCAAGGACGTGCCGGCCTATGTCACGGTGTTCGGCAACCCGGCCGAAGCCCGCAGCATGAATTTCGAAGGCATGCGCCGCCGCGGCTTCAGCGACGACGCCATCCACGCCCTGCGCCGTGCCTACAAGACGGTCTATCGCCGAGGCTTGACCGTCGAGCAGGCATTGCTCGATCTGGCCGAGCCAGCGCGTCTGTACCCCGAGGTCGACGTCTTCCTCAAGTCGATCCAGTCCTCGACCCGCGGCATCACCCGCTGATGTCGCACCCCGCAGCGCTGACCGTGGCATTGGTGGCAGGTGAAGCCAGCGGCGATATCCTGGGTTCGGGGCTGATGCGCGCGCTCAAGGCACGCCATCCGCACATCCAGTTCATCGGCGTCGGGGGGCCGCTGATGGAAGCCCAAGGGCTGGTCAGTCGCTTCCCCATGGAGCGTCTGTCGGTCATGGGCCTGGTCGAGGTGCTGGGTCGCCTGCGCGAACTGCTGGCCCGGCGCAAGCAGCTGGTTGCCGAGCTGATCGCGTGCAAGCCGGACGTGTTCATCGGTATCGACGCTCCTGACTTTACCCTCAACATCGAGCTCAAGCTGCGCCAGGCCGGGATCAAGACCGTGCACTACGTCAGCCCTTCGGTGTGGGCATGGCGGCAGAAGCGGGTGCTGAAGATTCGCCAGGGCTGCGACCTGATGCTGACGCTACTGCCCTTCGAGGCCAGGTTCTACGAAGAGCAGGGCGTGCCGGTGCGCTTCGTTGGCCATCCCTTGGCCGACACCATTGCGCTGCACGCCGATCGCGGTCAGGCCCGCGCACAGCTGGGCCTGGCGGGTGATTTTCCGGTCGTGGCGCTGATGCCGGGCAGCCGCGGCGGCGAAGTCGGGCGCCTGGGCGAGTTGTTCCTCGACAGCGCCCAGTTGCTGTTGCAGGCGCACCCGCAGATGCGTTTCGTCATTCCCTGCGCCAACCCACAGCGCCGCGCGCAACTGGAGCAGATGCTCGTCGGGCGGACGTTGCCGGTGACCTTGCTCGACGGTGACTCGCACACCGCGCTGGCCGCCTGTGATGCGGTACTCATCGCCTCCGGCACGGCCACCCTCGAAGCCTTGTTGTACAAGCGCCCGATGGTGGTCGCCTACCGGCTGGCGCCCCTGACGTACTGGATTCTCAAGCGTATGGTCAAAAGCCCCTACGTGTCGTTGCCCAATCTGCTGGCCCAGCGCATGCTGGTCCCCGAGCTGCTGCAGGATGAGGCCACGCCCCAGGCCCTGGCCGACCGGCTGCTGCCCCTGCTGGCGAGCGGCGAAGAACAGACCAGCGGCTTCGATGCGATTCACCGCACGCTGCGCCGTGATGCGTCCAACCAGGCGGCCGAGGCCGTGTTGCAACTGATAGGCAGGAACGATGGCTAAGCCTCCACAGACAAGCAGGCAACTGCAGATGGGGCTGGATTTCGATCTGGTCGAAGAGCTGGTTGCCGGTGTCGACGAAGTCGGCCGCGGGCCGCTGTGCGGCGCGGTGGTGACGGCAGCGGTGATTCTCGATCCGCGACGGCCGATCCTCGGGCTCAACGATTCGAAAAAGCTCACCGAAGCGCGTCGTGAACTGCTTTACGAAGAGATCTGCGAGAAAGCCCTGGCCTGGTGCATCGCGCGCGCCGAAGTCGAAGAGATCGACCGCCTGAACATTCTGCACGCAACCATGCTCGCCATGCAGCGGGCGGTGCAGGGCCTGAGCATCACGCCAAGGCTTGCACTGATCGACGGCAATCGCTGTCCGCAACTGGACGTGCCCAGCGCTCCGGTGATCCAGGGTGATGCCAAGGTCCCGGCGATCGCCGCCGCTTCGATCCTGGCCAAGGTCAGCCGCGACCGGGAAATGTCTGCATTCGAATTGATCTACCCCGGCTATGGCATGGGCGGGCACAAGGGCTACCCTACACCGGTGCACCTGGAAGCCTTGGCCCGGCTGGGCCCGACGCCCATTCACCGGCGATCGTTCGCACCGGTTCGTGCCGCATGGCAGGCGCGCGAAAGCAGCGATCAAGCGCCCGCCTGGGTCTAGCAGGCTGATGTTTTGATCAAGGCCCGGTACAATCCGGGCCTTGTCGTTCTACCGCAACCCATAGGATCAACATGTCGGTTTCCTTCGTTCATCTTCGCCTGCACACCGAATACTCGCTGGTCGACGGCCTGGTGCGGATCAAGCCGCTGGTCAAGGCGCTGGCCGGCATGAACATGCCGGCGGTGGCGGTGACCGACCAGAACAACATGTGTTCGCTGGTGAAGTTCTACAAGGCGGCCATGGGCGCCGGCATCAAGCCGATCTGCGGTGCCGACCTGTGGCTGGCCAACCGCGACCCCGATGGACAGTTGAGCCGCATCAGCCTGCTGGCGATGAACGCAGTCGGCTATCGCAACATTACCGAACTGATTTCCCGTGGCTTCATCGAGGGCCAGCGCAATGGCCAGGTGATCGTCGAACGGCAGTGGGTGGCCGAAGCCAGTGAAGGGGTGATCTGCCTGTCGGCGGGCAAGGAGGGCGAGATCGGCATGGCGCTGCTGGGCGGTTACCCGGGCGATGCCGACAACCTGTTGCGCGAATGGATGGCGATTTTCCCCGAGCGGTTCTATGTCGAGGTGCAGCGGACCAATCGCACCAACGACGAAGAATACCTGCACGCGGCTGTGGCCCTGGCCGACCGTCTGGGCGCGCCACTGGTGGCCACCAACGACGTGCGCTTCATCAAGCAGGAAGACTTCGAAGCCCACGAAACCCGCGTGTGCATCGGTGAAGGCCGGGCGCTCGACGACCCGCGCCGCAACAAGAACTACAGCGACCAGCAGTACCTCAAGAGCGCCGAGGAAATGGCCGAGCTGTTCAGCGACTTGCCCGAGGCGCTGGAAAACACGGTCGAGATCGCCAGGCGTTGCAACATCGACGTCAAGCTGGGCAAGCACTTCCTGCCCGACTATCCGATTCCCGATGGCATGACCATTGACGAATATTTCCGCAAGGTCTCGTTCGACGGCCTGGAAGAACGCCTTGCCGTGCTGTTGCCCAGGGACACCACCGAGGATTACGAGGCGCGCCGCCAGGTCTATGTCGACCGGCTGAATTTCGAGCTCGACATCATCATCCAGATGGGCTTTCCCGGCTACTTCCTGATCGTGATGGACTTCATCCAGTGGGCCAAGAGCAACGGCGTGCCGGTCGGTCCGGGCCGCGGTTCGGGCGCAGGTTCGCTGGTGGCCTACGTGCAGAAGATCACCGACCTCGATCCGCTGGAGTACGACCTGCTGTTCGAGCGCTTTCTCAACCCCGAGCGGGTCTCCATGCCCGACTTCGACGTCGACTTCTGCATGGATGGCCGCGACCGGGTCATCGACTACGTGGCCGACAAATATGGCCGCAATGCGGTGAGCCAGATCATCACCTTCGGTTCCATGGCGGCCAAGGCGGTGGTGCGCGACGTGGCGCGGGTGCAGGGCAAGTCCTATGGCCTGGCCGACCGGCTGTCCAAGATGATTCCGTTCGAAGTCGGCATGACCTTGGAAAAAGCCTACGAACAGGAAGAAATTCTCCGCGATTTCATCAAGGTCGACGAAGAAGCCGCGGAAATCTGGGACATGGCGCGCAAGCTCGAGGGCGTGGTGCGTAACGTCGGCAAGCACGCCGGTGGTGTGGTGATCGCGCCGACCAAACTGACCGACTTCGCGCCGATCTACTGCGACGAGGCCGGCGACGGCCTGGTGACCCAGTTCGACAAGGATGACGTGGAAGCCGCCGGCCTGGTCAAGTTCGACTTCCTCGGCCTGCGCACCCTGACCATCATCGACTGGGCGTTGAAGACCATCAACCGCGACCGTGCCAAGGTCAACGAAGCGCCGCTGGACATCGCGTTCATTCCGCTCGACGACAAACCGACCTACCAGCTGCTGCAGAAGGCCGAGACCACGGCGGTGTTCCAGCTCGAGTCGCGCGGCATGAAGGAGCTGATCAAAAAGCTCAAGCCCGACTGCCTGGAAGACCTCATCGCCCTGGTGGCCCTGTTTCGACCGGGGCCGCTGCAGTCGGGCATGGTGGACGACTTCATCAACCGCAAGCACGGTCGCGCCGAGCTGGCCTATCCGCACTCGGATTACCAGTACGAAGGCCTGAAGCCGGTGCTGGCGCCGACCTACGGCATCATCCTGTATCAAGAGCAGGTGATGCAGATCGCGCAGGTCATGGCGGGCTACACCCTGGGTGGCGCCGACATGCTGCGCCGCGCCATGGGCAAGAAGAAACCCGAGGAGATGGCCAAGCAGCGCGGTGGCTTCATCGAAGGCTGCGCGAGCAACAATATCGACCCGGACCTGGCCGGGAACATTTTTGACCTGGTGGAAAAATTCGCCGGCTACGGTTTCAACAAGTCCCACTCTGCCGCCTATGGCCTGGTGTCCTACCAGACCGCCTGGCTCAAGACCCACTACCCGGCGCCGTTCATGGCTGCGGTGCTCTCGGCAGACATGCACAACACCGACAAGGTCGTGACCCTGATCGAAGAAGTGCGCACCATGAAGCTGCGCCTGGACGCGCCGGACGTGAACAATTCCGAGTTCAAGTTCACGGTCAACGACGACGGTCGCATCGTCTATGGGCTGGGCGCGATCAAGGGTGTCGGCGAAGGCCCGGTGGAGGCGATCATCGAGGCGCGTCAGGCCGGCCCGTTCAAGGACCTGTTCGATTTCTGCGAGCGCGTCGACCTCAAGCGCATCAACAAGCGCACCCTCGACGGCCTGATCCGCAGTGGCGCAATCGACCGGCTGGGCCCGCATTTCCATGATGAAACCAAGGCCTACCAGGCCAACATCGATCGCAACCGCGCAGTCTTGCTGTCAGCCATGGAAGGGGCGATCAAGGCGGCGGAACAGACCGCACGCACCCACGACAGCGGCCACGACGACCTGTTTGGCGGGGTGTTCGTCGAAGCCGACGCCGATGTCTATGCCAGCCACCGCAAGGCCAAGGAACTCACGCTCAAGGAGCGGCTGCGCGGCGAGAAGGAAACCCTGGGTCTGTACCTGACCGGGCACCCGATCGACGAATACGAAGGCGAGATCCGCCGCTTCGCACGCCAGCGCATCATCGACCTCAAGCCTTCGCGCGAAACCCAGACAGTGGCGGGCATGGTCATCGCCCTGCGGGTGATGAAGAACAAGAAGGGCGACAAGATGGGTTTCATCACCCTCGACGACCGTTCGGCTCGTATCGAGGCGTCGTTGTTCGCCGATGCCTTCATGTCCGCTCAGTCGCTGCTGCAGACCGATGCGATGGTGGTGGTGGAAGGGGAGGTCAGCAACGACGATTTCTCCGGGGGGCTGCGCCTGCGCGTCAAGCGCGTGATGAGCATGGAGGATGCGCGCACCAACCTGGCCGAAAGCCTGCGCCTCAAGGTGCACGCCGACGGGCTGGGCGGCGACCGGCTGGGCTGGCTCGGTGAACTGTGCCGCCAGCACCGTGGCGCCTGCCCGATCACCATGGAATACACCAGCAGCGATGCCAAGGCCACGCTGCAGTTTGGCGAAGGCTGGCGGATCGACCCGGCCGACAGCTTGATTCAAGCGCTGCGTGACCAGTTCGGCCGCGAGAACGTCTTTCTGCAATATCGTTGAACTGGCCCTGCGGGGCGGGTTCGACCACAATTAATAAACTCGACCTGAACGCGCCGTTTCCTTTAAGGTATGGCGCCAAACGGATCAACCGGCCGGCCGCTTGGCCGTCGACCCAAGACGGATGCCTATGAACCCGAATTTTCTTGATTTCGAACAGCCGATCGCTGACCTGCAAGCCAAGATCGAAGAGCTGCGCCTGGTAGGCAACGACAATTCGTTGAACATCGGCGACGAGATCTCTCGTCTGCAAGACAAAAGCCGCACGCTGACCGAAAGCATCTTCGGCAACCTGACCAGTTGGCAGATTGCCCGGCTCGCGCGTCACCCGCGCCGCCCGTACACCCTGGACTACATCCAGCACATTTTTACCGAATTCGATGAACTGCACGGTGATCGGCATTTCTCCGACGACGCCGCCATCGTCGGTGGTGTCGCCCGCCTCGACGACCAGCCGGTGATGATCATTGGCCACCAGAAAGGCCGTGAAGTGCGCGAGAAGGTCCGTCGCAACTTCGGCATGCCGCGCCCTGAAGGCTATCGCAAGGCCTGCCGCCTGATGGAAATGGCCGAGCGCTTCAAGATGCCGATCCTCACCTTCATCGACACGCCGGGCGCCTATCCGGGCATCGATGCCGAAGAGCGCAACCAGAGCGAAGCGATCGCCTGGAACCTGCGGGTGATGGCGCGGCTGAAGACGCCGATCATCGCCACCGTCATCGGCGAAGGGGGTTCCGGTGGTGCGCTGGCCATCGGCGTCTGCGACCAGCTGAACATGTTGCAGTATTCGACCTATGCGGTGATTTCGCCCGAAGGCTGCGCGTCGATTCTGTGGAAGACTGCCGAGAAGGCGCCGGACGCTGCGGAAGCCATGGGCATCACCGCCGAACGCTTGAATCACCTGGGCATCGTCGACAAGGTGATCGATGAGCCCCTGGGTGGCGCCCATCGCGATCCGGCCGCTGCCTCGGCCCTTATTCGCGCCGAGCTGACCAGCCAGCTGGACATGCTCAAGGGTTTCGACACCGAGACCTTGCTCGGCCGCCGCTATGACCGGTTGATGAGCTACGGGTTGTAAGGGCCGAGACCGCGGCGCGCCCTTCGCGGGCAGAGCCCGCTCCCACCTTCGTCCATTGTGGGAGCGGGGCGGGCGGCTGAGCCCTCTGCCCGCGAAGGCAGCACCGCGCTCTCATATGCCTGAAACGTACTTCGTTCCTTGTGGGAGCGGGTTCTACCCGCGAAGGCAGCACCGCCGATCCTGATTCATGCACCAGAAAGGGGTCGCCCCATGCGTGAACCCTCCGCCCTGGCCCAGCGCCTGAGCAACAGGCTGCAGCCTTTTCTGCAAGCCCCCGCCTGGCACCTCGCCCTCTCCGGTGGCCTCGATTCCACCGTCCTGCTGCACCTGTTGGCCAGCGTGCCCAACCGTCCAGCCCTGACCGCCATTCATATCCATCACGGCCTGCAAGCGGTTGCCGACACCTGGCCTGCCCACTGCCAGGCACTCTGCGATCAGCTCGATGTGCCCTTGCAGGTGATCAAGGTTCGGGTGCAGGACGGTGCCAGCCTGGAGCAGGCCGCACGCCAGGCGCGCTATCGCGCTTTCGATGCGCTGCTCGGCGCCGCTGATGTGCTGTTCGCAGCCCAGCATCAGGACGATCAGGCCGAAACCGTACTGTTTCGTCTGCTGCGCGGCGCCGGTGTGCGAGGGCTTGCGGCAATGCCCAGGCAGCGACCGCAAGGGCAGGGGATACTGGTGAGGCCGTTGCTCGACGAGCCTCGCGCCGAGTTGCTTGCCTACGCTCGCAACCATGGCCTGCAGTGGATCGAAGACCCCTCGAACACCGACACGCGTTTCTCTCGCAACTATCTGCGTGGCGAGGTCCTGCCCGTGATCACGGCGCGCTGGCCCCAGGCTGCCGGCAGTATCGCCAGGGCCGCCGCGCACCTGAGCGAGGCGGCGCAGCTGCTGGATGAACTGGCCGCCGCGGACCTTGCGCCTGCGCACGCAGCTGGCGAACCTTCCTGGCTGGCATTGCCCAGCCTGACCCTGGCGCCGCTTCGTACCCTGTCCGAAAGCCGCCAGCGCAATGCCCTGCAATACTGGCTTGCGGCTCTGACGCGCTTGCCCGATACCCAGCACTGGGTTGGCTGGACGTCCCTGCGCGACGCGGATCCCGCCGCTACACCGGTCTGGCGCCTGGCCGACGGCGAGCTGCACAGGGCCCACGGGCGGATCTGGTGGGTCAGTGGCCAATGGTCGCAGGCCCAGCCCCCGTCTCAGGGTTGGCCAGACACCCGACAAGCCCTGCAGTTGGTCGGCAACGGCGAGGTGCATTGGCAGGGCGGCCCGTTGCCGGGGCACGCGCAGATCCGCTACCGCCAGGGCGGCGAGCGCCTGCGCCTGCCCGTTCGCGGCGAGCGTGACCTCAAGCGCTTGCTCAATGAAAGCCGGCTGCCAGGGTTCGTGCGCGATCGTTTGCCGCTGCTGTTCATCCACGACCGCTTGGTTGCCGTGGCCAACCTGCCGCTGTCTGCCATCGAAGGACGACTGCTCTGGTCGCCGACAACCGGCGAGCAGAGTTTGAGATGAAAGGGGGAATCCGGTAGACTACGCTCCCTTCTTGATACAACTTCTGTGAACCCACCGGATTCACGGACGTTGCCGATTGCCAAACCGTTTTTGGCCGTCGGGGGCTTCGGCCTTCCTTCGCTTTCCCCGGCGGCTTCTGCCGCTTTAACGCAGACTTCTAGGGTTTTTCATGACGCGCTACATCTTCGTCACGGGCGGTGTTGTTTCTTCATTGGGGAAAGGCATTGCCTCGGCTTCATTGGCGGCCATCCTGGAGGCGCGGGGGCTCAAAGTCACCATGCTCAAGCTGGACCCGTACATCAACGTCGACCCGGGCACCATGAGCCCGTTCCAGCACGGGGAAGTGTTCGTCACCCACGACGGCGCCGAGACCGACCTGGACCTGGGGCACTACGAGCGGTTCATCCGCACGACCATGACCCAGAACAACAACTTCACCACCGGCCGGGTGTACGAGCACGTGCTGCGCAAGGAGCGCCGTGGTGATTACCTGGGCGCGACCATCCAGGTCATCCCGCACATCACCGACGAGATCAAGCGGCGCATCATCAAGGGCGCCGGCGATGCCGACGTGGCCATGGTCGAAATCGGCGGCACCGTTGGCGACATCGAATCCCAGCCGTTCCTGGAAGCGATCCGCCAGCTGCGTTTCGAGGTCGGTGCCAAGCGCGCCATGCTGATGCACCTGACGCTGGTCCCCTACATCGCCACCGCGGGTGAGACCAAGACCAAGCCGACCCAGCATTCGGTCAAGGAACTGCGCTCCATCGGCTTGCAGCCTGACGTGCTGGTGTGCCGTTCCGATCACCCGATCGACACGTCGTCGCGCCGCAAGATCGCTCAGTTCACCAACGTCGAAGAGCGTGCGGTGATTGCCCTGGAAGACGCCGACACCATCTACAAGATCCCGGGCATCCTGCACTCCCAGGGCCTGGACGATTTCGTCGTCGAGCGCTTCGGTCTGCAGTGCGGCGGCGCCGACCTGTCCGAATGGGAAGCGGTGGTCGATGCCAAGCTGAACCCCGAACACGAAGTGACCATCGCCATGGTCGGCAAGTACATGGAGCTGCTCGATGCCTACAAGTCGCTGATCGAAGCGATGAGCCATGCCGGCATCAGCAACCGCACCAAGGTCAACCTGCGCTACATCGATTCCGAAGACATCGAGAACCAGGGCACCGCCCTGCTCGAAGGGGTCGACGCCATTCTGGTCCCCGGCGGCTTTGGCCTGCGTGGCGTGGAAGGCAAGATCACCGCCGTGCAGTACGCTCGCGAGAACAAGGTGCCGTACCTGGGTATCTGCCTGGGCATGCAGGTGGCGGTCATCGAGTTCGCCCGTAACGTCATGGGCTGGAAAGACGCCAACTCCACCGAATTCGATCGCGCCAGCGGCCATCCGGTCGTCGGTCTGATCACCGAGTGGGAAGACGCCACCGGCGCCGTGGAAACCCGCACCGAAGCCTCCGACCTGGGCGGCACCATGCGTCTGGGCGCGCAGGACTGCCAGCTGGTTGGCGGCTCCAAGGTCCACGACTGCTACGCCCGCGACGTGATCGTCGAGCGTCATCGTCATCGCTACGAAGTGAACAACAACCTGCTGCCGCAACTGGTCGAAGCTGGGCTGGTCGTCTCCGGGCGCTCGGGTGACGGCGCGCTGGTCGAAGTGGTCGAGTCCAAGGACCATCCATGGTTCGTGGCCTGCCAGTTCCACCCCGAGTTCACCTCGACGCCGCGTGACGGTCATCCGTTGTTCACCGGCTTCGTCAAGGCCGCATTGGCTCAACATCAGAAGAAGGCCTGATCACCATGGCGCAGAAGATCATCCGCGTTGGCGATATAGAGATCGCCAACGACAAGCCGTTCGTGTTGTTCGGTGGCATGAACGTGCTGGAATCACGCGACATGGCCCTCAAGGTCTGTGAAGAATACGTGCGGGTGACCGACAAGCTCGGCATCCCCTACGTGTTCAAGGCCAGCTTCGACAAGGCCAACCGTTCTTCGGTGACCTCCTACCGCGGCCCCGGCCTGGAGGAGGGCATGCGCATCTTCGAAGAGATCAAGAAGACCTTCAACGTGCCGCTGATCACCGACGTGCACGAGCCTGAACAAGCTGCCGTGGTCGCCGAAGTCTGCGACATCATTCAGCTGCCCGCCTTCCTGTCGCGCCAGACCGACCTGGTGGTGGCCATGGCCAAGACCGGCGCGGTCATCAACATCAAGAAAGCCCAGTTCCTTGCGCCGCAGGAAATGAAACACATCCTGACCAAGTGCGAGGAAGCCGGTAACGACCAGTTGATCCTCTGCGAGCGGGGTTCGAGCTTCGGCTACAACAACCTGGTAGTGGACATGCTCGGCTTCGGCATCATGAAGTCGTTCGAGTACCCGGTGTTCTTCGACGTGACCCACGCCCTGCAGATGCCGGGCGGTCGCGGCGACTCGGCCGGTGGCCGCCGCGCCCAGGTCACCGACCTGGCCAAGGCTGGCCTGAGCCAGGGCCTGGCCGGTCTGTTCCTGGAAGCCCACCCGGACCCGGACAACGCCAAGTGCGATGGCCCGTGCGCGCTGCGCCTGGACAAGCTGGAACCGTTTCTTGCCCAGCTCAAGGCGCTGGATGAATTGGTCAAAGGTTTCCCGGCGATCGAAACGGCCTGATTGCGGTAAAGTAGTGCCCGATTTGTTGCGGTGACCCTTTCGCGGGCAGAGACCCGCTCCCACATCGAGCCCAGTGGGAGCGGGTCTATGCCCGCGAGGGGATCGCTAAAGCCCAAGCTGCGTCGTCTCGTCTACTTTGGAGTGTTCATAACAATGGCAAAAATCGTCGACATCAAAGGTCGTGAAGTTCTCGACTCCCGTGGCAACCCTACCGTAGAAGCCGACGTGCTTCTGGAAAACGGCATCATCGGCAGCGCCTGTGCACCGTCGGGCGCTTCCACCGGCTCGCGCGAAGCGCTGGAGCTGCGTGACGGCGACAAGAGCCGCTACATGGGCAAGGGCGTTCTGAAGGCTGTGGCCAACATCAATGGCCCGATTCGCGATGCGCTGCTGGGCAAGGATCCGGTCGACCAGAAGGGTCTGGATCACGCCATGATTGCCCTGGACGGTACCGAGAACAAGGCTTCGCTGGGCGCCAACGCCATCCTCGCCGTGTCCCTGGCCGCTGCCAAGGCCGCCGCACAGGATCAGGACCTGCCGCTGTACGCGCACATCGCCAACCTCAACGGCACGCCGGGCATCTACTCCATGCCCGTGCCGATGATGAACATCATCAACGGTGGCGAGCACGCCGACAACAACGTCGACATTCAGGAATTCATGGTCCAGCCGGTTGGCGCCAAGACCTTTTCCGACGGCCTGCGCATGGGCACCGAGATCTTCCACCACCTCAAGGCGGTATTGAAAGCTCGCGGCCTGAGCACTGCTGTCGGTGACGAAGGTGGTTTCGCGCCGGACCTGGCGTCCAACGAAGATGCCTTGAGCGCCATTGCCGAAGCCGTCGAGAAAGCCGGCTACAAACTGGGCACCGACGTGACCCTGGCACTGGACTGCGCTGCCAGCGAATTCTTCGAAAACGGCACCTACGACCTGGCCGGCGAAGGCCACAAGTTCGACGCCGAAGGTTTCGCCGAATACCTCAAGGGCCTGACCGAGCGCTACCCGATCATCTCGATCGAAGACGGCCTGGACGAATCCGACTGGGCTGGCTGGAAGATTCTCACCGACAAGATCGGCGAAAAAGTCCAGCTGGTGGGTGACGACCTGTTCGTGACCAATACCAAGATCCTCAAGGAAGGCATCGACAAGAAGATCGCCAACTCCATCCTGATCAAGTTCAACCAGATCGGTACCTTGACCGAAACCCTGGAAGCCATCCAGATGGCCAAGGCTGCCGGCTACACCGCGGTGATCTCGCACCGTTCCGGTGAAACCGAAGATTCGACCATTGCCGACCTGGCCGTGGGCACCGCTGCAGGCCAGATCAAGACCGGCTCGCTGTGCCGCTCGGACCGTGTTTCCAAGTACAACCAACTGCTGCGTATCGAAGAGCAGTTGGGTTCCAAGGCGATCTATCGTGGTCGCGACGAGTTTCGCGGCTAAGCAATAGATGGTAGAAAGACGACATGCGGAGCCTGGCGGATGCCAGGCTTCGTGCTATCTGGTCGCAGAGTTGAAGTTTTTTACCACTGGGTAACGTGATGCGCAGTCCTTATTGGTTGTTTCTTGTCTTGCTTCTGCTCCTGGGTGGTTTGCAGTATCGCCTGTGGGTCGGAAACGGAAGTCTCAAGCAGGTAGCCGAGCTGAAACAGCAGATCGCCGAACAGCATGCCGAGAACGAACGGCTGCTGGAGCGCAATCGCGTGATGGACGCCGAAGTACTCGAATTGAAAAAGGGCATGGAGACCGTCGAAGAACGCGCTCGCCATGAACTGGGCATGGTCAAGGAGGGTGAAACCCTCTACCAGTTGGCCCAATGAATACCTCGCTGCCAGCCTTCTGGGCAGTGATTCCCGCTGCGGGCGTGGGTGCGCGCATGGCAGCGGACCGCCCCAAGCAGTACCTGACCTTGGGCGGTCGCACGATCCTGGAACACAGCATCGACTGTTTCCTCGGCCATCCACAGCTCAAGGGCGTGGTCGTCAGCATCGCCGCCGATGACCCGTTCTGGCCCGACCTGCCCAGTGCCAGCAACGAGCTGATCCAGCGCGTGGCCGGTGGTCGCGAGCGTGCCGACTCGGTGCTCAACGCCTTGCTGCATTTACACGCCCAGGGCGCCGACGGCAGTGATTGGGTGCTGGTGCACGATGCGGCGCGGCCCAACCTTTCTCGCACCGACCTCGACAAACTGCTTGCCGAGCTGGCTGATGACAGCGTCGGCGGTCTGTTGGCCGTGCCCGCGCGCGACACGCTCAAGCGTGCCGATGCGACTGGGCGGGTTCAGCATACGGTGGATCGCAGCACGATCTGGCAGGCGTTCACGCCACAGATGTTTCGTCTGGGCGCCCTGCATCGGGCTCTGGCCGACAGCCTGGTGGCCGGAGTGGCGATTACCGACGAGGCCTCGGCCATCGAGTGGGCCGGTTTTGCGCCGAAGCTGGTGGAGGGCCGGGCGGACAACCTCAAGGTGACCCGGCCTGAAGATCTGGAGTGGCTGCGCCAGCGTTGGGCGATGCGTGGCTGAGGGGGGGCGGTGGCGTCGTTCGCGGCCGATGACCGCTCCTACAGATACTCGGGCCTCTCGGCCAACCCTTCTCTGAGATAATCGACCAGCTTCCTGATCTTCGGCGACAAGTGCCGTTGTTGCGGATAAAGCCCCCACACCGCCGTGTTGGGCGGCTGGTGGGCCTCCAGCAGCGACACCAGTGCGCCGCTGCGCAAGTGTTCCAGCACGTAGTAATCAGGCAGCTGACACAGCCCGACGCCCTGCAACGCCGCGTCGAGGACCGCCTGGCCACTGTTGCAGCGCCAGTTGCCCTGTACGCGTTGCGCCTGTTCCTTGCCATCGACCTGCAGCGGCCAGATATCCGAACTGCCCACCAGGCAGTTGTGCCGCGTCAATTCCGACACACTGTGGGGCCGGCCATAGCGCGCCAGGTAGTGCGGTGAAGCGCACAGGAACATCCGCCGCGGCGCCAGCCTGGTTGCCACCAGTCGCGAGTCCTGCAAGCGTCCCAGGCGGATGGCCAGGTCCAGGCCTTCGTGAAGCAGGTCGAGGGTGCGGTTGCTCAGCTCGATCTCCACGCGCAGTTGCGGGTACAGCCCCATGAAGCGCGTGACCAGCGGCACGATGAAGCGCTCGCCATAGGCCACGGCGCAGGTCAGGCGCAGCAGCCCCTTGGGTTCACCGGTCAGGTCGCTCATGGCTCGCCAGGCTTCGTCGCGACCGTCCTGCAGGCGTTGGCAATGCTGGAGGAATGTCTGCCCTGCCTCGGTCAGCGCTACCCGTCGCGTGCTGCGATAGAGCAGGCGGGTCTGCAGGCGTTCTTCCAATCGGGCGATCTGGCGACTGACGTGGGACGACGACACGCCCAGCCGCTGCGCTGCGGCGGTGAAGTGCGCGCACTCGGCCACTGCGACGAACTCGTCGATACCCTCCCAGCGGTTATCATTCACTCGATTATCCCTGTACGGCATCAATGTTTTGCGCAAGGGGCGATTATTCCGCATCCTCCCATGAATTACACTGTTGGCAGTCCCGTTCATTTCAGGAGCAAGCATTGATGATCAAGTCCCGCGCCGCGGTTGCATTCGAAGCCAACAAGCCATTGGAAATCGTCGAGATCGACGTGGCCATGCCCAAGGCAGGCGAAGTCCTGTTGCGCGTGGTCGCTTCCGGGGTCTGCCATACCGATGCCTACACCCTGTCGGGTGCGGATCCTGAAGGCATCTTCCCGTCGGTACTGGGCCACGAAGGCGGCGCCATCGTCGAAGCGGTAGGCGAGGGGGTCACTTCGGTTGCGGTGGGCGATCACGTCATTCCGCTGTACACGCCAGAGTGCCGCCAGTGCAAGTTCTGCAAATCGGGCAAGACCAACCTGTGCCAGGCCATCCGCGCCACTCAGGGCAAGGGCTTGATGCCGGACGGCACCACGCGGTTCTCGTACAACGGCAAGGAACTGTTCCATTACATGGGCACCTCGACGTTCTCCGAGTACACCGTGTTGCCGGAGATCTCGGTAGCGAAGATCGACAAGCAGGCGCCGCTGGAAAAGGTCTGCCTGTTGGGTTGTGGCGTCACCACCGGTATCGGCGCCGTGCTCAACACGGCCAAGGTCAAGCCGGGCGATACCGTGGCCGTGTTCGGCCTGGGCGGTATCGGTCTGTCGGCCATCATCGGTGCGGTGAAGGCCAAGGCCGGTCGCATCATCGCCGTCGACATCAACCCAAGCAAATTCGAGATCGCCCGCCAGCTGGGTGCAACCGACTGCATCAATCCCAAGGGATATGACCGGCCGATCCAGGAAGTCATCGTCGACCTTACCGATGGCGGCGTGGACTTCTCGTTCGAGTGCATCGGCAATGTGCAACTGATGCGTGCGGCGCTCGAATGCTGCCACAAGGGCTGGGGTGAGTCGGTGATCATCGGCGTGGCCGGCGCTGGCCAGGAAATTGCCACGCGCCCGTTCCAACTGGTTACCGGACGGGTCTGGCGCGGTTCGGCATTCGGTGGCGTGCGCGGGCGTACCGAGTTGCCCAGCTACGTCGAAATGGCCGAAACCGGCGAGATCCCGCTGGATACCTTCATCACCCACACCATGGGTCTGGAAGACATCAACAAAGCGTTCGACCTGATGCATGAAGGCAAGAGCATTCGTTCGGTCATCCACTTCTGAGGTCTGCCATGAGCCTGGAAAACCTGTCCTGCCAGAAGAGCTTCGGCGGCTGGCACAAACGCTACAAGCACCGCTCCAAGGAGCTGGGTTGCGACATGACCTTCGCCGTGTACCTGCCGCCGCAAGCGGAGCAGGGCGGCAAGTTGCCGGTGCTGTACTGGCTGTCGGGGCTGACCTGTACCGACGAGAACTTCATGCAGAAGGCCGGTGGCCTGGAGCTGGCCGCCGAGTTGGGCTTGATCATCGTTGCGCCCGACACCAGCCCGCGCGGGGCGGGAGTGCCGGATGATCCGGACCAGGCATGGGATTTCGGTCTGGGTGCCGGGTTTTATCTGAACGCCACCGAGCAGCCGTGGGCGCAGCATTACCGCATGCATGACTATGTGGTGCATGAATTGCCAGCCATCGTGGAAGCGCATTTCCCCGCGTCGGACAAGCGCTCCATCAGTGGCCATTCCATGGGTGGCCACGGAGCGCTGGTCTGCGCGCTGCGCAATCCGGGGCGGTATCGGTCGATCTCGGCGTTCTCGCCCATCAGCAATCCGATGGATTGCCCCTGGGGCCAGAAAGCGTTTTCCCATTACCTGGGCGAGGAGCGCTCGCGTTGGCGCGAATGGGATGCCAGCGTGCTGATCGCCGATGCGGCGGAACATCTGCCGCTGCTGGTGGATCAAGGCGATCGCGATGATTTCCTCGAGAGCCAGCTCAAGCCCCAGGCTCTGAGTCAGGCGGCCAAGTCGGCCGGCTATGAACTGACCCTGCGCATGCAACCGGGCTATGACCACAGCTATTACTTCATCGCCAGCTTCATCGATGACCATTTGCGCCATCATGCAAAGGCCTTGAAGTGACGGCGCTGGCGCTCTCTGCCCGCGAAGGCGCCAGCACAGTCACCTGCAGATGTTTTGATCCGCCCAACCTGCGCCAAAGCAGGTAGAATCACGCCCTGACTCAATCGGGGCGTTTTTTTCTATGCGTATTGGCCACGGCTACGACGTGCACCGTTTCGCCGAGGGTGACTTCATTACCCTGGGTGGCGTGCGAATCCCACACAAGTTCGGCCTGCTGGCTCATTCCGACGGCGACGTCGTACTGCATGCCTTGAGCGATGCCTTGCTCGGCGCAGCTGCCTTGGGCGACATCGGCAAGCATTTTCCCGACACCGATCCGCAGTTCAAGGGCGCGGACAGCCGCGTGCTGTTGCGCCACGTGCTTGCGGTCGTGGCGAGCAAAGGCTGGAAGGTCGGCAATGTCGACGCCACCATCGTCGCCCAGGCGCCGAAAATGGCGCCCCACATAGAAACCATGCGTGAACGGATCGCCGCCGACCTGGGCGTGGAGCTGGATCAAGTCAACGTCAAGGCGACCACTACCGAAAAGCTCGGGTTCGCCGGGCGCGAGGAAGGTATCGCCGTGCATGCGGTCGCCTTGTTGCTGCGCGCATGACCGAATTCGAATTGCTGGGTCCGCGGGCCACGGGCGACAGCCTGGGCAGCGCCGTACTCAAGGCCAGCGCCGAAGACTTCCAGGTCGACGAAGTGCTGGACATTCCCTTGGCCGGCCAGGGCGAGCACCTCTGGCTCTGGGTCGAGAAACGCAACCTCAATACCGAAGAGGCAGCCCGCCGTCTGGCCAAGGCCGCTGGCGTGCCGTTGCGCACGGTCAGCTATGCAGGCCTCAAGGATCGCCAGGCGCTGACCCGGCAGTGGTTCAGCCTGCATCTGCCAGGCAAGGCCGATCCGGACCTGAGCGCGGCGCAGGGCGACACCCTGGCCATCCTCAAGCAGGCCCGGCACTCGCGCAAACTGCAACGCGGTGCGCACTCGGCCAACGGCTTCACCGTGCGCCTGACCGCGCTCAAGGCCGACCGGGCCGCGCTCGATGCGCGCCTTGGAGAAATCCAGCAGACCGGCGTACCGAATTATTTCGGCACCCAGCGCTTCGGTTTCCAGGGCGGCAACGTGTTCGACGCTCAGCAGTATGCCGAACGCCAGGCGCTGCCCGAGCAGCGCAATGTGCGTTCGCGGCTGCTCTCCACGGCGCGCAGTTTCCTGTTCAACCAGATACTTGCCGCGCGCGTCGCCGACGGTACCTGGAACCGCGCCCGGATCGGTGATCTGCTGGCGTTCACCGACAGCCGCAGCTTCTTTCCCGCCGGTGAAGCCGAATGCAGTGATCCACGCCTGGACATCCTCGACCTGCACCCTACCGGAGCGCTGTGGGGCGAGGGCGCATCGGTCGCCGCCGGTCGCTGCGCCGAGCTGGAAAATGCCATCGGCGACCAGCACCCGGCGCTGTGTGCCTGGCTTGCAAAAGCGGGCCTGGCACAGGAGCGACGCATCCTGCGGCTGCCCATCGGCGAGCTGACGTGGCATTATCCCGAGCCTGACATCCTGCAGTTGCACTTCGTCCTGCCGGCCGGTTGCTTCGCCACTGTCGTGGTGCGCGAACTCGTCGATCTGGTGCCGACAGGGCAGACGGAAAGTCCATGCGTATTCTGATTTCCAACGATGATGGGGTCACCGCCCCCGGCCTGGCCGCGCTTCACGACGTGTTGCAGGACTATGCCCAGTGCACGGTGATCGCCCCCGATCAGGACCGTAGCGGCGCCAGCAGTTCGCTCACGCTGGACCGGCCGCTGCATCCGCAGACCTTGCCCAACGGCTTCATCAGCGTCAACGGCACACCCACCGACTGCGTGCACCTGGGCCTGAACGGCCTGCTGCCTTTCGAGCCCGACCTGGTGGTTTCAGGTATAAACCTGGGGGCCAACCTGGGCGACGACGTGCTGTATTCGGGCACGGTGGCTGCTGCCCTCGAGGGGCGTTTTCTGGGGCATACCTCGTTTGCGTTCTCGTTGTTGTCTCGCCAGCCCGAGCACCTGCCGACGGCAGCCTACTACGCGCGCAAGTTGATCGAGGCCCGAGACCGGTTGAACCTGCCGCCTCGTACCGTGCTCAACGTGAACATCCCCAACCTGCCGATCGAGCGTATCCGCGGCATGGTGCTGACTCGCCTGGGCCATCGGGCACGGGCTGCGGCGCCGATCCGCATGGTCGACCCGCGGGGCAAGCCGGGCTACTGGATCGCCGTGGCCGGCGACGCCGAAGATGGCGGCCCGGGCACCGATTTCCATGCTGTCATGCAGGGCTACGTGTCGGTCACGCCACTGCAACTGGATCGCACCTTCAACGAGGCCTTCGGCCACGTTCAAGGTTGGCTGGAGGAGCTTGGCTGATGCGCCAGAGAGACAATCAGCACCATGGCATCGGCATGACTTCGCAGCGCACGCGCGAACGCTTGATTCAGCGCCTGTGCGACGAAGGCCTGGCCAATACCCAGGTGCTCGAGGTACTGCGTCGCACACCGCGCCATCTGTTCGTCGACGAAGCACTGGCGCACCGCGCCTACGAAGACACCGCACTGCCGATCGGCCACAACCAGACCATTTCCCAGCCCTACATGGTTGCACGCATGAGCGAGCTGCTGCTGGCGGCGGGGCCACTGGACAAGGTCATGGAGATCGGCACCGGCTCGGGCTACCAGACCGCCGTGCTGTCGCAGCTGGTCGAGCGGGTGTTCTCGGTCGAGCGGATCAAGGTCCTGCAGGATCGCGCCAAGGAGCGCCTGCAGACGCTCGAGCGGCGCAACGTGGTCTTTCGCTGGGGCGATGGCTGGGAAGGCTGGCCGGCCCTGGCACCCTACAACGGCATCATCGTTACCGCAGTGGCGACCGATGTGCCCCAGGCCCTGCTTGATCAGCTTGCGCCCGGTGGGCGACTGGTGATTCCGGTGGGCGCCGGCGACGTCCAGCAACTGATGTTGATCGTGCGCGAAGAGCATGGGTTCTCCCGGCATGTTCTGGAAGCCGTGCGCTTCGTGCCGTTGCTCAATGGTCCGCTGGCTTGACCGGTGTGAGTTCGCGGAGTGAATTCTGCGCGGCGCCGTCTGTCTGACAGCGGGTCGTGGCGCAGGTACGGCCGCAGCTTGCACCCATGCGCCTTGAAGTCGAGTAGTGAAGTTGGATATTTTCTTGTCACCACAACAAAGGAGCGGCGGGTGAGCCTCACAATCATTGGGCAGCGTGCAGGTAGTTCGAGCGTCAAGCTCCTGATGCTCGGGGTTGCGATCGCAGCCTTTCTGTCCGGCTGTTCCAGCACCTCCAGCCAGGTCAGCGTGGTCGATCGCAACAACGCGGCCAAAGCGGCGCAGCGCCAGCCGGTGACCACAGGCCAATACGCAGTCAGGCGAGGCGACACGCTGTTCTCCATCGCCTTTCGCTACGGTTGGGACTACAAGGCCCTGGCTGCGCGCAACAATATTCCCGTGCCCTATACCATCCGCCCAGGCCAGGTGATCCGCTTCGACGGCAACTCGGGCGCGCCAGCCACCACCGTGGTGACCACCCAGAGCGGCGCCTCTGCGTCTTCCTCGAGCCGCACCACAGTCACCCGCCGTCCGCTCATCCCGGCACCGACCGCCATCAGCAGCGTCGCCATTCCCGTCCCTTCGCCTACCCCGGTACCCGCGGGCGAGCGCACCCAAGGCGGCTGGGCATGGCCGGCAAACGGTGTTTTGATCGGGAAATTCGCTTCAAACGGCAGTTTGAATAAAGGAATTGATATCGCCGGTGATTTGGGACAGCCTGTTTTTGCTGCGTCTGATGGTGCGGTGGTCTACGCCGGGAGTGGTTTGAGGGGCTACGGCGAATTGGTCATCATCAAACACAGCGATACCTACGTCAGTGCCTACGGTCATAACCGCAGGTTGTTGGTTCGGGAGGGTCAGCAGGTCAAGGTCGGTCAGACAATTGCCGAAATGGGTTCAACGGGGACGGACCGGGTGAAGCTGCACTTCGAGATTCGCCGCCAAGGCAAGCCCGTAGATCCGCTGCAATTCCTGCCACGTCGTTGATTTGCACTACCAGCCTGTTCCTCCACGTAGTGGGGACGGGCTCACGCGCTGCCATGGAGATTGGCGCCGCTGGAGCTTGAGGTCGAACTCAGCAAAGGACTATAACAATGGCTCTCAGCAAAGAAGCGCCGGAGTTTGACATCGACGATGAGGTGCTCCTTATGGAACCCGGCGTCGTATTGGATGTGATGTCGAACGAAGAACCTGCTGCACCTGCGGTTCGCACCAAGGCACGCAATTCCACATCGCTCAAACAGCACAAATACATCGACTACACGCGGGCGCTCGATGCGACCCAGCTGTATTTGAATGAAATCGGTTTTTCGCCTCTGCTTTCTCCCGAAGAAGAGGTGCACTTCGCACGACTTTCCCAGAGCGGCTGCCCGGCCGGTCGCAAACGCATGATCGAGAGCAACCTGCGCCTGGTGGTCAAGATCGCCCGCCGGTATGTCAATCGCGGCCTGTCCTTGCTCGACCTCATTGAGGAGGGCAACCTGGGGCTGATTCGTGCGGTCGAGAAATTCGATCCCGAGCGCGGTTTCCGGTTCTCAACCTATGCCACCTGGTGGATCCGACAGACCATCGAACGGGCGATCATGAATCAGACCCGGACCATTCGCCTGCCCATTCACGTGGTCAAGGAGCTCAACGTCTACCTGCGCGCCGCGCGCGAACTGACCCAGAAACTGGATCACGAACCATCCCCCGAAGAAATCGCCAACCTGCTCGAAAAGCCGGTGGGCGAGGTCAAGCGCATGCTTGGGCTCAACGAGCGGGTATCCTCGGTGGATGTCTCGCTCGGGCCGGATTCGGACAAGACCTTGCTCGACACCCTGACCGATGACCGACCCACCGACCCCTTGCAGCTGCTGCAGGACGACGATCTCTCGCAGAGCATAGACCAGTGGCTGTCCGAGCTGACCGACAAGCAGCGCGAGGTGGTGGTACGCCGTTTTGGCCTGCGTGGCCACGAGAGCAGCACGCTGGAAGACGTTGGCCTGGAAATCGGCTTGACCCGCGAGCGCGTGCGACAGATCCAGGTGGAAGGCCTCAAGCGACTACGCGAGATACTCGAAAAGAATGGGCTGTCCAGCGAGTCATTGTTTCAATAGCCGCCGTTACCGCACGACTTGAACGCCCCTTTTTCAAGGGGCGTTTTTATTGTTGGCCTAGTCGCAGTGCGATGTTGTCAGTGTTCACTGTGACCTTGTGTAAGCCTTTGGCTATTTATCCAGTCAAAGTTTTGTAAGTTGGAACTCTTGTCTATCTAACTGCACGTTCTTGAACACATTATCGAATAAGCTGACACCCAAGTCAGATTATGATGGGAATTATTCAAGGTTGTCCTACGCACCGGATGCGTTAATATCAAGGCGTGTTCAGGGACGACACAGGTGCTCAGGATCGAGCGCCCAAAAGGGATATCGCAGTGACGCGATTCATCAGGACGATGACAGGGATAAAAGGGACAGGGAAAGGTGGGCGGCTCATTACCGCCCCTTTTTTTGACTTTTTTTTGAGGTCGAGAGCGAGTGGCCAGCCGCGCCGTCCGGTGTCACGCACGCCTGCGCGGCAGGCGTGGCGGTCGCTATCAGCTGGCACGAGGCAACGAGCGTGCCCTAGCGCTCCAGGTCCTTGATCTTGCCTTTCACGCCGTCGAACGCTTCAGCCTCGGGCAGCGCATCCTTCTTCTCGGTAATGTTCGGCCAGACTTCGGCCAAGTCCACGTTCAGCTGGATGAATTCCTGCATGTCCTCGGGCACTTCATCTTCGGAGAAGATGGCTTGGGCCGGGCATTCAGGCTCGCACAGTGCGCAGTCGATGCACTCATCCGGGTGAATCACCAGGAAGTTCGGGCCTTCGTAGAAGCAGTCCACCGGACAGACTTCCACGCAGTCGGTGTATTTGCACTTGATGCAGTTGTCGGTGACGACGAAGGTCATTTCTATTTCTCTCCTCAGGCGGCGGCAGCGAAGCCCTTCACAGGGCCGCTTGGTTTGGGCAGGTCAGCCGCAGACCAGGCTAAAAGCCATTGGCATTCCCAAACCGCGCGGGATTCTATCAGCTTGTAGGAATAAGCGTTAGACCCGGTTCTTCAGTGCATAGAGCAATTCGATCGCTTGCCGCGGGGTCAGTCCATCGATGTCGGTCTTGGCAATCTGTTCCAGCACCGGGTGCGGCAGGCTGGCAAACAGGTCAGCCTGATGGGGCTTCGCTGTCTTGCCGGGCATGGGCGTTGGCGCCTCATGGGGCAGGCTGGTGGTTTCCAGACGGCTCAGGTGTTCCTTGGCGCGCAGGATGACTGCGGCCGGTACCCCGGCCAATTGCGCGACCGCCAACCCGTAGCTCTGGCTGGCAGGGCCAGCCAGCACATGGTGTAGAAAAACGATGCGCTCGTTGTGTTCGGTGGCGCTCAGGTGCACGTTGGCCACCAGTGGCTGGCTTTCCGGCAGCACGGTCAGCTCGAAGTAGTGAGTGGCGAACAAGGTGTAGGCGCGCAGTCCGGCCAGGCATTCGGCGGCAGCCCAGGCCAGCGACAAGCCATCGAACGTGCTGGTGCCGCGGCCCACTTCGTCCATCAGCACCAGGCTGCGCTCGGTGGCATTGTGCAGGATGTTCGCGGTTTCGCTCATCTCCACCATGAACGTCGAGCGGCCGCCAGCCAGGTCATCACTGGAGCCGATTCGGGTGAAAATACGGTCCACCAGCGATAACTCGCAACTGGCTGCTGGCACGAAACTGCCGATGTGCGCCAGCAACACGATCAAGGCAGTCTGGCGCATGTAGGTGGATTTACCGCCCATGTTCGGACCGGTGATCACCAGCATGCGGGTGCTGTCGTCCAGGCTCAGGTCGTTGGCCACGAAGGGTGTGGTGAGCACTTGTTCCACGACCGGGTGGCGACCCTGGTTGATACGCAGGCACGGCTCGTCGACGAAGCGGGGGCAATTGAGGTCCAGGTTCAGCGCTCGCTCGGCGAGGTTGCTCAGCACGTCCAGTTCAGCCAGCGCCGCGGCGGTGTCCTGCAGGGGCGGCAGATGGCCGATGAGGTTTTCCAGCAACGCTTCGTACAGCGACTTCTCACGGGCCAGGGCACGGCTCTTGGCCGACAGCGCCTTGTCTTCGAAGGCCTTGAGTTCAGGGGTGATGAAGCGCTCGGCACCTTTGAGCGTCTGCCGCCGGATGTAGTCCGCGGGGGCTTGTTCGGCCTGTTTGCTGGGCAGTTCGATGAAGTAGCCGTGGACGCGGTTGTAGCCCACTTTCAAGTGGGACAAGCCCGTACGGGCCTTCTCCCTGGCCTCCAGGTCGATCAGAAACTGGCCGGCGTTCTCGCTCAGCGACAGCAGTTCGTCCAGCTCGCTGTCGTAGCCGGTTTTCAGTACGCCGCCGTCGCGGATGACGGCGGGCGGATTGTCGACGATGGCCTTGGCCAGCAGATCGGCCAGTTCCGGGTAGGTCCCGGCAATGGCCGCCAGCTGCGCCAGGTGCGGCGCTTCGAGCTCGGCCATTGCCACCTGCAGTTCGGGCAGGGCGGCCAGCGCATCGCGCAGTCGCGCCAGGTCCCGCGGTCGGGCATTGCGCAGCCCGATCCTTGCGAGAATCCGCTCGATGTCGCCGATTTCCTTGAGCTGCGGTTGCAGGCTTTCGAAGCGGTAGCCCTCGAGCAGGCAGCCGATGGAGCCCTGACGCGCCTGCAACACCTTGAGGTCACGCAGTGGTCGATTGAGCCAGCGGGTCAGCAGTCGGCTGCCCATGGCGGTCTGGCAGCGGTCGATGACCGATTGCAGGGTGTTGTCGCGTCCGCCGGCAAGGTTGGTGTCCAGCTCCAGGTTGCGGCGACTGGCGCCGTCCAGCACCACCGTGTCGTCCAGCCGTTCGTGACGCAGGCTGCGCAGATGGGGCAGGGCGGTGCGCTGGGTTTCCTTGGCGTAGCCGAGCAGGCAGCCCGCGGCGCCGATGGCCAGCGTCAGCTTCTCGCAGCCGAAGCCCTTGAGGTCCTGGGTTGCGAACTGCTGGCACAGGCTCTTGTGCGCAGTGTCCCGTTCGAAGTCCCAAGGCGCCCGGCGGCGCGAGCCCTTGCGCTTTTCCGCCGGCAACCCTTGCGGCCAGTCATCGGGAATCAGCAGTTCGACCGGGTTGATCCGCTCGAGCTCCGCCAGCAGGTTTTCCCATCCCGCCAACTCCATGACCATGAAGTTGCCGCTGGTGATGTCCAGCACCGCCAGGCCAAACAGGCGCTCGTCGCCCAGCACGGCCGCGATCAGGTTGTCGCGGCGCTCGTCGAGCAACGCTTCGTCGCTGACCGTGCCGGGCGTGATGATCCGTACCACTTGCCGATCGACCGGCCCCTTGCTGGTGGCCGGGTCGCCGATCTGCTCGCAGATCACCACCGACTCGCCCAGCTTGACCAGTTTGGCCAGGTAGCCCTCGGCTGCATGGTAAGGAATACCGCACATGGGGATCGACTGCCCCGCCGACTGTCCACGGGCGGTCAGGGTGATGTCGAGCAATTTGGCAGCCTTCTTCGCATCCTCGTAGAAGATTTCGTAGAAGTCGCCCATGCGGTAGAACATCAACTGGTCGGGATGCTGATTCTTCAGCTTCCAGTACTGCTGCATCATCGGGGTGTGGTTAGAAAAATCGGACATTCAAGGACTTAGCTCGCGGGTGTCTTGGGGACGTAAGGCAGGCGCCAATAGTACAGGGATTTTTTTCACCATGTAGGACGTTGGCACCGGTTACGCGGTGGCACGATTGCCCTTCGGGCCGGTCATACCCAGGCATGCCATGGCGACTTTGACCTGCATGGCAGGAGGGCGTAGCCTCATCGGCCGCCTGATCAAGGAGCTGTTATGGACGCCTCGACCTCACTCTCTGCCGAACTCGGCCAGCGCCTGCTTGCCCTGGGCGCCCAAGCCACCACGGCGGAGTCCTGCACGGGAGGCGGTATCGCCGAGGCGATCACTCGCATCGCCGGCAGTTCGGCCTGGTTCGAGGCCGGCTACGTCACTTATTCCAACGCGCAGAAAACCGCTCAGCTGCAGGTTCCGAGCGAGCTGTTCGAGCAGGTCGGGGCAGTCAGCCGCGAAGTGGTCGAAGCCATGGTGCGCGGTGCTCAGGGGCACAGCAAAGCGCGCTTTGCGGTGGCGGTCAGCGGCGTTGCCGGCCCCGGCGGCGGCTCCGCTGAAAAGCCTGTCGGCACGGTATGGCTGGCCTGGGCTGACGGTGCGCAGACGTTTTGTCGACGCGAGCAGTTTGCCGGCGATCGCGAGGCCGTGCGCCGGCAAACCGTCGTGGCAGCCCTGCAGGGTTTGTTACACCTTGCCACTGGAGAAAAACCATTTCAGGGGTAGGCGAGGGGCATGGTGTGTGGAATAATACTGGCTACTTATACAGGTGTTATGGCCGTCAGGCCTTATTGATTACGTGAGGACTTCAATGGACGACAACAAGAAGCGTGCCTTGGCTGCGGCCCTGGGTCAGATCGAACGTCAATTCGGTAAAGGCGCTGTCATGCGCATGGGTGACCACGAGCGTCAAGCGATCCCGGCCATCTCTACCGGTTCGCTCGGCCTGGATATCGCGCTGGGTATCGGTGGTCTGCCAAAAGGCCGGATCGTCGAGATCTATGGCCCGGAATCGTCGGGTAAAACCACGTTGACGCTGTCGGTCATCGCCCAGGCCCAGAAGGCCGGTGCAACCTGCGCCTTCGTCGACGCCGAGCACGCGCTGGATCCCGAGTACGCCGGCAAGCTGGGCGTCAATGTCGATGACCTGCTGGTATCCCAGCCGGACACTGGTGAGCAGGCGCTGGAAATCACCGACATGCTGGTGCGCTCCAATGCGGTTGACGTCATCATCGTCGACTCCGTCGCTGCACTGGTACCCAAGGCCGAGATCGAAGGCGAGATGGGCGACATGCACGTGGGTCTGCAGGCACGCCTGATGTCGCAGGCACTGCGCAAGATCACCGGTAACATCAAGAACGCCAATTGCCTGGTCATCTTCATCAACCAGATCCGCATGAAGATCGGTGTGATGTTCGGCAGCCCGGAAACCACCACCGGTGGTAACGCGCTGAAGTTCTACGCATCGGTTCGTCTGGACATTCGCCGGACCGGCGCGGTCAAGGAAGGCGACGAAGTGGTGGGCAGCGAAACCCGCGTCAAGGTCGTCAAGAACAAGGTGGCACCGCCATTCCGTCAGGCTGAATTCCAGATCCTGTACGGCAAGGGCATCTACCTCAACGGTGAAATCGTCGACCTGGGTGTGGCCAACGGCCTGTTGGAGAAATCGGGCGCCTGGTACAGCTATCAAGGCAGCAAGATCGGTCAGGGCAAGGCCAACTCGGCCAAGTTCCTGCAAGACAACCCCGAGATCAAGGCCACCCTGGAAAAGCAGATCCGCGACAAGCTGCTGACCGGCGGTACCGACAAGGCTGCAGCCGACAAGGCTTCCGCGACTGCACCGGCAGCCGATACGGCTGAAGCTGAAGCCGATTTCTGATCAGCCTCATGCCACCTGTCGTATTGGATACACCCGTCGCCGTGCGACGGTCTGCCATGGACCTGCTCGCACGTCGCGAGCATGGTCGAGTCGAGCTGACGCGCAAATTGCGTCAGCGCGGCGCTCCTCCCGAAATGATCGATACCGAGCTTGATCGTCTGACCGACGAAGGCTTGTTGTCGGAAGCACGCTACCTGGAAAGCTTCATTCGCTATCGGGCCAACTCCGGCTACGGGCCCGCACGAATACGCGAAGACCTGACCCAACGCGGTTTGCAGCGCGCCGATGTCGAGCAGGCACTTCGTCAAAGCGGATTCGATTGGGCGGTGCAGCTACGCGAGCTCTGGGAGCGCAAATTCGCTGCCAGGCTTCCCGTTGAACTCAAGGAGCGCGCCCAGCAGACGCGTTTTCTGGCCTATCGGGGCTACCCGATGGAGCTGATTTCTCGCCTGCTCAACGGCAAGGATCTGGACTGATCCCTTCTGCCGATGAGGCAGCGGTGTTCGTCGAGTAGCACCGCCACATTTCCTGGAGTATTACTTGCCGCAGTCCTTGGCAGTGTAGGACTGGCTGCCGATGGCGCGATTGGTCTTGTATTCGGTGAAGTCATAGCGCATCACGGCGCCCTGTGCCATCAGATCACGAAAACCCTTGTTGCGACATACGCTTGCGCCCAGTTGCAGGTAAACGGTTTTGGGGTCGCGGCGCATCTCGTAGGCCTGGCTTTCGCGAACGCTCAGGTGATTGACCAGTTGGTTGCCTTCGACGGTGAAACCCTGATCGAGGATGTCTTCATTGATTGCGCGCGGTGTACCCACACTGCTTTGCTGAGCCACTTTCTGCAGGTTTTTCGACAGCTCCAGTTCCTTCAGCGATGCAGCGTGGGCGGCCAGCGGCAAGGCAAGCAGCAAGGCGAGGGACGGGGCGATAAAGCGCAGCATGAAACACTCCTGGGCAAAAAGCCGGGCAAGACAAGTGGGCGTAAGACCCGCCAATGGCGCAGGCGTTCACCCACCTCTGAGGGTAGCCGATTATACGGCGCGGCACGTCGGCTCACCATCGACATCGTTCCGGAGCCAGCTCTGTTAGAATCCGCGCCCCCAGACTCTACCGTGATCCGCAATGAGCCATGCCGTTTCCCGTCTGCGCGCCGAGCGCCTGGCGCGCAGTACCCAGCCATTTACCGCACGGGGTTCACGCGCGCCTCGATGCCCGCGTTGCCGAGTCATTCCGCAGTACTGCCTGTGCGCGTGGCGTCCCAACGTCGACGCACGGTCGGCCATGTGCCTGCTGATGCATGACGTGGAACCCATGAAGCCGAGCAACACCGGCTGGCTGATTGCCGACGTGATCGCCGACACCCACGCCTTCATGTGGTCGCGCGTAGCCGTCGACCCGCGGTTGCTGGCACTTTTGGCGGATCCGCAGTGGCAGCCCTATCTGGTCTTTCCCGGAGAGTTCGTCGAGCCGCAGCGGGTAACCAGCAGCGTGGCGCCGCAGCTCGGTCGACGGCCTTTGTTCATACTGTTGGACGCTACCTGGACCGAAGCGCGAAAGATGTTCCGCAAGAGTCCGTACCTGGCCTCGCTGCCGGTGTTGAGCCTGGCGCCCGAACAACTGTCGCGCTACACCTTGCGCCGCTCCAAGCGCGACGATCACTTCTGCACCGCCGAGGTGGCGGCGCTGTGTCTGGAGCTGGCCGGCGACGAGCAGGCGGCGCGCGTACTGGATGCCTACCTCGATGTGTTCAGTGCGCATTACCTGGCAGCGAAATTCCAGGAGCCAGTGGACGAGACCGATGCGGCGCATCGGTTTCTGGCCGACTATCTATAATCCTGGCGGCGACGCGGGCTCTGGCCATGGAGTCGCTTGACCACCATGGCCGGGGTCGGCATTCTTGGCGCCGAATCGGGCGGATACTGTCCGAACGGCTTCATTTCCTGGAATCCTGTGATCGATGGCCACTTACGAAATCCTGATCGCCGACGACCATCCGCTGTTTCGCAGCGCGCTGCATCAAGCCTTGACCATGGGTCTGGGCGCAGAAGTGCGTCTGGTAGAGGTGGCGAGTATTGCCGAGCTCGAAGGGCGCCTCGACGAAAAGGCCGACTGGGACCTGGTGCTGCTGGACCTGAATATGCCCGGCGCCTACGGTTTTTCCGGATTGGTATTGCTGCGCGGCCAGTATCCGCACATACCCGTGGTGATGGTTTCGGCTCAGGAAGACGCCTGGGTCATGGTGCGCTCGCGTGAATTCGGCGCCAGTGGCTTCATTCCAAAGTCCAGTTCGCTCGAAACCATTCAAGCGGCCGTACGCGAGGTGCTGGACGGGGAAGTCTGGTGGCCGCCGCAGGCATTCGAGGCGGTCAGCGTTTCGGCGGAAGCCAAGGCCGCCAGCGAAGGGCTTGCCAGCCTGACGCCCCAACAGTTCAGGGTACTGACCATGGTGTGCGAAGGTTTGTTGAACAAGCAGATCGCCTATGAGTTGAGCGTGTCGGAAGCCACCATCAAGGCCCATGTAACAGCGATCTTTCGCAAGCTCGGCGTGCGCACTCGCACCCAGGCTGCCTTGCTGTTGCAACAACTGGAGTCAACCTCCGCCAACTGACCTGCACCGTCACGCCTTTTTCACGCCGAACGTTTCATCGTCGGCCGTCTTCCTTTCCTGGATCGTCGCGCATGTCACCTTTCAAGGGCCAGACCGGCCTCAAACGTATTCTCAATGCTACGGGTTACTCCTTCGATGGTCTGCGTGCAGCCTTCACCGGCGAAGCGGCGTTTCGCCAGTTGGTGCTGCTCAACGTCGTGCTGGTGCCGCTGAGCTTTTTGTTGCAGGTCAGCCGCGTGGAGCGCGCGGTGCTCATCGCGGTGTGCCTGCTGGCGTTGATCGTTGAATTGCTCAACTCGGCGATCGAGGCGGCTATCGATCGCATCTCGCTGGAGCGTCACCCATTGTCGAAGAATGCCAAGGACATGGGCAGCGCAGCTCAGTTCGTTGCCTTGAGCATGATCGTGCTGGTGTGGGCGGTGATTCTGCTTTGACCGATGCCTGGCTCAGGCGATGTCGGGCAGGACGATCTCGTCACTGCGTTGCGCGCCGGCGGTGAATGCGCGGCACAGGTCGAGGAACTCGCGCATGGCCGAGGTCTGGTACTTGCGTTTGTGCCAAATGAAATAGAACTGCCGCGCCAGATCCAGCTCGGGCGTGTGCACCGGCACCAGGCTGCCGCGCCGAAAGGCATCGCGCAGTGCCAGCCGGGAAATGCACCCAATGCCCAGCCCGGACTCCACGGCGCGCTTGATCGCTTCGGTGTGTTCCAGTTCCAGACGGATGTTGAGTGCCAGGCGATGGTGACGCATGGCCTGGTCGAATGTCAGGCGCGTGCCCGAGCCCTGTTCGCGCAGAATCCACGCTTCCTGGGTCAGCAAGGCCAGGCTGGCACTGGGCACCGAAGCCAATGGATGCCGTGGCGCACAGAACACCACCAACTCGTCTTCTACCCAGGGTTGCACCTCGATGTCTGGATGGCTGCAGTCGCCCTCGATCAGCCCCAGGTCGATTTCATAGTGCGCCACCTGCTGAACGATGTTCGCAGTGTTCTGGACATGCAGCTTGACCTGGCTTTCCGGGTGCACCTGCATGAAACGGCCGATCAGCAGAGTGGCCAGATAGTTGCCGATGGTCAAAGTCGCGCCTACTGCCAATGAACCGAATCCTGACTTGCCGTTGAGCAGGTCTTCGATTTCCTTGGCCTGGTCGAGCAGGGCCACGGCCTGGGGCAGCAGTTGATGACCCAGGGCGTTGAGACTCAGGCGCTTGCCGGCGCGATCGAACAACTGACAGCTCGATTGCCGTTCGAGCTCGGTAATCGAGGTGCTGGTCGCCGACTGCGACAGCGACAGCAGGTTGGCGGCGCGTGACACGCTTTCCTGCTGGGCCACGGCGACGAATACCTGCAATTGACGAAGTGTGAATCGCATATCTATATAACCGATTACCCATATCTTAATAATCCATTTAACAGATATTGTTGAGCCCCGTAAACTATTGCGCAATCGCGCCCCTGTCAGGCGTACGCTTTTTCTAGGAGCCCCGTACATGAGCAACATGAACCACGAACGTGTACTCAGTGTTCATCACTGGAATGACACCCTGTTCAGCTTCAAGTGCACCCGCGATCCGGGCCTGCGCTTCGAGAACGGGCAGTTCGTGATGATCGGCCTGCAACAACCCACCGGCCGCCCGCTTATGCGCGCCTATTCGATCGCCAGCCCGAACTGGGAAGAGCATCTGGAGTTCTTCAGCATCAAGGTGCCCGATGGCCCGCTGACCTCGCAGCTGCAGCACCTGAAGGAAGGCGACGAGATCATCATCAGCAAGAAGCCCACCGGCACGCTGGTTCTCGATGACCTCAAGCCGGGCAAGCACCTGTACCTGCTGAGCACCGGCACCGGCCTGGCGCCGTTCATGAGCGTCATCCAGGATCCGGAAACCTACGAGCGTTTCGAAAAGGTCATTCTTTGCCATGGCGTGCGCTACGTGAACGAGGTCGCCTACCGCGAGTTCATCACCGAGCACCTGCCGCAGAACGAATTCTTCGGCGAGGCACTGCGCGACAAGCTGATCTACTACCCCACCGTGACGCGTGAGCCGTTCGAGAACGAAGGCCGCCTGACCGATCTGATGCGCAGTGGCAAGCTGTTCAGCGACATCGGCCTGCCGCCGATCAACCCGCAGGACGACCGTGCCATGCTGTGCGGCAGCCCGAGCATGCTCGACGAAACCAGCGAAGTGCTCAACAGCTTCGGCCTGACCGTCTCGCCGCGCATGCGCGAGCCGGGTGACTACCTGATCGAGCGCGCCTTCGTCGAGAAGTAAGCGGCTAGCCGGCACCATGAAAAAACCGCCCTCGGGCGGTTTTTTTGTGGGCGACGCGCAGGCTCAGGAGAGCACCACTTCCAGCACGCAAATGCGGTCTGGGCTCGGGTAGTGCCAGCGCACGTCCACATCCCAGAACCGGGCGCCGTATTCGCGCTCGGGGGCAGGCTTCTGGTAGGCCGGGCGCGGATCCTGGGCCAGGCATTGCTCGATCAACGCCACCAACGGCTCACCCAGGCGCATGGCATGCGTCCTGGCTTGCGCCAGTCCCGCGTCCAGCCACTGCACGGCAATGGGCTCGGGCGCGGCGCTGGCGATGGCGTTGACGGCAGCAGGCACGTTGTCGGCATAGGGCACGTAGGGTTTGATGTCCAGCACCGGCGTGCCGTCGAGCAAATCGATGCCGGAGAGGTGCAGGCGCGCGCCTTCGACCTTGTCCAGGCGGACCACCGATTGACCGATGCCATTGGGCCGATGGGTGGCCCGCGTGGCGAAAACGCCGATCGACTTGTTGCCGCCCAGGCGCGGCGGACGGACCTTCAAACGCGGCTTGTCTTCCAGGGCCTCATGGAACAGGAACAGCAGCCATACATGGCTGACCTGTTCCAGGCCCTGCACGGCCTCGCCCTGATCGAACGGTGGCAGCAGCTCCAGCACGCCGCGCGCGGCCGGCGCCAGTTGCGGCTGGCGCGGAATGGCGAATTTTTCCTTGAAGCAGGAGCGGATAAAACCGATCGGTTCGACGCTATAGACCATGGGGCTCAGCCGCGGACTCGCAGGGTCAGGCCCTTGAGGAAGTTGCGCAGCAACTGGTCGCCGCACGCACGGTAGTTGTTGTGGCCAAACTTGCGAAACAAGGCGCTCAGTTCAGGTTTGGACACCGGAAAGTCGACCGACTTGAGCACGGCGTGCATGTCGTCTTCCTTGAGTTCGAAGGCCACGCGCAGTTTCTTCAGGACAATGTTGTTGGTGACCGGCAGCTCGACCGCCTGGGCGGGGCGGCTCTCGTCGCGACCGCGGCGATAGATCACCAGGCCATCGAGAAAATGCGCCAGGACAGCATCCGGACAATGCACGAAGCCTTCTTCTTCGTCCTTCTTGGTGTAGCTGATGACGTCGGCCTTGCTGATTTCCAGTCCGCCCAAAGCGGTGATGTCGGCAACCTTGCCGTCGCTGATGTCGAGCATGTAGCGCACGCTGCGCAGTACATCGTTGTGGATCATGGTGTGTATCCTGGTTGAACGACGCTGCCCAGGCAGCGCCGGAAAAAGAGAGGGTTCAGAATTTTTCCTTGGTCGTCAGGTAGCGCCACTGGCCCAGGGGCAGCTTGCCCATCGACACACCGCCCACGCGAATGCGGCGGATCGAGACGATCGTCAGACCGACACTGGCGCACAGTTGCTGCAGCACCCCGGGTGCCGGGTTCTTCAAGGCGAAGCGCAGGCGTGTCTCGTTCTGCCAGCTGGCTTTCACCGCCGGCAGCGCCTTGCCCTTGTACATCGCGCCATGATTGAGGCGGTTGAGGCCGTGGGGGCTCATCTCGCCGGTGATTTCCACCACGTATTCCTGTTCGATCTTGGCCGCATCGGCGGTCAGCTTGCGCAGGGTCTTCCAGTCCTGGGTGAAGATCTGCAGGCCGCTGGCATTGGCAGGCAGCTCGGCCGCGCAGCTCAGGCGCAGGAAGTGGCCCTTGAGCGGACGCTTGCCGAAGCCGTGCTCGCTGGACAGGGTCTGGGCGTTGAGCGTAGCCAGCGCGTCTTCGGCACTCTGTCCCGGTGCCTGGTGCAGCAACAGGGTCACCGGCTCCGGTGCTTCGGCCTTGGCCTGAGGATCGAGCTCGACCTTCTGTGCGTCCACCTTGAACTGCGGTTCGTCGACCACCACGCCGTCAACGGACACCCAGCCGCCTTCGATGAAGAGTTCGGCCTCGCGGCGGGAACACCCGACCAGTTCGATGAGGCGTTTGGAAAGACGAGTGGGTTCAGACATGACTGCGGCCGTAGCAAGGAAAGGGCGCTAGTGTAACTGCCTGGAGGCGGTTAAGCCCGCGCAGATTGCCCGGCGTCTGGCGCCTGCGGCTGGCGTGGCGGCGAACCGGGCCGGTCGCCGCCGTCTTGCCTGTCGAGCCAGGGCAGCTCGAATCAGGCCAGTTCGGCCCACAGATCGTATTCGTCGGCATCGACGATGGTGCACCAGACCTTGTCGCCCGGCTTGAGATGGGTGGCATCGTCGATGAATACGTTGCCGTCGATTTCCGGGGCGTCGAAGAAGCAACGGCCCACCGCACCCTGTTCCTCGACTTCATCGATCAGCACTTCCACGCGCTTGCCGATGCGCATCTGCAGGCGTGCGGCACTGATGGCCTGCTGGTGCGCCATGAAGCGGTCCCAACGGTCCTGCTTCACGTCGTCGGGGACGATGGCAGCGTCCAGCAGGTTGGCAGGCGCGCCCTCGACCGGCGAATACTGGAAGCAGCCAACGCGGTCCAGTTGCGCCTCGCTCAGCCAGTCCAGCAGGTACTGGAAATCTTCTTCGGTCTCGCCGGGGAAGCCGACGATGAAGGTCGAACGGATGATCAGGTCCGGGCACTGCTCGCGCCACTTCTTGATCCGCGCCAGGGTCTTGTCTTCGAAGGCCGGGCGTTTCATGGCCTTGAGCACTTTCGGGCTGGCGTGCTGGAAGGGGATGTCCAGGTACGGGAGGATCTTGCCGGCGGCCATCAGCGGGATGATGTCGTCGACGTTGGGGTAGGGGTACACGTAGTGCAGGCGGACCCAGACGCCCAGGGTGCTCAGGGCTTCGCACAATTCGAGCATGCGTGTCTTGACCGGGCGACCGTTCCAGAAGTCGGTCTTGTACTTGACGTCCACCCCATAGGCACTGGTGTCCTGGGAGATGACCAGCACTTCCTTGACCCCGGCCTTGACCAGGCGCTCGGCCTCGCTCAGCACATCGCCCACCGGACGGCTGACCAGCTTGCCGCGCATCGAGGGGATGATGCAGAAGCTGCAGCTGTGGTTGCAGCCCTCTGAAATCTTCAGGTAGGCGTAGTGACGCGGCGTCAGCTTGATGCCCTGTGGCGGTACCAGGTCGATCAGCGGGTTGTGGTCATGCCGAGGCGGCACCACCTGGTGCACCGCGTTGACCACCTGCTCGTACTGCTGCGGGCCGGTGACCGACAGCACGCTGGGGTGCACCTTGCGAATGGCATTCTCTTCCACGCCCATGCAGCCGGTGACGATGACCTTGCCGTTCTCCTTGAGCGCTTCGCCGATCACTTCCAGGGACTCGGCCTTGGCGGTGTCGATGAAACCACAGGTGTTGACGACCACCACGTCGGCGTCCTCGTAGGTGGACACCACCTGGTAACCTTCCATGCGCAACTGAGTCAGGATTCGCTCGGAATCGACCAGGGCCTTGGGGCAACCCAGCGAGACGAAGCCGACCTTTGGAGCGGCCGACGAAGGAGTGGTGGACATGGCTAACCTCGGTATCGATAGGGCCTCGTGGGCCGCACAGGTGGGCGCTGGGTACGCCTCTGATCAAAAAGTGCGCAATTCTAGCGATGGCCGGGTCGCTTGACCAGCATTATGCGAGGAATTGCGACGAGTGCTGCGCTATGCTTCGCCGCATCTCGCCACATGGCGTTACAAATCACGGGTGCGGGAGTGGTCGATGGTTCAGGCAAGCAGTAACGGCAATGGCGGACATTCGGCAGCCCGACCGATCGGCATGCTGGTGGCAGCGGTCGGTGTCGTTTATGGCGACATCGGCACCAGCCCGTTGTACACGCTCAAGGAAGTCTTTTCCGGGGGCTATGGCGTGCCCATTTCCCACGACGGGGTGCTGGGCATCCTCTCGCTGATTTTCTGGTCGCTGATCTGGGTCGTCTCGATCAAGTACATGCTGTTCGTGTTGCGCGCCGACAACCAGGGCGAGGGCGGCATCATGGCCCTGACGGCGTTGGCAACCCGTGCCACCGCCTCGCTGCCCAGGCTGCGTGCCTTGATGGTGGTGTGCGGGCTGGCCGGTGCCGCGCTGTTCTACGGCGACAGCATGATCACCCCGGCGGTGTCGGTGCTTTCGGCCATCGAGGGCATGGAACTGGCGTTCGATGGCCTGGAACGTTGGGTGGTGCCGATGGCGCTGGTGGTACTGGTGGCGCTGTTCCTGATCCAGAAGCACGGTACACAACGCATCGGCAAGCTGTTCGGGCCGGTGATGGTGGTGTGGTTCCTGGTGCTGGGGCTGCTGGGTGCCTACGGGGTATACCAGCACCCCGAAGTGCTCAAGGCGTTCAATCCGGTCTGGGCAGTGCGCTTCTTCATTGTTCACCCCGGCATGGGTGTGGCGATCCTCGGCGCCGTGGTGCTCGCGCTGACCGGTGCCGAGGCGTTGTATGCCGACATGGGGCATTTTGGCCGCAAACCGATTGCCCGTGCCTGGTTCATTCTGGTGCTGCCAGCCCTGGTGCTGAACTACTTCGGCCAGGGTGGCCTGCTGCTGGAAAACCCCGAGGCGGCGCGCAATCCGTTCTTCCTGCTGGCGCCAGGCTGGGCCCTGGTGCCGCTGGTGGCACTGTCCACCCTGGCCACCGTGATCGCATCGCAGGCGGTGATCTCCGGCGCGTTCTCCCTGACCCAGCAGGCCATCCAGCTGGGCTACATCCCGCGCATGCACATCCAGCACACGTCGAGCAGCGAGCAGGGGCAGATCTATATCGGCGCGGTGAACTGGGCGTTGATGGTTGGCGTGGTGCTGCTGGTGATCGGTTTCGAATCCTCCGGTGCGCTGGCGTCGGCCTATGGCGTGGCGGTCACCGGAACCATGTTGATGACCACCATCCTGGTGTCTGCCGTGATGCTGCTGCTGTGGAAGTGGCCGCCGGTGCTGGCGGTGCCGGTCCTGCTGGGTTGCCTTCTGGTCGATGGCCTGTTCTTCGCCGCCAACGTGCCGAAGATCATTCAGGGCGGTGCGTTCCCGGTGCTGGCGGGAACCGTGTTGTTCATCCTCATGACCACCTGGAAGCGCGGCAAGCAACTGCTGGTCGAACGGATCGACGAGGGCGGGTTGCCGCTGCCGATCTTCATCGGCAGCATCAGCGTACAGCCGCCGCATCGCGTCCAGGGCACGGCGGTGTTCCTTACTGCACGTTCCGATGCCGTGCCCCATGCGTTGTTGCACAACCTGCTGCACAACCAGGTGTTGCATGAGCAGGTGGTGCTGTTGACGGTGGTCAACGAAGACACACCGAGGGTGCCCATTGCACGGCGGTTCGAGGTGCAGAGCTATGGCGAAGGGTTCTTCCGGGTCATTCTGCATTACGGCTTCATGGACGAACCGGACGTGCCCGGCGCCCTGGCCCTGTGCGATCTGCCGGAGCTGGACTTCAGCCCGATGCGCACCACCTATTTCCTCAGCCGCGAGACAGTGATCGCCTCCAAGCTGGCCGGCATGGCGCGCTGGCGCGAGCAGTTGTTCGCCTTCATGCTGAAGAATGCCAATGGCAACCTGCGCTTCTTCAAGCTGCCGGTGAACCGGGTGATCGAACTCGGTACGCAGGTGGAGATGTAGGTTCGGTGTAGGCCGCACAAAAAAAAGCCCCGGTACCTGCGCAGGTCCGGGGCTTTGCTTTTGCAGTCCGGTCAGTTCGAGCCGGTACGCTTGTCGATCTGCAGCACCAGGCGCTTGGCCAGCGCCGGGTAATTCTCGTCGAAATGGTGGCCCCCCGGCAGCTTGAGCTTCTCGCCCACTGCAGTCGCCTCGGTACAGCCGCTTTCGTCGGCCTCTTCTTCGCCATACACGCACACCACCTTGGCGGCCGGCAGCTTGGCCATTTCTGGCCCGGTGGGGGCCTCCTTGCCAGCGTTGCCGAGCCAACCCTCGACTTCGATCTCGAAGCTGCCACTGCGGGCGAACGCCAACAGGATGATAGCGCTGACGCTGTCCTGTGCCTCGGCGGGCAGGCGGTTATAGATGGCCGGAAGCACGTCGGCACCGAACGAATAACCGGTCAGCACGAAGCGTTTTGCGCCCCACTTCTGCCGGTAGAAGTGCATCAGCTCGACCAGGTCGTCGGCACTCTGCTCGGGCGTCTTGTGTTCCCAGTAGTAGCGCAGGGTGTCGATACCCACGGTCGGGTAGCCCATCGTCGCCATGTCGCCGGCAACCGCCTTGTCGAGGTCGCGCCAGCCGCCGTCGCCCGACAGGAACAGGCTGACGGTCTCGTTGCTCTGCGCGGCGGGCACCTCGACTACCGGGATGGCCAGATGGGTGCCCTCGGTGCCGACCAGGATGGCGGTGATCTGGTTCTTCAGCACCTGCGGCAGCTTCACGTCGTAGTCGCTGATGACAGTCTGCGCATTGGGCTGGTCACGCACGAACGCCGCACTGGCATCGTCGGGGTTGTCATTCCAGGCAACCATCCACTGGCCATGCTCGGCCTTCTTCGGCAGTTCCGGCAGACAGCCGTCCGGTTTCTCCACGCTCAGGTCCACCGACACTGCCTGAGCCTTGTCATTGTCCTGGGTGGCCAACCAGCGCCAGGCCAGCGACGCACCCGGACCTATGCCAGCCACCAGGTCCGGTGCGCCGTCGAGACGCTTGATGGCAGCGTCCAGGGCGGCCTGCTGCAGGCCGCAGTCGGTTTCCGGCAGGATCACCTGGACGATGTGCGCCGAGGCATCCCGGCTCAGGTCCAGCAGTTGCTTGTCGGTCAAGGCTTCGGCAGCAGGCAGTGCAATCGCCACTCGCGACTTGGTCCGAGTGCCGGGTACGACTTCGCGGGCATCGCTGCCGTTGTTCAGGCGTTGGGCGCTGAGCTGCGCTGCAGGAACAGGGCGGGTGGCCCACCAGTAATAACCGGCTACCGCCAGCAGCAGTACCACGATCAAGGCGAACAACTTGCGCCAGTTACGTCGAATCATCAGCGTTTCACCAATCCTGTCAGGCCACCTGCAATGAGGGCGGCGGTATCGGCCAGTGCGACCAGCGGGTCAAGGCCTGCCGGCACGGCCATGTAACGAGGCTCCCAGGTCGGTTGGAACTTGTCCTTGAAGCGACGCAAGCCCTGGAAGTTGTACAGCTGCTCGCCACGGTTGAAGACCATCGAACCCAGGCGCTGGGTCAGGGGTGCGCCGCGCCGAGGCTGCAGGCCCGACAGCGGCACCATGCCCAGGCTGAAGCGAGCGTAACCGTGTTTCTTGTAGTGCTGGATCAAGCCTACCATCATGAATTCCATGGTCAATTTGGGCGCCTGGGGATGCGCGCGCATCAGGTCCAGACTGGCCAGCTCTCTGCTGTCGGTTTCCAGCAGGTTGGCGAACGCCACCGGCTTGCCCTCGAAATGGACGATCGCGATACGAAAATGGTTCAGGTATTCCGGGCTGAAGCGGCCCAGGGAAAACCCCTTCTCGCGCACGTTCTTGCCACTGAGCCAGGCGTCGGAAATGACCTTGAGCTCGTCCAGCGGTGCCTGGCCGGGCTCGTAGATCTCCAGGGACAGGCCGTCGCGACCGCCGCGGTTCCAGGTGTAGCGCAGATCCTTCATTTCCTTGCCCTTGGCTTCCAGATCGAAAGCGTGCAAGTCGACCCGAGCCTCTTCACCCAGCTTGATAGCGGTCAGGCCGATGTCCATGTAGAACGGCAGGTTCTCTGCCCTGACCTGATAGAACACCGGGCGGGCGTGGTGAAAGTCGCACAGGTCGCGAAACTGCCAGATCATTTCGGCACGCGGCTGGGTCGGGCCGATGGGGTCGTACAGCGCCACCAGGCTGCGCCCGCGGCGGGCGTACATCAGAAACGCCTCGTCCTTGGGGTGGAACAGCAGCGCCTTGTCGCCGGTCAGGGCCAGGCCACCATCGGGCTGGTGCGACGCCTTGAGGATGGTTGCAGCGCGCTGCAGTTCATCGGGTGTGGGCAGGTGGATCACCGGGCGTGCGGTGCGCAGCAGCCAGGTCAGGGCGACCACGATCAACAGTACCGCGCTGCCCAGGGCCGAGCGAAGGCCGCGGGGGGCATCGGCATCCAGTGCGAACTGCCACCACAGCTTGGTGCTGTAGGGCACATCCTGGTAAGCAAAGAACAGCAACCAGATCGAGGCGCCCACCACGCACACGCTGGCGATCAGGTACAGCGGTGAAAACGGCAACTCCAGCAGGCGACTGGGGCGGTAGAACGAGCGCTTGAACACGGCGAGCAGCAGTGCGGTCATGCACAGCAACGACGCTTCTTCCCAGTCGAAGCCCTTGAGCAGCGATAGCACGGCGCCCGCCAGCAGCAGCACCATGGTCAATACCCAGGCCGCCGACAGGCGTCGGCGCAACCCTTGGGCCAGCAGCAGGCACAGCACGCCCACCAGGCTTGCGCCCAGGTGCGAGGCGTCGATGAGGCGATGGGGAATGAGGAAGCCCAGGTCCTGCAGGCGGGTGTCGATCTCAGGCGTGGCACCGGAAAACAGCAGCACCACGCCGGACAGGAACACCAGCACTGCCAATATCGGCGCAGCCAGCCCGGAAGCCACGCGAATCGCCTGCTGAGCGAAAAACAGGCGGCGTGCTTCGTTGGCCAGCAGCACCACGCAGGCCACCAGCATCGGCAACACCACATAGATCAGGCGGTACAGCAGCAGGGCCGCGGCGAGCGGCGCGGCGCCCAGGGTATCGGCGAACGCCGCCAGCAGGATCGCTTCGAACACGCCGACTCCGCCAGGCACGTGGCTGAGTACGCCTGCGGCAAGCGCCAGCAGGTAGATCAGCACGAAAGCGCCGAACGGCGGCGCTTCGGGCAGCAACAGATACAGCACGGTGGCTGCGGCCACCACGTCCAGCGCGGTGATGACCAGTTGCAGCAGTGTCAGGCGTGCGCTGGGCAGTCGCAGCGTGCGACGTCCCGCTCGCACCAACAGATTGTGAGGCAGCGGCTGCTCGGCCAGGCGCCGTCGATAGACGCCCAGTACCAGCAGCGCGGTCAGTACCAGCACGACTGCGGCAATCATCCCCAGCAGCCCCTGTGACAGCCCCAGAGCCATGGAAGCGGCGGGCAGGCTGCTGAGGGTGGCCACCGCAGCGAGCGGCGGCAGGGCGCAACCCAGCGAAAGGCTGGCGAACAGGGTCATGCGCGCAACTTCGCCGGCGCCCACGCCCAATCGCGAGTACAGCCGATAACGCACCGAACCGCCGGACAGCATCGACAGGCCAATGGCATTGCCGATGGCGAACGAGGTGAACCCCCCCAGGGCCAGGGTGCGTGCGGGGAGGGTGACGTTGGCATAGCGGCTGGCCGACCATTCGTAGCCAAGCAGGATGATGAACCCGCAGACCATGGCCAGCAGCGCCCCGCCCAAAGCGGCAGGCGGGGTGGCCAGGACCGAGTCGTGCAAGGCGTAGATGTCCAGCTCGCTGAGCAGGTGCCGACAGGCCAATAGCGCGATGGCGAACAGCAACAGGGTAACGGCCAGCCCCACCGGTTGCCGGTAGCGGCTCAGCAGATCGAGCCAGCGGGCACGCGCAGGCTTGATCGGACTGGCAGCGGCAGCGGCGGGGGGGAGTTCCACAGCGGTTGAATCGGGCAAGTCAGAGCGCATCAATCACCTCTTGGATTGTGCGCAACAGGATGCCGGGATCCCGTCAAAGTACCAATCCCTGTGGAAAAAATAATTCGCGCCATTCTAGCGCCTGCGCACGACCGGTGACCGACGCGTGGCGAACTGTAAAGCAACTTTCACATTGCTGGGTTGCAGGGCGTGTTGCCGTGGCGGAGGGCTTTATCGAGCGCATACGAAAAAGGCCACCCGTTTATAGAGTGGCCCTTCCGATGTTTGGTTGCGGGAGCCGGATTTGAACCGACGACCTTCGGGTTATGAGCCCGACGAGCTACCAGACTGCTCCATCCCGCGTCTGTGGAGGCGCATTCTACAGATAGTTGAAAGGCTGTCAACGCTTAAAATGCATTAAGGTTCGAATCAGGCCGAATTCCTGCACCAACGGCAAGAAAAAGCCCCCGGCGCTTGCACGACGGGGGCTGATTCACACGGGCTGATTACACCAGTGGCTTGGGCTCGTCCTGGGTATCTTGCGCGACAGCGGCGCTGGATACCTCAGTGTCGGGCTGCGAGGCAGCGACTTTCGCTGCTTCCTCGGCTTCGCGCTTGCGACGACGCACTTCACGTGGGTCGTTGGGTGCACGACCATTGCTTGGCAGGGCCGGCGCCGGTTCGACTTCCTGAGCAGGCTCGGGCTCCACGACCGTTGCGGGCTCGCTTGCCTGCACCGGCTCGACGACCGGCAGGACGGCAGCCGGTTCGACCACTACAGGCTCGGCGGCTACTGGTTCCGCGCCAGCCGGTTCGCTGATGTGGTGCAAGGCAGGCTCGGCAGGCAACCACGGTGCGTCTGCGGCAGGCTCGGCAGCGCGAGGCTGAGGCGTCGGCTCGCTGACCTGTGCCGGATCGACCACCACCGGTGCGTCCACTTCGACGTCGGCGCCAGGTTGGCTGATCGGCGTTGGCGTGGCGTCGAACGGAGGCGTCAGTTCCACCGGCTCGGCGACGTGCTCCTGCGCAGGCTCGACGGCTTCGACGGCCTCGGCAGGCTTGGCTGCTTCGGTGACGGGCTGCTGCTCGACTGCCGGTGCGGCGCTTTCGTTGGCAGGCGCAGCCCAGCTTTCGGGCGCCGAGACCGTGGCGGGCCGTTCGACTTCGGGCTCGCTGTGGGCCTGGGCCGGAGCAATTGCTGCAGTGTCTACCGGCACTTCAACAGCCGCTTCGGCGGTCGGCGCGGTGGCGACGATCTCCGGTGCAGCCAGGCTTTCGCTTTCGACGGCGGTGCCTTCGCCGGTGGCAGGCTGCACGCTGCGATTGGCCTGTTCGGCCTGCTCGTGGGCCTGGGCTTCGGCGGAGGCACTGATGGCGCTTTCCGCAACCGCTGCGGTGACGGCAACGCCGGCGGCCAGGGCTGCACCGCTCGACTCGCCTTCGGTGGCCGATTCGTTCGACTCTTCCGAGCCCTCGATCACGTCGCCGTTGGCATCGCGTTGACGTTCGCGGCGGTTGCTGCGACGACGCTGACCACGGGAGCGGCGACGCGGACGATCGCCGTCGTTGCTGTCCTGGTTGTCGTCCTGCAGCAGTTCCTCGTTGGTCAGTGCCTCTTCGGCATTGTCGACTTCGGTCTCGGCCGGGTTTTCCGGATGATCGACACGTTCCTCGCGCGCAGCGCGGGGCTGGCGTTCTTCACGGGCCGGACGCTCTTCGCGCGGTGCACGTTCCTCGCGGGCCGGACGCTCTTCGCGGGGCGCACGTTCTTCGCGCGGAGCACGCTCTTCGCGGACGACACGTTCTTCACGTGGCGCGCGCTCTTCGCGGGCCGGGCGTTCTTCACGTGCGGCCGGAGCGTCCAGCGGCTCACGCAGTTCACGGACGCGTGGAGCGTCGTCGCCACCATTGCGTGGGCGACGGTCTTCACGTGGTGCGCGCGGCTGGCGTTCCTCGCGCGGTGCGCGGGCAGGGCGCTCTTCACGGGCGGCAGGTGCGTCTTCACGGGCAGCGCGATCTTCACGCGGTGCGCGATCCTCGCGTGGCTTGCGTTCTTCGTCGCGGCGACCGCTGCTGCGGTTGCGGCTCTGCTGGCGACCGTTGCGACGCTCTTCGCGCGCCGGGCGCTCGGTGGTGGTGGCAGCGGGTTTCTCGACGACCACAGGTGCAGCAGGCGCTTCCTTGGTGGCGAAGAGGCTTACCAGCGACTTGACCAAGCCCTTGAACAGGCTGGGTTCGGCGATCTGCGGAGCAGGAGTGGGGGCAGGCGCTGCCGCAGCCACGGGGGCAGCTTCTTCGGCTACGACCGGCGCGGCGGCGCGGGTCGGCGCGGTTTTCACTGCGGCTTCCTGGCGGACCAGGGTGCGCGTGGCGGCAACCGGCAGCACTTCTTCCACTTCGGCAGCGGCGATTTCGTAGCTGGATTGGCTGTTCTGCGCTTCCGGGCTGTCGTCACGCAGACGCTGAACTTCGAAGTGCGGCGTTTCCAGGTGATCGTTCGGCAGGATCACGATGCGCGCACGAGTGCGCAGTTCGATCTTGGTGATGGAGTTGCGTTTTTCGTTGAGCAGGAACGCTGCGACCGGAATCGGCACCTGGGCGCGGACTTCGGCAGTGCGGTCCTTCAGGGCTTCTTCTTCGATCAGGCGCAGGATGGCCAGTGACAGCGATTCGACGTCGCGAATGATGCCGGTGCCGCTGCAGCGCGGGCAGACGATGCCGCTGCTCTCGCCCAGCGAGGGACGCAGGCGCTGACGGGACATTTCCAGCAGGCCGAAGCGGGAAATGCGACCCACTTGTACACGAGCGCGGTCGGCTTCCAGCGACTCGCGGACCTTGTCTTCCACGGCGCGCTGGTTCTTGGCCGGCGTCATGTCGATGAAGTCGATGACGATCAGGCCGCCGATGTCGCGCAGGCGCAACTGGCGAGCGATCTCTTCAGCGGCTTCGAGGTTGGTCTGCAGGGCGGTTTCTTCGATGTCGCTGCCTTTGGTGGCGCGCGCCGAGTTGATGTCGATGGACACCAGTGCCTCGGTCGGATCGATGACGATCGAACCGCCGGAAGGCAGCTCGACCACACGCTGGAAAGCGGTTTCGATCTGGCTCTCGATCTGGAAACGGTTGAACAGCGGCACGCTGTCTTCGTACAGCTTGATCTTGCTGGCGTACTGCGGCATCACCTGGCGGATGAAGGTCAGGGCTTCGTCCTGGGCTTCGACGCTGTCGATCAGCACTTCGCCGATGTCCTGGCGCAGGTAGTCGCGGATCGCCCGGATGATGACGTTGCTTTCCTGGTAGATCAGGAAAGGTGCGGAGCGGTCCAGCGAGGCTTCCTTGATCGCGGTCCACAGCTGCAGCAGGTAGTCCAGGTCCCACTGCATTTCTTCGCTGCTGCGGCCAAGGCCGGCCGTGCGAACGATCAGGCCCATGTCGGCAGGAGCGACCAGGCCATTGAGTGCTTCGCGCAGTTCGTTGCGCTCTTCACCCTCGATGCGACGGGAAATGCCACCGGCGCGCGGATTGTTGGGCATCAGTACCAGGTAGCGACCGGCAAGGCTGATGAACGTGGTCAGGGCAGCGCCCTTGTTGCCGCGCTCTTCCTTCTCGACCTGGACGATGACTTCCTGGCCTTCGCTCAGGACTTCCTTGATGTTGACGCGGCCTTCGGGGTTTTTCTTGAAGTACTCGCGGGAGATTTCCTTGAGGGGCAGGAAGCCGTGGCGTTCCGAGCCGAAGTCGACGAAGGCGGCTTCAAGGCTGGGTTCGATGCGAGTGATGCGGCCTTTATAGATGTTGGCCTTCTTCTGCTCGCGGGCGCCTGACTCGATGTCCAGGTCGTAGAGGCGCTGGCCGTCTACAAGGGCAACACGCAACTCTTCGGGTTGAGTTGCGTTGATCAGCATTCTTTTCATGTAGTACCGTCGGTTTCCGGGCTGCCGGAAACGGCGTTCGGCACACACGACTTCTCACGGTCGGTGTCAGGTGCGTCAACAGGGCCTAGGCCACTGCAGTGTCCAGCGATTTCTGCCCAACAGGGGCGGAACCGCGACGACGCGTCCTGCTTGCTGTGGTGTCAAAAGCACTCAGTCAGGAGGAGGAATCAATCGTCTGGCGTGGACGCCCTTGAGCGTCTTGTTCAAGACCGGCATGGCAGAAGTGCCTGAGGCTGCTTCCTGCCGTGACGCGGTACTACACGGTCCGACGGTTGTGCATCTCCACCCTACACGTATCCCTGATAATTCGGGTGCTGCCGCGCGCTGAATCCGCAACGGGTTGGCAATATCGCGAACTTCAATTCGTAAAGTTCGCCCTGTATGACTAAGGCATTGGGTTTCCGAAGCTTGTACCTGAACTGGGTAAGGACGACTGCAAAGCGTAAGTGGCGTCGAACAAAAGGCAGGAAGGTGTCCGGTATGCCGGGGTTCCTGGGCTTTCATCGGTTTTCTCGCACCTGCGCGGCGTTGCCCTCAAACACTCCGTAACTGGCAAAAGCCCCGTAGGACGGCCTCGCGTCCTCGAGAATTGCGTTGGTCAGGGCCGGTTCATAACCGCTTGTCCGCTGCCCAGCCGCTTATGGCGGCGTTCGCGACTATAGCAGCAATCATTAAGTGCTTCAAATCCATAAAAAATTGTTATGATCGCGGCCATGACGACTACTACTCCCCCAACCTCCGGCGTTCAGCTGATCGAGGTTGCGCCGGAACTTGCCGGCCAACGCATAGACAACTTTCTCATCACGGCGCTCAAGGGCGTTCCGAAAACCTTGATCTATCGCATCCTGCGCAAGGGCGAAGTGCGGGTGAACAAGGGGCGCATCAAGCCGGAATACAAGCTGCAGGCCGGCGACATCGTACGCGTGCCGCCGGTGCGCCTGCCCGAGCGCGACGCGCCCGTGCCGGTTGCGCAAGGGCTGCTGCAGCGGCTCGAAGATGCCATCGTCTACGAAGACAAGGCCTTGATCGTGCTGAACAAGCCGGCAGGCATTGCCGTGCATGGCGGCAGCGGCCTGAGCTTCGGCGTGATCGAAGCGTTTCGCCAGTTGCGCCCTGACACCAAGGAGCTCGAACTGGTGCATCGCCTGGATCGCGACACGTCCGGGCTGCTGATGATCGCCAAGAAACGCTCCATGCTGCGCCACCTGCACGCGGCGCTGCGTGGCGACGGTGTCGACAAGCGCTACATGGCGTTGGTGCGTGGGCATTGGGCGACCGCCAAGAAGCAGGTCAATGCGCCCCTGCTCAAGAGCAACCTGCGTTCGGGCGAGCGCATGGTCGAGATCAACGAAGAAGGCAAGGAAGCGCTGACCCTGTTCAAGGTGCTGCGCCGCTTCGGCGACTTCGCGACCATCGTCGAGGCGCGCCCGATCACCGGGCGCACCCATCAGATCCGCGTACACGCCCTGCATGCCGGGCACGAGATTGCCGGCGACACCAAGTACGGCGACGAAAACTTCTCCAAAGAGATTCGCGAGCTGGGTGGCAAGCGTCTGTTCCTGCACGCCTATGCCTTGACGGTGCCGCTGCCCGATGGCGGTGAGTTGAAAGTCGAGGCGCCGGTCGACGAAGTCTGGGCCCGGACCGTGGAGCGCCTGAGTGCAAGCTGATTACTCGCTGTTGATCTTCGATTGGGACGGCACCCTGTGCGACTCCATTGGCCGGATCGTCGAGGCCATGCACGCCGCCGCAGCACTGTCCGGCTACCCGCCGTGCAGTGACGAAGCGGTCAAGGGCATCATCGGCCTGGCCCTGTCCGAAGCCATCGGCGTGCTGTATCCCCAGCTCGACGAGGCGCAGGTGTTGGCCATGCGCGCGCATTACGCCGATGCCTACATGGCCCTGGACGCCACGCCGTCTGCGCTGTTTCCCGGTGTGCGCGAAGCCTTGCTCGGGTTTCGCGAGCAGGGCTATCGCCTTGCCGTGGCAACCGGCAAGGCGCGGCGCGGGCTGGATAGAGTGCTCAAGGCGCATGGCTGGGAAGACTTTTTCGACATCACCCGTGCTGCCGATGAAACCCGCGGCAAGCCCCATCCTCTGATGCTCGAGCAGATCATGAGCCATTGCGGGGCAGGGCCTGAGCGCTCGCTGATGGTCGGCGATGCCTCGTTCGATCTATTGATGGCGCGCAATGCCGGCATGCACAGCGTGGCCGTCGGTTACGGCGCCCTGCCGCTGCATGTGCTGCGGCAATACGAGCCGCAGCTGTGCATCGAATCGTTCGATCAATTGCCCGCGTGGCTCGACAGTCGTCGCGTATCAGCCTGAACAAGAGGTAGAGAATGTCCGATCAATGGAAAGCTCCACGCAGTGAAGAAGACAGCGCGCCCATAGGTGATGAGAAAAGCTGGCGACTGCTCGAAAAGACCCTGCTGGCCAGTGTGCAGGAACAGCGCCGCGCTCGCCGCTGGGGCATCTTCTTCAAGCTGCTGACGTTCATCTATCTGTTCGGCGCGATCTTTCTCTTCTCGCCGCTGCTGGATATGGAAAAGGCCACGAGCAGCAGTGCGTCCGGCTATACCGCGGTGATCGACGTGCGCGGTGTGATTGCCGACAAGGAAGCCGCGAGCGCAGACAATATCGTCGGCAGCCTGCGCAGTGCATTCGAAGACACCAAGGTCAAGGGCGTGATCTTGCGCATCAACAGCCCTGGCGGCAGTCCGGTGCAGTCCGGCTACGTCTTCGACGAGATCCGTCGCTTGCGCGGCGAGCACCCGGACATCAAGGTTTACGCGGTCATTGCCGACCTGGGCGCGTCCGGGGCCTATTACATCGCCAGCGCCGCGGATGAGATCTACGCCGACAAATCCAGCCTGGTCGGTTCCATTGGCGTGACGGCGGCCGGCTACGGCTTCGTCGGCACCATGGAAAAGCTGGGCGTCGAGCGCCGCGCCTATACCTCGGGCGAGCACAAGGCATTCCTGGATCCGTTCCAGCCCCAGCGTGCCGATGAGACCGAGTTCTGGAAGGGCGTGCTGGCGACCACCCACCGGCAGTTCATCGACAGCGTCAAGGCCGGCCGTGGTGACCGACTCAAAGACAAAGAGCATCCCGAATTGTTTTCCGGCCTGATCTGGTCGGGCGAACAGGCACTGCAACTGGGTTTGGTCGACGCGCTGGGCAGCAGCAGCATGGTTGCCCGCGACGTGATCGGCGCCAATGACATGGTCGACTTCACCGTGAAGGAATCGCCGCTCGACCGCTTCTCGAAGAAGTTCGGTGCCAGCGTTGCCGATCAGATCGCGATGTGGATGGGATTCCAGGGGCCGAGCCTGCGCTGAGTCGTTGCAGCGCTGTCGATGGCCTCTTCGCGGGCAGAGCCCGCTCCCACAGAAGGCTGCTCCTGCGCTTGTGGGGGGCGGGCTCTGCCCGCGAAAGCGGCAGTAATCACCCCCGCAAGGCTCAAGGCAGTTGCACACCCTCTGCAAGCAGCATGTCCACCAGGCGAATCAGCGGCAGGCCCACCAGGCTGGTGGCATCCGCACCTTCGGTGCTCTGGAACAGGGTCACACCCAGCCCTTCGGCCTTGAAGCTGCCGGCGCAGTCATAAGGCTGCTCCGCCAACAGGTAGCGTTCGATGGCAGCGGCCGATAGCGGGCGCATGTGCACCGTGAACGGCACCACATCGACCTGGCACTCGCCGCTTACCACATTCAATAGCGCCAGCCCGGTCAGAAACGTGACGGACCGGCCGCTGGCAGCCAGCAATTGCTCGCGCGCCTGTGCGAAGCCGCCAGGCTTGCCCAGAACCCTGTCTGCGAGCACCGCAACCTGGTCCGAACCAATGATCAAATGCCCGGGATGCAGCGCGGCCAGCGCCCGGGCTTTCTGCTCGGCGAGGCGTTTGACCAGGGCGCAGGCCGGCTCGTCTGGCAGGTGACTTTCGTCGATGTCGGGCGATGCGCAGGTGAACGGCAGGCGCAGCCGCGCCAGCAGTTCGCGGCGGTAGGGGGAGCTGGAAGCGAGTAGCAGGGCTGGCATGGAAGGCTCCTGTGGATGAACGGCCACTCTATCATGCACTTGGGCCTGAATTTCCTTTGACAGGTGAGGGGGTCGTCCCTAGAATGCTGCGCCTATGTTGAATGACCCGATTCCACCTCACGTTGACCCGCGCAAATTGGCAGATCGTGGCGTAACCCTAGAAGGTTCGCTGCTCTTGGCCGATTTGGAGAGACTCTGCGACCCGCTTTCCGACACCGTCGGTACGGTGCAGGCCAAATTCATTTTCGAGCGAGACGAACGCAAGGCCGTGGTCATCCACAGCTGCCTGGACGTCGAAGTCAAGATGGTTTGCCAGCGTTGTCTTGAGCTGGTAACCCTGCCGATCCACAGCGAATGCAGTTATGCCGTGGTGAAGGAGGGTGCGAACACCCAGTCGTTACCGAAAGGTTATGACGTGCTGGAACTGGGCGAAGATCCATTGGATCTGCAGGCGCTGGTCGAGGAGGAGCTGTTGCTCGCCTTGCCTATCGTGCCTGCTCATCATCCGGAAGAATGCCAGCAGCCGGCGGGAGCAGATGATCCCGATCCGAGCGAGGACGAGGTAACGCGGTCCAACCCGTTCAGTGTATTGGCGCAGTTAAAGCGTGACCCAAACGTTTAGGAGTTAATCAATTATGGCTGTTCAGCAGAACAAAAAATCCCGCTCTGCCCGTGACATGCGCCGTTCGCACGACGCACTCGAGGCAAGCACCCTGTCGGTCGAAAAGACCACCGGTGAAGTGCACCTGCGTCACCACGTATCGCCAGAAGGCGTATACCGTGGCCGTAAAGTGATCGACAAGGGCGCTGACGAGTAAATCTTGTCCGCTCAGTCCATCGCGATTGATGCAATGGGCGGGGACTTCGGTCCCCGCAGCATTGTTCAGGCCAGCCTTGCCTGCCTGTCAGCTACGCCCTCGCTGCACCTGACCCTCGTCGGTCACCCTCAACTTCTCGAAGAACTGATTGCCAGCCAGCCGGCAATGGATCGCTCACGCCTGCACATCGCTGCCGCCGGTGAAGTGGTCGGCATGGACGAGCGCCCGTCCCAGGCGTTGCGCGGCAAGCCGGATTCGTCGATGCGTGTGGCGCTCGAGCTGCTGCGTGACGAGCAGGTCCAGGCGGTGGTCAGCGCCGGCAACACCGGGGCTCTGATGGCCTTGTCCAGGCACTTGCTGAAGACCCTGCCGGGCATCGACCGCCCGGCCATGATGGCCGCGATCCCGACACGGGGAGGGTACTGCCAGCTGCTGGACCTGGGCGCCAATGTCGACTGCAGTGCCGAGCACCTGTATCAGTTCGCCGTGATGGGCTCGGTCGCGGCCCAGGCACTGGGCGTCGAGCGGCCGCGGGTTGCGCTGCTCAACGTGGGCACCGAGGACATCAAGGGCAACCAGCAGGTCAAGCTTGCCGCCAGCCTGTTGCGCAAGGCGCAGGGCCTGAACTATACCGGCTACATCGAAGGCGACGGCGTGTTTCGAGGCGAGGCCGATGTGGTGGTGTGCGACGGCTTCGTCGGCAATATCCTGCTCAAATCCAACGAAGGCCTGGCCGGCATGTTCGCCGAGCGCGTGCAGGCGCTGTTTCGCAGCAGCCTGATGGCGCGCGCCGCGGGCGTGCTGGCTCTGCCGTTGCTCAAGCGACTGCAGGCCGACCTGGCCCCTGCGCGCTACAACGGCGCAAGTCTGCTCGGCCTGCAGGGCATCGTGGTCAAGAGCCATGGCGCCGCTGGCGTGGAAGGGCTGCAGTGTGCGATAGACCGGGCGCGCGACGAGATTCGCGAAAACCTGCCGCGACGCCTGCATGGGCAGCTGGCGCAGAGGCTGCTTTAGGCGTGCGCGGCCAGAGGTGCTTAAATGTGACCACTGGCAGGTGTACGTTATCCAACTGTCAGTTCAGTGCGCCGGACAAGCTTCCGGCGTCGAATTTTCCGGCAACAAGATCATACAAGGGCTTGTTCAATGTCTGCATCCCTCGCATTCGTTTTCCCGGGGCAAGGCTCCCAGTCGCTCGGCATGCTGGCCGAGCTGGGTGCGCAGTACCCCTTGGTCATGGACACCTTCAAGGAGGCGTCCGACGCCTTGGGCTATGACCTCTGGGCGCTGGTTCAACAGGGCCCGGTCGAAAGCCTCAACCAGACCGACAAGACGCAACCCGCCATTCTTGCCGCTTCCATCGCGCTTTGGCGCCTGTGGTTGGCCGAGGGCGGCGAGCGTCCGGCCTATGTCGCCGGCCACAGCCTGGGCGAATACAGTGCGCTGGTGGCCGCAGGCTGCCTGTCCCTGGCCGATGCGGTCAAGCTGGTGGAGCGTCGCGGCCAGTTGATGCAGGAAGCGGTTCCCGCCGGGCAGGGGGCCATGGCGGCCATTCTTGGCCTGGAAGACGCCGATGTGCTGGCAGCCTGCGCCGAAGCGGCCCAGGGCGACGTGGTCAGCGCGGTCAATTTCAACTCTCCGGGCCAGGTGGTGATTGCCGGTTCGGCGCAAGCCGTTGCCCGTGCCATCGAACTGTGCAAGGCCAAGGGCGCCAAGCGCGCCATGCCGTTGCCGGTCAGCGTGCCGTCGCACTGTGCCTTGATGAAACCGGCTGCCGAGCGTTTCGCCGAGTCGGTCAATGCCATCGACTGGCAGTCGCCGCAAATTCCGGTCGTGCAGAATGTCAGCGCCGCTGTGCCGGCCGATCTCGACACCCTCAAGCGCGACCTGCTCGAGCAGTTGTACAAGCCGGTGCGCTGGGTTGAAACCGTGCAATACCTGGCCGCCCAGGGCGCACCGCGTCTCGTGGAATGCGGACCGGGCAAGGTCCTGGCCGGCCTCAACAAGCGCTGCGCCGAGGGCGTGAGCACCGACAACCTGAACACCCCCGAAGCCTTCGCCGCCACCCGCGCGGCGCAAGCCTGATCAAGGAGAACTTGCATGAGCCTGCAAGGTAAAGTTGCACTGGTCACTGGCGCAAGCCGTGGCATTGGCCAGGCGATTGCCCTGGAACTGGGTCGCATGGGCGCCACCGTCATCGGCACTGCTACCTCCGAAAGCGGCGCCGCACGCATTGCTGCCACGCTCAAGGAGCACGGCATCGAAGGCACCGGCCTGGAGCTGAACGTGTGCAGTGACGAGTCGGTGGCTGCCACCCTGGCCAAGATCCAGGAGCAGTTCGGCGCCCCGGCGATTCTGGTCAACAACGCCGGCATCACCCGCGACAACCTGATGCTGCGCATGAAAGACGACGAATGGCACGATGTGGTCGATACCAACCTCAACAGCCTGTTCCGCCTGTCCAAGGCCGTATTGCGTGGCATGACCAAAGCGCGATGGGGCCGGATCATCAGCATTGGTTCGGTTGTAGGTGCAATGGGCAACGTCGGCCAAGTAAACTACGCCGCGGCCAAGGCCGGTCTCGAGGGTTTCAGTCGTGCCCTGGCACGTGAAGTCGGCTCGCGCGCAATCACCGTGAACTCGGTGGCGCCCGGTTTCATCGACACCGACATGACCCGCGAACTGCCCGAAGCACAGCGCGAAGCGCTGCAGGGCCAGATTCCGCTGGGTCGCCTGGGTCAGGTCGACGAAATCGCCAAAGTGGTCGGTTTTCTGGCTTCCGACGGTGCAGCCTACGTCACAGGGGCTACAATCCCGGTGAACGGCGGCATGTACATGTAAATGAAAATGTGACGGATTGCTTCAAAAAAATGTCTTACCCGGCATCCAAAATCCGTTATAAAGCTGCATCCGAATTCTAGGTGGCGGGCTTACGTGGGGTCGCAGTGACGCTTTCAGTTTGAAAAGCCGAGCTTCTTCTATAAACTTACGTACCGGCCAGCCGCCTGACATATGTCCATTAGGAGTGAAAACAAGGTATGAGCACCATCGAAGAACGCGTCAAGAAGATCGTCGCCGAGCAACTGGGCGTCAAAGCGGAGGAGGTCAACAACACTTCTTCCTTCGTTGAAGATCTGGGTGCCGATTCCCTGGACACCGTTGAGCTGGTGATGGCTCTGGAAGAGGAATTCGAAACCGAGATTCCTGACGAAGAAGCCGAGAAAATCACCACTGTTCAAGCTGCCATCGATTACGTCACCGCCCACCAGGCGTAACGTTTTGTAATCGCCGTTGCTTGTCATGGAAAACCGCACTGCCTTCGTTGGCGTGCGGTTTTTTCTTTAGACGGCCGCGCGGTGATGTTTCCAGAATAAGGAGAGTGCTGTGTCGCGTAGACGCGTCGTGGTCACAGGTATGGGCATGCTGTCACCGCTGGGCACCGACGTGCCGAGCAGCTGGCAGGGCATCCTGGCCGGCCGCAGTGGCATAGGTCCCATCGAACATACGGATCTGTCGGCCTATTCGACCCGTTTCGGCGGCTCGGTGAAGGGGTTCGATGTCGAGCAATACCTCTCGGTCAAGGAGGCACGCAAGCTCGACTTGTTCATTCAGTATGGCCTGGCCGCGGGTTTCCAGGCAGTACGCAACGCGGGCCTGGAAGTCACCGACGCCAATCGCGAGCGTATCGGCGTGGCCATGGGCTCGGGCATCGGTGGGCTGACCAATATCGAAGAAACCTGCCGCATCCTGCACGACAGCGGGCCACGGCGGATATCGCCGTTCTTCGTGCCTGGCTCCATCATCAACATGATTTCCGGTTTCCTGTCGATTCACCTCGGTGCGCAGGGGCCCAACTACGCAATCGCCACCGCCTGCACCACCGGCACCCATTGCATTGGCATGGCGGCACGCAACATCGTCTATGGCGAGGCTGACGTGATGATCGCCGGCGGTGCGGAAATGGCCGCCTGCGGGCTGGGCATGGGCGGCTTCGGCGCGGCGCGTGCCTTGTCCACGCGCAATGACGAGCCAACCCGGGCCAGCCGTCCGTGGGACAAGGGCCGCGACGGTTTCGTCCTGTCCGATGGCGCAGGCGCGCTGGTGCTCGAAGAACTCGAGCACGCCCAGGCGCGTGGTGCGACCATCTATGCCGAGCTGATCGGTTTCGGCACCAGCGGCGATGCGTTCCACATGACTTCGCCGCCTGAAGATGGCGCCGGTGCGGCACGCTGCATGACCAATGCGCTGCGCGATGCCGGCATCACGCCCGACCAGGTGCAGTACATCAATGCCCATGGCACCTCGACCTCGGCGGGCGATCTGGCCGAAGTCAGCGCCATCAAGACCGTGTTCGGCGACCATGCGTACAAGCTGGCGGTAAGCTCGACCAAATCGATGACCGGTCACCTGCTGGGTGCCGCCGGTGCCGTCGAGGCCATCTTCAGTGTGCTGGCCATCAACAGCCAGATGGCGCCGCCGACCATCAACCTGGACGAGCCGGACGAGGGCTGCGACCTGGACTTCGTGCCGCACACCGCGCGCAGCATGCCGATCGACGTGGTGCTGAGCAACTCGTTCGGTTTCGGTGGAACCAACGGTTCCCTGGTGTTCCGGCGCTTTCCCGGTTGATGCAGGCCTGGCTCGACGGGCAGCCAGGCGATGCGCTGGGCCTGAAGAGTCGAGGCCTGGCCTACGGAGATGGTGTGTTCGAAACCATTGCCGTACGCAATGGCCAGGCGGTGCTGCTGGACCGTCACCTGACGCGCGTTGCGCTGGGCTGCCAGCGTCTGGCGATCGTGGCCGAACTGGCGGTGTTGCGCGACGAGGTTGTGCGCTATGCGGCGGCACTGGGTCAGGGCGTGCTCAAGTTGATCGTCACTCGCGGTGACAGTGCGCGCGGTTATGCCGCTGATCCGCAGGCCGCGGCGCGGCGCATTCTGCAAGGTTCTCCCAGCCCTGCCTATCCGCAGACGCACCGCGCGCAGGGTGTGGAACTCTACCCGTGCAGCACGCGGCTCGCCGAGCAACCCTTGCTGGCCGGACTCAAGCACCTCAATCGCCTGGAGCAGGTACTGGCCCGCGCCGAATGGAGCGACCCGGCTTTTGCCGAAGGTTTGATGCTGGACGTGTCCGGGCGCCTCGTCGAAGGGGTCTACAGCAATCTGTTCCTGGTGGTCGACGGGGTGTTGCACACGCCCGCGCTGCATCGCTGCGGCGTGGCCGGAGTGATGCGCGCCGAACTGCTGGAGCAAGCCGCGACGCTGGGTCTGCAGGTGTCCGTGGGTGACCTGTGGCCAGCGGACCTGGCACGGGCCGACGAAGTATTCGTCTGCAACAGTGTCTACGGCGTGTGGCCGGTGCGCGCTTTCACGTCGCTGAGGTGGTCGCCGGGACCGCTCACCCGTAAACTGCAAGGCATTGCCCACGCGCTATTGGATGCCTGATTTGTGAAGCGTAAATTTCTGCTGTTGCTGGAAACGCTCATCGTTGTTGCCGCACTGGCGACGGGCGTGGCGGCCTGGAAAGTCGACAGTGCCTTGAACCAGCCGCTGGCCGTGGCTCAAGAACAGCTGCTCGACGTGCCCAACCGCGCAACCCCCGGCGGCACGATCCTGCGCATGCAGGCGGCGGGCACCCTGCGCGATGCATTCTGGTTGCGCCTGTACTGGCGCTTCAACCGTGCCGGACAGCCTCTGCACACCGGCGAATACCGCATGACGCCCGGCATGACCGTCAACGACCTGTTCAACGTCTGGCAGCGCGGCGAGGTGGTGCAGTACAGCCTGACCCTGGTCGAAGGCTGGAATTTCCGTCAGGTGCGCGCGGCACTGGCGCGTCAGGACAAGCTCGAGCAGACCCTGGGCGGGCTCAGCGACAGTGAGGTCATGGCGCGCATCGGCCACCCCAAGGCGTTCCCCGAAGGTCGATTCTTCCCTGACACCTACAAGTACGTGCGTGGCATGAGCGATGTCGAGCTGCTGCAGCAGGCCTACGCCCGTCTTGAAGAAGTGCTGGCCAGCGAATGGAGCGAGCGCGCCGCCAGCGCACCCTACAGCGAGCCTTACCAGGCGCTGATCATGGCCTCGCTGGTGGAAAAGGAAACCGGTGTGCCTCAGGAGCGCGGCGAGATCGCCGGGGTCTTCGTGCGTCGTCTCAAGACGGGCATGTTGCTGCAGACCGACCCGACCGTCATCTATGGCATGGGCGAGCGCTACAACGGCAAGCTGACCCGCGCCGACCTGCGCGAGCCGACGGCCTACAACACCTACGTGATCGCCGGAATGCCGCCCACGCCCATTGCCATGGTGGGCCGCGAGGCGATTCATGCCGCGCTCAACCCGGTCCCCGGCAGCAGCCTGTATTTCGTCGCGCGCGGCGACGGCAGCCATGTCTTTTCCGACGATCTGGATGCCCACAACAACGCCGTGCGCGAGTACCAACTCAAACGTCGCGCCGATTATCGCTCGAGCCCCGCGCCTGCCGCGGCGCCGACAGAGACCGGTACGCGCGAGCCACAAGAGAAGCCGGACGCCGTCGAGGCACCTGCTCCATGACTTTGCAAGGACACCCTGTGACCGGTTTATTCATCACTCTGGAAGGGCCGGAAGGCGCGGGCAAGAGTACCAATCGCGAGTACCTGGCCGAGCGTCTGCGCGCCAGCGGACTGGACGTGGTGCTGACCCGCGAGCCGGGCGGCACGCCCCTGGCCGAACGTATCCGCGAACTGCTGCTGGCACCCAGCGATGAAACCATGTGCGTGGATACCGAACTGCTGCTGATGTTCGCCGCGCGCGCGCAACACCTGGCCCAGGTGATTCGCCCGGCGCTGGCGCGTGGCGCGGTGGTGTTGTGCGATCGGTTCACCGATGCCACTTACGCCTATCAGGGCGGCGGCCGTGGTTTATCCCAGGAACGCATCGCCCAGCTCGAAACCTTCGTCCAGGGCACGTTGCGCCCGGACCTGACGCTGGTGTTCGACCTGCCCGTGGAAGTCGGCTTGGCGCGGGCCAGCGCGCGGGGTCGCCTCGATCGTTTCGAACAGGAAGGCCGGGCGTTCTTCGAGGCCGTGCGTGGCGCCTACCTGGCGCGCGCCGCTGCAGCGCCTTCGCGCTATCGGGTAGTCGATGCCGGGCAGAGCCTGGCGCAGGTCCAGCAGGAGCTGGATGCGTTGCTGCCCGAGCTGCGAGGTTTGCCGCGTGGCTGACGCCTACCCCTGGCAGGATGACCTCTGGCAGAAGCTGGCCGGCCGCACCCAGCATGCTCACGCCTACCTGCTGCACGGGCCGCAGGGCATCGGCAAGCGTGCCCTGGCCGAGCGCCTGATGGCACTGTTGCTGTGCCAGCGTCCGGCCGCGCAGCACGCCTGTGGGGCCTGCAAGTCGTGTCTGTTGCTGCAGGCCGGCAGCCATCCGGACAACTTCATCCTCGAACCTGAGGAAGCGGACAAGGCGATCAAGGTCGACCAGGTGCGCGAGTTGGTCGCCTTCGTGGTGCAGACCGCGCAAATGGGCGGGCGCAAGGTCGTGCTGATCGAGCCTGCCGAAGCGATGAACGTCAATGCGGCCAACGCATTGTTGAAAAGTCTCGAGGAGCCTTCGGGCAATACCGTCTTGCTGTTGGTCAGTCATCAGCCCAGTCGACTGCTGCCCACGGTCAAGAGCCGTTGCGTGCAGCAGGCGTGCCCGTTGCCTACTCAGGCCGTCAGCCTGCAGTGGCTGGCCACGGCGCTGCCGGAAGTGGACGGGGCTGCGCGCACCGATCTGCTCGCGTTGGCCGCAGGCTCGCCGCTGGCAGCGGTGAGGTTGCAGGCTGGCGGTATCGTCGAGCAGCGGGCGCTGGTAGTCGAAGGGGTGAAGAAGCTGCTGAAAGGGCAGCAGACGCCCAGCCAGTTGGCCGAAGCCTGGAGCGCTGTGCCATTGCTGCTGCTGTTCGACTGGTTCTGTGAGTGGTCGAACCTGTTGCTGCGCTATCGCCTGACGACGGACGAGCAGGGGCTGGGCTTGAGCGACATGCGCAAGGTGCTGCAATATCTGGCTGACAAGAGTACCCAGAGCAAGGTACTGGCCATTCAGGATTGGGTGTTGATGCAGCGCCAGAAAGTGCTGGCCAAGGCCAACCTGAACCGGGTATTGCTCATCGAGGCGCTGCTGGTGTCCTGGATGGCCTTGCCGGGGCAGACGTGATGGGTGCATTGTGATCGAACGCTGCCGATGTTGGTTGCGGTTTGTCTGATGTACCGTGGTGATACCGGACGCGGCTCGCGCCGCTGCTACAGGGATGCGCCGGTTGTAGCAGCGGCGCAAGCCGCGTCGACGGCGGACGTGGTTGGGTCGGTGCGACGCGGTGACGCCGGATGCGGCGGACGCGGTTTGACTGCTGCGAAAATTCACTATCAGTAACGGAGCACGAATGAATCAACCCGTCAGTCCCGGACCGCGCAACGGTATTCTGTCCCTGACCATCAAGGACAAAGCCGTCCTGTACGCGGCTTACATGCCGTTCATCAAAAACGGCGGCTTGTTCATTCCGACCAGCAAGAGCTACAAGCTGGGCGATGAGCTGTTCATGCTGCTCAACCTGATGGATGAGCCGGAGAAGATTCCCGTGGCCGGTCGCGTCGCCTGGATCACCCCCAAGGGCGCCCAGGGTAACCGCGCTGCGGGCGTGGGCGTGCAGTTCAACGACGGCGACAATACTGCGCGCAACAAGATCGAAACCTATCTGGCCGGCGCCCTGAAGTCCGACCGTCCCACTCACACGATGTAGTCCCCATACCCCCATGCTCGTAGATTCCCACTGTCACCTCGACCGCCTCGACCTTGCCGAACACGACGGCTGCCTGGACACCGCCTTGGAGGCCGCGCGTACCTGCGGTGTAGGGCATTTCCTGTGCATCGGCGTCAGCGCCGAGAACGCCGCCACGGTCAAGGCCCTGGCCGGCCGCTACGACGACGTCGATTGCTCGGTCGGCATTCATCCCCTCGACCTCGCTCCCGGCAAGCCGCCCGCGCTGGACTGGCTGATGGCCGAGCTCGACGCGCCATGCGTGGTGGCGATCGGTGAAACCGGCCTGGACTACCACTACGAACCCGAGGCAGCGCAGCTGCAGCAGGAGTCGTTTCGACTGCACCTGCAGGCGGCCAATCTGACCGGTAAGCCGGTGATCGTGCATACCCGCGGCGCGCGCGCCGATACCCTGGATTTGTTGCGCGAGGCGCAATTGCCCCAGGCCGGCGTGCTGCATTGCTTCACCGAAGACTGGGCGATGGCCAAGGCCGCCCTCGACCTGGGGTTCTACATTTCGCTGTCGGGCATCGTGACCTTCCGCAATGCCGATGCCCTGCGTGAAGTTGCGCGGCAGGTGCCGGCCGATCGCTTGCTGGTCGAAACCGACTCGCCCTATCTGGCACCCATTCCCTACCGTGGCAAGTCCAATCTGCCGCAGTACGTCCGCGAAGTGGCACAGTGCATCGCCACGGTCCGCGGCGAGACATTCGACAGCCTGGCCGAGCGCACCACCGACAATTTCTGCCGGCTGTTCCCCCTGGCGCGTGTTCGTCGCCAGGCTTGAGCCTGCGCGGGCAAAAAAAACCCGGGCTCTGGGGGGAGAATCCCGGGTCAAGACCATTAGGAGTCACAACAGGCGCGTGGTCCATCGACGCCTTGCCGCCGCATCACTTGGGGGAGTATGGCGCGACGACAGTTCAAGTATTGTCGAATGGGTCAGGGGCGCCAGTGCCTTGCAGGGTTTTCTTAAACGTATTTGGAATACGCCCGCCGCTGCTCAGTACAGATTGCAGGGGTGCGTGGCATATGCGCCATAAAGCCAGAGATTTGGGATGATCCGTGCATTTTGACCTCATACAGGCATAATGACTGCCTCCGCTTTCGATCCAGTCCTTCCTATGCAAAAAGAACCTCGTAAGGTCCGTGAATTTCGCCGCCGCGAGCAGGAAATCCTCGACACCGCACTGGCGCTGTTTCTCGAGCAAGGCGAAGACAGCGTTACAGTCGAGCTGATTGCCGACACCGTGGGTATCGGCAAAGGCACCATCTACAAACACTTCAAGTCCAAGGCCGAGATCTACCTGCGCCTGATGCTCGACTACGAGCGCGACCTGAACGCTCTGCTGCATTCGGCCGACATCGATCGAGACAAGGAAGCCCTGTCCCGCGCCTACTTCGAGTTCCGCATGCGCGATCCGCAGCGCTATCGGCTGTTCGACCGGCTTGAAGAGAAGGTGGTCAAAGGCAACCAGGTGCCCGAGCTCGTCGAGCAGCTGCACACGATCCGCGCGTCGAATTTCGAACGCCTGACGTTCCTCATCGAGGGGCGAATCAGCGAGGGCAAGCTGGAAGACGTTCCGCCGTACTTCCACTATTGCGCTGCCTGGGCGCTGGTACATGGCGCGGTGGCGCTGTACCACTCGCCGTTCTGGAGCAACGTACTGGAAGATCAGGAAGGCTTTTTCCAGTTCCTCATGGACATCGGCGTGCGCATGGGCAACAAGCGCAAACGCGATCCGGAAATACCCGGCCCCAAAGAAGCCTGACCCCCGAGCCATCCCGAGCCCTGCAAACTGGCGCAGAAGCTGCATCATGTGGCTGATCGCCGGGATCTTGTCGCCGGCTCTGGAGGATGCATGCGTAACCTGGTCGTGCTGCTGGCGCTGTTGGCGTTGGGCGGTTGCATGAAGGTCAGTGATCTGGGCGAAGGCGCTCGCTATCACCTGAGCGATGCGGGTGTGTTGAATCACAGTGAAACTCGCCGGTTCAACAACTTGCGCGTGCAGCCTGACTCGTTCATCTATATTGGTCAGGGCGCGTTCGTGCCTCCCGGCGGCGCCTACCCGCGGCCCAACGTTGTGGCTGAACAGGCGTTCGAAGCGTTCGTCGAGTACTTTCCCCTGGTACGCCGCGCCCCGGCACCGCTGGGCCTGGAACAGGCCTTGGGCGAGGCGCGCAATGCCGGCGCGCATTACCTGCTCTACACCCGTTTTGCACGCGCCGACGACCGCATCGGCAATGCTGACGAATGGGCCGACCAGGAAGCTCTGGACCGGCTCGGCGTCGACAGCAGCGTGATTCAGATCATGCTCATCGAAACCAGCACCCGCTATCTCATCGACACCGCGACCATCCGCAGCCGTGGCGGGCTGTTGACGATGCGCGACAACAAACCGGAAGATTTGCTTGGCCCACCCCTTGAGGACTACGCTCGCAGCTTGTTGGGCGTAAGCCGCTGAGGAGACGAGCATGACGGGCAAGGCCGACGATTTGCTGGCGCACATTCCCACTGCCAAGAAGGGCTTGCCGCCCGTGCACCTGTGGAATCCCGATTTCTGCGGGCACATCGACATGCGCATCGCCCGCGACGGTGCCTGGTTCTATCAGGGCACGCCGATCGGCCGACCGGCGATGGTCAAGTTGTTCGCCGGGATCCTGCGCCGCGATGGCGACGAGTACGTATTGGTGACGCCGGTGGAAAAAGTCGGCATCGTCGTCGATGACGCGCCGTTCGTGGCCATCGACATGCAGGTGTCGGGGGAAGGCGAGCAGCAGTCGCTGCGCTTCACCAGCAATGTCGAGGACTGCGTCGACGCCGACGCGCAGCACCCGCTGCGGGTCGACATCGACCCCTGTACCCAGGAGCCTTCACCCTATGTGCTGGTGCGCAACAACCTGGAAGCACGCATTCACCGCAACGTGTTCTATCGGCTGGTCGAGCTGGCCGTGGTGCGTGACGGTTGGCTGGGGGTGTGGAGTGGCGGGGTGTTCTTCCCGATAGGGCAGGATCCAGCGCAGTGATCAAGCCCCCGTTTCGAGTAACGGGGGCTCTCTTGCGTTTTCAGCGGCGAATTCACACGGTCATTTCTGCGGCGTCAACGTCAGTCGCTTGGTCCCGTAGGCCTTGTCGAAATGCTGCGGCTGCATCGGGAAGCTGACGTATTGACCCTTGAGCCACGCGTCGATGCCGTCGGTGTAGTTGGCACTGGCCGGATTACCCGACTGCCCGCTGCTGCTAAGGCCGATCATCGGCTCGGCCTGGGCGAAGTCGACGACGATGCGCAGCGCCGGTATCGACGCGGTGTCGAAGCTGTCGCCCCAGCGGTAGGGCGCAGCGTTCAAGGTGGTGTGATCGCCACCGGTGGCAACCGGGCCGCGTAGCACGGGTGCGCCGGCATCGGGCCCGCCCGTGTCGGTCCAGGTGGTGCGATGCAGACGCCCCCATTGCCAAGTGCTTCGATCACTGCCCAGCTGCGCCTCGCCGGCGCTGACTGCGGCGGCCAGGCTGCGCGCCAGGATGGCCGGCTTGTCTTCCTTCTGCGCGGTGCTCAGATCGTCCCAGAACGGGCTGTCGTCACGCCCCAGCAGATGATCGGCCTGGGCCGAGTAGGAAGACATGCCCTGGGCCACGAAGGCCTTCCAGCTGGCGCTGTCGAGCGGGCCCAGCTCGTCGAGGAAGGTCCGCTGCGCGCTTTGCTGCAGAAACAGCTCGTACAGCGCGGCATCGGCGGATTGCGCGGCAAGGCGGCCATCGAAGGCCATGAGGCGAGTGTAGGCTTCGCGGGCCTTGGTCCGCTCGCCCTCGGGCAGCGCATCGATGGCACTTTTCAGCGGTTGTGCCATGCCGGGCGCAAGAAACATCTTTTTCAGTTTGGCGGCGAAGGGGGTGATCTGATCGGACTGCATGGCAATCATGCTGCGTGTGTCGTGCTTGCCGGCACCGGCCAGCTCGGCCAGGCGCTCGCTGCGCTCCGGGTAGTACCAGGCGTTGGACAGCTGGATGCCATAGCCGGGCGGGACGATGCGCTGGTTGGCGGTACCCAGCCAACCCTGCGGCGGGTCCTGGTCGTAGGGGTGAAGCATGGGGTCGGCGAGGCCATCCCAGTCATGTCGACCGTCCCAGCCGGGCGAGGGCAGCATGCCTTTGCCTTCGAGACGGTTGGGAAAGCGGCCGGTGACCTGCCAGCCAATGCTGCTGGCATCGGCAAACAGCAGATTGGTCGCCACCGCGCGTATCTGCCGGCTGGCATCCGAAGCCTTCTCGACATTGCTGGCGCGCGACAGATCGAACAGCGCATCCAGGCTCTTGTCGTCGGTCAAGTCCGGCAGTTGCAGGGCCAAGCCGTAGCCGCCGCTTGCCGGCATGCCGCTGACGTCGTTGAGCAGCGGGCCGTGACCGGTTTCGTAGACCGCCTCGCGCAGCGGACGCTGCCCCTTGGCCAGGTAGGTCTCCTGACGCACGCGGGCCGGCTGCCACTTGCCGTTGGACTGATACAGCACGCGGCCGCCTTCGCTGCGGACCTTCTCCAGAAAAAGATCCTGATTGTCGCCCATCACTGCCGCCATGCCCCAGGCGACTTGACCATTGAAGCCGGCCAGCACGCCCGGCATACCGGCCAGGGCGACACCTGCCGCCTGAAAGCGCGGCGCGCGCAGCTGCACGAAGCTCCACGCCGACGGAATGCTGGTTGCCACATGAATATCGTTGGCGAACAGGCTTTTTCCGGCCCGCGTGCGTTGCGGGGCGATGGCCCAGTTGCTGGAGCTTGGCGCGCCAAGCCGCTCGAGTTCGCGATTCATCGTGGCCAGGCCCGCCAGGCTGGTCAGCGAGTTGCCCAGCGACACGCCCTTGAGCTTGTCGGCCTCGGTGAAAGGCAGGCTCTCATCCGGATAGACCGGCAGCAGCCAGGCCAGTCTGTCGGTGCCCACTTTCTGCGCCAGTACCAGCGAACCCAACTCTTCCTGCAGGTTGAGCGATTGGCTGAACGACCACAACGCGAACATCAGCGCCGAGTCTTCGGCCTTCCAGTATTCGGGGGTGTAGCCTGCCAATTGCGCGGGCAGCTTGCCGCGGTAGCGAAACAGGTAGGCGTTGACGCCCCGTGCATAGACATCGAAGAAACGCTTCAATCGGGGTGAGGCCGCGGCATACAACTGGTCGGCGTTCTTCTTGAGGTTGATCCTGCGCAGCAGGCGGTCGCCGTCCAGCGCTTCGACGCCGTCCAGTTCGGCCAGGCGTCCCTGGGCCAGCAGCCGCAGACGGATCATCTGGGTGATGCGGTCGCTGGCGGCCACGTAGCCTTGGGCAAACAGAGCATCGTGGAAGGTATTGCTTTCGATCAGCGGCATGCCCAGCCCGTTACGTCTGACCGAGACATTCTGCGCCAGGCCCTTGAGCGGCTGTACACCCACGCTTGGCGGCAGGTTTTGCTCGGCGGAGCCGCCCAGCCATTGTTGGCAGCCGGTCAGGGTGAGCATGCCGGTGACCACGGCGGCGCAGCCAAACGTGGGCGTGAAGAAGAAACGGGCGGGCGAGGCCATGGCGAAGCTCCTGCGGGGGCTGGCGTAAAAGGCGCTACGTTAGAGAGGGCGGGGGCGACGCGCAAGCGTCAGGCGGGGGATATTTTCTTCGTGCCCAAGCCGCTCGCGGACACAGCGCACAGCGGTGGGATTGGGGTCAAGGGAGGGGCTGCCAGCACGCAGCACCCTCGGGCATCGTTTCGGCTCAGGCGCCGTGGCACTTCTTGAATTTCTTGTCGCTGCCGCAGGGGCAGGGATCGTTGCGGCCTACATCTTTGAGTGCATTGCGCACCGGTTCCTGTGGGGCGTGGTTGCAGTGCGGGCCATGCACGTGACCGTGGTCGTGCTCATGAGCGTGATCGTGGTCATGGTTGCAGTCAGGGCCGTGCACGTGGGGTTGCTGGGACATCGAGAATACTCCGCAGTTGAAATTGGCCGGAATTATCTCACCCTGGGTTCGGAATAGCAGCGCTGCGGGAAAAATCTTTGTGACATCTCAGCGACCGGACAAGCCGCTCGCGTCGATTACCCCGGTGTGGTTGAGCACCACGTCGTGGCCGAACAGCACCCCGGTGCGCAATTCGCCGCGCAACTCGTAGCGGATCCCTCGCTCGGGGTGCTTGAGCAGGCGTGACAGCTCGCGCGCGTGTTGCCAGAGATTGGTGCGCACCGGCAGCTCGTAGTATTCGCCACTGTTGGCGGCCACGCTGAACCAGTCGCTGGCGTCGCCTTCGGTCAGCAGCATGTCTTCCAGGCGCACGCTGTAGCTCATGCCGCGCACCGGCAGGCTGCGGCCGTTGGGGTTGTCGATGCGAAAACGCAGGATCAGGCGCTGTTGCAGCATGTTGGCCTTGACCACTTCGACCTTGACCAGATGCACCTGAGGATCCTGGTAGTTGCCGGTGAACCAGGTGGCGCAGCCCGTGAGTCCCAGCAGTGAAAGCAAGCCGATGCTGCGCAGAACGAGAGTGCAAGCGGACATGGCAGGGACCTCCGGATTTGTCTTGAGTCTAACAAGGCGCACGGGCATGACAAGGGCGTGCTTGTTGCGCCGAAACATCGTGGTCCATAATCACTGTTACGGTGCTGGCTTTTCGGCATCTGTGCGGACGCCCAGCGCCCGCAACGGTGCCATGCCAGGAGAGTTGCCATGCGTTTCTACGAGATCGTCTTCAGCGGCCAATGCGTGCCCGGCGCGGCGCTGGACCAGGTCAAGAGCAACCTGGCAAAACTGTTCCAGGCCGACGCCCAGCGAATCGAGATGCTGTTTTCCGGACGCCGATTGGTCCTCAAGAACAACCTCGACGCCCAGGCGGCGGAAAAATACCGTGCGGCGCTGGCACGCGCAGGGGCCGTGGCCAGCATCGACGAAATGGCTCAGGACATTGAAGAGATCATCATGACCGCGCCGGCGGCGGCAGGCGACTTCGGCCAGAAACCCATGGCGGTGGCCCGCCGCGCCGAGGTCGTGCCGCGTGATGCGTACATGGCAGCGTTCGTGGCTGTGGATGCGCCGGACTTCGCCATCGCCGAGGTGGGCGCCGATCTGCAGGATGAACGACCCGCGCAGCGCTCGGCGCAGCTGAACCTGCAGCAGTTCAGCCTGGCGCCTGCCGGCAGCGACATGGGCCAGTTGCGGCACGAGGAAACCGTTCAAGTGCCGGACATTTCCCATCTGAAAATCATTGGCTGATGTAGCCTGCGCAACACTTCTTGAACTTTTGCAACAAAACACTACCAGCGGGGATGGTGATACCTAGGGCGCTCGTTAACACCGGTTCCACCACCTGCCGTGATACCTTCTGTGAATCTCGTCGGCTACCGCCATAGCTTTGTGGAGTATGGCGGCAGCTTCTCTATAGGCTAAGGGATCACTCGTACCTTCGTAAATGGCACCGCCTTCGGTGACATCTGCCACAACGCTGTCTACATATTGGTAGAATCTCACCACCAGTTGAGCGTCCCTCGGCGTGAGATAACCCACCTTGTCAATGTTTGCGGTGTACACCCTTCGATAGTGTTCATGGACACGTACCTGAAGGCTCGCGTTTTCCCGCCGCTCTCTGGGTATCGACTCTAAGTGCTCCGCCATTTGGATCAGGCCAGAATAATATTCCCGTTCCTCAGCGATATCTTTCAGTGCAAGCACCTCCGCCACAATGGCTACTCGGACACTGCGACGATCCTGCCTGCGTTGCCACCACCATCCTATTGCCGCTAACGTCGCTGGTATGGCCAGCCCAATCACGCTGTCTGACATCACGCCCTCTTTCTAGGTGCTGATAGGTCTATAAATAATGATAATGATGCTTCTGCACCTCGTGGTGTCCCGCTGTGTTCGTTTTGATCTGTGCATGAATTACGTGCTTCAACTACGTCAGAGCCACAGGTAATGGTTGAGCTTAAAGTACATGTAGACCGCCGCTAAGGTGCTGCCTGCTCCAAAGATCAAGGGCGCCACGAAATCGGTAAACCATGGTGTGACGAATGCGCCTTTGACGATCACCAATGCTTTGATTAGCAAATTCGTGAAAAACGATGGGATGTACGTCTCAAACTGACGAATCTTATTAGAGTAGTTCTCCTCATTCCCACCCACCAGCCTGTACTCATACGACAACTTCATTTCTGTTCGGTAAGAGCGGGAGACGAAGCGGATATCCACACCTTCAGGATGTCGTTCGTTTTCAGCCTCTATCTTCGAATAGCATGTTAACCACGCCTTACCCCAAGCGAATTTATGGGCCGTTGGACCGTCTGGCTTTGCGGTAAAACGCCTCCGCATATCCTTCTTCATCGCGAACTGTCTCAACGCAATGGCAGTGCGCTTCAACCTTATGTCATACAGATCATTCATCGGCTCGTCGAAATGCAACGCGAAACGCTCCAATCTCTGGCAATACCTCACAAGCAGGTACAGGTTGAGCAAGGCCAAGATGAGCCATGCCTGATCCACTCTCTCGTTGAGTTGGATCGCCGTCCCCATCAGTTGGAATTGTTCGAGCTTGGCTCCGAAAAACCACAAAGCAAGTACTACGCCCGAGTAGGCGAGCAACAGGCTCCGGGCTTTGGGAAAACTCGACTCGTCTAGATCGCTCATGCTCGCCCCCAGTGTTAAAGCTCGATGGTAGCACTGTGCCTTGTTGCAAAGGAGGGGAGTGGGGGCAGCCTTTCACAGACAGGTTTCAAATTCCCCGCCAAAAATAATGGCCTTCGTTATAGGGGCTTTGTTTTTTCTGGCTGAAAATAAGGGGGATCGAGACAGGCGCTTAACCTACAATCGCAGCCTCGACAGGAAAGGTCAAAAGGGAACCAAAAATAACTATCGGGTGTTGGGCGTGGCCCGTGGTGGGGCGTGATGAACTGGGAGTTGGACAAGTAGGGACTGCTCGCAGGGGGACGATCCGGTGTGAGCGTGTACAGGTCAAATTGCTGAGAGCCTTACAGGACGCGGCCTGTGGAAGGGTTACACTTCAATCTCCATTCCGGTATACACCGACCTCAGTGGCCGTTTGGTGTTATCCGAAGGTCAATCCAGTGGACGCCATTACCCGGCTCACTTGCATGGGCGACCAGCTTGCACCACGACTGGTGGTGATTCCCTTTTCATTCAGACATGCTGCAACCTGTGGCAGGGTCTTCGCACCTCGACGGATGCACAGTTCAATGTGGTCCTGCACGGATTTTAGGAACGTCTGGACTCTGGCTTGTACTGCCTCGTGGGCTTTTGCACGGTTAGTGTCTGTACGGCCCTTGGCGAGAGCGGTGGACCGATTGGCCACTTTCTCCATTGCCTGAACATCACCTTTGTCAGCGTCCCGCTTGAGTGCTGCGAGAGCGTCCTTGGTGCGGCTGGCGATAAATTCTCTTTCCTGTTCAGCCAAAGCGGCAAACAGATGAATTTGGAAGTTGGTTGCGTGGGGCATTGTGGCTACCCGGATTTCTGCACGCTTCATCAGTGAGGCCACGTGTTCAACGTCCCGGCTTACTCGGTCAACCTTGGCGACTAGCACTGGCAAGTTGTGGGACAAAGCCTTGGCCATCTCTGGACGGTCGAGTGGGGCAACAGTACCGGACACTGTCTCTGTGTATTCCGCGATTACCTCCCAGCCTTGGGACTTGGCAGAAGCTTCCACGTAATCGCGTTGAGCCTTGAGACCCAAGCCGCTCTTTTCCTGAGCACCAGTGGATACCCGGTAATAGGCGATCACTTGCTTGGACATTCTCGGCACTCCCTATTTGGTGTGAGGCCATCATAACGATTCTTAGATGAATGTTCAAGAAATGTTATGGTGTAGTGGCACGCAATTCCTATGCCGAGATGGGTGCATGATGGGGGGAATATGACTGGTTCAGGACTGCAACGGGACCAACATCATCTATTGAAGTACTCGAAGAACGATTCGCCCAGTGGCGTGAGTCTGCACACAAGCTGGGTGGCATGTTCGTCTGGTATCACTTCTGCCCGGATGTAGCCGGCTCTGAGCAGCGTTTGCACCCAGAACAGACTCTCCCCGTCCAAGGGCAATGGTTCACCCAAACTGGCGAGGTACAACAAGCGGGGTGTGTAAGGCACTGGGAGGCGCACGATGGTTAACTCCATGCTCAAACACCTAGTTTGGACCATGGATGGAAATACGCTAACCCGGCTGTTCAAAGACCTTCAAGTAGGTCGGCAAGAGCAATGCCCAGAGCATCGGCAATCACCTTGGCTGCATCAAGGCTGGGATTTGCAGCGCCTGTCTCTATGCGAGACATGTAGGTGCGCATCACGCCGCACTTGTCGGCAAAGGCTTCTTGGCTAATGCCTCGTTGCTTGCGAAGGTCGCGGATTCTTTGGCCGAAAGCTGTTCGGAGAGCTTGATTTGTCTGCATCTGCTAATGATGGTTGTATGCAGCCTAATCGTGAACACACCAATAAGTGACACACCAATCGTTACATTTTGCGTAAATGATGGCATTATGGGGTCTTCGCCATTGACCCGTTTAGGATCGCACGATGAAGAATTTTGCCCTTACGCTTTGCCTGTTGCCACTGATCACATTTGCTGCGGTGGCAGAAACCTACCCTAAGAAGACCTTGGTAGCTGGTTCAATGGTCTGCTTCAAAGTTGGTGATTGGAGAGACATGGTGGAGGCTTCACTTGATCAGGATGAAGGCGCAGCTGAGCGTCTGATAGGCTCCGGTAAGTGCAGGACGGTTTCGAATGCCACCAAGGTCAGTTACATTGAGGCCGTCAAACTCATTGGCAATTCTGCACTGGTCCAACTGCCGAGCGGTAAGACGGCCTTCACTGCTGATGGTTGGTTGCGTTGAGCTGTCCCTAAGCGGAAAAAGACGGTGGTGTTAATATTCCATACTGGTCGAGGGTGTGAGGGGGCAGGAATAATTCTTGCCCCCTTGCACATCAGTGCTGATAACGGAACGTTGGGATCATTTCGTCAGCATTGAAGCACAGTCGATCAGCGTACTTGATCAAGGCTCGTACAACGCGCAGATCAGGTGCAGGCTCTCGCAGGTAGGTACGAAGATTATTATCAACCACGCCAGCTTTCATTCGCTGCCAGTCGCAATGGGCTTCTAGTGCGTCTGCTCTCCATTCTCCAAGTAGGGTTGAACCGCCATGCATGATCTGAGCTTGGAATCCGCTGCCAAACATGGTGACTCCCGGATACCCTGAGCGAGGTACTTTCCTTCTCCACCGTACAACCATATTGATGTGCGAAGGTACGAAGCAGCATGTATCGGGGCTATAGACCCTGTTTCCCGGCATGAGAATGTCTTTGTCCAGCTGGTAGTCAACGATGCTGTTCTGGTCGAACCATGCCTCGAAGTCCGAGTACCTGTGCCAACATGGTGAAACGGTACAATCGTCATAGGTCGCTCGTGATCTTGTTGAGTGTTCGTTGTAGCAGCAGTCAAGCATCCTATGCCAGACGCGGTGTGACCAATTGTCTGTACCGGGAGTGCTTGTAATATCGTCAATTCCTACACCGTACAGCAAAGCTTCCTTTGGCTTGTTGATGACCGGCTTCGTAGGGGGGAGCAGGATTGGTGCGTAGTCTGGAGTTCGTGATCTCGAACCCTTTCCACGGGAAGGAAGGGTTTCCGTTTCTTGTGTTGCGTACGTTGTGAACATATAGGCTCCTTTATATATTTTTTGTGGTATTCCTCTTTATGGGACTGAGGCTGAGACTGTAGGCCGTGTCTGCCCAAAGGTCTTTCTTTAATAATAAGAATTCACTCAAGCCCTTGTAGTGCGTGGCCTGTAGCAAGATTCTTGCGTAGTTTTTTTGAAAAACTGCTGTAGGCTAAGCCGCGAGTTTCGGTATGGCTTTGGCAGTCGTCGGGCTGTTGTTTACTGGGTTCAGGTACCAGTCCTTCACGTATTCCTCCCGTGTATAGTCGTCACCTCGGAAGATTAGGCGCGGATTGATCGTCAGCTTGATCTCGCCTGTGCGAATGCCGCCATGTCTTGAAGTGCTGACTCTGACCATGTTGCTGCTAATCAACGTGCTCAGCTTTTTCATCAGGTTTGACTCTGACGTGGCCAATGCCTTCGCCAGTTCCGTTTGAGTCATGATGATAATGTTCCGGTACAGAACCAGTTCGTGCAGGTGACTTAGGGTGTTCATCATGGGAACAGTGATACGACTGTCCATGCCTGTTCGGCGCCATACACCATGGGCTTGGTCCTGAGCGTCAATTAGACAGTGCAGGGTATGCGGTGGCAGCTTGCGTCGGTCTACGTGTGACAGGACCACGTTCAGATCGTCAGCACTCCGGCACTTACGAAGTTCTGGCCGGTAGTCAGGGCGTTCGCTGAAGACAGAAGCCTTCTTGTCGTAGCCAAAGATTTCGCCGGTTGCCGGGCTGAGCAGCAGTCCATCGACGTTAAGGAAGGATGATGCGGTAAAAGCTGGGCACTCGTATGCCATCGTTTGTTCTCCTCTTCAAGTTCATTGCATGGGCAGTTCCTCTCGGGTTGTGCCAATTCGGTTTGGTAAATCACAGGCGTTAAAAAGCCCCCTTGCAAGGCACCTGTTTGGTGGTCGCGATGGAGGCTTTCGAATTGTCTGTCTACCTACTGGGTAGGTGGTGAATCATACACGATTTCGACGGCTGGTCAAGCACGGAGTTGACAGGCGATATTTTTTCAGAACTGGTTTCTGCAGATGGCAACGCCTGTTGCTTAGTCGAAACCGTACCGCTGCCCAGTAAATACTGAGCTTTCGCAATGAACAGAGCTAGGGACGGACGATTCGATGTGGGGTTTTGCTGGAGTTTACGATAGTTTATTCGGAGTTATTGGACGTGCTTCAGCGCCTCGACCATCGCCTTGATTGGGATCCTGCTGCCGTAGATGCTAAAGGTGACGGAACTGTCGTGGTGTTCTACCAGCCGCATTATTGGTGTGCCTTGCACGCCAGCATGGCGGGGGTCGCCGGTACAGGTGTGGCAAAAACCGTGGAGGGCTTTGCTCAGGTTGGCCACACTCTGTCATTTCGGTAATTCATAGCCAAACCATTTCAAGCCTGTATCACCTAGCTTCGAGAATCGTAATTCCGTGCAAGAAGTGGTGCATCAAATTTGCTAGACAGCTGATAAGGAGGATTGACTGTTCATCAGGCCATCTGAAAACTCTTTTCCCAGCGATGTCAGTTTGCCTACAAGAAGAGGCACCTTGCACGAGAAACGCCTGAGTCGTGATACGCCACCTGTTAGGAGTGCTTGAGCTTAATGGATGTTGTTTCCTTGGAATGGCGAAAGACGTCCGTTGCTGTCTGGGTATAGTAGGTTGTTACCATGTGGTACCGTGATCCTCATAGCGGCGCTCTTCCGGCGAATATCTGTTGATTAAGGCTCAAACCCACCGCTCTGCTGAAAGCTGACCTGCAAAGAACGGGAACGTTTCCGACGAAGCATTGGCCAAACCTGAACGCATAATTGGCCTCACTGAAAGCCTGACCGGATGCTAGTGTAAAAATGAGAGCTCATAGGCGTATTCGCAGGTTTATTAAGCAGCTACACTGGCAGGACTCCTATGGCGAAGAGGTGACTGATGGAAGGCGATTTTTCACAGCGGATGGGGTTTCGCCCACTCAAACCAGAAATCCAATTAGAGGGTATAAATTATGAGCTGCTAAGTTCGCTCTGGAATGTCCTCTTCTCTTACTATTTCAATAGGTATTGTCCGAAAGTTGGTTCGGCATATAGAAGGGTAGAAGGGTCGAATAGGCATAATTTTGCAAAAGGTTACTACTGGCATTTCAAAAAGTTGCCTATTGACCGAATTGAAACTAACTGGACTGATTTTCTCGCTAACCTTAGAAAAGACTTCTTCTCATATAAGTGGCACCGTGTATATAGTTTTGTTGAGTTTATTCTTGCGTATATAGAGGAAAGATATCTAGACGACGTCATCCAAAGCCTGAATTTAACTTTGGAGCGAGAAGGTAGCGCTTATCGCTTGATAGGTGGAAAAATATGCCCGATCACATCTCAAGAAGAAATAGCTTCAGTCGAAGAAGCCTTAAAGATAGGTGATGTTTACCAAGGCATTGGCGAGCATTTAAGTTCGGCAATAAGAATGCTAAGTGATAAGCAAAATCCTGATTATCGTAACTCTATAAAAGAATCTATCAGCGCTGTAGAGTCAGTCGTCCGGCATGTTACTGGGGGAGCAAGTTCCACCTTGGGTCAAGCATTGAAAGTTTTGGAAAAAACACACGCTTTACATCCGGCACTGAAAACTGCTTTTCAGAACTTGTATGGGTATACTAATGATGCAAACGGCATCAGGCACTCACTCATGGATAATGAAGACAAACTAACAAGTGCTGATGCGCGATTCATGTTGATAACATGCTCCGCATTTATTAATTTCACAATAGATAGTATGCGGGAGTAAGAGCAATAGTCTCAGGTGAGCTTGGAGACGAAAAGGTATGACGTCTCATAACGGCTTAATAGGCACAGCAATCGGGTCGTTGCAACGTGTGTGAACCCTACAGAAGAAGGATGATTTCGTATGGCGGACTACTTACCTGTCGAGCATGTGAAAGAAATGCTTGGAAGTATTAAAGACGGCTTCTTGTTTGAGCGTCTTGCTCAAGAGCTTATCGCTCATAGGATGGGGTATACTTTTTCGCCATCTGGCGGCATACATGACCGTGGGATAGATGGACTGGACTACTGTAACGAGATTTTGAGTAGTGCAAAGTCCATATACCAAATGAGCATCGATAAGAATCCAGATCAAAAAATTCGCCGAACTGTTGCTGCTTTGAAAAAAAACAGTTTGGAATACTCTACGCTTTACTATATTACAAACCAAAAAGTTGAGGATAAAGACCTTATTGCGGATAGGTATTTTGAATCACATGAAATAAATGTAAGAGTTTTTGACTTGGACTGGCTTGCGATAAATGTGAACCACAGCCCCGCAACCCAATCCTGTATGAAAAGCTACACTTCACGAAATACATCTGCTAATGGTAGTCCGAGTAACGCGTTTCACGTAGAGAACTACGTTAGTAATCCTGATCTTTATGTATTTCTAACGCAGCAGATAGGAGAAAGCGGCGAGATAGAAAAAACAAACGAACGGCTTATTGAGAGCTTGATTCTCTACGCGCTACGTGACACCGATCCTGATAAGGGGACGCTCATGTCTGCATCCGAAGTATTAGGGGTAGTTCAAGGTCTTTTAGACTTTGATATGGAACGCATAGAGTCTAAGATCAATAAACGTTTGAAGTCTCTCAGCGGCAAGGATCGTCATCGGGTCAACCACCACACCAACGTTAATAAATACTGTTTGCCATATACAACCAGACTTGAAATCATGGCTGATAATTCCCGAGATGAGGCTCGATATACTGCCTTTATGGAAGAGGCCGAAGCGATCATTAAGAAGAATCTTGATGGCGAGGCCGTACAGGTGAAAGATGTCGCGGGCCTCTTGAAAACGACACTTGAGAAGATATTTTACCATCAGGGGCTGGAGTTCTCGGATTTCTTACTCAATGATGGTGGAAAAGACTCTTTTGAATCCAATCTTAGCTCAACTGTTTTCGAGATTTTGAACGAGAGGAATATCGTAAAGGCGAAAGACAGCAAGCTGGAGAATGCATTAATTCTATCTATTCGGGACCTCATGTATAGTGGCAGTATTCAAAGCAAAGAATATTTGCGTGCACTTTCAAAGACCTATCAGATGCTTTTCTTGCTAAAGTGTGAGCCTAAGGTAGTTGATTTCTTCCAGTCAATGGCAGGGAATATGCGAATCTTTGTATGCACATCGATCTTAGTACCTGCGCTTTCCGAAATCTTTCTTGAGCCACAGAATCAGCGTTATTGGAGTCTTCTTAAGGCGGCCAGTTCTCGGGGCGTAAAACTGATCGTGAATGATAGTATCGTCAGTGAGTTGGATTTTCACATAAAGCGGTCTATGCATATCTACAGAAATGAGTACGCTGATCAAATAGATTTCTATACCAACGAAGCTCCGGCCTTGATCGATCAGATATTGGTGCGTGCATATGCGCACTCCAGAAAAGAAGGTCGAAAAGGAGATTATTTCGAGTTCATCGAAAATTTTATCACACCCAACGGCCCAGATACTCAACAGGAGCTGATAGATTTTTTGCAAAATGAGTTCGGGATAGAATTTGTTACGCCGGGTGAAATAGGTGCAGTTATAGATCATTCTGACTTCGAAGCTCTTTACAATGAGCTGAAGATTGCAAAAGGGTCTGAGGAGAAAGCTCGAACTGATGCCTCCCTGATTCTCACAATTTATGCAATGCGAGACAAGTTTGGTGAGCGGAAATCTTCTTTAGAAGGTTATAAAACATGGTGGTTGTCGTCTGATACTGTTACGCACCGGACTATCGCGAAACTTTTCAAAGAGAAGTACCCAGTAAGTTGCTATATGCGGCCGGATTTTCTATATAATTACATTAGCTTCACTCCTGCTAAGGAGAAGGTGAGTAGTATATATAAAAACACTTTTCCAAACTTGCTGGGTGTTCAGATTTCTCATCACATCCCATCCGAGATTTCAGAAGGGATCAGAAGGTCTATAAAGGAACATTCAGATCAAATGGATAGCCGGGTTTCTGCAAAAATACGCAGCTTGGTTGATCGATTAAAGTCTAATCCCCAGCTTAAGTATAGAGATGAATTAAGCTCTTTCTTTTCGACGCCTAAACGTAACGCATAGGTGCTCAGCGTAAATAATTTTTAACGGAAACTGCATTGTTGATAAGTTTTGGATAGCCGCCTTCAGAGGCGGCAATTCAATAAGCTCATAAAATTTAAGTCTGCTTTCTTTGGGTTTCTTTGATAGCTCGCTCAAGTAGAGTTGCTAAAATTTCATTTCGGACATCTGCGATTCGAGCCAATTTCTGCTGTGTGGTCTCGTCTATATCGCCTTGTAGTCTGAGTGTTTCAATGAGGTCTCGGTCCAAGGATCGAACTGTAATATCACTGTTCTCATGCATGATCATGAAGCTGGACGTCTTGTTTACGGTGATTGTATAACTCTCGTTCAGGCGTCCGAACTTTATCGCTACTATTGAAACTCCCAGCCTTTTTAGAAGGTTGTTCGCTGCTGATCGACCTTCAAAAGTGACAAGGTCGAGTTTCTCAAAGAAGTCGTTCTTGTTTATAACTCTATCGGTGGCAATTTGCTCTGCTATGGTTGAGCGTTCAGATTCGAGGCCGAGGATGTTGGCCTCTAGTTCGCTGAGAAGCTTTGCTGTGATCCTTGATGGGTAGTCAGCATGGGACGCTTCGGCGTCGTCTTGACGTTGCTTGTGCTCTGCTATGCGACCATCGAGCACTTGGAGTGACCGCTGCAAGCTGCCCGAGCTGTCCTGCACAAGTGAAAGGCTATCGACCTTGGCCAGTACCTCACGAAAGACAGCCTCGGAGCGCGGGGCGCTAATAACGCCCATATCACATAGCCCCTTGATCGTCTTGGAGCATTTGTAATACTTGCGGGCTCGCTGGCCTTGGAGATGCATGGGAAAGCCACATTTGAAACAGTTGAAGATGCCAGCAAGCACGTTGAAATTGATTGTGTTCTTGGTTACGCCGTGTGTTTTACGGGAGGATCGAGCGGCTTGGGCAAGGTAGAACTCGTCCTCGGTCACGACTGCGGGGAACTGCCCTTTGATAGGGTCGCCATCTGGCGTTCGCTTTCCGTCTATGAATATATGCGGCTGGTATTCACCCAAAGTCGTTCGGCTGTCCAAGATGTGACGCACGGTTGAGAAGCCCCAAAGCCCGGAGAAGTTCTTGCGTCCTGCACTGAAAGCCGGGATGCCTTCTTGATTCAACGTGGCGGCAATGACGCGGGAGCCGTGCCCCTTGGTGGACATGTTGAAGATGCGGCGGACTACAGCTGCCTTGTCAGGATTGAGCACGTAGCCATCGGGCATAACATCCAACCATAGTGGGCGGAGCTTGCCGAGAGGTTTGCCAGAAGCGCGAGCGTCCTTCTGTTTGTTTCGCCATGCCGATGAAACACGTTTTCCCTTAGTGGCGCTCTCTTCATGCGCACGTGACATGGTGATAATCGAAACGATCAGGTCAATCTCGTTGTAGTCACGGGTGTACAGGCGCCTATCAGTGCTGGTGTAAACGTTAATGTCTTTGGCTAGCAGGTCCAGAAACCTTGGCAGAGCGTCACGCACTTTCTCCCGTGATAGGCGGTCAAGGGATTCGACAACCAGATAGCTACCTGCTGGGATTGTGCCGTCTTCAACGTACTTCAAGAAGCGAGCTAGCTCGCCTGTATCGTCCAGTTGCTTGCCTTTGTAGGCACTTCGCCCGCTGTCGAAAAACAGGTAGTCGCGTTGGTCAGCCATTTCAAGACTGTGTTCGTCACAGAATGCCTTGGCTGCCCGCACCTGTCTGGCGTAGCTATCACCTGCCGACTGCTTCGCACTGCTGAATCTGATGTAGCTGAAAACCTTGCTCATGCTGAATGCTGTCCTTACCCGTTGCCGTGTAGGTAATTGTGGCAGCACTTCTTGAATTTCTGCCCACTGGCACAGGGGCAGCTGTCGTTGCGGCTGGCCTTGAGCAGGACGGTCGGGTCGATGAAATACCAGCGGCCGTCGTGCTGCACGAACGCCGACCGCTCGCGATGGCAGTGCTCGCCGGTGCTGTCGTGCCAGCGCGCAGTGAAGGTCACGAACGCGTGTTCCGGCTGGCCGCCGAAGACTTCCGCCGCCACCACCTCCAGGCCCAGCCAAGTGCTCTGCGAACTCCACTGGGCAATGGCCTGGCGATCCAGACCGGCCTGCTGGGCGTGCAGGGTGGTGTTCACCAGATAGTCCACCAGGCCCAGCACGTAGGCACTGTAGCGCGAGCGCATCAGGCTCTGCGCATCGGGTGCCGGCTGGCCCTCGTGATAGCGACCACAACAGGCCGGCAGCAGGTTGCCACTTGCGCACGGACAGATCGAAACGCTCATATCACCACCAATACTTGCCGAAGTTTTCCGGGTTGGCCCAGAACTTGGCGTTCAGCCAATCCGGGACTTGTTTGTATTCGCGCACATCGTAGGTGTACAGCTTGAGCACCTGCTGGTCGCGGGCGAAGCGTTCGCTGGCCTGCAGGGCCAGGGCGTAGAAGTCGGTGTCGCTCCAGCCGCTTGCGACCGGGTCGGCGAGCACGGCGATGCAGCTCGCATTGAGGTTGCGGATGCCGGCCAGCAGACGCGTGCCTTCGGCCTTGTTCAGATGCTCCAGGCAATCCACCGCCAGCGCCAGGTCGAAACGCTGGCCGGCCAGGTCTGCGGGCAGGGGCCCGGGCGCGGCTCTGTATATACGGGTTTCGGGGTGCGCTGCCTCGAACGCGGCCAGGGCGGGGAATGCACTCGCGCCTATCAGCAGCAGGCGCTGCGGCGCGTGACGTTCGAGCAAGGCCGCCAGAGCCTGTTGCGGGGTACGGGAAGATACTGCGTCGGTCATTGAAGCTCCTCGGTCGTGGCCACCACATTATAGGGCCCCGACCCGATGGCCCAGCATTGATTGGATGGCGCGCCCTATGGCTTATTGCTGGCGCATATGCCAACCACGGTCTTTACTCCCAGAACGTCGGCCCCTGCTGCCGATTCCCTGAGGAGAAACTAGATGAGCATAGTTCGGACGGCATTACCCTTGATATTGGTCAGCAGCGTGTTGACGGGTTGCGCAGGCTTGCAGAAAACCGACTGGCCGATGTGCGCGGCCGTGGGCGGGGTGACCGGTGCGGCGTTGGGCGCCATCGAAAGCGGGTCGCTGGCAGCCGGTGTTGGCGCGGCGGCTGCCGGTGTCGGCGCAGCCTATTGCTGGGTGCATGGCGATGGCGACGAAGACGGTGATGGCGTACCGGACAGCCGCGACAAGTGCCCCGGCACTCCCAAGGGCACGCCGGTAGACGCCAATGGTTGCCCGCCGCCTGCCCCGGCGCCGATGCCAGTCGCTGCCGAGCCGGCACCGATGCCCAAGGAGGAGACGATCGTCATCCGCAACGTGCATTTCGAATTCGACAAGGCCACCCTCACCGCCGCCGACCGGGCGCAGCTCGATACCGTCGCCACCCGCCTGAAGACCGAAGCGACCACTGCGCGCTTGAGCGTCAGCGGTCATACCGACAGTGTCGGCAAGGACGCCTACAATCAACGGTTGTCCGAGCAGCGCGCCAAGGCAGTGACTGACTACCTGGTCAGCGGCGGCGTACCGCGGGCCAGCGTGGTATCGGTCAAGGGCGTGGGCGAGGCCCAGCCGGTTGCCGACAACAACACGGCCGACGGTCGCGCCATGAACCGTCGTACCGAGATTCTCATCCAGCGTTGAACCTTTAGCGCCAACCGCCGGTCCCCTTGTACAACGACCGGCGGCACGCTTTACTTCTCAGTTGCCGGCGCCCGCCGGCGACTCAGGAGCCTTGAATGAAGCTGAAAGATCTATCGCGGACCGTACTTCCCGCTCTGCTGGTCGCCGGTGTGCTGAGCGGCTGTACCACCTCCCCTGAAGGGGCGTCCCCACTCAACTCGCGTACCTGGCCTGTCTGCAGCGTGCTGGGTGGCCTCGCCGGTGGCGGGCTGGGTGCCATTGAAAGTGGTGCGTGGGCCGCTGGCGGTGGCTTGGCCGGCGCGGTGGTGAGCGGTCTGGTCTGCTATGCCCAGGATGGCGACAAGGACGAAGACGGCGTATTCGATCGACGCGATCGTTGCCCCGATACCCCGGCCAATACGCCAGTGAAGCACAACGGCTGCCCATTGCCGGTCTACCCCGCCGTGACCAAGGCGCCCGAGCCGCCAGTGGCCGATATCCCCGAAGTAGTCACCTTGAGCGATGCGGGCGACGTACCGTTCGAATTCGGCAGCGCCGAACTGACCTCAAGTGCCCGCACCGAGCTGACATCGCTGGCAGCGCGGATGAAGACGGCCCAGGTGGCCATGGTCAAGATCGTCGGTCATACCGACAGCGTCGGCAGCGATGCCTTCAATCAGAAGCTGTCCGAGCAACGTGCCGCCAGTGTCGTCTCCTTCCTTCTGGGCCAAGACGTTGCGGCAGACAAGCTGAGCAGCGAGGGTCGCGGTGAAAGCGAGCCTGTCGACAGCAACGACACCGACGCCGGACGCGCCAAGAACCGTCGCGTGGAAATCCATCTGAGCCACTGATCGATGTGGGTCGGCAGGTTTTTCCTGCCGGCCTCTGGTCACCGTCACCTCTCAGCCGTTAATGTGCGCCTAGCCAATGCCGTGGGGGGCACATGAAAGGATTTCTGATTCTGGGTAAATGTCTGACTTTGCTGTTCTGGTGGGTGGTACTGCTCAACCTGTTCATGCCGATGGTCAAACCGTTTCATGCACTGATCAACCTGGCCGGCGGCACGTTGCTGTTCCTGCACCTGATCGAAGCGATCGCCTTCAACAAGCGCCTGCGCGGGCGCAGCCATCCGTGGCTTGACCGAGTCCAGATCCTGCTGGCCGGGATCTTTCACATCCAGTCCATTCCCGCACCGTCCGATACCGAGGCTAGCCATGCGTAAGCTGGGTTTGTTGGCAGTACTGTTTGCGCCGCTGGCATTGGCCGAGTCGGTCAGTGTCGAACCTCATTCGCTGTTGCGCCTGCCGGCCAGCTCCAGCGTGCTGCAGCTGCAGCGCCTGGAGGTAGCGGATTACGGCACCTTGCTGATTCCCGCCAACCTGACCGAACTCAGTGTCGAGCAATTGCGCCTGGGGCATGAGGCCCGCATTGCGATAGTGCCGGGCGAGCAGGAGTTGCGCCTGCGCGCGCAGCATGCAGAACTCGGCAGCGGCAGCCAGATTCTCGCCCGTGGCGCGCCCGGTACCCATCAGAAGGCGGCTCGCGCAGGGCGTAATCTTGACGTGCAGTTGCAATCGCTGGACGCCCTGGAGGTGAACATCGACGCGCGCGGCGGCGCGGGTGCCGATGGCTATGCGGGTCTGGACGGTGGCAATGGCCAGGCGCCCGGTTGTACCTGGGGCTCGGCGGGGCGCGGTGGCAACGGTGACAATGGCGGCGACGGCCTGCCTGGTGCGCCTGGCGCCAATGTCCGCCTGCGTCTGCCGGCGACCTTCGCCAGCGAAGCGATCCAGGTGCGCACCGACGGCGGCCAGGGCGGCGCTGCCGGTGTTCCCGGACGTCCGGGCGCCGGAGGCAAATCCAAGGGCTGCGTGGTGTACCGCGCCGAAGGCGGCAAGTCGGGTCGCGAGGGCTTGCCGGGAAGAGCAGGCGAGGCGGGCACCGAAGGCACGTTGAGCATCCAGCGCTTCTGACCAGGTTGGTTCAGAACTGCCTGGCCATACCCAGCACCACGGTCGCCAGGCCCAGCAGCAGGCCACCCACCGCCAGGCGACGCAGCTGCTTCATGGCGATCGCGCCGTCCGTCCACGCCTGGGCCGCCACGGCCTTGCGCAGCGCGGGCAGTTGCAGGCCCTGCATGCGCAGGAACAAGGCCACCATGACCACGTACAGGCCCATCATGATCTGTACGTCGCGTGGCGCCGTCTCGAAGCCGGTGAAGCGCAGGCGCAGCAGGGCGACGCCGCTGATCGGAAGAATCAGCACGGCGGCCCAGACCCCGCCGAACAGCCGTGGGAAAATATCCACCAGACGCTGCAGGCGCTGAACCCGCGAAGGCACTGCCAGCCCGGCCGGGCGCAGGATCGTCCACGTCGCCAGCATGCCGCCCAGCCACATCAGCACAGCGAGCCCATGCAGGGTTTGAAACACGCTGTCGGCGCTCATGGGTATCTCCAGCCAGCACATCGAAGTCGAGCAGCGTATGATAGCGACCCGATGAGAAACACTGAAAATATATCCAGCCTTTCGCCATGACCAGCCGATGATCAGTAACGAACTCAAAACCACGATCCAGGGCGCCTACACGCGTTTTCTCGAAGCCAAGAGCCTCAAGCCGCGCTATGGCCAGCGCCTGATGATCGCCGAAATCGCCAAGGTATTGGGCGACATCGCGTGCGATGACGAAGGCCGGCGTACGGGCGATCCGGCGGTGGTGGCGGTGGAAGCGGGCACCGGCACCGGCAAGACGGTTGCCTACAGCCTGGCCGCGATTCCGGTGGCCAAGGCGGCCGGCAAGCGCCTGGTGATTGCCACGGCCACGGTCGCGCTGCAGGAACAGATCGTGTTCAAGGATCTGCCCGACCTGATGCGCAACAGCGGGCTGAACTTCACCTTCTCGCTGGCCAAGGGCCGCGGACGCTACCTGTGCCTGTCCAAACTCGACGTGCTGCTGCAGGAAGGACACGCGCAGAGCGCGACCGCGCAGCTGTTCGAAGAGGAAGGTTTCAAGATCGAGGTCGACGAGGCGAGCCAGAAACTGTTCACCAGCATGATCGAGAAACTGGCCGGCAACAAATGGGACGGTGACCGCGACAGCTGGCCGGTGGCCCTGGAAGATCAGCAATGGTCGCGCCTGACCACCGACCACAGCCAGTGCACCGGCCGCCATTGCCCTAACTTTGCCCAGTGCACCTTCTACAAGGCACGCGAAGGCATGGGCAAGGTCGATGTGATCGTCACCAACCATGACATGGTACTGGCCGACCTGGCGTTGGGCGGCGGGGCAGTGCTGCCCGACCCGCGCGACACGTTGTACGTATTCGACGAAGGCCATCACCTGCCTGACAAGGCGATCGGCCATTTCGCGCACTACAGCCGATTGCGCTCCACAGCCGACTGGCTGGAAACCACGGCCAAGAACCTGACCAAGCTGCTCGCCCAGCACCCGCTGCCGGGTGACCTGGGGCGATTGATCGAGCAGGTGCCGGAGCTGGCCCGTGAGATCAAGACCCAGCAGCAGTTCATGTTCAGCGCCTGCGAGCAACTGGCGGACTTCAAGCCCGGCGAAGACATGGAAGGCCGTGAGCGTCCGCGCCATCGCTTCGTCGGCGGAGTGGTGCCCGAGCATATGCGGGAAATGGGCATCGAGCTGAAGAAGGGCTTTTCCAAACTGACCGACCTGTTCACCCGCTTGAGCGAGTTGCTCAAGGAAGGCATGGACGGCGAAAAGAACGTGGGCATTGCCAGCCATCAGGCCGAGGAATGGTACCCGCTGTTCGGCAGCCTGCTGGCTCGCGCTCAGGGCAGTTGGGAATTGTGGACGGCCTTCACCGCCGAAGACCCCGAAGACAGTCCGCCCATGGCGCGCTGGCTGACCCTGGCCGATGGCGGTGCGCTGTACGATATCGAAGTCAATGCCAGCCCGATCCTGGCGGCTGAGATGCTGCGCCGCAACCTGTGGAACGTCGCCTACGGTGCCTTGGTGACATCGGCTACCCTGACCGCATTGGGCAAGTTCGACCGTTTCCGCATGCGCGCCGGGATTCCCAAGGCCTCGGTGACCGCCATCGTGCCCAGCCCCTTTCACCATGAACAGGCCGGGGTGCTGCGCGTCCCCGACCTGCGAGCCGACCCCCGCGACGCGGCGGCGCACACCGCTGCGATCATCCGCGACCTGCCGGACCTGGTCGAAGGCTATCGTGGAACCCTGGTACTGTTTTCCTCGCGCAAACAGATGCAGGACGTGTTCGACGGCCTGGACCGCGACTGGCGCAAGCAGGTGTTCATCCAGGGCAACCTGTCCAAGCAGGAAACCCTGAACAAGCACAAGGCGCGTGTCGATGGCGGGGACTCCAGCGTGCTGTTCGGTCTCGCCAGCTTCGCCGAAGGCGTCGACTTGCCCGGTGCCTATTGCGAGCATGTGATCATCGCCAAGATCCCCTTCGCAGTGCCTGACGATCCGGTCGAAGCGGCACTGGCCGAATGGATCGAGGCGCGCGGTGGCAACCCGTTCATGGAAATCGCCGTGCCCGATGCCTCGCTGCGCCTGATCCAGGCCTGCGGGCGATTGCTGCGTACCGAGCAGGATCGCGGCACCATCACGCTGCTCGATCGACGCCTGGTCACCCAGCGCTACGGCAAGGCCATCCTCAACGCATTGCCACCGTTCCGTCGGGAGATTTCCTGACGACCCGCACGGCTCCGGTGCGACGATAATCGAGGGCAGGGCGGTTCACAAAGCGCTGAATCGCTGAAACAATGCGCTTCATTTTTCGCGGCGTGGTCGATGGGAGTCAGGGTGCAGATACAAGGTCACTTCGAGTTGCAGTTCGAAGCCGTGCGTGAAGCGTTCGCGGCACTGTTCGACAACCCTCAGGAGCGCGGCGCCGCGCTGTGCATCCAGGTGGGTGGCGAGACGGTCGTCGATCTCTGGGCCGGTACTGCCGACAAGGACGGTACCCAGGCCTGGCACAGCGACACCATCCTCAACCTGTTCTCCTGCACCAAGACCTTCACCGCCGTGACTGCCCTGCAGTTGGTGGCCGAGGGCAAGCTGGCGCTGGACGCTCCGGTGGCCCGCTACTGGCCGGAATTCGCCGCCGCCGGCAAACAGTCGATCACCTTGCGCCATCTGCTCTGCCATCAGGCCGGCCTGCCGGCCTTGCGTGACATGCTGCCGCCCGAGGCGCTCTACGACTGGCCACGGATGACTGCCGCGCTGGCGGCGGAAACGCCATGGTGGCAACCAGGTACCGGGCATGGCTATGCGGCCATTACCTACGGCTGGCTGGTCGGTGAACTGCTGCGGCGGGCCGATAACCGCGGGCCGGGCGAATCCATCGTGGCGCGGGTGGCCAAACCCCTGGGGCTGGATTTCCACGTCGGGCTGGCGGATGAGGAATTCCACCGTGTTGCGCACATTGCCCGCGGCAAGGGCAATGTCGGCGACGAAGCGGCCCAGCGTCTGTTGCAGGTGACCATGCGCGAACCCGCGGCCATGGCCACGCGCGCCTTCACCAATCCGCCATCGGTGCTGACCAGCACCAACAAGCCGGAGTGGCGGCGTATGCAGCAGCCTGCAGCGAACGGTCATGGCAATGCCCGCAGCCTGGCTGGTTTCTACGCCGGTCTGCTCGACGGCAGCCTGCTCGAATCCGACATGCTTGCCGAGCTTACCCGGGAGCACAGCCTGGGCCTGGACAAGACGCTCATGACGCCCACGCGATTCGGCCTGGGCTGCATGCTCGACCAGCCACAGGTGGCCAACGCCACCTTCGGCCTGGGTGCGGGCGCCTTCGGTCACCCCGGGGCAGGGGGGTCGGTCGGCTTCGCCGATCCGGAACATGATGTTGCCTTTGGTTTTGCCGTGAACACACTGGGCCCCTATATACTGATGGACCCACGGGCACAGCACCTGGTGCGCGTTCTGCGCAGTTGTCTCTGAAGCGATTGATCACAAATCGACCAGCGGTCGTCCATTGGGCTATGACTGCTCTACTCTATCAATCAATAATTTAGGCCGGTTTGTTAAACCGGTTTGTATTTACCAACACCTTGTGGAATGCACCATGTCACCGAATAAATCCATCGCGTTTGCCTTGTGCCTGGCCGCTACCGGTTGTGCTCAAACTCCCCAGGATTCCTCGGCCCAGGGCGGGCATGCCTGGTGGCCATTTGGCCGTGACGCAGTCGCCAGCAAGGCGGCTGACAAGGAAGTCGAGCAGGCCATCACCGACAAGGTGGCCAAGGCCGATTCCAAGTCCGACAGCGAAAGCCGTTGGTGGTGGCCGTTCGGCGCCAGCAGCACCCCTGCCCAGGCCAAGGTTGCCGACGTGCCGAAGGTCGACCCCAAGGTCACCCAGGCCTGGCTCGACGCCTACGAGCCGAAGCTGCGCGAAGCCATCAAGGACAGCAAGTTCGAACTCGAGCGTCGCGAAGACCTGCTGGTGATCACCGCACCGGTCGACTCCTCGTTCAACCCCGACCGGCCTTCGATGCTGCTGCCGATCAGCCTCGGCCCGATCACCCGCGTGGCCAAGGCCATCGACGCCGATCACAAGACAGCCGTGCTGGTCCTGGGCCATGCCGACACCAGCGGCCCCGGGCCGCTGAACCAGAAACTGAGCCAGGAGCGTGCGCAGTCGATCGCCTCGATCTTCCGCCTCAGCGGTCTGCAGCGTGATCGCCTGATGCTGCGTGGCATGGGTTCGGTCATGCCCCGTGCCGCCAACGACAGTGTCGAAGGTCGTTCGCTCAATCGTCGCGTGGAAATTCTCCTGACCCCGCAGAACACCATGCTGGCCCTGCTGGCCAAGTACAACCAGCCGACTTTCACTGCCGCTGAAATGCTTGCCACCCAGGACGTCAAGGCCGTGCCTGCACCGGTTGCCAAACCTGCTGCCAAGGCGCCGGCCAAGGCTGCAACCGCGAAGAAAACCGCAGCCAAGCCAGCCGTGGCCAAGAAAGCCGCCCCAGCTGCCAAGAAAACCGAGGCCAAGAAAGCCGTCGCCAAGAAAGCCGTGAGCAACGACCAGGCCAAGGCGCACTGATGCAAGGATCGCTGCCATGACGCAAGCCCTGGCCGACATGCGCCGTAGTTACACCCGTGATGGGCTGGACGAGGCGCAGGCACCGTCCGAGCCCTTCGCGCTGTTTCGCCAGTGGTTCGGCGAGGCAGTCCAGACCGAGCAGGCGCCGGTGGAAGCCAACGCGATGACGCTGGCTACCGTCGATGCCGAAGGTCGTCCCCATTGTCGCGTGTTGCTGCTCAAGGGCCTGGATGATCAGGGTTTCACCTTCTTCAGCAACTACGACAGTGCCAAGGGCCAGCAGCTGGCAGATCGGCCGTTTGCGGCCATGACCTTCTTCTGGCCTACCCTCGAGCGACAAGTGCGAATAGAAGGGCGGGTGAGCAAGGTCAGCGCGGCCGAGTCCGATGCCTACTATCGGGTTCGTCCCCTTGGCAGTCGCCTCGGTGCCTGGGCCTCGCCGCAAAGCCAGGTCATTGCCGATCGCAGCGAGCTGCAAGCGCTGCTGCAGGCAACCGAGCAGCGCTTCAGCGCTGCCGAGCCCGAGTGCCCCGCGCACTGGGGCGGTTATCGCCTGGTGGCTGATCGAATCGAGTTCTGGCAGGGGCGTCCCAGTCGCCTGCACGACCGCCTCAACTATCGCTTGCAAGCCGGTTCGTGGGTTCGCGAACGTCTGGCTCCGTGACCCTGCTTTGACCTTTTGCCACTGCCCGTTGTCCAGACGTTCAGTGGCTTGTCGAGCATCCAGGCCCGCGTCTGCGCCCTTTGACGCACCTTTGACGTAAATTTTTATAGACCGTGTCGTGACAGCCGTTGGCCTGCGGCGTCTAATGCACACATGTCCCATGGAGTCCTGCCAAAATGCGCAAGTCAGTTCTGCTAGTTGCCTGCTTCACCACGATGTCCCTGCTGCTGGGCGGATGTGCCTCCAACCTGTCGGGCGACTCCTACTCGCGCGACGAGGCGCGCCGTGTGCAAACCGTGCGCATGGGCACCATCGAGTCGCTGCGTCCGGTCAAGATCGAAGGCACCAAGACACCGATCGGCGGTGGCGCGGGTGCCGTGGTCGGTGGTGTTGCCGGCAGTGCAGTCGGTGGCGGTCGCGGCAGCATCGTCGCTGCCGTGATCGGCGCCGTGGCTGGCGGTCTGCTGGGCTCGGCCACCGAAGAAGGATTCACCCGCACCCAGGGCGTGGAAATCACCGTGCGTGAGGACGACGGCAGCATGCGTGCCTACGTTCAGGCCGTACAGGAGAACGAAGTGTTCCGTGTCGGCGAGCGTGTACGCATCATGACGGTAGACGGCACCAGCCGCGTTTCGCACTAAGCGAACTCGTCGACGAAAAAACCGGCCTAGGCCGGTTTTTTTGCGCCCGCTTGAGGCGTGAGCGGCATGCGTTTTCCAGGCAATGCCAATACGCAGTGGCGAAGGGTCAGTGCAGACCCAGAATATCCCGCGCTACGGCTTCGGCGATACGTACGCCGTCCACGCCGGCGGAGAGGATCCCGCCCGCATAGCCAGCACCTTCACCGGCCGGGAACAGACCCTTGAGGTTCAGGCTCTGGTAGTCGGCACCACGGGTGATGCGCAGGGGCGAGGACGTGCGTGTCTCGATGCCGGTCAGCACGGCGTCATGCATCGAGAAGCCTTTGATCTGGCGTTCGAATGCCGGCAGGGCTTCGCGGATCGCTTCGATGGCGAAAGCCGGCAGCGACAGTGCCAGGTCGCCCAGCGTGACCCCCGGTTTGTACGAAGGCTCGACGCTGCCCAGTGCTGTGGAGGGCTTGCCGGCAACGAAGTCGCCCAGCAATTGCGCCGGCGCCTGATAGTTGCTGCCACCCAGCAGGTAAGCCGTGGACTCGAGCTGTTCCTGCAGTTCGATGCCGGCCAGCGGGCCGCCGGGATAGTCCTGTTCCGGGGTAATGCCGACGACGATGCCTGAGTTGGCATTGCGCTCGTTGCGCGAATACTGGCTCATGCCGTTGGTGACCACGCGACCCGGTTCGGACGTGGCCGCGACCACGGTACCGCCGGGGCACATGCAGAAGCTGTACACCGAGCGGCCATTCTTGGCGTGGTGGACCAGTTTGTAGTCAGCGGCACCCAGCTTCGGGTGGCCGGCGTACTTGCCCAGCCGGGCGCGGTCGATGATGCCCTGCGGGTGCTCCACGCGAAAACCGATGGAGAAGGGCTTGGCTTCCATGAACACATTGCGCGCGTGCAGCATGCGAAAGGTATCCCGGGCGCTATGTCCCAGGGCCATGACCACATGGTTGGAGAGCAACTGCTCGCCGCTTTCCAGAACCACTCCCTGCAGCCGCTCGCCATCGACCAGCAGGTCGGTGACTTTCTGCTCGAAGCGGATCTCGCCGCCCAGCGCGATGATCTGCTGGCGCATGTTCTCGACCATGCCGGTCAGGCGGAACGTGCCGATGTGTGGCTTGCTGACGTAGAGGATTTCCTCGGGCGCTCCAGCCTTGACGAACTCGTGCAGAACCTTGCGCCCATGGTGCTGTGGGTCCTTGATCTGGCTGTAGAGCTTGCCATCGGAAAAGGTGCCGGCACCGCCCTCGCCGAATTGCACGTTGGACTCGGCGTTCAGCACGTTCTTGCGCCACAGGCCCCAGGTGTCCTTGGTGCGCTGGCGCACCTCCTTGCCACGCTCGAGCACGATGGGCTTGAAGCCCATCTGCGCCAGCAGCAGGGCGGCGAAGATCCCGCAGGGGCCGAAACCCACGACCAGAGGGCGCTGGGCATAGTCCCCTGGCGCATGCCCGACTACCTTGTAGCTGACATCCGGGGCCACGTTGACGTTGTGGTCATCGGCGAAACGCTCGAGCACCGCGGCTTCGTCGCGCACTTGCAGATCGACGGTGTAGATGAACTGCAGTTCGCTGTTCTTCTTGCGCGCATCGTAGCTGCGTTTGAATAGAGTGAAGTCCAGCAGGTCGGCGTCGGCGATGCCCAGGCGCTGCACGATGGCAGGTTGCAGGGCGTCGTCGGAGTGGTCCAGGGGCAACTTGAGTTCGGTGATTCGTAGCATGACAGGTCCAAAAATCCGGGCGCGCCCCGGGGGCATAACAGAACCCGGCATTATAAACGCGATGCGCTGCCCGTCGTCAGGTAAAAAACGCTGGACGGTGCAGCTTACTGATTGCGTGCGCCGCCGAAGGTCGCGCAGCCACGCTGCACGTCGCCGTTGACGCGCAGTTCGGCAGCGAGGAATTGCACACCCTGATTGCGCGTATCGACGCAGCGTTGCGGTGCCACCCACAGCTCGATGCGCTGGCCGTTGGCCTCGGTGGACAGGTTGAAGCGGCCATCGCCGACCTGTTCCTCGACATAGGGCAAGGCCAGGGGAGCCTGACCTTCGCGATCCACGATCATGCCCTGGCCGGTCACCCTGACCTGCCAGCGCGGGGACTCGCCAGCGGCGCTCAGGCTGGACAGCTTGAAGTCCGGGTCCTTGCACGCGGCCAGCGAGCGATCGAGTCGATACAGCTGCTGCAGGCGCAGTTGGCCATCGGTGCTGCCGTTGGTGCTGGCGTCGAAACGTCCGCGCAGGTCGGCATACACCACAGGGCGATTGCCGGCCAGTTGCGAGGCCTCCTGCAACACCCCGGTGCCATTGCTGTCGGTTACCGCATAGCGGCGCGGGTCACCACAGGGCTGAAAGAACAGCCGGCCGTTGTCGCCCTGCAGGGCGCCTTGCATGCGGGTCAGGCCTGCAGTGGAAGGGGCATCCGCAGCGCGGTTGAAGATGGACTGGCAGCTGGCGAGCAGTGGCAGCAGGGCGAGCATGGCGAGGGAGCGGGGCAGGTGCATCGTGGGTCTCCTGAACGATGAGGAGCACGGTAGCACAGGGCCCGTGAAAAGCGTGTTCGCAGGGACGACGGGACTACGTCGTCCGCTCCGCCTCACGGTCTGCCGTAGGAGCGGTCCGCGGCCGCGAAGGACTTACCGCGGTCTGTCAGTCGAGCCGCGGTGATGCCTTCGCGGCCGCGGACCGCTCCTACAGGTAGCGGGGCGCACAAGCCTGGCGGCCCGCTCAACCGCCCAGGTAGGCCTCGCGCACCTTGGGGTCGGTGAGCAGGGTTTCGCCGCTGCCTTGCATGACCACCCGGCCGTTTTCCAGCACGTAGGCACGGTCGGCGATCTTCAGGGCCTGGTTGGCGTTCTGTTCGACCAGGAACACCGTGACCCCATCACGGCGCAACTGCTCGATGATGTCGAAGATCTGCTGGATGATGATCGGTGCCAGCCCCAGGGAGGGTTCATCGAGCAACAGCAGCTTGGGCTTGCTCATCAGCGCGCGGCCGATGGCGAGCATCTGCTGTTCACCGCCCGACATGGTGCCCCCGCGCTGGCTGAAGCGTTCCTTGAGCCGCGGGAACAAGGCAAGGACCTTGTCCATCTGCTCCTCGTAGTCGCCCTTGTCGGTGAAGAACCCGCCCATGGCCAGGTTTTCTTCGACGGTCAGGCGCGCGAACACCCGGCGACCTTCGGGCACCACGGCAATGCTCTTGCGCATGATTTCCGCTGACTCCTTGCCCACCAGCTCCTCGCCCATGTAGCGAATGCTCCCCGAGTGCGCCCGCGGCGCGCCGCACAGGGTCATCAGCAGGGTTGACTTGCCCGCGCCGTTGGCCCCGATCAGGGTGACGATCTCGCCCTGGCGAACTTCCACATTGACTCCGTGCAGCGCCTGGATCTTGCCGTAGAAGGTAGAAACGTTTTCGAACTGCAGCATTTACGCTTCCCCCAGGTAGGCTTTGATGACGTCAGGATTGTCGCGGATCTGCTCCGGCGTACCATCGGCCAGGGGCGTGCCCTGGTTGATCACGACGATGTGGTCGGAAATGCTCATGACCAGTTTCATGTCGTGCTCGATCAGCAGCACGGTTGCGTTGTGCTCTTCACGCAGCACCCCGATCAGCGCCTTGAGGTCGTCGGTTTCACGCGGGTTGAGACCGGCTGCAGGCTCGTCGAGCATCAGCATGCGCGGCCGGGTCATCATGCAGCGGGCAATCTCCAGGCGGCGCTGCTGCCCGTAGGCGAGCGTCCCTGCGGTGCGGTTGGCGAACTCCTTGAGGTTGACCTTTTCCAGCCAATACTCGGCGTACTCCATGGCCTCCCTTTCGCTTTTGCGGAAGTTTGGCGTTTTGAACAACCCGGCAAAAAAGTTGGTGTTCAAGTGCCGATGCTGGGCGATCAGCAGGTTTTCCAGTGCGGTCATTTCCTTGAACAGCCGCACGTTCTGGAAGGTGCGCACCACGCCCTTGCGCGCGATCTGATGGCCGGGCAGTCCCTGGATCGGCTGGCCATCGAGCAGGATGGTCCCGCCGCTGGGCTTGTAGAAGCCGGTCAGGCAGTTGAACACCGTGGTCTTGCCGGCGCCGTTGGGGCCGATCAGGGCCACCACCTGTTTTTCCTTCACGCTCAGGGCCACGCCGTTGACCGCCAGCAGGCCGCCGAAGCGCATGCTCAGGTCGGTGACTTGCAGAATGTTCTGGCTCATTTGCGCAGCTCCAGGTGGGGACGCTGCATCGGAAGCAAGCCTTGCGGACGCCAGATCATCATCAGCACCATCAGGGCGCCGAACATCAACATGCGGTAGTCACTGAACTCACGCATCAATTCAGGCAGCAGGATCATCACGATGGCGGCGAGGATCACCCCCAGTTGCGAGCCCATGCCACCCAGCACAACGATGGCAAGAATGATCGCCGACTCGATGAAGGTGAACGATTCCGGGGTGACCAGGCCTTGCCGTGCCGCGAAGAAACTGCCGGCGAAGCCTGCGAATGCCGCACCCAAAGTGAACGCGGAGAGCTTGATCACGGTCGGGTTGAGGCCCAGCGCGCGGCAGGCGATCTCGTCCTCGCGCAGCGCTTCCCAGGCTCTTCCGATGGGCATGCGCAGCAAGCGGTTGATGACGAACAGCGCCGCCAGGGCCATCAGCAGAGCGATCAGGTAGAGAAAGATGACCTTGCCGATCGGGCTGTATTCCAGGCCGAAGAACTGGTAGAAGGTCTGGCTGCCTTCGGCGGCGCGGCGCTCGAACGAGAGGCCGAAGAACGTCGGCTTTTCGATGTTGCTGATGCCGTTCGGGCCGCCGGTGATGTCGGTGAGGTTGCGCAGGAATATCCGGATGATTTCCCCGAAGCCCAAGGTCACGATGGCCAGGTAATCACCTCGCAGGCGCAGCACCGGGAAGCCCAGGAGGAAACCGAAGGTTGCCGCCAGCAGACCGGCCAGTGGCAGGCACTCCCAGAAGCTCAGGCCGAAATAATGCGAGAGCAGGGCATAGCCGTAGGCGCCGACTGCATAGAAACCCACGTAACCCAGGTCGAGCAGGCCAGCCAGGCCGACCACGATGTTCAGGCCGAGGCCGAGCATGACGTAGATCAGGATCAGGGTTGCGATGTCGACCGCGCCACGCGAACCGAAGAACGGCCAGATGAACGCCAGCACCACCAGGGCCAGGATGAACCAGCGCTGAGTGCTGGGCAGGGTCAGGAAGTTCGAGGCCTTGGCCGGTATCAGCGGCCTGCTCGAATCGCGGCGCAGGCCACCGATGCGCTCGGCGAACAGCACCCGCAGGAACATCAGCAGCGAACAGCCGGCAATGGTCAGCAGGGTGCCGGTGCTGGCGTTCTGCACAACCAGGGTAACGCCGGAGAAGGCCAGTTTCAGGCCCAGTACCGGATAGGCCACGGCCCATACCAATGCCGCGCTGAACAGCGCGGATCTAAGAGACTTGCTCATACTTTCTCAACCTCCGGACGGCCCAGGATGCCGGTCGGACGGAACAATAGAACCAGGACCAGCAGGCCGAACGACACGACATCCTTGTACTGGTCACCAAAGATATCCGCGCCGAACGCTTCGGCTACGCCCAGCACCAGGCCGCCCAGCATGGCTCCTGGGATGCTGCCGATACCGCCCAGCACCGCTGCGGTGAAGGCCTTGAGCCCGACCAGGAAGCCGGCGCTGGGGTTGATCACGCCATACTGCATGCTCAACAGCACGGCCGCGACTGCGGCCAGTGCCGCGCCTATCACGAAGGTGAGGGCGATGATCGCGTTGGTGTTGATGCCCAGCAGGTTGGCCATTTTCATGTCCTCGGCGCAGGCGCGGCAGGCACGCCCCATGCGCGAGCGGGAAATGAACAGGGTCAGGCCGTACATCGCTCCCAGCGTGACCAGGAATACCAGAATCTGCATGTAGGAAATCTGTACTTCCTCGGCACCACCGGGGCCGAAGGTCAGGCTGCCGGGGAGCAGATTGGGAATGGCGAAGTTGCCGGAACCCTGGGACAGCTGCACCGAATTCTGCAGGAAGATCGACATGCCGATCGCCGAGATCAACGGGATCAACCGGTTGCTGTTGCGCAGCGGTCGATAGGCGACACGTTCGATGCTGTAGCCATAGGCACTGGTGACCAGGATGGCGGCGGCGAAGCCGGCGATCATCAGTACCGGAAGACTGTGGATGCCCAGCATGGCCAGGCCAGCCAGAACGATGAAGGTGACATACGAACCGATCATGTACACCTCGCCATGGGCGAAGTTGATCATGCCGATGATGCCGTACACCATCGTGTAGCCGATGGCGATCAATGCATAGGTGCTGCCGATGGTCAGGCCATTCACCAACTGCTGCATGTAATGGAATAATTCAGGCATTTACCGCGCTCCTAAAAACCTGTTCGCATTTCTCCGGCCATGTCCCGAGCGCTCTCCTTGGCGCAGTGTTGCCGGGCAGGGCAGGTGAACCGCTGGTCACGGTTTCAAGATTTTCAGGGGGCCGGCCGGTGGTTCGCACCGGCCGTACCCGTCACTCGTAAAACAAAGCCCACTGCGATGCAGTGGGCTTTGTGGGGGTGTTGCCAGGCTTACTGGGCGGCTTCGGTCTTGGGTTTGCCGAAATGCCACTCGTAGACCACGAACTGGAAGTTCTTCAGGTCGCCCTTGGCGTCATAGCTCAGATCGCCCATGGGCGTCTTGAAGGTACCGGCGTGGATGGCCTCGGCCACTTTGTCGGTGTCTTCGCTCTTGGCGGCGGTGATGCCGTCGGCAATCACTTGCACGGCCGAGTACGACGGGTAGACGAACGGACCGCTCGGGTCTTGCTTCTTGTCCTGGAATGCCTTGGTCAGCGCGATGTTTTCAGGATCCTTGTCGAAAGACTTGGGCAAGGTCACCAGCAGGCCTTCGGAGGCTTCGCCTGCGATCTGCGAGATGGAATCGTTGCCCACGCCTTCAGGGCCCATGAACTTGGCGTTCAGGCCTTTCTCCTTGGACTGGCGCAGGATCTGGCCCAGCTCGGGGTGGTAGCCGCCGTAGTAGACGAAGTCGACGTTGGCCTGCTTGAGCTTGGCGATCAGCGATGAAAAATCCTTGTCGCCGGCGTTGATGCCTTCGAACACGGCAACTTTCACGCCCTTGCCTTCAAGCGTGGTCTTGACCGCCGTGGCAATGCCTTCGCCGTACTGCTGCTTGTCGTGGACGACGGCAACGATCTTGGGTTTGACCACATCGGCGATGTAGTTGCCGGCGGCAGGGCCCTGGGCGCTGTCCAGGCCGATGGTACGGAATACCAGCTTCTTGCCCTTGGCGGTAATGTCGGGGCTGGTGGCCGCCGGGGTCACCATGATGATGCCTTCGTCTTCGTAGACATCGGATGCCGGCTGGGCGGAACTGGAGCACAGGTGACCAACGACGAACTTGACGCCGTCATTGACCACCTTGTTGGCCACCGCAACGGCCTGCTTGGGATCGCAGGCATCGTCGTATTCGACGGCTACGAGCTGCTTGCCGTCAACGCCGCCCTTGGCGTTGATCTGCTCGATAGCCATCTTCGCGCCGTTGAACTGCATGACGCCGTATTCGGCAACCGGGCCGGTCTTGGGCCCGGCAATGCCGATCTTGATGGTGTCGGCTGCCATCGAGTGGCTGGCGACGCCGGCCAGAACCAGAGCGGCAAACAGTTTGGAAATCTGCTTATTCATTAGTGCTCCATTTTTGCGTTGTAGTTTTTATAGTCCTGGCCGAACAGGCGGCGGACCGAATCTTGGCCACACTCACCGCTTTACCCCCTCGGCGAGCCATGGCAGACGACATCCGAATCTGCACCCGACAACTGTACCGGTACAGTGTAGAGCGCCGGTTTGCCGGTTGGAAAGCTGGCGTTTGCAGCGAAAGCGATCGGTTGTCGCTAAATCGACATAAAGTTATAGATTCAAGTACATGCTGGCGTCCGGCCAGACAAATAAAGCCGGTTTGTCGGGGCAAAACTCGAACCTATATATTGCAACCGGGTTTTTCCAGACAACTCGGACCGCTATCATGGCGCCGATTTTTTCCTGACGGTGAAACCCATGACTGAAGACGCTAGCACCCTCTATGCCAGATTGCTTGGCGAGACCGCAATTATCGAATGGCAGGCATTGCAGCCCTTCTTTGCCAAGGGTGCCCTGTTGTGGGTCGAGCCTGGCCTGGATTTGATCACCGTAGGGCAGGCGTTGGCCGAAGACAAGCACGCTGAGGTCGCCCAATGGCTGGCCGATGGAAAGGTCGAGAAGCTGTCTGCGCCGCGGGCCTTGGATTTTTGCGAACGCGATCCGGTGCTCTGGGCGGTGGTGGTGTCACCGTGGGTGGTGATCCAGGAAAGGGCAGGGGAATAATGCATGCACCACGGAGGTGCGTGGTCGAGGTCAAACGCGCCGGTCTTCGCAACTGCTGATCGTGGTCATCGGCAACCACCCGCGTGCCAGCGAGCGCCGGCGATACGGCCAGTAACAGTCAGGGTGATTCCGTAACGCCCTCCCGCGCAGGCTCACGCCCGCGCGGGAAGGCAGCGGTCAGCCGGCTACCAGCACGCGAATGGCTTCCAGGCGCAGGGCAGCCTTGTCGAGCATGGCCAGGCCGTCTTCACGCTGTTTGCGCAGGGCAACCAGTTCGCTGTCCCGGACGGTCGGATTGACCGCCTGCAACGCCGTCAAGCGTGCCAGTTCCTCTTCCGTTTCGGCAGCCAGGCGGTGCTGCGCCTGTGCGACGCGTTCGGCATGCCGCGGCGCAATCTTGCTTTCGCCGGCGGTGATGCGTGGTGCGAGCACATCGCGCTGCGCCTGGATGAACTTGTTGGCGCTGGCCTTGGGGACGCTTTCGAGCTGATCGTTGAGGGTTTCGAACGACACTCGCGATGCCAGGTCGTTGCCATTGGTGTCGAGCAGGCAGCGCAGCGCCGCAGGCGGCAAGTAGCGGCCCAGCTGCAGCGAGCGCGGCGCGACCACTTCGCTGACGTAAAGCAGTTCCAGCAGCACGGTGCCTGGCTTGAGCGCCTTGTTCTTGATCAGCGCCACGGCGGTGTTGCCCATCGAGCCCGCCAATACCAGGTCCATGCCGCCCTGCACCATGGGGTGCTCCCAGGTGATGAACTGCATGTCCTCGCGCGACAACGCCTGCTCGCGGTCGTAGGTGATGGTCACGCCTTCGTCGTCGCCGAGCGGAAAGCTGGCATCGAGCATCTTCTCGCTGGGGCGCAGGATCAACGCGTTGTCGGAATGGTCTTCGCTGTCGATGCCGAAGGCATCGAAGAGGGTTTCCATGTAGATCGGCAGGGCGAATTGATCGTCCTGCTCTTCGATGGCAGCCACCAGAGCCTGGCCTTCGCCGTCGCCGCCGGAGTTGAGCTCCAGCAGTCGGTCGCGCCCGGTGTGCAGCTCGCTTTCCAGCGACTCACGACGGCTGCGCGCCTCGTCGATCAGCGCTTGCCATTCGCCGTCGTCGGCGTTTTCCAGCATCGGCAGCAGGCGCGGACCGAACTGGTGCTGCAGCGCGTTACCCGTAGGACAGGTGTTCAGAAAGGCATTGAGCGCGCTGTGGTACCACTGGAACAGGCGTTCCTGCGGGCTGTTTTCCAGGTACGGCACATGCAGCTCGATGATGTGTTTCTGGCCGATTCGGTCGAGACGGCCGATGCGCTGCTCGAGCAGGTCGGGGTGCGCAGGCAGGTCGAACAGCACCAGATGGTGGGCGAACTGGAAGTTGCGGCCCTCGCTGCCGATTTCCGAACAGATCAGCACCTGCGCGCCAAATTCTTCATCGGCGAAGTAGGCCGCGGCGCGGTCCCGCTCCAGAATGCTCATGCCTTCGTGGAACACCGTGGCCAGGGTGCCGGAGCGCACGCGCAGGGCGTCTTCCAGGTCCATCGCGGTTTCGGCGTGAGCGCAGATGACCAGCACCTTGGTGCGCTTGAGCATCTTGAGCGTATCGATCAGCCATTCCACCCGCGGATCGAAGCGCCACCAGCGTTCGGCGTCGCTGTCCTCGGCCTGGGCCTGGAAGCCGACTTCCGGGTACAACTCGGCGTGTTCGCCCAGCGGCAGCTCCAGGTAGGCGTCCGGGCACGGCAGTGGGTAGGGGTGCAGCTTGCGTTCGGGGAAGCCCTGCACGGCGGCGCGAGTGTTGCGGAACAGTACGCGCCCGGTACCGTGGCGATCGAGCAGTTCGCGGATCAGCCGTGGGCCGGCTGCCTCGTCGCCCGCATTGACCGCGGCGACCAGTGTGTCGCCCTGGGCGCCAAGCAGCCCATGGATAGTCTGTTGCGCGGTGCTCGACAAGCTGCCCTTGTCGAGCAGTTCCTGCACGGCTTCGGCGACCGGACGATAGTTTTCGCTTTCGGCACGAAAGGCCGCCAGGTCATGGAAGCGGTTCGGATCGAGCAGGCGCAGGCGTGCGAAGTGGCTGTCCTGGCCCAATTGCTCCGGGGTGGCGGTGAGCAGCAGAACGCCGGGGATGACTTCGGCCAGTTGCTCGACCAGCGAGTACTGCGGGCTGGCCTTTTCCTCGTGCCAGACCAGGTGATGGGCCTCGTCGACCACCAGCAGGTCCCAGCCGGCGGCGAACAACGCATCCTGGGCCTTTTCATCTTCGGTCAGCCATTCCAGCGAGACCAGCGCCAGTTGCGCGTCCTCGAAGGGGTTGCTGGCATCGCTTTCGATGAAGCGCTCGGCATCGAACAGGGCCACCTGCAGGTTGAAGCGCCGGCGCATTTCCACCAGCCATTGGTGCTGCAGGTTTTCCGGGACCAGGATCAGCACGCGGCTGGCTCGCCCGGACAGCAGCTGGCGATGAATCACCAGGCCGGCTTCGATGGTCTTGCCCAGGCCCACTTCGTCGGCCAGCAATACGCGCGGGGCGATGCGGTCGGCGACTTCGCGGGCAATGTGCAGCTGGTGCGCGATGGGTTGCGCACGCACGCCGCCCAGGCCCCAGAGCGAGGACTGCAACTGCTTGCTGGTGTGTTCCAGGGTGTTGTAGCGCAGCGAAAACCACGGCAGCGGGTCGATCTGGCCGGCGAACAGGCGGTCGCTGGCCAGGCGGAACTGAATGAAATTGGACAGCTGGGTTTCAGGCAGTGTGCGTTGCTCGTTCTGCGCATTGAGGCCGTGGTAGACCAGCAGGCCGTCGGCATCGTCGACCTCGCGGACGGTCAGTTTCCAGCCTTCGAAGTGGGTGATCACATCGCCTGGAGAAAAGCGCACGCGCGTCAACGGAGCATTGCGCAATGCGTACTGGCGGGTTTCGCCGGTGGCCGGGTAGAGCACGGTGAGCAAGCGACCGTCCTGGGCCAGGACGGTGCCCAGGCCGAGTTCCGCTTCGCTGTCGCTGATCCAGCGTTGCCCCGGTTGATACTGCTGCGCCATGCTGCCTGTCTCCCGCTTTTGAAAAGGCGCTGATTCTAACGGATTGGGGGGCGCAGGGCCAAAGGTATGCTGAATAATCTGGGCGCCGCGCGCCGATGCCGCAGACCGGCCCCGGCGGGCGCGCAAATCCAATCTGCCGGTGTCCGGGCAGACGCGTTAGGATAGCCGCCTGTTTTGCTCAGTCTTTGATCGGGAGTAGCCATGAGCACCGTGAATCGCGCAGCGGTGGAAGCCGTCCTTCGCCAGTACACCGACCCCTATATGAACCAGGACCCGGTCAGTGCCGGGTGCGTGCAGGCCATCGATATCGATGGCGCGCAGGTGCAGGTGCGCTTGCAGCTGGGCTATGCCGCCGGCCTGTTCAAGAATGGCTGGGCCCAGGTACTGCAGACGGCCATCGAAAACCTGGACGGGGTCGACCGCGCTCGCGTGCAGATCGATTGCGTGGTGCAGGCGCACAAGGCGCAGGCGCAGATTCCCGGGCTGGCCAACGTCAAGAACGTGGTGGCCGTGGCATCGGGCAAGGGTGGAGTCGGCAAGTCGACCACGGCCGCCAACCTGGCCCTGGCCCTGGCCCGCGAAGGCGCCCGGGTGGGCATTCTCGATGCCGACATCTATGGCCCCAGCCAAGGCGTGATGTTCGGCATCGCCGAGGGCACTCGGCCCAAGGTCAAGGACCAGAAATGGTTCGTGCCCATCCAGGCGCATGGCGTGGAGGTGATGTCGATGGCCTTCCTCACCGACGACAACACCCCGATGGTCTGGCGTGGTCCGATGGTGTCGGGCGCGCTGTTGCAATTGGTCACCCAGACTGCCTGGGACGACCTCGATTACCTGGTCATCGACATGCCGCCGGGTACTGGTGACATTCAGCTGACCCTGGCGCAGAAGGTGCCGGTGGCGGGTGCGGTGATCGTCACCACGCCTCAGGACCTGGCGCTGCTGGACGCCCGCAAGGGTGTCGAGATGTTCCGCAAGGTGCACATTCCCGTGCTCGGTGTGGTCGAGAACATGGCCGTGCACATCTGCTCCAACTGCGGTCATGCCGAACATCTCTTCGGCGAAGGCGGCGGCGAGAAGCTGGCATCGCAATACGGCGTGGAGCTGCTGGCGTCGCTGCCATTGTCGATGCTGATTCGCGAACAGGCCGACGGTGGCAAACCGACGGCGGCGGCCGAGCCGGAGAGCCAGATCGCCATGGTCTACCAGGAGCTGGCGCGGCATGTCGGTGCGCGGATCGTGTTGCAGGAAGCCAGTGCGCAGGCAATGCCCAGCATTACCGTCAGCGACGACTGAACTGCCCAGCCCCGTGAGTGACGGCGCGCATGGCGCCCGCCGTCACCTGTAGCTGAAAAGATCAAATTGCGGGCATAAAAAAACCCCGCCGGTGAGGGCGGGGTTCTTCAGAAGCTGTTCAGCTCAAGTTATACGACTTGAACTTCTTCAGCTTGCATGCCTTTCTGACCGCGGGTAGCGATGAAAGAGACCTGCTGGCCTTCTTTCAGGCTTTTGAAGCCGTCAGCCTGAATGGCTTTGAAGTGTACGAACAGGTCGTCACCGGATTGTGGAGTGATGAAGCCGAAGCCTTTTTCATCGTTGAACCACTTGACGGTACCGGTTTGGCGATTGGACATGGTGTATCTCCTTGAACAAAGTTAACTGCGGTTCGGGAAAAGCCCTGGCCGAGACTGAGTGCAAAGAGCAGGAAAATTCATGAAGATGTTGGACATCGGGTAGAGATTCTCAGTGACACAAGCAACACAGTGGCGCCACCTTAACCCTTTTTCAGGAACGTGCCAATGGTCTTTGCAGGGTTTCTTGCAAATAGTGCTCGGCGGCCATGCGCAGCCTGGTGGCAGGTTCGCCGCGCCATGGGCGAGGCAGTCTTTGAACCGCAGCGCGAGGCCCGGTAAGATGCGCTTCGGACTTTATTCACCTCGTTATTCAGGACACCCGCCATGAGCATCAAATCGGACAAGTGGATTCGCCGCATGGCGCAGGAACACGGCATGATCGAACCCTACGTCGAGCGTCAGGTGCGCGGCGAAGGCGCCCAGCGGGTGATTTCCTTCGGGGTGTCCAGCTACGGCTACGACGTGCGCTGCGCCGACGAATTCAAGGTGTTCACCAACATCAACTCGGCCACGGTAGATCCGAAGAACTTCGACGAAAAGAGCTTCGTCGACATCAAGAGCGACGTCTGCATCATCCCACCCAACTCCTTTGCCCTGGCGCGCACGGTCGAGTACTTCCGCATTCCACGCAACGTGTTGACCATCTGCCTGGGCAAGAGCACCTACGCGCGCTGCGGCATCATCGTCAACGTCACGCCGCTGGAGCCGGAATGGGAAGGGCATGTGACCCTGGAGTTCTCCAATACCACCACGCTGCCGGCCAAGATCTATGCGAACGAAGGGGTGGCGCAGATGCTGTTCCTGGAGTCCGACGAAGAATGCGAGGTGTCCTACAAGGATCGTGGCGGGAAATATCAGGGCCAGCGCGGCGTGACCCTGCCACGCACCTGATGCTGCCAGACGCGTGAAAACGCTCCAGGCGAACTAGTTATCATTTTACTACTCCATATGAGTGACTTGCCCGGTTTACCCACCGTATTCCGGGCCATTGCTCAGGAGTGTCTATGAAAATCGACCCGACTATCAGTGCTCAACTGGCTCAGCTGCAGCCCAACCAGATTGGCCTACTCGCCTGGTCGCTTCTGGCCGATTCCTACGGCCATATGGCTGGCGGCGTACCTGGCCAACCCGATTCTGATACCCCGCAACCACCGGAGCCAGGCGGCCCGACCATTCCGGATGAGCCGCCCCCCGCACCGGTGGTCTGACGCTCAAGCGACCCGCCAGACGCCGCCGTCGCCGACCACGTACACACGCTGGTCGGCGGCGCTGTCCATGTTGTATCCCCCCGTGAAAGCGCCGAATGCCGGCAGCAGGCTGACCTTGCCTCTGAGCAGGTAGCACGGCAGGCGCAGGCTTTGGCGGCCACGTCCGTGCAGCCGATAGACCGGGTGAATGTGTCCAGCCAGGACATGCAGCTCTGGGTGTGGATCGGGTTCGTGCTGCAATGCGAACGGGCCCATTTCCAGAGGCTCGGTAACCACTTCGAAACGCAGTTCCGCCGGTGGGTCGCCCGCGCGTTTGTCATGATTGCCTCGAATCAGCGTGATGCGTAAATCTGCGACATCCGTTCGCCACGCTGCCAAGGCACCCAGCGTTCCGGCCGAATGCGATCCCGGTGCATGAAGAAAATCGCCGAGGAATATCAGGTGTTCGGTGGGATACTTCTCCAGGATCCGGTCAATCACTTGAAGGTTGCTGGCCGTGGTGCCGTGAGGCACCGGCTGGCCCAGCTTGCGGTAGGCCGCTGCCTTGCCAAAGTGCGCATCGGCTATCAACAGGGCCTTGTGCTCGGGCCAGTAGACCGCTTTCTCGGCCAGCAGCCATAGCTCGGCGCCTGCCAGTTGTACGTTGCAATACTCACTCATCCTGCGGCTTTCTCCAAGTCGCCGACCATGCGACGTATGCGGTCGGCGAGCTTCTCCGAACTCAGGCTTTCACGGAAACGCTCGACCAGCAGCGGAAAGCCCAGCGGCGTCGGACGCTTGACCGCGTGCATATCCAGACGCCGACTGGCGATCTGTTGCAGTACATGCTCCAGCCGCTGCACTTCCAGCTCCTGCTTCAAGACTTCTTCCTGCGCCTGGGTCAGCAGCAGGTTGCTGGCGTCGTACTGCTTGAATACCTGAAAGAACAGGCCGCTGGAAGCCTGAACCTGGCGGGTGCTTTTCTGCGAGCCGGGGTAACCGCCAAACACTAGCCCGGAGATCCGCGCAATCTCGCGAAAGCGCCGCAGCGCCAGTTCGCCAGCGTTCAGGCTGGCCAGTACATCGCTCAACAGGTTGTGCGCGCTGAGCAGTGCAGGGTCCAGTTGGGCGGCCCAGTCCACCTCGGTGGCACTGAGCAGTTCCAGCCCATAGTCGTTCACCGCAATGGAGAATGTCAGGGGCTGGCGCTGCGCCAGGCGCCAGGCCAGCAGGCTGCCCAGTCCCAGATGCACCTGGCGACCGCCGAAGGGGTAGATGAACAGGTGCCAGCCTTCGCGCGACTTCAGCGTTTCCGCCAGTAACGTGGTTTCGCTGGGTAGCGCCGACCACTGTTGCTGTACTTCCAGCAGCGGGCGCACGGCACGCATCTCGGGGCTGTCGTACTCACCGCGGGCGGCGGCGCCCAGCTTCGCCACCAGGGCGTCGGCCAGCTCGCCGGACAGCGGCATGCGCCCGCCATTCCAGCGCGGCACGGCGGCTTTCTTGGCGGTGCTGCGCTTGACGTAGGCGGTCATGTCCTCGACCCGCACCAGCTCCAGTTGGCGCCCGGCGAACAGAAAGCCGTCACCCGGTTTGAGACGGGCGATGAACCCCTCTTCGACACTGCCCAGCGAGCGACCGCCACCGCCCTTGCTCCAGTACTTCAACTGCAGACTGGCATCGCTGACGATGGTGCCGATGCCCATGCGATGACGACGCGCCAGGCGTGCGTCGGGGACGCGCCACAGGCCATGCTCGTCAGGCTCGACTCGACGGTAATCGGGGTAGGCAGTGAGGGAGTGGCCGCCATAGCGCACGAACGCCAGGGCCCACTGCCATTCATCCTCGGTCAGGTTGCGGTAAGCCCAGGTGGTACGCACTTCGACCAGCAATGCGTCGGGCAGGAAACCGCCGCCCAGCGCCATGCTCACCAGGTGCTGGACCAACACATCCAATGGCTTGTCGGGTGATTCGCGTGGCTCGATGCGTCGCTGCGCGACGGCATCGTGGGCTGCCGCAGCTTCGACCAGTTCCATGCTGTGGGTCGGTACCAGGGTGACCCGCGATGCCCGACCCGGTGCATGGCCGGAGCGACCGGCACGCTGCATCAAGCGCGCGATACCCTTCGCCGAGCCGATTTGCAGCACCCGTTCCACCGGCAGGAAGTCCACCCCCAAATCCAGGCTCGACGTACACACCACCGCCTTGAGCTGGCCTTGCTTGAGGGCCCGTTCGACCCACTCGCGCACTTCCCGCGACAGCGAGCTGTGATGCAGGGCGATGATGCCCGCCCAGTCCGGGCGCGCATCGAGGATGGCCTGGAACCAGATTTCGGACTGTGCACGGGTGTTGGTGAATATCAGGCAACTGTTGCTGCTTTCGACCTCGGCGACCACCTGGTCGAGCATGCGCAGGCCCATGTGCCCACCCCAGGGAAACCGTTCGATGGCCGCCGGCAACAGCGTGTCGACCTCGATCGTCTTGGCCTGCGCGCCTTGCACGCTGACACTCGGCTGGCCGGGTAGCAGCACTTCCTGTGCATGCGCCTGGTTACCCAGGGTGGCGGAGATGCCCCAGACGATGAGCTGCGGGTTCCACTGCCGCAATCGCGCCAATGCCAGCTGCAACTGCACGCCGCGTTTGTTGCCGATCAGTTCGTGCCACTCATCGACGACGACCATGGCGACGCTGCTCAACTCCTCGCAAGCCTTGTCGCGGGCCAGCAGCAGCGTCAGGCTTTCCGGGGTGGTTACCAGCGCCGAGGGCAGGCGGCGCGTCTGCTTGGCGCGATCACTGCTGCTGGTGTCGCCAGTGCGCAGGCCCAGGCTCCAGCCGATCTGCAACTCATCCACCGGTACCTGCAGGGCGCGCAGGGTATCGGCGGCCAGCGCGCGCATGGGCGTGACCCATAGCACGGTCAGCGGCGCCATGACCGGCTTGCGCTTGCCCTTGGGAATGACGGGCCCGGCCTTGGCGAAGCGTTGCAGGGCGGCGAACCAGACGGCGTAGGTCTTGCCCGCGCCAGTGCTCGCGTGGAGCATGCCCGATTCGCCGCGTTTGACGGCGGCCCAGACGTCCTTCTGGAACGCGAAGGGCTTCCATTGACGGCTGGCGAACCAGTGTTTGGCAAAAGCGCTGGAGGTCGGCATGCCGTGACGGAGCGTCCTTAGGTATTTCTAAAAGGACCGCGACGACCCAGGTTGGTTTGATATTTGTACAAAAACCCGTGCGTGTATCAGTATCCGGTCATTTCCAGATAGCCTTCGCCAGCGTGGCTGCCCGCCAGGGTCACCGGGCCTTCCCAGTAGGGCGTGCCCACCGCCATCCAGGCTTTCGGGTTCAACGCGGTGGTTTGCACATGCAGGCCGTGGCTGGGGATGTCGATGGCCCAGCGCGTGGGTACCTGCCGACCGGCCACGCGGGTGTCCTGCAACGGGCGCAGGGTGATGCTGCCCGGGGCCAGCGGTGTACTGCGCCCCTGGGCGTCGATCCAGTTACCGCTGAGAAAGTCTTGCCCGCCGGCGCCGCGCAGGCGAAACACCATCAACTGCTGGCCGTCGTCCAGGTGCAGCGAAAACCAGTCCCAGCCGGCCTGATCGGCTGCCAGTGGCTGGCTGCTCCATTCCCGGTCAAGCCACGCGCGGCCCTTGACCTGATAGCGCTTGCCGTCGATCTGCAGCTGGCCGGCTGCGCTGAAGAACGGCTGGCTGTAATAATACGAGGCCTGTCCCGCATCGGACTTGCGGCTATAGCCTTGCTCGCCCTGCAGTACCAGAGGGCGCTCGCTGGTCAGGGCCAGTTGGTAGGCAAACCGTTCGCCAGTGGCCTGTACCGCCATTGCGGCGAGCGTGTGCTCGACGCCAGGCTGGCTGCGCAGGTGCCAGTCATCGATCCAGGCGTTGAACGGCATGATGCTCACACCGGCCTGGCCGATGCCTCCGCGGGCCAGGGTCTGTGCGCTGTAGTGGTCCGTTGCGGAAGTGAGTCCGGCGTGGCCAATCCACAGGTTGCGGTTACCCCAGCCCGGTTCGGTGCTGCCTGGTGCCAGGGCGCTGCGGAACAGGGTCCACTGCACGCCGAAGCGTTGCCCCTGGTCGTCTTCGAGGTTGGCGGTCAGGTACCACCACTCGATGCGGAAGTCGGGGTGGGCGCCGTGGTCGGCGGGAAACTGGAAGACCTTGCCGGGGGTGACCTGGGCGAAATCACCGGCCTGGCCACCAAGCCCGGCAAAACCGGCAGGGGGTGGGGTTGGCTCGCAGCCGCTGGCTGCCAGCAGCAGGGCCAGCACCAGGATTCGGATCAACTTAACGCTCACTGGCCATCACTCGCAGCAGGTCGGTGGGTTGGCTGCGTTGCAGGCGCAGCATGGGCCAGGCCGAGGCCAGCATCGCCGCAATCAGCGCCAGGCCGCACAGCTGCAGGATCTGCCATGGGAACACCTGCAGGGGCAGGCGCCAGCCGAATGCCTGCACGTTGATCACCGCCACCAGGCACCATGCCAGCAGAATCCCCAGCGGGACCGCCAGCACCAGGGTCAGCAGAGCCAGGATCAAGGTCTGCGCCACACTGAGCAGGATCAGTTGGCGCCGTTGCACGCCCATTGCCCACAGCGGCGCGAGCTGACCCAGGCGACTCTGGCTCTGGGTCAGCAGGCCGATGAACAGGGCCACGCCGGCCACCCCCAGGGTCAGTGCATTGAGGGCAGCCGTGGCACTGAACGTGCGTTCGAAAACCTGCGAGGCCCAGCGCTTGAGTTGCCGTTGTTCCACCACATGGCTGTCGTCCAGGCCAAACGCTTGCTGCACTCGGCTTTTCAGGGCAGAGGTGTCGGCCTCGGCCATGCGCAGGGCAAAGCGGGCAGGTGGGGTGCCGGGCCAGTGTTGCTGGAACTGCGCGGCGCTGACCAGAATATGGCCCTTGGGGTTGCCGTAGTCGGCATAGATGCCCACCACGGTCGGGTTCCAGCGCCCCTGGGCGGCGGGCAATGCAAGGCGCGCCCCGATGCCTACGCCCAGGCGACGCGCCAGTTGCTCGCTGAGCATCAGGCTGTCACTGGAAAACAAGGTGTCCCATGGATTGCCGGCGGCCTGTTCGAGCAGTGGCCAATGCTCGCGGTACAGCGGCGCGTCGATCACGGCAGCCAGTTCGGTTGGCCAGCCTTGTTGACGAATCTGCATCTCCCAGCCGGGCAGCACCTGCTCGATCCCGTTCTGGTCTTGCAACCATCGTTGCAGCGCCTGGGCCTGCTCGGCGTGCTGTGGTCGCAGGTACAGCTCGGCGCTCAAGCGCTGTTCCAGCCAGCCACTGAAGGTCTGTCGAAACCCCTCGGTCATGCTTGCAGCGCCGATGTTGGCGGCCAATGCCAGCAGCAACGCCATGAGGGCCAGGCTCAGTCCCGGCAATTGCTGGCGGCAGTCGGCCAGGAACCACTGGCCCAGCACGCCCCAGCGGCGCCGGGCGAGCAGGGCGAGGACACTGCTGAGCAGCACCGGCAAGGCCAACGCTGCCGCCAGCAACAGGCTGCCCATCAGCGCAAAGCCCGTGGCCAGGCCGTTGCCCCATACTGCCAACAGCACGGCCAGCGCGGCTGCACAGGCCGCCACCACGCCTTGTCGCCGCAGCCATTGGCGGTGGGCCTGATGCCAGGCTTCGCCACCGGACAACGCCAGCAGTGGCAGGCGTGCAGCACGCCATAGACTGTCGCCGCCGGCCAGCAACACGCCGCCCAGGCTCAGTGCCAGGCCGCCCAGCCACCAGGCCGGGCTCAGGTTCAGCTGCCCGGCGACTTCTGCGCCGTACAGGCCACGCAGGCTGGCCGCCACATCGGGCAGCAGCAGACTGGCCAGCCAGTAGCCGCTGACGATACCGGCCAGGCCGCCGAGCAGCGCCAGCAGGCCCAGCTCCAAGGCCAGGGCCAGCACCAGCAGGGCGGCACTCACGCCGCAGGCACGCAAGGTTCGCAGCAGGGCACGACGCTGTTCCAGTGCCAGGCCAATGGCAGCGTGGACGATGAACAGGCCGACCACGAACGCCAGCAGGCCCAGCGCGGTCAGGTTCAGGTGAAAGCTGTCGGTCAGCCGCGCGAGGTCGCCGTCGGCATCGCTGCGGTTGATTTGCAGACGATCGGTGTATGCGTCGGGCAGAACGCCTTCGAACGTCCGTGGCAGCAGTAGGCGGGTCAGTCGTTCAGGCGTCTGCAGCACCGTCTGGGCCGCGCCGATATCCATCAGCAGCACACCGGGTGCCATCTGTGCCCGGGCCTGCAGGGGAGGAAGGGTTGCGCCAGTGCCGGCGGGCAACCGCGCACCTTCCTCCACGCCAAGCTCGCGCAAGGTCTGCGGCGCCACCCAGGTACGGCCGGGTGCGCCGATGAACGCGCTCAGGTCATCGCTGCTCGGCACCTCGCCGGCCACGGGGCTGCCTGCCGGCAGAGTCAACGGCTCGATACCCATCACTTGCAGGCGCAGTTGCGGATGCGAGGGGAGGGTGATCCGGCCCTCGAGCACCGGAGAGACTGGCCAGCCCTGCAGGCGCAGTGCGATGAAGGTCGATTGCGCAAGGTCGCTACCGTCGCGGGCAACGATGCTGGCCTGGGCCTGACCACCGACCATCTGGCTGGCCAGGGCATAGCTCTGTCGTGCCTGGCTGTTCAAGGCGAGTACGCCGGTGAACAACGCAGTGGCCAGCCACAGGCCGGTGATCAGCGCCACGCCCTGTACCGGATGCCGGCGCCAATGGCTGAGCAGGCTGCGCAGGGTCCAGTGCAGCACCGCCACGTCAGCGATCCGTCCCGGCAACGATGCGACCGGCCTGCAGCACCACGCGTCGCTCCAGGCGGGCTGCCACCAGCGGGCTGTGAGTGACCATCAGTAGCGTGCTGCCACTGGCCCGCAGCAACTCGAGCATCAGGTCCAGCGCGTGCTCGCTGGTGGCTTCGTCGAGGTTGCCGGTAGGTTCGTCGGCCAGCAGCAGGGGCGGCCGCGAGGCCAATGCACGGCCCAGGGCCACGCGCTGTTGTTGCCCGCCGGACAGTTGCTCCGGATACCGCTGCAGGAGTGCCGACAAGCTCAGGCGTTCAGCCAGTTCGCGCTGCCAGGCTGGGTCCAGGCGGCCGGCCAGGCGGGCCTGAAAGGCCAGGTTGTCGGCCACGCTGAGACTGCTGATCAGGTTGAACTGCTGGAAGATCAAGCCGATGTCGCAGCGCCGCCAGCGCGCCAGCTGGCGCTCGTTCATCTGCGTGAGCACCTGCCCGGCCGCCTCGATACGACCGCTGTCGGCCATGTCCAGCCCCGCGACCAGATGCAAAAGGGTGCTCTTGCCACTGCCCGATTCACCCATCAGCGCCAGGCTGGCGCCACGCTCCAGTTGCAGGTCGATGCCCTGCAGCACCGGCAGTGGGCCTTGCGGTGTGGCGTAGGTCTTGTGCAGACCCTGGATATGCAACATGGGCAGGTTCTTCATGACGGTGATGCTGCGGCCCTCGGGCCGCGGCAACGGCGAGGGGCTGTGACTGTGAGTCCGGCCCCCCATGCAGGTTCAAGCTTTGTTGCGTATCAGCCGCCGCAGCGCGAAGCGATTCGGATGGCAGGCCCAGGCCACTTCCCGAGGCAGCGGCAGCGGTTCGTCGTCCAGCCAGGCGGCAATCAGTTCACCCGACAGCGGCGCGGTGATCAGCCCGCGCGAGCCATGGCCGCTGTTGACGTACAGCCCGGGCAGCCAGGGGCAGGGCTGTTCAGGCACCTGGCGGGCATCTTTGGCCAGGATCGCAAAGCGCTCGGCGAATGCCTGCGCGTCGGCGACCGGCCCGATGATCGGCAGGTAGTCCGGGCTGGTGCAGCGAAATCCGGCCCGGCCCTGCAAGCGTTCGGCGGGCAGCAGCGCAGCGCTTAGACGCACGGCAAGGTCAGGGGAAATCGCCTCGAGCAGGGCCAGGTTGTCGAGGTTGTCCGCGTGGCTGGGCGTGAGGTCTTCACTGTGGAAGTCGAAACTGGCGCCCAGTGTGTGTTCGCCCGAGCGGGCAGGGGCGATGTAGCCCTCGGCGCAGACCACCGTCGACAGCGCAGCACTGCGCGGTGTCTCCGACAGGCGAGTGATTTGCCCGCGGATGCGCTTGAGTGGCAGGGCGCAGGTCTGGGCGAAGGCATTGGCCTGGGCGGCGCACGCCAGCACGGCTACTGGGGCGCAGGCCAGAAGGGTGTCGTCGGCGAACGCGTGCCATTGGCCGTCGAGGTGGCGCAGGTCTGCCACGTGGTGATGGCGCAGCAGGGTGATGCGTGGGTGACGCGCCAGGTGCTGGCACAGGGCAGGCGGGTGGACCCAGCCACCGTCGGGGTAGAACAGGCCGCCGCTGGACAATTCGACGCCTGCCTGCGCCTGGGCCTCTGAACGGTCCAGCAGGTGCAGCAGTTCGGGTTGGAATGCGTCGGCCAGTTGCCCCTGGCGCTGCGCTTCCTTGTCATCGAAGGCGAGTTGCAGAACGCCACAGGCGTCCCAGTCGCGACCGCGCTGCAGCTGCGCAAGCAGCCTGCGCGTGTGGCCGAAGCCCGCCAGAATCAACTGCGAAAGGGCCGTACCGTGGGCCGAAAGTTTCAGGTACAGCACGCCCTGCGGATTTCCCGAGGCTTCCCGAGCCACTTCGGCATGACGCTCGAGCAGCGACACCCGCCAACCGCGCGCGGCCAGGCTGGCAGCGGTGGCGCATCCTGCCAGGCCGGCACCGATGACCAGCGCGTGGCGTTCGCCGGTTACCGGCTCGGGGCGGGCGAACCAGGGCTTGACGGCGGGTGTTGCCACTGCGGCGTCGGCCGCGAACACGCCTCTGGATACATGCCATTTGTTGCCGATGCCCGGCACTCGTTTCATCTTGAAGCCGACGGCCGCCAGGCCACGACGAACCCAGCCGGTGCTGGTGAACGTGGCCAGCGTTGCGCCGGGCGCCGCCAGCCGCGCCAGTTCGGCGAACAGTTGGGGTGTCCACATGGCCGGGTTGCACGCCGGAGCGAACCCGTCCAGGAACCAGGCATCGACCTTCCCGTCCAGGCACGGCAGCTGTTCCAGCGCATCGCCTATGAGCAACGTCAAGGTCACCCGGCCGCCGTCGAACACCAGGCGCTGGAAGCCTTCATGCACCGCCACGTACTGCGCCAGCAACGCCTCGCTGCAGGCCGAAAGCTCTGGCCACAGCGCCAGGGCTCGGGTCAGGTCCGCAGCGCTCAGCGGGTACTTTTCCACGCTGATGAAGTGCAGGCGCGCAGTCGGTGCAGCCGAGGCGGCGAAGCACTGCCACGCACAGAGAAAATTCAGCCCGGTGCCGAAGCCGGTTTCGCCGATCACCAGGCGTTCGCCGTCGGCGAGGGCGGCGAAGCGTTCTGCCAAGCGATTCTGCTCGATGAACACATGGCGGCTTTCGGCCAGGCCGTCGGCGGCGAAATAGACGTCGCCGAAGGCGCGCGATCGAGGATGACCGGTGTCGGTCCAGTCCAGCTGGGCGAGGATGCTCGGGGTTTTCATGACTGCTTCGGCAATAGGCGAGCAGGCATTGTAGCGCGCAGGCTCTGCTTCGCCAGCGCCAGGCCGCTGCGACGGCTGCGCAGCGGCGGCCACTGCGGTCTGCAGGTGGTTATTAATGCAGCCTCTGGCGGCTGTGGCGCGAGCTACCGTGCGCGCTCCCCTTTCGGCAAGGAGCCGATCATGCACGCGATCTACCCCCCAATGAGCCAGGGCGGCACCGCCCGGGACCGCCGCCATGCGCGCATCGTCGCGCAGCGGTTGCCGACCTGGCTGAGCCAGGCCAGCCCGGCGATGCGCCAGGCGTTGAGCGCCAGTCAGAATGAAAGCCACGCCGCCAAGCGCGCCCTCGCCCCTGTACTGGCCGGGCTGCGCGACGTCACCGAGTTCTGTGCCGACCTGGTCGGGCAGGAGATCCGCAGGCAGTGCCAGCTCGACATTGATCCGCGCGGCTATGTGCTGGTGCGCGCCATGCACAACGTCGGCATGGGCTTCAGTCATCGCTGGGCGATTGAACAGAACCTGCTGGTTGCCGCCATGCAGAATTTCGAAGCGAACCTGAGCTTTGCGCCGGGTTCGATGGTGCTGCCAAGCGGCGGTGTCGAATACTTCACTGCCGGCAAAGACATCGACTTTCGCGCCCGCCAGGAAAAACCGGCAATCGCCCTTGACCCCCAGCAATTCGCCACTGCCTGCCGGCGCCTGGACCTGGGCCAGCGCTACCAGGCTCACCTGGACACAGTGTTCAAGCCCGACGACCAACCCGAGCGGGTGGCGGCGCTGTTCAAACGCAATGACCAGGCCCATCTCGCAGTGCTGGCCCACATTGCCCGCTTGCGCGGCGATGTCGAGGAAGACGGCTATCGTCTGCTGCTGCAGGTTGCCCAAGCGGCTCCCCCGACCTGGGCGGGCAGCGCGGTGCGCTATCACTGGCTGCGCCTGCTGGGCAGCGCCGATTTCGCTGCCGTGGCGTTGTACGGCGTGCAACTGATCGAATCGACCGTCGACGGTCGCTGTGTGGTGCTGATGCCCGGCGAACCCGACCACCCGATCAAGCAATACCCTTCGTTCCAGGCCTTCGCCGAACGCCTGGGAGAAAAACTCCAGCGGCCCGATTTCCAGCGATATGTCTGCTCGTTGGTGGGCGAGAAGTTCGCTGCGCCGTTCGACCAGCGTCTGCAGCAGCGGATTGCCGGCTCCGGTGGCGCTTGGCTGAAGCGATTGAACCTGGAAAAGCGTGCGGTGGTCGGTGACCTGTTCGACCTGCAACATAATGATCGCTTGCTCAAGACCTACCAGGATGCTCGAGTGATGGCGGTGCCGACCGCCGACGAAGACGCCATCATCCGGGAGCGTGAACGCCGGCGTTATCTGGACGCCGGAACGACCCTGCTCAATATCGCCGGCCTGCTGGTCCCGGCGTTGGGTGCGGCCATGCTGACCTGCGCTGCGGCCCAGCTGTTGCAGGAAGTGTTCAGTGGCGTCGACGATTGGCGCCAGGGCGATGATCATGCCGCCTTCGGCCATGCCATGAGCGTGGTCGAAAATCTGGCGACCATGGCGGTGTTCGCCGGCGCGGTGCAGGCGGGCCGCAGCTGGGTCGCGCCCAGAGTGCCTGCCATTGCCGCCGATACCCAGCTGGCGGAACTGCTCCCGGTGACGCTCGCCGATGGCCGCGAGCACCTGTGGCGTCCCAACCTCGACGACTACGTTGCTGCCCAGGGCCTGCCTGCCGACCTGCTGCCCGATACCGATCGGCTCTATCACGACGAAGCACGTGACAGCGTGGTCATCGACGGGCGCGTGCATGACCTTCGCTTCGACGATCGGTACCAGCGGTGGCGCATTACCCATCCGCGCGACGCGAATGCCTACCTGCCACTGATCGAGGAAACGGGTGCCGGTTGGCGGCTGGCCGCCGAGCAGCAACCCGAGGTGACCGGCACCACCCTGCGTGACCGCCTGGGCTGGCGGCTGTCGGGCATGGAGTCACAGGATATCCATCGGGCGCTGGCCAGCACCGGGTTGCCGCCCACCTTGCTGGACGCGGTCTATGCCCAGGCCTACAAACCCACTGCGTTGCTGGTCGATGCCCTGCAACGTTTTGCCCTGCACCGCCAGGTGCAACGCGCCGGGCTTGTGGACACTGCCGCGCAGGTACGTTTCGAACAGCTCTACGACGCCACGCATTTTGGCAGCGGTCCGGCCACCCAGCTCATTTGCAGGGATTTTCCCGCCTTGAGCGTCGCCGCAGCCGAAGAGGTATTGCTCGGCGTGGCGCCTGGCGAACAGGCGCGAATGCTGGTTAATCGACGCATCCCCCTGAAGTCGAGTGAGCGCGCGCGTGCCTATCAACAGTGCCAACGGCTCAATCGCGCCTTCGAAGGCCTGTGCTTCGGCACCGCGCAGTCGCTGGACAGCCTCGAGCTGGAACGGGCCATCAAGCAGGTGCTGGGCGACACCGCGTCGGGCGATGCGGTGCGTGACTACGCCTTCGCTCACCGCGATGCCTGTGCACGCTGGCTGGGCCAGACGCCTCTGCCGGAAAGCTTCAGGGCACCGATGCGCGACGGCTACGGGCGCGTGGGTTACCCCATGAGCGGAAGGCGAGAGGTGGTCCTGTCGCGACGGGTGCTGGTGGCACGCATTCGCGGCCTCTATCCGGGCACCAGCGAGCCCGCTGCCCGCGAACTGCTGGGACTGTACGAACAAGCCGGCATGAGCCGCGCCGACATCATGCTGGGGCTGGACAACCTGGCCTCCGAGCGTTCGCAGATGCACGCTCAGCTGCAAGCGTGGGCGCACCGACCGGCCCCGGCCAACCTTCCGGCCCGCTACAACGCCAGCAGAGGCGACCTGATGCATTACCGTGCCGACGTCACGGCGCGTCTGGACATCGCCTGGCGCCGTCAGCTGCCTTCCGAACGTGCGGCCAACGGACACCACTATCATCTGAATCTGACCTACGCGCCGCTGCTGGATTTTCCTGGCCTGAACGCCGATCTGCGCTTCGTCACGCACCTCAACCTGACCGGCAGCACGGTGGACGCGCCGGCACTGACCAACTTGCTGGCCAGCTTTTCGCAGCTGCGCAGCCTGACCCTGCGTGAGTGCAACCTGGGCCAGTTGCCCGAAGCGGTCGATCGTCTGACACAGCTGACCGAACTGGACCTGACGCTCTGCAACCTGACCCTGGACCAGGCGCTGCTCGATCGCCTGGGGCGTCTGCCGGACCTGACCCTGTTGAGCCTGAGCGGCAATCTTCCGGGGCCGATAGCCACTTCCAGCGGTTTCTCCAGGCTGCAGCAACTCAATCTCGCCGGTCTGGTGCTGCCCAGCTGGCCACAGTGGGCTTCGCGGCTGCCCGCGCTGCGGACCCTGAACCTGTACCGCACCCGGCTGCGCCATATTCCCGACTCGGTGTTCACCGAGATGAGCCAAGGGCAGGGTGTGGACGTTTTCATGGATCGCAACAGGCTGGATGACTTCAGCTTGAGGCAGCTGGATAGCCCCAGGCCACACCGGCGTTTTCAGTTCTTCGCCCATCGGACCAACGATGTGCACTCGGCAAGTGCCGGCCGCCCGCTGGTCGATGTGTGGCTGCAGGGTGCCAGCGAGGTGGAGCGACGCCATCGCGCACAGTTGTGGCAGGGGCTGGTCGATGAAGACGGCTCCGAGGCCTTCACCCGCTTGATCGACAATCTGCGTCACACACCGGATTACACCCGCAATCCAACCGAACTGACCCGGCGCGTCTGGAATGTCGTTGCCGGTGCATCGGCCAATCGCCAGTTGCGTCAACGCCTGTACACCATGGCCCAGGGGTTGGACACTTGCGTGGATGGAGAGCGGTTGATGTTCAGTGATATGGAAGTGCATGTGCTCCAGCATTACGCCTTGCAGGGCGCAACCTGGGCTCAGCGGGGCGAACGCCTGTACGAGCTGGCCCGTGGACTGTTCCGGCTCGACCGGCTGGAGGTCATTGCCCGGCGCATCATTGCCGAGCGTCGGCGCCTGGGTGTGAGCGTCGACGAGGCAGAAGTGCGCATGGCGCTGCGGACCTATCTGGCCCGTCGCCTGGCCTTGCCCGGCCAGCCGCAGAGCATGGCCTATGCCGCCACGGCCGGTATCGGCGTCGACATCTACGACGCCGCACAGGCCGAGGTGCTGCAGGCCGAAGCCGCACCGGACTTCGCCGCGTTCATGATCCGCCAGGCATTCTGGACCGACTACCTGCGTGAACGCCATGCGAGCACCCTGGAACGGGGTCTGGCGCCGTTCGCCGAGGAGTTGAGCGTCCTCGACGAACGCCAGGAACCCGGCAGCAGCGGCGATTACCTGCGGCGCGCCAATGACATCGCCCGACGTCGCCAGGGTGCCGAGAACGCCTTGCTGGCCGAACTAACCCTGCTCGAGCGGGTCGGCTTCAGTAGCGATACGCAAAGCACCACCTCGCCCAGCGAGGCTCGCTCAAGCTAACCGAAGAGGAATGCCTGCCCCATGTTCGAATCCGCCGAAATTGGTCATGCCATCGACAAGGACACTTACGAGGCGCGTCTGCCTGCCCTGCGCGAAGCGCTGCTGGAAGCCCAGTACGAGCTCAAGGAGCAAGCGCGTTTTCCGGTGATCGTGTTGATCAACGGCGTCGAAGGGGCGGGCAAGGGCGAGACGGTCAAGTTGCTCAATGAGTGGATGGACCCGCGCCTGATCGAGGTGCGCACCTTCGATGAAAAGACCGACGAGGAACTGGCGCGACCACCGGCCTGGCGCTACTGGCGCCAGTTGCCGGCCAAGGGCCGCATGGGGGTGTTCTTCGGCAACTGGTACAGCCAGATGATTCAGGATCGGGTGCATGGCGACATCAAGGATGGCCGTCTGGAGCAGGCCATCAACGGCGCGCAGCGGTTGGAGCGAATGCTCTGCGACGAAGGTGCCCTGATCTTCAAGTTCTGGTTTCACCTGTCCAAGCAGCAGATGAAGGCGCGGCTCAAGTCATTGCGTGACGATCCGTTGCACAGCTGGCGGATCAGCCCGCTGGACTGGCAGCAGTCCAGGACCTATGACCGCTTCGTGCGCTTCGGCGAACGCGTGGTGCGGCGCACCAGTCGCGACTACGCGCCGTGGCACGTGATCGAAGGCGTGGATGCCAACTACCGCAGCCTGGCGGTCGGGCAGATTCTGCTCGAAGGATTGCAGGCAGCGCTGAAGGCGCCCACCGAGCCAGTGCGCAAGGCCGTGGCGAACATCGGTGAAAGCATCGACAAACGCAGCCTGATCGGCAGCCTGGATTTGAGCCGGCATCTGCAGAAGGACGATTACGAACGCCAGCTGATTGCCGAGCAGGCTCGCCTGGCAGGCCTGATGCGCGACAAGCGCATGCGCCGCCACGCCCTGGTGGCGGTGTTCGAAGGCAACGATGCGGCGGGTAAGGGAGGAGCGATCAAGCGTGTCGCCGCCGCGCTCGACCCGCGTCAATACCACATCGTGCCGATTGCCGCGCCAACCCAGGACGAACTCGCCCAGCCCTATCTGTGGCGCTTTTGGCGGCAATTGCCGGCGCGGGGCAAGTTCACCGTGTTCGACCGCTCCTGGTACGGCCGCGTGTTGGTCGAGCGGATCGAAGGCTTTTGCAGTCCGGCCGACTGGATGCGCGCCTATGGCGAGATCAACGACTTCGAAGAGCAACTGACCGATGCCGGTGTGGTGCTGGTCAAGTTCTGGCTGGCGATCGATGAACAGACCCAGTTGAAACGGTTCAAAGAGCGCGAGCAGATTCCGTTCAAGCGTTTCAAGATCACCGAAGACGACTGGCGCAACCGCGAAAAGTGGGGTGCCTATCGCGACGCCGTGGGCGACATGGTCGATCGCACCAGCAGTGAGGTGGCGCCGTGGACCTTGGTCGAGGCCAACGACAAGCGCTGGGCGCGAGTCAAGGTACTGCGCACCATCAACGATGCGCTGGAAGCCGCCTTCAAGAAAGACAAGAAGCACTGAGCCATCGCGGCGCTTCCTTCGCGGCCGATGACCGCTCCTACGCAGGTTACGAGGTTGTCCGTAGGAGCGGTCCGTGGCCGCGAAGGGCGCGCCGCGGTGGGTCAGGGGCACCGCGGCGCCTGTTTCGCGGCCGATGACCGCTCCTGCGCAGGTTGCGAGGTTGTCCGTAGGAGCGGTCCGTGGCCGCGAAGGGCGCACCGCGGTGGGGCAGGTGCACTGCGGCGCCTGTCTGCTGCGAGGACAGCGCGGCCGATAACCGATAAAGTGCGCGCCTTGTTCATTTCCCAAGGACCCTGCCCATGCCCAAGACTTTCGACATCGCCGTGATCGGCGCCACCGGGACGGTTGGCGAAACCCTCGTGCAGGTTCTCGAAGAGCGCGATTTCCCGGTGGGTGCTCTGCACCTGTTGGCAAGCAGCGAATCGGCCGGTGCGTCGGTGGCTTTTCGCGGCAAGAACGTGCGGGTGCGTGAAGTCGATCAGTTCGATTTCAGTCTGGTCAAGCTGGTGTTCTTCGCCGCCGGCCCTGCGGTGACGCGCAGCTTGGCGCCGCGTGCTACGGCGGCCGGTTGCACGGTCATCGATCTGTCGGCCGGCCTGGCGACGTCCCAGGCCCCCAATGTGGTCCCGGAAGCCAATGCCGCCGTGCTGAGCGATCTGCCGCTGCCCGTGCAAGTCGCCAGCCCCAGCGCTGCCGCCACTGCGCTGGCCGTGATCCTGGCACCCTTGCGCGCGGTGCTGGATCTGCAGCAGGTGCACGTGACCGCCTGCCTGGCCGTGTCGGCCCTGGGCCGCGAGGCTGTCAGCGAACTGGCCCGGCAAACGGCCGAGCTGCTCAATGTGCGCCCGCTGGAACCGCAGTTCTTCGACCGCCAGATCGCCTTCAACCTGCTGGCGCAGGTCGGTACGCCCGACGCGCAGGGCCATGTGCCGCTGGAGCGGCGGCTGGTCGACGAACTGCGCGAGCTGCTTGGCATGCCAGCGCTGAAGATTTCGGTGACCTGCGTGCAGGCACCGGTGTTCTTCGGCGACAGCTACAGCATCGCGCTGCAGACCGGCTCGACGCTGGACCTTGCGGCCATCAACCAGGCCCTGGCCATGGCGCCCGGGATCGAAACGGTGGAAGACGACTACCCTACAGCAGTGGGCGATGCGGTAGGCCAGGACGTGGTGTACGTGGGTCGTGTACGCACCGGTATCGACGATCCCCAGGCGCTGAGCCTGTGGGCCACGGTGGACAACGTGCGCAAGGGCGCCGCCTTGAATGCGGTACAAGTGGCCGAGTTGTTGATTAAAGGTCATGGCTAAAAGATACTTGCCGACAATTTGCAGACAGTTCGCCCGTTTTGCCCAGCTGTTCGCATGCGACAGCGCAAGCTTCTTCTCGCTTGCCGAGGAATGTTCAGACAAGGATTAGGCCATGGTTCAAGTTCGCAAACTGGTGTTAGCAATGGCTGCCGCTTCGGCGCTGTCCTCCGGTATCGCCAACGCCCTGGAGCTGGGTGAGTTGACCCTCAGGTCCGCGGTGAACCAGCCCCTGCTCGCCGAGATAGAACTGCTCGATGTGCGCGGCCTCTCTGCCGCCGAGGTGCAGCCAGTGCTGGCCCCGGCCGAGGAATTCAGCAAGGCGGGCGTCGAGCGCCAGGCTTTCCTCGACGGCCTGCGCTTCACGCCGGTGATCAACGCCAGTGGCCGCAGCGTCATCCGCGTGACCTCGACGCAACCCTTGTCGGCGCCCTTGGTGAAGTTCCTGGTCCAGGTCAATTTCCCCAGCGGCCGTCTGCTGCGCGACTACAGCATGCTGCTCGATCCCGCGCAGTTTGCCCCGCAGGCGGCCCAGGCGGCGCAGAATGCACCGCAGCCGGCGCTGAGCGCTCCCGCCGCCAGTGCCAACCAGGCGTCCTACACCACGGGTTCGCGTGACACCCTGTGGGAGATCGCTGCGCGCAATCGTCAGGGCAGCTCGGTCCAGCAAGCCATGCTGGCCATCCAGGCGCTCAACCCCGACGCGTTTCTCGACGGCAACATCAACCGTCTCAAGACCGGCCAGGTCCTGCGCATGCCGGACGCCCAGCAGACCGCGGCCACAGCGCCGGGCCCAGCCGTGGCCGAAGTCGCGCGGCAGAATGCTGCCTGGCGCGAAGGCCGTCGCCTCGGTCCGCGGGCGCAGCAGGTCGATGCCACGCGCCGTGGCAACGGTGCCCCGGCGCCGGCCGCCGCGCCGCCGCAAGACAACCTCAGCCTGGTGTCAGGCGCCAGCGAGGCCAACGGCCCGGCGGGCGATGCCAGGGCTCTCGACCAGAAACTCGCGGTGACCCAGGAAGCCCTGGACTCCACGCGCCGTGACAACGAAGAATTGCGCAGCCGCAACGCCGACCTGCAGAGCCAGCTCGACAAGTTGCAGAAACTGATTCAGCTCAAGAACGACCAACTGGCCAAGATGCAGGCGGCGGGCGCCGATGTTCCGGTGCCGGCCGAAGCGTTGGCGCCGGCGCAGGCGCTGGCCCCTGCGGATGCCAGCGGCGAGCCTGCCGAGGGCGATCCCGATGCCCCGGTCAACGCCGCGCTGGTTCCGGCACCGGCGGTACCCGGTGCCACCGAGCAGGTCAATCCCGACGCTGCCGCCAGTACGCCGGCCTCGCCTCAGGGCGAGCCGCTGGATGCGACCACCGACCCCGCCGACGACGTGGTTGCCGAGCAGCCCAGCGACAACTCGACCTTGCTGATGGTGGTCGGTGCCAGTGCCCTTGCAGCGCTGCTCTTGCTGCTGTTGCTGCTGGCCCGCCGCCGCAAGGCGCAGCAGGAGGCCGAGAAGCACATGCGCATGGCCCGCGCGCTGGCCGAAGAGCCCGATCACGGCCCGGATCTCGATTTGCCGCCCAACAGCTTCGAAGGGCTGGAGCGGCCGGCGGCGACCGTGCACCTGACCCCGGCCATGGTGGCCGCCTCGGTAGCGGGCGCCAGGGCCAGTGCCGCACCGGCTACCTTTGCCGAGGCGCCCGCGCCGACCGTGCTGCCTACGCCGCCGCTGCGCCCCAGCATCGACACCGATGAAGGGCTGTTCGCCGAAGTGGAGCAGAGCATTGCCCGCGGCCGCCTCAATCATGCTGCCGAACTGCTGGAAGCGGCGACCGAGCGCGAGCCCAAGCGCAGCGATCTGCGCCTGAAATTGATGGAAGTGTATGGCCTGCAAGGTGATCGTGATGGCTTCGTCGGCCAGGAGCGGCAGTTGATCGCCACCGGCCAGAACCATGCCGACGTCGAGCGTCTGAAAGCGCGCTTCCCTGCCATGCTGGGCGTTGCCGCCGCCGCTGCCGGTGCAGCCGCCGCGGCAGCGCAGATGGACGCCGAGTACGTCAAGCAGTTGCTGCACGACGAGCCGGGGTCCGCCGACTCGCTGGACGGCACCTTCGATACCGATTTCGACCTCAACCTGGATGACACCCCGGACCCCGCGCCGACGGCAGGCGCGGACATCGACTTCGACACCTTGCTGGCCGAGCAGAAAGCTGCGGCGGGCAATTCGACCGACGAACCCGAGACGACGTTGCCGGAAGATTTCGATCTGTCGTTGGCCGATGACGCCGAGGAGCCACAGGCACCCGAATCGCGCCTGAACGAGATCAATGCCGAACTGGAAAAACTCTCCGACGGTTTTGCCCGCACACCCATGGCCGAGCCGTTCGCCGTGCCCCCCAAGCCTGAAGACCTCCCGCCGATCGAAGGCGAAGACGATTTCGACTACCTCGACGGGGGAGACGAGGCTGGCACCAAGCTTGACCTGGCCCGTGCCTACATCGAGATGGGTGACAACGACGGCGCCCGCGACATTCTCGGTGAAGTGCTCAAGGAAGGCAGCACCGGGCAGCAGGATGAGGCGCGCGAGATGCTAGGGCGCATCAGCCGGTAACGCGGTGCGGCCGTCGCCGTCCGACCCCCAAACCTGCTCCCACAGCTGTACGTCGAGGCCCTCTTTGTGGGAGCGGGCTCTGCCCGCGAAGGCAGCGCCGCAATTCCATGATCCGGTATAATCGCCGCCATCGCTTAACCAACAGGCTGCAACTTCGTGCAAAACATCGACAACGCGGTCGCCGAATCGGCGGCCGACGGCTTCTATCGCATTGCCTTGGGCGTTGAATACAAAGGTTCGCGCTACCGCGGCTGGCAGCGCCAGGCCTCTGGCGTGCGCACCGTACAGGAAACCCTCGAAGACGCCCTGGGCAAGGTTGCCGCTTCGCCCGTCTCGCTGATGTGCGCCGGCCGCACGGACGCGGGTGTCCACGCCTGCGGCCAGGTGGTGCATTTCGATACCCAGGCCGAGCGCAGCATGAAAGCCTGGGTCATGGGTGCCAACATCAATCTGCCCCATGATGTCAGTGTCACCTGGGCCAAGATCATGCCGCCCAACTTTCATGCGCGTTTCAAGGCCATCGCCCGCCGCTACCGCTACGTCATCTACAACGACCAGATCCGACCCGCCCATCTGGGCGAGGAAATCACCTGGAATCACCGTCCGCTGGATGTCACCCGCATGGCCGCCGCCGCCCAGGCGCTGGTCGGTACCCATGACTTCAGTGCCTTCCGCGCCGGTCAGTGCCAGGCCAAGTCGCCGATCAAGCAACTGCATCACCTGCGGGTCACCCAGCACGGCAAGATGATCGTCATCGACGTGCGCGCCAATGCCTTCCTGCACCACATGGTGCGCAACATCGCCGGTGTGCTGATGACCATCGGCACGGGCGAGCGCCCTGTGGAATGGGCCGCCGAAGTGTTGCAAAGCCGGGTACGCCGAACCGGCGGGGTCACGGCCCATCCTTTCGGGCTGTACCTGGTGCAAGTCGAGTACCGCGATGAGTTCCCACTGCCCGAGCGCTATATCGGTCCGCACTTCCTGACCGGGTTCGACACACTGGCTGACGTCGCCGACAGCATTTGCTAAGATCCGCCGTTCCCCAGCCAAGTCGAGGTACTCGCCGACATGTCAGCCGTTCGCAGCAAAATCTGCGGTATTACCCGCATAGAGGATGCTCTGGCCGCTGCGCACGCGGGTGCCGATGCGATCGGGTTGGTGTTCTATGCCAAAAGCCCCCGGGCGGTGAACGTGCAACAGGCACGCGCGATCATCGCCGCGCTGCCGCCGTTCGTGACCACCACCGGCCTGTTCGTCAATGCCAGTCGGTGCGAACTGGGTGAAATCCTCGACGCCGTGCCGCTGGACCTGCTGCAATTCCATGGCGACGAAACGCCGGAAGAATGCGAGGGCTACCACCGTCCCTACATCAAGGCATTGCGCGTGCGCGCCGGCGATGATCTGCAGGCGGCCTGCCGGGCCTACCGCAACGCCAGCGGCATTCTGCTCGACACCTACGTGGCCGGCGTGCCGGGCGGCACCGGTGAATCCTTCGACTGGTCGCTGGTGCCCGCGGGCCTGGACAAGCCGATCGTGCTGGCAGGTGGGCTTCACGCCGGCAACGTCGCCCAGGCCGTCGCTCAGGTCAAACCCTGGGCGGTGGATGTGAGTGGCGGGGTGGAGTCGAGCAAGGGCATCAAGGACCATCGCAAAATCGACGCTTTCCTCAAAGCGGTGCGTGGGAGCAGCATGTGACGGCAGGCAGCTCGGCACCGTCCATACGTTTCGCGAAACGCGCGGCACGCAGGTGTGCAGCCTGCGCCACGCTCGCCCACGTATTCGTTTCATATCTGAACACGCTCAAGAGCATGCACGGGACCTGGCCAGGCCAGCAGTCCCCGGTACTGGAGAAATAAAGCATGAGCAACTGGTTGGTAGACAAGCTGATCCCTTCGATCATGCGATCGGAAGTGAAGAAAAGCTCGGTGCCCGAAGGCCTGTGGCACAAGTGTCCGTCCTGCGAAGCAGTGCTGTACCGTCCGGAGCTGGAGAAGACCCTCGACGTCTGTCCCAAGTGCAACCACCACATGCGCATCGGTGCACGTGCGCGTCTGAACATCTTCCTCGACGAAGATGGCCGCGCCGAGCTGGGTGCCGATCTGGAACCGGTCGATCGCCTGAAGTTTCGTGATGGCAAGAAGTACAAGGATCGCCTGACTGCAGCGCAGAAGCAGACGGGCGAAAAGGATGCGCTGATCTCCATGAGCGGCACCTTGCTGGGCATGCCCGTGGTGGCCAGCGCCTTCGAATTCTCGTTCATGGGTGGCTCCATGGGTGCCATCGTCGGCGAGCGCTTCGTGCGTGCCGCCAACTACGCCCTGGAAAACCGTTGCCCGATGATCTGCTTTGCCGCCTCCGGTGGTGCGCGCATGCAGGAAGCGCTGATTTCGCTGATGCAGATGGCCAAGACCTCAGCAGTCCTGGCGCGTTTGCGCGAAGAAGGCATTCCGTTCATCTCGGTGCTGACCGATCCGGTCTACGGCGGCGTTTCCGCCAGCCTGGCCATGCTCGGTGACGTGATCGTCGCCGAGCCCAAGGCGCTGATCGGTTTTGCCGGCCCGCGGGTGATCGAGCAGACCGTGCGCGAAAAACTTCCGGAAGGCTTCCAGCGCAGCGAATTCCTCATCGAGCACGGTGCGATCGACATGATCATTTCGCGCCAGGAACTGCGCCCGCGCCTGGGCAGCCTGCTGGCCCAGTTCATGGGCCTGCCGACGCCTACCTACGTGGCCGCCCCGATCGAGCCCATTGTGGTTCCACCGGCGCCCGCCAACGTATGACCGAGCGCAGCCTGAGCCAGTGGCTCGCCTATCTGGAGCAGCTGCACCCTTCGGCCATCGACATGGGCCTGGACCGTTGCCGCGAAGTCGCGCAGCGCCTGGGCCTGGGCAAGCCAGCCGAGCGTGTGGTCACGGTGACCGGGACCAACGGCAAGGGGTCGACCTGCGCGTTCATCGCGGCGCTGATGCAGGATCGCGATCTGAAAGTGGGGGTCTACGCCTCGCCGCATCTGCTGCGCTACAACGAACGAGTGCTGATCGACGGCCAGCAGGCCACCGATGCCCAGTTGTGCCAGGCGTTCACCGCCGTGGAAGCGGCGCGCGGCGCCACTACCCTGACCTATTTCGAGATGGGCACCCTGGCCGCGCTTTGGCTGTTCCAGCGCGCCGAGCTCGATGCCGTGGTGCTGGAAGTGGGCCTGGGCGGTCGGCTCGATGCGGTCAACCTGGTAGATGCCGATGTGGCCGTGGTCACCAGCATCGGTCTGGACCATGCCGAGTACCTGGGGGATACCCGCGAGTCGGTGGCGTTCGAGAAGGCCGGCATCCTGCGTGCTGGCGTGCCAGCACTGTGTGGCGATATCGACCCTCCGCAGCCATTGCTCGAGCAGGTTGCCACGTTGGGTTGCCCGTTCTATCTGCGCGGCCGCGACTACGACTTCATCGCGCAAGGCGATCACTGGTCGTGGCGCGGGGTGGATGTCGAAGGCTACCCGGTCGAGCTGCTGTCGTTGCCATTGCCCAGCCTGCCGCTGGAAAACGCCGCGTTGGCCCTGCAGGCCTATGTGGCACTCGATCTGCCGCGTGACGCTGCACGTATGGGTTGGGCGCTGGCGCACACCCGCGTGGCCGGCCGCCTGGACCGTCACCGGGTGAGTTACGCCGGCAAGCCGGTCGAAATTCTTCTCGACGTGGGCCACAACCCGCACGCCGCTCGCTTTCTGGCCGAGCGTCTGGCGCGCCAGCCTCTTGCGGGGCGGCGTCTGGCCGTGTTCGGCCTGCTCGCCGACAAAGACCTGGTCGGGGTGATCGAGCCGCTGACAGCCGTCATCGCGCACTGGGCAGTCGCACCACTGAAAACACCGCGCAGTCGTCCGGCCGCCGAACTCGACGCCGCGCTCCTGAACCTTGGCGCTGCCACGACGTCTCATGGCAGCCTCGCCGATGCGCTCGAAGCGCAGTGCGAAGCCGCAGGCGAGGGTGACGAGATTCTGGTGTTCGGCTCGTTCCACTGTGTCGCCCAGGCCCTGAAATGGATGTATGGCAACGTAGAACGGGAGAACGTGGATGGCATTGCCCAATAAGGTGTTCAAGCAGCGCATGATCGGCGCCCTTGTGCTGATCGCGCTGGCGGTGATTTTCCTGCCGATGCTGTTTTCGCGTGAGGATCAAACCGTGCGCCAGGTTCAGGTACAAGCCCCGGCAGCGCCGCAGGCCCCGGCCGCGCCTCAGGTGCAGGTCGAGCCGGTTGCCGTGCCCGAGCCGCAGATCATCGAGACGGAGCCGGTTCCAGCGCAGGCCGCGACGCAGGCTGCCCCGCCTAGCCAGCCGATCCAGTCGGTGCCTGCCGCGCCTGCCACACCTGCCAAGAAGCCGGTGGAATCGGTGCAGCCTTCCGCGCCCATCGCTGCGGCCAAGGTGCCACCGGTCGCCAAGACGGACACCGGCAGCAAGATCGACCCCAATGGGCTGCCGGTCAGCTGGTCGGTGCAATTGGCCAGCCTGTCCAACCGCGCCGGTGCCGACAGCTTGCAGAAGAGCCTGCGTGCGCAGGGATACAACGCCTACGTGCGTACGGCCGATGGCAAGAACCGGGTGTTCGTCGGTCCATTGGTCGAGCGCGCCGAGGCCGAGCGCCTGCGTGACGTGATCAACCGCCAGCAGAAGCTGCAGGGGTTCGTGGTACGTTTCGAGCCCGAGCGCGGCTGAGTCTTCGTCAGCCGTGGAGCCGTGGCGCTCCCTTCGCGGCCGCTGACCGCTCCTACGGGAAGCTGTAGGAGCGGTCAGCGGCCGCGAAGTGGCGCGCTGCGGTGCAGACGACAATCGCCGCTTACTCCCGCGCCCGCGCTCTGCTAAAATGCGCCGCCTTATCCGTATGCAGGCCGCACCGTGGCATTTACCTGGGTCGACTGGGCGATCATCGCGATCATCGCCATCTCCGCACTGATCAGCTTGACACGCGGCTTCGTCAAGGAAGCCCTGTCGCTGGTCACGTGGATAGTCGCAGGTGGCGTGGCCTGGCTGTTCGGTGGTTCCCTCGCCGGTTATTTCGAAAACTACATCCAGACCCCATCCGCGCGTGTCATCGCCGGGTGTGCCGTACTGTTCGTGGCCACCCTGCTGGTCGGCGCCATGGTCAACTACCTGATCGGCGAACTCATTCGCGTCACCGGGCTGTCGGGCACCGACCGCTTCCTGGGCATGGTCTTCGGCGCCGCGCGCGGTGGCCTGCTGGTGGTGGTGGCCGCCGGGCTGATGAGCCTGGGGCCCGTTCAACAGGATTCGTGGTGGCAGGAATCACGGCTCCTGCCCCAATTTCTTTTGGTTGCTGACTGGTCGAAAAACCTCATTCTGGGGATGTCCAGCCAGTGGCTCGCCAGCGGAATCAGCGCACCGGCTGACATTCCGTTCAAGGAACACCTCTTGCCGGCCAACAAGGCGCAGTGAGTGGTGCTCAGTTCAGATTCATTAAGTAGGGGTTGCGTCGCATGTGTGGCATCGTCGGTATCGTCGGTAAGTCGAACGTCAATCAAGCGCTGTATGACGCGCTAACGGTCCTCCAACACCGCGGCCAGGATGCTGCCGGTATCGTTACCAGTAGCGATGGCAAGTTGTTCCTGCGCAAGGACAACGGGCTGGTACGGGACGTTTTCCAGCAGCGCCATATGCAGCGGCTGGTCGGGCACATGGGCATCGGCCATGTGCGCTATCCCACGGCGGGCAGCTCGACCTCGGCCGAGGCCCAGCCGTTCTACGTCAATTCGCCCTATGGCATCACCCTGGCGCACAACGGCAACCTGACCAACGTCGAGCAGCTGGCCAAGGAAATCTACGAATCGGACCTGCGTCACGTCAACACCAGCTCGGACTCCGAGGTGCTGCTCAACGTGTTCGCCCACGAACTGGCCGTGCGCGGCAAGCTGCAGCCTACCGAGGAAGACGTGTTCGCCGCCGTCACCGACGTGCACAAGCGCTGCACCGGTGGCTACGCAGTGGTGGCCATGATCACCGGCTACGGCATCGTCGGTTTCCGTGACCCGCACGCGATCCGTCCGATCGTGTTCGGCCAGCGCCACACCGACGAAGGCGTGGAATACATGATCGCCTCCGAAAGCGTGTCCCTGGACGTACTCGGCTTCACCCTGATCCGCGACCTGGCGCCGGGCGAGGCGGTGTACATCACCGAAGACGGCAAGCTGCACACCCGCCAATGCGCACCCAACCCCCAGTACGCACCGTGCATCTTCGAGCATGTGTACCTGGCCCGCCCTGACTCGATCATCGACGGTATCTCGGTCTACAAGGCACGCCTGCGCATGGGCGAGAAGCTGGCCGACAAGATTTTGCGCGAACGCCCGGAACACGACATCGACGTGGTCATCCCGATTCCGGACACCAGCCGCACCGCGGCCCTGGAGCTGGCCAACCACCTGGGCGTGAAGTTTCGCGAAGGCTTCGTCAAGAATCGCTACATCGGTCGTACCTTCATCATGCCCGGCCAGGCCGCGCGCAAGAAATCGGTACGTCAGAAGCTCAATGCCATCGAGCTGGAGTTCCGCGGCAAGAACGTGATGCTGGTGGACGATTCGATCGTGCGCGGCACCACCTGCAAGCAGATCATCCAGATGGCCCGCGAAGCCGGCGCCAAGAACGTCTATTTCTGCTCGGCTGCTCCAGCCGTGCGCTACCCGAACGTCTACGGCATCGACATGCCGAGTGCGCATGAGTTGATCGCGCACAACCGCAGCACCCAGGAAGTGGCCGATCTGATCGGCGCCGACTGGCTGATCTACCAGGACCTGCCCGACCTGATCGACGCGGTCGGTGGTGGCAAGGTCAAGATCGAGAACTTCGACTGCGCGGTGTTCGACGGCAAGTACGTCACCGGCGATATCGACGCGTTCTATCTGAACAAGATCGAGCAGGCGCGCAACGACTCCAACAAGAGCAAGTCGCATGCGGTCAGCGCGATCATAGACCTCTACAACAACTGAATGGGAGCAACGGCATGACACAGGAATGGGATGCCGGGCGACTGGATAGCGATCTCGAAGGGGTGTCGTTCGACACCCTGGCGGTTCGCGCCGGCCAGCACCGCACGCCGGAAGGCGAACACAGTGATCCGCTGTTCTTCACTTCCAGCTATGTTTTCCGTACTGCGGCCGATGCCGCGGCGCGTTTTGCCGGCGAAGTGCCGGGCAATGTCTACTCGCGCTACACCAACCCCACCGTGCGCTCCTTCGAAGAGCGCCTGGCCGCCCTGGAAGGCGCCGAACAGGCGGTCGGCTTCGCCACGGGCATGGCGGCGATCACTGCCGTGGTCATGAGCCTGTGCAGCGCGGGCGACCACGTGCTGGTGTCGCAGAGCGTGTTCGGCTCGACCATCAGCTTGTTCGAGAAGTACTTCAAGCGCTTCGGCATCGAAGTGGACTACGTGCCGTTGGCCGACGTCAGCGGCTGGGAACGGGCCATCAAGGCCAATACCAGGCTGCTGTTCGTCGAGTCGCCGTCCAACCCGCTGGCCGAGTTGGTCGACATCACGGCCTTGAGCGCCGTGGCCCGGGCCAAGGGCGCCATGCTGGTGGTCGACAACTGCTTCAGCACACCGGCGCTGCAGCAGCCGCTGGCGTTGGGTGCCGACATCGTCGTGCACTCGGCGACCAAGTTCATCGACGGCCAGGGTCGTTGCATGGGTGGCGCCGTGTGCGGTCGCAGCAAGGAAATGAACGAGGTGCTGGGTTACCTGCGCACCGCTGGCTCTACCTTGAGCCCGTTCAACGCCTGGATCTTCCTCAAGGGCCTGGAAACCCTGAACCTGCGCATGCGCGCCCATTGCGCCAGCGCGCAGGTGCTGGCGCAATGGCTGGAGGCGCAGGATGGCATCGAGAAGGTGCATTACTCGGGCCTGCCGAGCCACCCTCAGCATGAACTGGCCAAGCGTCAGACCAAAGGCTTCGGCGCCGTGGTCAGTTTCGAGGTCAAGGGAGGCAAGGAGGGCGCCTGGCGCTTCATCGATGCAACCCGCCTGATCTCGATCACCGCCAACCTGGGTGACAGCAAGACCACCATCACCCACCCGGCCACCACGTCGCACGGGCGCCTGTCGCCCGCCGAACGCGAAGCGGCAGGGATTCGCGACAGCTTGATCCGGGTGGCGGTAGGCCTGGAAGACGTTGGCGACCTGCAGGCCGATCTGGCGCGCGGGCTGGCTGCGTTGTAAGGGCTGAAGGCCTCTTCGCGGGCAGAGGGCTCGCCGCCCGCCTCGCTCCCACACAAACCCAGTTCATCTGAGGATCCTGTGGGAGCGGGCTCTGCCCGCGAAGAGGCCCGCAAGGTTTCACAAGCTCTGACATTTAACACCTTTTTCAAAAAAACTTCATACAGGGTATTGACTTAGGTTCGGTACCTGCGTAAATTTCGCGGCCTCAGCGAAGCAAAGGGTGATTAGCTCAGCCGGGAGAGCATCTGCCTTACAAGCAGAGGGTCGGCGGTTCGATCCCGTCATCACCCACCATTTCGTTAGAATGCAGCTGAGAACGCAACGAAGAGCAACACGTGCTGAAACAAGAGAGCACACACTGCGCAGCGGTAGTTCAGTCGGTTAGAATACCGGCCTGTCACGCCGGGGGTCGCGGGTTCGAGTCCCGTCCGCTGCGCCATTTTATACACTGACTCGGTTCGCCGGGTCAGCGATCGAGAACTTCGAAGTTCTGGGTCAACAGGTTTCAAACGGACGCAAGTCCGAGCGATACGCAGCGGTAGTTCAGTCGGTTAGAATACCGGCCTGTCACGCCGGGGGTCGCGGGTTCGAGTCCCGTCCGCTGCGCCATACAAAGCTTCGAGGCCCTTGAACTCCTTGAGGCAAACAAAGAAAGCGACCTTCGGGTCGCTTTTTTTGTGTCTGGATTTTTTCGAGACTCAGTCCTCCTGCACATTGGAAGCCAGGCTTAGTTGGAAACCGTCCTCCCCGGCTTGACCTGCATTGACGAGCCTTGCCTGATAGATGCTGTCTGGCATGTAGGCTTTCAGCTCGACGGTGTCGTAATCGAACAAGTGCATCTCGTGTCCCCCGTGACGCAACCCGGCGTATGCCGATCCTTGAGCGCCAATGGTGTGGAAGCCTGGGGACGTGGGTGTGTTTATCATGAACTCCCAGTGACTGCCGCGATCGGGAACATAGTTCGCTGAAAACGTCACACCCCGGGCGGTTTCGAAAATCTGTACATCTTTGAAAACGACCTGTCTGTTTGGAAACTCGCTGGCGTATCGGGCAGGGATATGACTGAACTCCACTGTCAGGTCCGCGACGCTGGCTACGCTGTTCTTCTGATCTCGTTTGACGGTTGAAAAATCAAACGGCTTAAAGTCTTTGGCGTTCATGCTGCACCTCGTATTCAATGAATAAGTTGTTCTAATCATTACCCGTGTTGCAGGCGCATGGCGCGACCCCCGGTTAAAAAAAGTTAAGCACATGCTGAGAACTTCGACAGGCAGAAGAATGAATATGATTTTTCATTTTTAACGTGTGTGAATCATTATTTAGTTCAGCGTTTCCTCAGTGGCGCTTGTCAGTTTTCAACGGGTTTCAACGAGTGCCGCCGGATAGGTTCGAGCCTGCTGCGTTCAAAGAAAATGGCGCATTCGGCGCTGGCCGTTGTCAGAGCCTTATCCCTCCAGTCGCGCACCGGTGCCCCGTCCCATGAGCAGCAAGAACCCCTGTATCAGCGTCTGCAAGTTCACTGACGAGACGTGTATTGCCTGTGGCCGCACCAAGCCTGAGTGCAAGGCCTGGAAGAAGATGGACAAAGACGAGCGGCGCGACGTGAACGCGCAGGCGGTGCAGCGCCTGAAAGACATGAAAGGCACCGCCAAGCGGAAAAAGAAGAAAGCCTGAAAAAATCGGCTAGCCTTTGATGCGCAGGCGCCGTGTTGCGCGTATCATTCGCGGCCCTCCGGCGCGCCTGCGCCGAGCAGCATTCAATTCGACCCACCGGGAGGTGCTTACGATGAAAGATCTCGATCAGCAAGACGGCAGCCAGGAAATCGGCCCTGCCGGCGAAAAACTGCAGAAAGTATTGGCCCGTATCGGCGTGGGTTCGCGCCGAGACGTCGAGGCGTGGATCAGCGAAGGCCGAATCAAGGTCAACGCCAAGGTCGCAACCCTCGGCCAGCGCGTCGACCTGCACGACGCCATCACCGTCGATGGCAAGGTGATCAAGCGCGAGGAAGCCTCGGAAACCGTGCGCCGCGTGATCATCTACAACAAGCCCGACGGCGAAATCTGCACCCGCGACGACCCCGAAGGCCGCCCGACCGTATTCGACCGCCTGCCGCGCCCGCGCGAAGGCCGCTGGATCAACGTCGGCCGCCTGGACATCAATACCACCGGGCTGCTGATGTTCACCACCGACGGCGAGTTGGCCAACCGCCTGATGCATCCCTCGTTCGAAATGGACCGTGAGTACGCGGTGCGCGTACGCGGCGAAGTCGATGACGACATGCTGCTGCGCCTCAAGAACGGCGTCATCCTGGAAGATGGGCCCGCTCGCTTCACCGATATCCAGCAGGCACCGGGTGGCGAAGGCTTCAACCACTGGTACCACTGCGTGGTGATGGAAGGCCGCAACCGCGAAGTGCGTCGCCTGTGGGAATCCCAGGGGTTGGTGGTCAGCCGCCTGAAGCGCGTGCGCTTCGGTCCGGTATTCCTCAACTCCGACCTGCCGATGGGTCGTTGGCGCGAGCTGACCCAGGGTGAAGTCGATACCCTGAGCGCCGAAGTCGGCCTGACCGCCGTGGCCATGCCGTCGATGACCACCAAGACCAAGGACAAGCTGGAGCGCATGCAGCGCAAATCCTCGCGCCCGATGGGCCGCGGCGAGCGCGTGCGCACCTTGCGTCCTGCCCAGGACGGCGCGCCGTCCACCGACCAACGCCCGGCTCGCCAGCCGCGCGGCGATTCGGCGCCGTCCGGCGAGCAGCGTCCAGCCCGTCAGCCACGCGGTGATTCGGCGCCGGCTGCGCGCAAGGACAGCGGTCGTGGCAGTGCCGTGGCCGAGCGTCCGGCGGACATGAACAAGCGTCCAGCCAGGCCTGCCGGCAAGCCGGGTGCCAAGCCCGCTGCAAAGCGCCCGGGCATCAAGCTGGTGGACGACGCGCCGTCGGGCAATCGTCGTGGCCCGGCCGCTGGCACCGGTCAGCGTCCCGGCTTCGGCCGTCGCAAGCCCAAGCCTGAGTAAGGACAACTGATGTCCACGTGCGCCAACCTTCCAGGGTTGGCGTTTTTTTGTGGGGTGTCGGTGGGGGCCTCTTCGCGGGCAGAGACCCGCTCCCACAAGGTTTGCCTGCGGCGGACCATTGCACTCTTGATACCTCGAACGTCGAAGAAGTGACTGCTCCCTGATGACTGAACAAAACCAGCTCAAGCGTGGGCTGAAGAATCGCCACATCCAACTGATCGCTCTGGGCGGTGCCATCGGTACCGGGCTGTTCCTGGGTTCGGCAGGCGTGCTCAAGTCCGCCGGCCCGTCGATGATCCTGGGCTATGCCATCTGCGGCTTCATTGCCTTCCTGATCATGCGTCAGCTGGGCGAAATGATCGTCGAGGAACCGGTTGCCGGTTCTTTCAGTCACTTCGCCCACAGCTACTGGGGCCGGTTTCCCGGTTTTCTGTCCGGCTGGAACTGCTGGGTGCTGTATATCCTGGTAGGCATGTCCGAGCTGACCGCCGTCGGCAAGTACGTACATTACTGGTGGCCGGAAATCCCTACTTGGGTGTCCGCCGCAGTGTTCTTCCTGATGATCAATGCCATCAACCTGACCAACGTCAAGGTCTTCGGCGAAACCGAGTTCTGGTTCGCCATCATCAAGGTTGCGGCGATCGTCGGCATGATTGCCCTGGGCAGCTATCTGCTGGTCAGCGGTGACGGCGGCCCTCAGGCCAGGGTCAGCAACCTCTGGGCCCACGGTGGTTTCTTTCCCAACGGTGTAGGCGGGTTGGTCATGGCCCTGGCGATCATCATGTTCTCCTTCGGTGGCCTGGAAATGCTCGGCTTTACGGCGGCCGAGGCCGACAGCCCGAAGACGGTGATTCCCAAGGCCATCAATCAGGTGATCTACCGCATTCTGATCTTCTACATCGGCGCGCTGGTGGTGCTGTTGTCGCTGACCCCGTGGGACGGTCTGCTGGCCAGCCTGAATGCCTCGGGCGATGCCTACAGCGGCAGCCCGTTCGTGCAGGTGTTCTCGATGCTGGGCAGCGACACGGCTGCCCACGTGCTCAACTTCGTGGTACTGACCGCAGCCTTGTCGGTGTACAACAGCGGCACCTATTGCAACAGCCGCATGCTGCTGGGCATGGCCGAGCAGGGCGACGCGCCGCGTGCACTGGCCAAGGTGGATGGCCGTGGCGTGCCGGTTCGGGCGCTGCTGGTGTCGGCGGCGATCACGCTGGTGGCCGTGGCATTGAACTACTTCGTGCCGCAGCAGGCGCTCGAGCTGTTGATGTCGTTGGTGGTGGCGACCCTGGTGATCAACTGGGCGATGATCAGCTACTCGCACCTCAAGTTTCGCCAGCACTTGCAGCGCCAGGGCCAGGTGCCGCTGTTCAAGGCGTTGTGGTATCCGTACGGCAACTACCTGTGCCTGGCGTTCGTGGCGTTCATCCTGATCATCATGCTGATGATTCCCGGCATCCGCGTGTCGGTGTATGCCATTCCTCTGTGGATCGGCGGGATGTACCTGTGTTATCGCCTCAAGTCGAACCCCTCGTCCTGACCGGAGCGCTGCATGCTGGAAATCTCCAACGCCGTCCATCTGCCCGACGCTGAAATCGAACTCAGCGCCATCCGCGCACAAGGCGCGGGTGGGCAGAACGTCAACAAGGTTTCCAGTGCGGTGCACCTGCGCTTCGACATCGGCGCTTCGTCGCTGCCGCCGTTCTACAAGGAGCGCTTGTTGGCGCTGCGCGACAGCCGGATCACCGGCGATGGCGTGATCGTCATCAAGGCGCAGCAGTTTCGCACCCAGGAGCAAAACCGCGCCGACGCCCTGCAGCGCCTGCGCGAGCTGATTCTGCTGGCCACCAAGGTGGAGAAGAAGCGCCGGCCGACCAAGCCCACGCTGGGCTCCAAGACTCGCCGCCTGGAAGGCAAGACCAAACGCGGGGCGATCAAGGCCGGGCGTGGCAGGATCGATTTCTAGATCATGCCGTTCTAGACCAGCTTGTCTTGCGCTGGTGGCAGGCTTGCCGCTCGCCGGTATAGATAGAAGGTCAGGCCCAGGCCGGCGCACGCAGCCACGGCGGCAAACAGGAAGATCGCGCTGAAGCCGTAGCCTGCGGCGATGGCGCCTGCCACTGGTCCGGTGATGCCCAGCGACATGTCGATGAACAGCGAGTAGGCCCCCACGGCCGCACCGCGGCTGGACGCCGGCACCAGATTGACCGCTTCGACGCCGAGCGCTGGAAATACCAGGGAAAATCCGAACCCGGTCAACGCCGCGCCAGCCATGGCCAGCTCCTGGCTGGGCGCAAGCCACAGCAGCAACAAGCCCAGGGTTTCCACGCTGAGGCATACGATCGCCACCCGAAAACCGCCGATGCGGTTGATCAGGTTGCCGAACAGCAGCCGGGCGAGGATAAAGCTGGCACCGAACAGGCTCAGGCACAGTGCCGCGTTGTCCCAGGCATTGCTGGCGTAGTAAAGGGTGATGAAGGTGGCGATGGTGCCGAAGCCGATACCGCCCAGGGCCAGCCCGGTGCCATGGGGCAGCACGCGGCCCAGCACGTGCAGGAACGGTAGCCGCTCGCCGGCCACCACGGGTGCGGGAAGCTTGTTCCAGGCCAGGGCGATGCCCACGCCAGCCAGCACGATGATGCTCGCACCCATGCTCCACAGGCCCAGATGCTTGACCATCAGCACGCCCAGCGGCGCACCGATGGCCAGGGCGCCGTAGCTGGCAATGCCGTTCCAGGAGATGACCTTGGCGGTGTTGACTGCCCCGACGCGGCCAATCCCCCAGCCAATGGAACCGGAGCCCACCAGGCTTTCCGCCGACCCGAGCAACACCCGACCCAGCAGCAGGCTGGTGAGGCTCAGTGCCGGCCAGCTTTGCAGCCAGCCGGCCAGCAGCATGAACAACCCGCTGATGCCGCAGCCGACCAATCCGTAGATCACGGCCTTCTTGCTGCCCAGGTTGTCGATGATCTTGCTCGCCTGGGGGCGGCTGAGCAGGGTGGCGAGGTATTGAACGCTGATCACCAGGCCAGCGATCACCGCGCCGTAGCCCAGATCGCTGTGGACGAAGCCGGGCAATACCGCCAGGGGAATGCCGATGCTCAGGTAGCCAATGAAGGTGAACAGCACGATGGAAACGACTTGCAGCGTGACCGTCATGGGGCGCTGTGAGTGGGGCATAGGTAGATCCGTCGCGGAAGCAGGTGATGGGCGCAGGTGCGGGCAGGCTGGCTGGGTGTCCGGCGCACACGAGAAATGAAGACAGGCTTACGTGACGCTCATGATAGAGGCACGAGGCACAAAAAGAGAGACGGCGATGGGTGGCGATTCATGCAGATGCTGCTGGCGGGGTTGCTCTGGTGCAGGCCAGCAGCGGGGCCGCAGCCCCGACGCTGGGAGGTGTTCAGCTGTTCGAACAGCCGTTGCCCATGACCTGATATTCCATGATGTGGCGCTTGCCCTGCGAATCTTCGTAGGTCAGGCGTGCCGGGACCACGGCGCAGACGTTGGGAATCGCTGAAGTCGAGATGACGTGAGCAATATCGGGGTGCTGCGAATACTCATAAGGTTCCACCGTGGTTTTTTCGGTGGCAGCCGTGGTGGTTTCATCGGCCAGGGCCATGCCGCTCGCGCCAATCAGCGCCAGAATCAAAAAAGCTTTCATGTCTATTTTCCTGTTTTGCAGTCGTCAGGGTGCACGCAGCCCTTGTGAGGTCACGTGTGAAACTTGAGAGTGGGAAAGTTGCGATCGACAGGCCTTCGTGGGGGGATGCAGTCTTCGTCGATCGCGGTGCCGTTGCTGGCGAAATCGATTCTAGGCGTGCACGATGGAGGTAAACAGAGCCGGTTCGGATAAACAGTTTTATTCGAATCTGCACTAATCCCGCGGGTCTGGGCGTGCATCGGTGCAAGCAGCGGTACTACCATCGTCGAATGGCTGCACGGGCCAGATACCCTTAAAACAGGTGTATAAAACAACAACTACTCAACCGAGGTATGAAAGATGAGTGCGGCTTCCCTGTATCCCGTTCGTCCAGAGGTGGCGGCGTCCACGCTGACCGATGAGGCGACCTACAAGGCCATGTACCAGCAGTCCGTGGTCAACCCGGACGGTTTCTGGCGCGAACAGGCGCAGCGCCTCGATTGGATAAAGCCCTTCACCAAGGTCAAGCAGACCTCGTTCGACGATCACCATGTCGACATCAAATGGTTCGCCGACGGCACCCTCAACGTCTCCTACAACTGCCTGGACCGCCACCTGGCCGAACGCGGTGATCAGGTCGCGATCATCTGGGAAGGCGACGACCCTTCCGAAAGCCGTCACATCACCTACCGGGAGCTGCACGCCGAGGTGTGCAAGTTCGCCAACGCCCTGCGCGGCCAGGATGTGCACCGCGGCGACGTGGTGACCCTGTACATGCCGATGATTCCCGAGGCGGTGGTGGCGATGCTCGCCTGTACCCGCATCGGCGCGGTGCATTCGGTGGTGTTCGGTGGCTTCTCGCCCGAGGCGCTGGCGGGGCGCATCATTGATTGCCAGTCCAAGGTGGTGATCACCGCCGACGAAGGCCTGCGGGGCGGCAGGAAAACGGCGCTCAAGGCCAACGTCGACCGCGCCCTGACCAACCCCGAAACCAGCAGCGTGCAGAAGGTCATCGTGTGCAAGCGCACCGGTGGCGAGATCGAGTGGAACCGTCATCGCGACATCTGGTACCACTCGCTGCTGGAGGTGGCATCGAGCACCTGCGCGCCGAAGGAAATGGGCGCCGAGGAAGCGCTGTTCATCCTCTATACCTCCGGCTCGACCGGCAAGCCCAAGGGCGTGCTGCACACCACCGGCGGTTACCTGGTGTACGCCGCGCTGACCCATGAGCGAGTGTTCGACTACAAGCCGGGCGATGTCTACTGGTGCACGGCGGACGTCGGCTGGATCACCGGCCACAGCTACATCGTCTATGGCCCGCTGGCCAACGGTGCCACCACCTTGCTGTTCGAAGGCGTGCCCAACTACCCGGATATTACCCGCGTCTCGAAAATCATCGACAAGCACAAGGTCAATATCCTCTACACCGCGCCCACCGCTATCCGCGCGATGATGGCCGAGGGCACCAAGGCAGTCGAGGGCGCCGATGGCTCGAGCCTGCGCTTGCTGGGTTCGGTGGGCGAACCGATCAACCCCGAGGCCTGGAACTGGTACTACAACACGGTCGGCAAGCAGAACTGCCCGATCGTCGACACCTGGTGGCAGACCGAAACCGGCGGCATCCTGATCAGCCCGCTGCCGGGTGCGATCGGCCTCAAGCCCGGTTCGGCGACCAAACCGTTCTTCGGCGTGGTGCCGGCGCTGGTGGACAACCTGGGCAACCTGATCGACGGCGCTGCCGAGGGCAATCTGGTGATTCTCGATTCGTGGCCCGGCCAGTCGCGTACCCTCTACGGCGACCATGATCGTTTCGTCGATACCTATTTCAAGACCTTTCGCGGCATGTACTTCACCGGCGACGGCGCGCGTCGCGACGAAGATGGCTACTACTGGATCACCGGCCGAGTCGATGACGTGCTCAACGTTTCCGGGCACCGCATGGGCACGGCCGAGATCGAAAGCGCGATGGTGGCCCATCCCAAGGTGGCCGAGGCCGCTGTGGTGGGCGTTCCCCATGAGCTGAAAGGGCAGGGCATCTATGTCTATGTCACGCTCAATGGTGGCGAGCAGACCAGCGAGGAACTGCGCCTGGAGCTCAAGAACTGGGTGCGCAAGGAGATCGGCCCCATCGCCTCGCCGGATGTGATCCAGTGGGCGCCGGGGCTGCCCAAGACGCGGTCGGGCAAGATCATGCGGCGCATCCTGCGCAAGATCGCCACGGCCGAGTACGACTCGCTGGGTGACATCTCTACCTTGGCTGATCCGGGGGTGGTGCAACAGCTGATCGACACCCACAAGGAAATGCATCGCGCTTCGGCGTGAGTTGACGCGACCTCGGGGGCCTCTGCCCGCTAAGGGGCCCGCAAGGTTGTTCAGGCAGCGCTGGCGTTACTGCGGTAACGCCATTGCCGCGACGGGTGCCACCCAAGGCCCCATCGCCTGTCACATGCAACATCTCCCACAACCCCAAGCTTGCCGTCTGCCAAGGCTTTGCCAATAATGGGCGCGCTAATTGCTTGATGGACAGGTTGCGCGTCTTTTTGCTCAGCCACAATCGGCATGGGCTGTCAATCCCTTGGTCTGGGTGTCTCGGTGCTTCTGTAACTACTTGTCGCATTGAAGAAATATCGACTGGCACAGTGCCGTTAAAATGCGCTCACTCGCCGTACCTCGTGGCGTCGCCCGTTCAGCCTCATTTTTCGCATTCTGGGCCTGCGCTCACTTTGCCCATACTGCCCATTTTCGCTGGAGCTCACCCAATGAAGAAACTTGCACTGTTTGGCGCATTGGCACTGTCCGTGCTGTCGGCGACCTCGTTCGCCGATGAAAAGCCGCTGAAGATCGGTATCGAAGCCGCTTACCCACCGTTCGCGTCCAAGGCGCCGGATGGCAGCATCGTCGGTTTCGACTACGACATCGGCAACGCGCTGTGCGCTGAGATGAAGGTCAAGTGCACCTGGGTCGAGCAGGAATTCGACGGCCTCATTCCCGCCCTCAAGGTCCGCAAGATCGACGCCATCCTGTCGTCGATGTCGATTACCGACGACCGCAAGAAGTCCGTTGATTTCACCAACAAGTACTACGCCACTCCGGCGCGTCTGGTCATGAAGTCCGGCACCCAGGTGAGCGACTCCATGGCCGAGCTCAAAGGCAAGAAGATCGGCGTGCAGCGCGGCACCATCCATGACCGGTATGCCACCGAGGTGCTCAAGCCGCTGGGCGTCGAAGTGATGCCGTACGGCTCGCAGAACGAGATCTACCTGGACGTGGCCGCCGGTCGACTGGATGGCACGCTGGCCGATGCCACCCTGTTGCAGGACGGTTTTCTCAACACCGACGCCGGCAAGGGCTACGCATTCGTCGGCCCGTCGGTCAACGACCCGAAATACTTCGGTGACGGCATCGGTATCGCCGTGCGCAAGGGCGACAAGGCCAACGTGGATCGCATCAACGCGGCCATCGAAGGCATTCGCGCCAACGGCGAGTACAAGAAGATCCAGGACAAGTACTTCGATTTCGACATCTACGGCAAATAAGCCGGCAGGCGTCACCTGACTGATGGTGCAAACGGCGGGAAACCGCGGTCTGCACCATTTTTCATTCTTCGGGCGAGGATCTCTACATGTTGAAAGGCTACGGGGCCGTCATTCTCGATGGCGCTTGGCTGACGCTGCAGCTCGCCTTGTCGTCCATGGCACTGGCCATCGTGCTGGGTCTGTTCGGCGTGGCCCTGCGCCTGTCGCCGGTACGCTGGCTGGCCTGGCTGGGTGACCTGTACGCCACGGTGATTCGTGGCATACCCGATCTGGTGTTGATCCTGCTGATCTTCTACGGTGGCCAGGACATCCTCAATCGCGTGGCGCCGTTGGTGGGTTACGACGACTACATCGACCTCAATCCGCTGCTGGCCGGTATCTTCACCCTGGGTTTCATCTTCGGTGCCTACCTGTCGGAAACCTTTCGCGGCGCGTTCATGGCCATTCCCAAGGGCCAGGCCGAAGCCGGCATGGCCTATGGCATGAGCAGCCTGCAGGTGTTCTTCCGGGTGCTGGTGCCGCAGATGATTCGCCTGGCGATTCCCGGCGTCACCAATAACTGGCTGGTGTTGACCAAGGCCACGGCATTGATTTCGGTGGTCGGCCTGCAGGACATGATGTTCAAGGCCAAGCAGGCGGCGGATGCCACCCGCGAACCGTTCACCTTCTTCCTCGCGGTGGCGGCGATGTACCTGGTCATCACCAGTGTGTCGCTGCTGTTGCTGCGCGCCATCGAAAAACGCTACTCGGTGGGCATCAAGGCGGCTGAGCTATGATCTTCGATTACAACGTCGTCTGGGACAGCCTGCCGCTGTACATGAGCGGTATGCTGGAAACCTTGAAGCTGCTGGCGATTTCGCTGTTCTTCGGTCTGCTGGTGGCGCTGCCGCTGGGTTTGATGCGGGTGTCCCGGCAGCCGCTGGTCAACGGCATCGCGTGGCTCTACACCTACGTGATCCGTGGCACGCCCATGCTGGTGCAGCTGTTTCTGATCTATTACGGTCTGGCCCAGTTCGAGGCCGTGCGCAACAGCGTGCTCTGGCCCTGGTTGTCGAGCGCCACGTTCTGCGCCTGCCTGGCCTTCGCCATCAATACCAGTGCCTACACCGCCGAAATCATCGCCGGCAGCCTGCGGGCCACGCCACCGGGCGAGATCGAAGCGGCCAAGGCCATGGGCATGTCCAGGGCCGGGATGTACCGGCGTATCCTGCTGCCCTCGGCACTGCGCCGGGCGCTGCCGCAGTACAGCAACGAAGTGATCATGATGCTGCAGACCACCAGCCTGGCTTCGATCGTGACCCTGATCGACATCACCGGCGCAGCGCGTACGGTGAACGCCCAGTATTACCTGCCGTTCGAAGCCTACATCACGGCGGGTGTGTGCTACCTGTGCCTGACGTTCATTCTGGTGCGCCTGTTCAAGCTGGCCGAGCGCCGCTGGCTGGCCTACCTGGCACCGCGCAGGCACTGAGCGCGTGCAGCAAAAACCTTTTCGCCACGGGCCGCTGGCCCGTGACTGACCGATTTGCGAGACCCCCGATCATGTACAAACTCCAAGTTCAGGACCTGCACAAGCGCTATGGCTCGCATGAGGTGCTCAAGGGTGTCTCGCTGGCGGCGAAGGCGGGCGATGTGATCAGCATCATCGGCTCCAGCGGATCGGGCAAGAGCACGTTCCTGCGTTGCATCAACCTGCTCGAGCAGCCCCACGCGGGCAAGATCCTGCTCAACGACGAAGAGCTCAAACTGGTTGCCGGCAAGGATGGGGCGCTCAGGGCAGCCGACCCCAAGCAGCTGCAACGCTTGCGTTCGCGCCTGTCGATGGTGTTCCAGCATTTCAACCTGTGGTCGCACATGACCGCGCTGGAAAACGTCATCGAAGCGCCCGTGCATGTGTTGGGCGTATCGAAAAAGCAAGCGCTGGAAAAAGCCGAGTATTATCTGGCCAAGGTAGGGGTCTCGCACCGCAAGGATGCCTATCCGGGGCACATGTCCGGTGGCGAGCAGCAGCGTGTCGCCATTGCCCGTGCATTGGCGGTGGAACCCGAGGTGATGTTGTTCGACGAACCGACTTCGGCGCTCGACCCGGAACTGGTGGGTGACGTGCTCAAGGTGATGCAGGCCCTGGCTCAGGAAGGGCGGACCATGGTCGTCGTGACCCACGAGATGGGTTTCGCCCGTGAGGTGTCGAACCAGTTGGTGTTTCTGCACAAGGGCCTGGTCGAAGAAACCGGCGACCCGCGCGAGGTGCTGGCCAATCCGCGTTCCGAGCGGTTGCAGCAGTTCTTGTCCGGCAGCCTCAAGTGATCGCCGCTTGAAACATCTGCCGGGTGTTTTCCTGCGAGCAGGTCGAGCATGCCTGGCGCAGTGCCATTTCCCATTCGGTTTTTGATACTTAAGGTTTCGGTCCGCATCAGATGACAGCCCAACGAATCGGTTTCCTCTATTGGCCCAGCACGCGAGCCCTGACCCTGGCGCTGGCCGAAGAGGCCCTGCGAGTGGCGCAGAAGGTGCACCCGGAAGTGACCTACGAGTTGCTTTTCCTGCAGGCCGAACCACCTGTTCCAGGCGGCTGGCAGCTGCCCGGTGAGGCGTGGAACGGTCGCCTGGAGGGTTGCCAGAAGCTTTTTCTGCTGGCTGACGAGCCACCGTCGGCGCTGGCGCCGGCACTGGCCACTGCGCTCAAGCAGACGGTCCGGGCCGGATGCCTGGTGGGCGGGCTGTCGGCGGGGGTCTACCCGCTGGCGCAGCTGGGGCTGCTCGATGGCTACCGCGCGGCCGTGCACTGGCGCTGGCAGGATGATTTCGCCGAGCGCTTTCCCAAGGTCATCGCCACCAGCCACCTGTTCGATTGGGACCGCGACCGCATGACGGCTTGCGGGGGCTTGTCGGTGCTCGACCTGCTGCTGGCGGTACTGGCCCGCGATCACGGCGCCGAACTGGCCGGGGCGGTGTCCGAAGAGCTGGTGGTGGAGCGTATCCGCGAGGGCGGCGAGCGCCAGCGCATTCCGTTGCAGAATCGTCTGGGGTCCAGCCATCCGAAGCTGACCCAGGCGGTGTTGTTGATGGAAGCCAATATCGAAGAGCCGCTGACCACCGACGAGATCGCCCAGCATGTGTGTGTTTCGCGGCGCCAGCTGGAGCGCATCTTCAAGCAGTACCTGAACCGCGTACCCAGCCAGTACTACCTCGAGTTGCGCCTGAACAAGGCGCGGCAGATGTTGATGCAGACCAGCAAGTCGATCATCCAGATCGGCCTGTCGTGCGGGTTTTCCTCGGGCCCGCATTTTTCCAGCGCGTACCGCAATTTCTTCGGCGCCACCCCCCGCGAGGATCGCAACCAGCGTCGCAGCAGCAGCCCGTTCGAATTGTCTTCGGTGCCCGCCGAGCGAGGTTGACCCTCGCTCCGGGATGCGCCGTGCCTGGTGAAGCGCGGTGTGGCTTTCGCGGCCACGGACCGCTCCTACGGGAGTACACGCAGAACCCTTGTGGGAGCGGTCATCGGCCGCGAATGGGTGGTGCGGTCGATCTGACACAACACAGCCGTCAGCGCCTTTCTATCCCTATATGTCGCATTCGCGACAACCCCCGTAGAATGGCGGTTTGGCGCTGTAACAAGTTGTCGCATGGCGGCAATGCCGCGCGTGCACCAGTCCTTACAATCCCCTATCGCTCGCCCATTCTGCGCTGAGCGTTCCTTGACAGGAGACTCCGATGTCCGTTGAGCAAGCCCCCGTGCAACGTGCCGATTTCGACCAGGTAATGGTGCCCAACTATGCACCGGCCGCTTTCATTCCCGTGCGCGGTGCAGGTTCCCGGGTGTGGGATCAGGCTGGTCGCGAGCTCATCGATTTCTCCGGTGGCATCGCCGTCAACGTGCTGGGGCATGCGCACCCGGCATTGGTAGGCGCGCTGACCGAGCAGGCCAACAAGTTGTGGCACGTGTCGAACGTCTTCACCAACGAGCCCACCCTGCGCCTGGCCCGGAAGCTGGTCGATGCCACCTTTGCCGACCGGGTGTTCTTCTGCAACTCCGGCGCGGAAGCCAACGAGGCCGCGTTCAAGCTGGCCCGGCGTGTGGCGCACGACAACTTCGGTCCCGAGAAATACGAGATCGTTTCGGCCCTCAACAGCTTCCACGGCCGCACGCTGTTCACCGTCAGCGTGGGTGGCCAGCCGAAGTACTCCGACGGTTTCGGCCCGAAGATCACCGGCATTCGCCACGTCCCCTACAACGACCTCGAAGCGCTGAAAGCGGCGGTGTCCGACAAGACCTGCGCCGTGGTGCTGGAGCCGGTCCAGGGCGAAGGCGGCGTGGTGCCGGCCGATCCGGCCTACCTGCAAGGCGCTCGCGCGCTGTGCGATCAGTTCAATGCCCTGCTGGTGTTCGACGAAGTGCAAAGCGGCATGGGGCGCAGTGGCGAGCTGTTCAGCTACATGAACTACGGCGTCACCCCGGACATCCTCTCCAGCGCCAAGAGCCTGGGGGGCGGTTTTCCGATCGGCGCGATGCTCACCACCGATGCCCTGGCCAAACACTTCGCGGTCGGCGTGCACGGCACCACCTATGGCGGCAACCCTCTGGCCTGCGCCGTGGCCGAGGCGGTGCTCGACGTGGTCAACACGCCCGAGGTACGAGCCGGCGTCAAGGCGCGGCACCAGCGCTTCAAGACGCGCCTGGAGCAGATCGGCCAGCGCTACGGCGTGTTCAGCGAAGTCCGTGGCCTGGGCCTGCTGATCGGTTGCGCCTTGAGCGACGCCTGGAAAGGCCGCGCCAAGGACTTCTTCAATGCGGCCGAACGGCACGACCTGATGATTCTGCAGGCCGGCCCGGACGTGGTGCGTTTCGCCCCGAGCCTGGTCATCGACGAGGCCGACATCGACGAAGGCCTGGACCGCTTCGAGCGCGCCGTGGCGCACCTGACCCAGGCCTGATCGGCCCGTTCGTGGCGCTGGCTCAAAGCCAGCGCCACCTCTGCAATCGACCCGCTGCAATCGACAAGGAGTGGCACCATGCTGGTAATGCGCCCTGCGCAAATGGCTGACCTGGCCGAGGTTCAGCGCCTGGCTGCCGACAGCCCCATCGGTGTCACTTCGCTGCCCGACGACGCAGGCCGGTTGAGTGACAAGATCGCCAAGTCCGAGGCGTCCTTTGCCGCCGAAGTCAGCTTCAACGGTGAGGAAAGCTATTTCTTCGTTCTTGAAGACCTGGGCACCCAGCGCCTGGTCGGCTGTTCGGCGATCGTCGCCTCCGCCGGCTACTCCGAACCCTTCTACAGCTTTCGCAACGAGACCTTCGTGCACGCCTCGCGCGAGCTGAAGATCCACAACAAGATTCACGTGCTTTCGCAGTGTCATGACCTGACCGGCAACAGCCTGTTGACCAGCTTCTACGTGATGCCCGAACTGGTCGGCAGTATCTGGGCCGAGCTCAACTCGCGGGCACGCCTGCTGTTCATGGCCAACCACCCGGAGCGCTTTGCCGATTCGGTGGTGACCGAGATCGTCGGCTACAGCGACGAACACGGCGACTCACCTTTCTGGGACGCGATCGGACGCAATTTCTTCGATCTCAACTATGCCGAGGCCGAACGCCTGTGCGGCATCAAGAGCCGCACGTTTCTCGCCGAACTGATGCCGCACTACCCGATCTACGTGCCCTTGCTTCCCGACCAGGCGCAAGAGGCCATGGGCCAGGTACACCCGCGTGCGCAGGTGACGTTCGACATTCTGATGCGCGAAGGCTTCGAAACCGATCACTACATCGACATCTTCGACGGTGGACCCACCCTGCATGCCCGGGTATCGGGCATTCGCTCGATCGCCCACAGCCGCGTGGTGCCGGTCAAGCTTGTCGCGGCGTCGGACGAGCGCGGCGGCCCTGGCCGTCCCTACTTGGTTTCCAACGGTCTGCTGCAGGATTACCGCGCGGTGCTGCTGGAGCTCGATTGGGTGCCCGGCAAGCCGGTCGGGCTGGACCTGGCCACCGCCGAGGCGCTGGGTGTGGGCGAGGGCGCCAGCGTGCGTCTGGTTGCAGTTTGATACCTGGTTGAACAGGCCGAGTTCTGCAGGTACCACGCGGTGCCTGCTCGAGGAGAAAGCATGATCGTTCGTCCCGTACGCAGCAGTGACCTGCCGGCGCTGATCGAGTTGGCCCGCAGCACCGGCCCCGGCCTGACCACCTTGCCAGCCAACGAAGAACGGTTGGCGCACCGGGTCGGCTGGGCCGAGAAGACCTTTCGCGGCGAAGCCGGGCGCGGCGATGCCGATTACCTGTTCGTGCTCGAAGACGATGACGGCACGGTCGTGGGCATTTCAGCCATTGCCGGTGCCGTGGGCCAGCGCGAGCCCTGGTACAACTACCGGGTGGGCCTGACCGTGAGCGCCTCGCAGGAGCTGAACATCTATCGCGAGATTCCCACGCTGTTCCTCGCCAACGACCTGACCGGCAATTCGGAACTGTGCTCGCTGTTCCTGCGCGAGGGTCACCGCAAGGGCCTGAACGGGCGCTTGCTGGCCAAGGCGCGGCTGCTGTTCATCGCTCAGTTTCCGCACCTGTTCGGGCGCAAGGTGATCGCCGAGATGCGCGGCATTTCCGATGCCGACGGCCGCTCGCCGTTCTGGGAAAGCCTGGGCCGGCATTTCTTCAAGATGGAATTCAGCCAGGCCGATTACCTGACCGGCGTCGGCAACCGCGCCTTCATCGCTGAATTGATGCCCAAGTTCCCGCTCTACAGCTGCTTCCTGTCCCCGGCTGCGCGCGAGGTCATCGGCAAGGTCCACCCCGATACCGAGCCCGCCCTGGCCATGCTCAAGGCCGAAGGGTTCAGCTACCAGGGCTACGTCGACATCTTCGACGCCGGCCCAGCGGTGGAATGCGAGACCAGCAAGATTCGCGCGGTCCACGACAGCAAGAGTCTGGTTCTGGCCATCGGCACCCCCGGCGACGATGCCCCACCGTTTTTGATCTACAACCGCGAACGCGAAGAGTGCCGCATCACGGCGGCGCCGGCGCGCTTCGCTTCCGGCACGCTGGTGGTCGATCCCTTGACCGCCCGCCGCCTGCAGCTAAGCGCGGGTGACCAGGTGCGCGCGGTACCCATGACCCCGCCCGTTCGGGAGGTGCTTTGATGAATACTTTGTTTATCGACGGCCAATGGCTGCCTGGTGAAGGCGAGTTGCTGACGTCGCTCAATCCAGTGGGCCAGGCTGTGGTCTGGCAGGGGCGCAGTGCCAGTGCCGACCAGGTGGCCCTGGCCGTTCAGGCCGCGCGGCATGCCTTCGTCGGCTGGGCGAGCCAGCCGTTGTCGGCGCGCATTGCCGTATTGCAGGCGTTCGCCGAGCGACTCAAGGCCTGTACCGATGAGCTGGCGCAGTGCATCGGCGAAGAAACCGGAAAGCCCTTGTGGGAAGCGGCCACCGAAGTGACCAGCATGGTCAACAAGGTGGCGATCTCGATCCAGAGCCATGCCGAACGCACCGGCGAGAAGAGCGCACCGCTGGCCGACGCCACGGCGGCCCTGCGGCACAAGCCCCATGGTGTGGTGGCGGTGTTCGGTCCCTACAACTTTCCCGGGCACCTACCCAACGGCCATATCGTGCCAGCATTGCTGGCAGGCAACTGCGTGCTGTTCAAGCCCAGCGAGCTGACGCCCAAGGTGGCTGAACTGACCACGCGCTGCTGGGCCGAAGCCGGGTTGCCGGCGGGCGTGCTCAACCTGCTGCAGGGCGGCCGCGACACGGGCATGGCACTGGCCGCCAATGCCGGGCTCGACGGGTTGTTCTTCACCGGTTCCAGCGCCACGGGCAACCTGCTGCACCAACAATTCGGCGGCCAGCCGGGCAAGATCCTGGCGCTGGAGATGGGCGGCAACAACCCCCTGGTGGTCGAGCAGGTGCAGGACCTCGATGCTGCGGTCTATACCATCATTCAGTCGGCGTTCATTTCTGCCGGTCAACGCTGCACCTGCGCGCGGCGCCTGCTGGTACCCGTCGGCGAGTGGGGGGACCGGCTGCTCGAGCGTCTGGTGCAGGTGTGTGCCACCCTCGAAGTCGGCGAATACGACCGCACCCCAGCGCCTTTCATGGGCTCGGTGATCTCCCTGCCCGCGGCGCAGGCGCTGCTCCAGGCCCAGCAACAGCTGCTGGACAGCGGTGCCGTCAGCCTGTTGAGCATGACCCAGCCCAGGGCCGATGCTGCCTTGCTCACGCCGGGCATTGTCGACGTGACCGGCGCCCATGGGCGTCGCGACGAGGAGCTGTTCGGCCCGTTGCTGCAAGTGGTGCGCTACGTCGACTTCGACGCGGCCATCGCCGAGGCCAATGCCACTCAGTACGGCCTGGCTGCCGGACTGCTGTCGGACTCGGAGGCGCGTTACCGCGAATTCTGGTTGCGCAGCCGAGCCGGAATCGTCAACTGGAACAAGCAACTGACCGGCGCTGCTAGCAGTGCACCGTTCGGCGGCGTCGGCGCGTCCGGCAACCACCGCGCCAGTGCCTACTACGCCGCCGACTATTGCGCCTACCCGGTGGCCTCGCTGGAAACCCCCACACTCGGTTTGCCCGCGACCCTGAGTCCGGGCATCACGCTGTAGGCGGTCGTTGCACCTTTGCGTACAAGAACAGATCCACGGAGCCGAACCGATGAAACCCTGTGAAGTGAATTTCGATGGCCTGGTGGGGCCTACCCACAACTACGGTGGGTTGTCCTACGGCAACGTGGCGTCGCAGAGCAACAGTCAGCAAGGCTCGAATCCGCGCGAAGCGGCGCGTCAGGGCCTGGCCAAGATGAAAGCGCTGATGGAACTGGGCTTCACCCAGGGCGTTCTGGCGCCGCAGGAGCGCCCGGACGTGGCAGCATTGCGCCGCCTGGGCTTCGCCGGCAGCGATGCCGAGGTGATCGCCCAGGCCGCGCGTGATGCGATGCCGTTGCTGGTGGCCAGCTGTTCGGCCTCGAGCATGTGGGTGGCTAACGCGGCCACTGTCAGCCCCAGCGCCGACACGGCCGATGGGCGCGTGCATTTCACCGCGGCCAACCTCAACTGCAAGTTCCACCGCAGCATCGAACACCCCACCACCAGCCGGGTACTGCAGGCGATGTTTGCCGACGCCTCGCACTTCGCCCACCATGAAGCACTGCCTGCCGTCGCCCAGTTCGGCGACGAGGGCGCCGCCAACCATACCCGGCTGTGCCGGGACTATGGCGAGGCTGGCGTGGAGTTTTTCGTCTACGGCCGCAGCGCCTTCGACGCACGAGTGCCCGCGCCGCAGAAATATCCGGCGCGCCAGACTCTGGAAGCGTCCCAGGCCGTGGCTCGGCTGCATGGGTTGAGCGAGCAGGGCGTGGTGTTCGCCCAGCAGAATCCGGCGGTCATCGACCAGGGGGTGTTCCATAACGACGTGATCGCGGTCGGCAACGGCGAGCTGTTGTTCCATCATCAGGACGCCTTCCTCGACAGCGACCGCGTGCTGGCCGAACTGCAAACCAAGCTCGCCGCGCGCGGTGGTCGGCTGCAGGCGATCAGCGTGCCGCGCGCCGACGTTTGCGTGGACGACGCCGTGCGCACCTACCTGTTCAACAGCCAGTTGCTCACCCGCGCCGATGGCAGCATGCTGCTGGTGGTCCCGGAAGAGTGCCGCGCCAACCCGCGGGTCTGGAGCTACCTGGAGCAGCTGACCGGGCAGGGCACAGGCATTGCCGAGGTCAAGGTATTCGACCTCAAGCAAAGCATGCGCAACGGCGGCGGCCCGGCATGTCTGCGCCTGCGCGTGGCGCTCAAGCCCGAGGAGCTGGCGGCGGTCAACCCAGGCGTGATCCTCACACCCGCGCTGCACGACACCCTGAACGACTGGGTCGAACGTCACTATCGCGACCGTCTGGTCGAAGCCGATATGGCCGACCCGCAACTGCTGATCGAATGCCGCGAGGCATTGGACGAGCTGACCCGGATCCTTCGGTTGGGTTCGGTCTATCCTTTCCAGCTCTGATTCAACGAGCTTTGATTTTTTCCAACTCTAAACAGCATCGAGGTACACCTATGTCCGACGCCCTGCGCTTGATTCTCGAAGACACCGACGGCACCCAGCTGGAAACCTCCTGCACGCGCTTCTGCGTGGTCTGGCAGGGCAAGGAAGTCTGGATCCAGCATGACGGCCGCGGCCAGTTGCTGATCGGTGTGGACGTCGAGGAAGGCGACGCCGAATACGCCAACCTGTTGCTGCGCCCGCTGGCGACCAACCTGGTCAGCCTGCAGCTGGAAATGGAGCCGGCCGACGCCGCTGCCGAGGACGAAGACGGCCACGTTCACGGTCCCGACTGCAACCACTAAAACCTCATCCTTCAGGGACGCCGCCCCATGCTCGCTCTTGGCAAACTGCTCGAACTGACCTTGGCCGGCCACGAGCCGACGCAGAAGATCCAGCTGACCACCGGCGGCGTCTGCCTGCGCTGGCTCGGAGAAGGCGCCCTGGAGGTGCGGCCACCTGCCGCAACCGACAGCGGCCTGGACCTGCTGCTGTCGGCCGGTGTGCACGGCAATGAAACCGCGCCCATCGAGCTGCTCGACAGCCTGCTGCAGGCCATCGCCCGGGGCCAGCTGATTCCGCGCGCGCGCATTCTGTTCCTGTTCGGCAACCCCGAAGCCATGCGCCGGGGTGCGCGCTACATCGAGCGCGACGTCAACCGGCTGTTCAACGGCCGGCATGCCGCTGCCAGTGGCAATGAAGCCTTGCGCGCCTGCGAACTGGAACGCCTGGCCACGACCTTCTTCAGCCTGCCGCAACGCACGCGCCTGCATTACGACCTGCACACGGCCATTCGTGGCTCACGGATCGAGCAGTTCGCGCTGTACCCCTGGAAGCAGGGGCGCGAGCACTCCCGTAAAGAGCTGGTACGCCTGCAGGCGGCAGGCATGCGCGCGGTGTTGCTGCAGAACAAGTCCTCCATCACGTTCAGCGCGTTCACCTACGAGCAGCTTGACGCCGAGGCGTTCACCCTGGAACTGGGCAAAGCGAGGCCGTTCGGGCAGAACGCCGAGGTCGATCTGACGCGTCTGGACGCCAGCCTGCGCGAGCTGATCGAAGGCCGCGAGGCGGACCTCGATCAGCCGCTGGTGCAGCTGGAGCTGTTTTCAGTGTCGCGCGAGGTCATCAAGCACACGGACGCCTTCCGCCTGCACCTGGATGACGACATCGAGAATTTCACCGAGCTGGCGCCAGGCTATCTGCTGGCCGAAGACGGCGCCGGGCAGCGCTGGGTTGTAGAAGAGCAGGGCGCGCGGATCATTTTCCCCAACCCCAAGGTTGCCAATGGCCTGCGCGCCGGCATTCTCATCGTGCCGACTCCGCAGGCCTAAGGCTCAGGCGCTTTTCTGCTGCTGCTGCAGGCGACGCAGGGCGCGTACTTTCTGCACGGTATCGGCCACGGTGCGTGCAGCTTCCGCGCCTTTGTGCAGGAAGTGATTGAAGAAGTAGGTGTGGTGCTGTTCGCCGTCATGGAAGTGATGCGGGGTCAGTACCACCGAGAATACCGGCACTTCGGTTTCCAGCTGAACCTGCATCAGCGCGCTGACCACCGTCTGGGCGACGAATTCGTGACGGTAGATACCGCCGTCTACCACCAGGGCAGCGCCGACCACGGCGGCATAGCGCCCGCTCTTGGCCAGCAGTTTGGCGTGCAGCGGAATTTCGAAGGCGCCGCCGACCTCGTAGAAATCGATGTCGGCTTCCTGATAGCCCAGCACGCGCATTTCCTCGACGAAGCCTTTGCGGCTCTGATCGACAATATCCTTGTGCCAGCAAGCCTGGACGAAAGCGATCCGTTCGTGGGTGTGGCTTTTGCTGTCAATTGCAGTGGGTTGCATCGGTTCACTCCTGTTCAAGAAAAAAACAGGGCATGTGGATCGAAGGGGATCTATGGGTACATGCGCATGGCACGGCCCTGCGTTGGCCTTTTGAAGGTGTCGCAATCCCGTTCTCTCTTCATCCGGACTATGACCGTCGGCCCCGGGATCACACCGGGTCTGCTGACCTTGCACGCCGTTGCCGGCTTGCAAGCGCTCGCGGGCTCGGCGCATTGCGCGCCATTACCGCCGGTGGGGAGTTGCACCCCGCCCTGAGAACGTTTGCCACCCCAGTGGGTGGCGCAACTTTTGTAACATATTTACGGGCGAGCTGAACAGCGCGTGAGCAAATGTTTCGACAAGGCTTGATTCATGGCCCTGCAATCCGCAGTAATAGAAGCTGACACGAACCCGAGGCCATCATGTCCATCATCGACCTGCGCAGCGATACCGTTACCCAGCCTACTCCCGCCATGCTGGCGGCCATGCACGCGGCGCCCACCGGCGATGATGTCTATGGCGAAGACCCGACCGTCAACCGACTCGAAGCCGAACTGGCAAAACGCCTGGGGTTCGCTGCCGGGCTGTTCGTGCCCAGTGGCACCATGAGCAACCTGCTCGGCCTGATGGCGCACTGCGAGCGTGGCGAGGAATACATCGTCGGCCAGCAGGCCCATACCTACAAGTACGAGGGCGGCGGTGCCGCTGTGCTGGGCTCGATCCAGCCACAACCGCTGGAGTTCCAGGCCGACGGCACGCTGGACCTGGATCAGGTCAGGGCGGCGATCAAGCCCGATGATTTCCACTTTGCCCGCACCCGACTGCTGGCGTTGGAAAACACCATGCAAGGCAAGGTGCTGCCGTTGAGTTACCTGGCCCAGGCCCGCGACTTCACTCGCGAGCATGGGCTGCAACTGCACCTCGATGGCGCCCGGCTATACAACGCGGCGGTCAAGCTTGGAGTCGAGGCCGAGCAGATCACCCGCTATTTCGATTCGGTCTCGGTCTGCCTGTCCAAGGGGCTCGGCGCCCCGGTCGGTTCGGTGCTGTGCGGCAGCCTGGACTTCATCGCCAAGGCACGACGATTGCGCAAGATGGTCGGCGGCGGCATGCGCCAGGCCGGAATCCTCGCCGCCGCCGGCCTGTACGCGCTGGATCATCAGGTGCAGCGCCTGGCCGAGGATCACGCCCACGCCGCGCGTCTGGCCGAGGGTCTGCTGGCGCTGGGTTACACCGTCGAGGCAGTGCAGACCAACATGGTCTATGTACACCTGGATGGCCGCGCCGGCGCGTTCAAGGACTTCGCGGCCACCCGCGGTGTCACCGTGAGTGCCGCGCCACGCCTGCGCATGGTCACTCATCTGGATGTGGATGCGGCGCAGATCGAGCAGGTCATCGACGTATTCGCCGATTTCGCCCGCACCTGAGCGTCCTGCTGTCCAATTGAGTGGGCCAATCGTATAAACACGCTGTACCCCGGCCGCAGGGCCTATATAATGCGGCCCTTTGCCGTCGCATCGCCTGCCGGGCGTGCGCACTGGCCTCTGGCCGCAGCCTGTCGTGGAAGAACCTATGAAAAGCGCAGAAATCCGTGAAGCCTTCCTTCGCTTCTTCGAGGAGCAAGGCCATACCCGAGTCGCCTCCAGCTCCCTGATCCCGGGCAACGACCCGACCCTGCTGTTCACCAACGCGGGGATGAACCAGTTCAAGGACTGCTTCCTGGGCCAGGAAAAGCGGGCCTACACCCGTGCCGTAAGCAGCCAGAAGTGCGTGCGTGCCGGTGGCAAGCACAACGACCTGGAAAACGTCGGCTACACCGCCCGCCACCACACCTTTTTCGAGATGCTCGGCAACTTCAGTTTCGGCGACTATTTCAAGCGCGACGCGATCACCTACGCCTGGACCTTCCTGACCTCCGAACTGTGGCTGAACCTGCCCAAGGAAAAACTCTGGGTCACGGTCTACGCCAGCGATGACGAAGCCTACGATATCTGGACCAAAGAGATCGGCGTGCCGGCCGAGCGCATGGTCCGCATCGGCGACAACAAGGGCGCGCCCTATGCGTCCGACAACTTCTGGACCATGGGCGACACCGGCCCGTGCGGCCCCTGCACCGAGATCTTCTACGATCACGGTGCCGACATCTGGGGTGGCCCACCCGGCTCGCCCGAGGAAGACGGCGACCGCTACATCGAGATCTGGAACAACGTGTTCATGCAGTTCAACCGCACCGCCGATGGGGTGTTGCATCCCTTGCCGGCGCCGTCGGTGGACACCGGCATGGGCCTGGAACGGGTCAGCGCGGTGCTGCAGCATGTCAATTCCAACTATGAAATCGACCTGTTCCAGAGTCTGCTCGACGCATCGGCCAGCGCCATCGGTTGCGCCAACCAGGGCCAGGCGTCACTCAAGGTCGTGGCCGACCATATCCGTTCCTGCGGCTTCCTGATCGCCGACGGCGTACTGCCGTCCAACGAAGGCCGTGGCTACGTGCTGCGCCGCATCATTCGCCGCGCCTGCCGTCACGGCAACAAGCTGGGTGCCCAGGGCAGCTTCTTCTACCAGATCGTCGCTGCACTGGTCGCCGAGATGGGCGATGCCTTCCCCGAACTCAAGGGCCAGCAGGCGCACATCGAACGCGTGCTCAAGGCCGAGGAAGAGCAGTTCGCCAAGACGTTGGAGCAGGGCCTGAAGATTCTCGAGCAGGATCTGGCCGAGCTCAAGGGCAGCGTGGTTCCAGGTGATGTGGTGTTCAAGCTGTACGACACCTACGGCTTCCCGATGGACCTGACCGGCGATATCGCCCGCGAGCGCGAGCTCACTCTGGACGAAGCCGGCTTCGAGCGCGAGATGAACGCCCAGCGCGAACGCGCCCGTTCCGCCAGCTCGTTCGGCATGGACTACAACAGCCTGATCAAGGTCGACGTTCCGACCGTGTTCCTGGGTTACGACGCCACCCACGGCAACGGCAAGGTGGTTGCGCTGTACAAGGACGGTGTCGCCGTCGACGTGCTCAAGGAGGGCGAGGAGGGCGTGGTGATCCTCGACCAGACGCCGTTCTACGGCGAGTCCGGTGGCCAGGTCGGTGACCGTGGCTACCTGCTGGCCGGCGGTTCGCGCTTCGATGTGCGCGACACCACCAAGACCAGCGGCGCCTTCCTGCACCATGGCGTGGCCGTATTGAGCGATCTGGCGGTCGGTGCCGAGGTCAGTGCCGTGGTCGACCAGACCCTGCAACAGGCCACCGGCCTGAACCACTCCGCCACCCACTTGCTGCACGCCGCCCTGCGCCAGGTGCTGGGCGATCACGTACAGCAGAAAGGCTCGCTGGTCGACAGTCAGCGCCTGCGCTTCGACTTCAGCCACTTCGAGTCGATCAAGCCCGAACAGATCAAGGCCCTGGAAGACATCGTCAACGCCGAGATTCGCAAGAACACCCCGGTGCAGACCGAAGAGATGCCGATCGACGAGGCGCGCAAGAAGGGCGCCATGGCCCTGTTCGGCGAGAAGTACGGCGACACCGTGCGCGTGCTGACCATGGGTGGCGACTTCTCGGTGGAGCTGTGCGGGGGCATCCATGCCAAGCGCACCGGTGACATCGGCCTGCTGAAAATCACCAGCGAAGGTGGCGTCGCCTCGGGCGTGCGCCGCATCGAAGCGGTAACCGGCGCGACCGCCTTGAACTACCTGAACCAGGCCGAAGAGCAGCTCAAGGAAGCCGCGCAACTGGTCAAGGGCAGCCGCGACAACCTGATCGACAAGCTGGCGGCCGTGATCGAACGCAACCGCGCCCTGGAAAAGCAGCTGGAACAGTTGCAGGCCAAGGCCGCCAGCGCCGCCGGCGACGACCTTTCTTACTCGGCGGTCGAGGTCAAGGGCGTGAAGGTGCTGGCCGCGCGCATCGACGGTCAGGACGGCAAGGCGCTGCTGGCGCTGGTCGACCAGTTGAAGAACAAGCTGGGCCAGGCCGTCATCCTGCTTGGCGGCGTGCACGACGACAAGGTCGTGCTGGTGTCCGGGGTGACCAAGGAGCTGACGGCCCGGCTCAAGGCCGGCGACCTGATGAAACAGGCCGCGACGGCCGTCGGTGGCAAGGGCGGTGGTCGCCCGGACATGGCTCAGGGTGGCGGCATCGATGCCAGCGCCCTGGACGCTGCGCTGGCCCTGGCCGTGCCTTTCGTCGAACACGCGATCTGATTCAACCCTCGCAGGGCTCGTGCTGTGCACGGCGAGCCCGGTGTTGTATTTAATGGGCGCCCTTCACGGGCTGAGGCGGCTTTGAAATGGCTTTGATCGTACAGAAATTTGGCGGCACCTCGGTTGGCACTGTCGAACGTATCGAACAGGTTGCCGACAAGGTGAAGAAATTCCACGATGCCGGCGATGACCTGGTGGTCGTGCTTTCGGCCATGAGTGGCGAGACTAATCGCCTGATTTCGCTGGCCAAGCAGATCAGCGACCAGCCGGTACCTCGCGAACTGGACGTGATCGTCTCGACCGGCGAGCAGGTGACCATCGCGCTGTTGGCCATGGCGCTGATCAAGCGCGGCGTGGATGCGGTGTCATACACCGGCAACCAGGTGCGCATTCTGACCGACAGCGCGCATAACAAGGCGCGCATCCTGCAGATCGACGACCAGAAGATCCGTGCCGACCTCAAGGCCGGCCGGGTGGTGGTGGTGGCAGGGTTTCAGGGGGTCGACGAAAGCGGCAACATCACCACCTTGGGTCGTGGTGGTTCGGACACCACCGGCGTCGCCCTGGCGGCCGCGCTGAAGGCCGACGAGTGCCAGATCTACACCGACGTCGATGGTGTCTACACCACCGACCCTCGCGTGGTTGCCCAGGCCCGGCGCCTGGACAAGATCACCTTCGAGGAAATGCTCGAAATGGCCAGTCTCGGTTCCAAGGTGCTGCAGATCCGTGCGGTGGAATTCGCCGGCAAGTACAACGTCCCGCTGCGCGTCCTGCACAGCTTCCAGGAGGGTCCGGGTACCCTCATTACCATTGATGAAGAGGAATCCATGGAACAGCCGATCATTTCCGGCATCGCCTTCAACCGCGATGAGGCCAAGCTGACCATCCGTGGCGTGCCAGACACCCCCGGCGTGGCCTTCAAGATCCTCGGCCCGATCAGCGCGGCCAACATCGAAGTCGACATGATCGTGCAGAATGTTTCTCACGATAACACCACCGACTTCACCTTCACCGTGCACCGCAACGACTATCAGGCGGCCCTGGCCGTGCTGGAACAGACCGCCAGCGAGATCGGTGCGCGGCAGGTGGTCGGCGATGCCAAGATCGCCAAGGTGTCGATCGTCGGTGTCGGCATGCGCTCGCACGCCGGCGTCGCCAGCCGCATGTTCGAAGCCCTGGCCAAGGAAAGCATCAACATCCAGATGATCTCCACTTCCGAGATCAAGGTCTCTGTGGTCATTGAGGAAAAGTACCTGGAGCTGGCCGTGCGCGCGCTGCACACGGCCTTCGAACTCGATGCCGCCCGACAGGGTGAGTAACAGGCAGTGAGAGAAGGGCGCGGCTAACCGCGCCCTTCTTTGTTTTCGGGCTATGTCCATGGCTTTCCCACCATGGGTTCGTGCCCTTGTTTGCAGACTGTGTTGTCCCTGAAATGAAAGCGTAAGGAGAAAGGTATGCTGATTCTGACTCGCCGGTGCGCGGAAAGCCTGATCATTGGCGACGGCGAAATCACCATCACGGTGCTTGGAGTGAAAGGTGGCCAGGTACGAATCGGGGTGAATGCACCCAAGGAAGTGGCCGTCCACCGCGAAGAAATCTACCTGCGGATCAAGAAAGAGAAGGACGACGAACCAAGCCATTAATTTTTATCGTTTTTTATGTTTGCAAACGGGGAAGAAGGTGGTTAATATACGCCCCGTGTTGCGGAGAGCTGGCCGAGTGGCCGAAGGCGCTCCCCTGCTAAGGGAGTACACCTCAAAAGGGTGTCGGGGGTTCGAATCCCCCGTTCTCCGCCATTATTTGCGTAGTACGTTGAACCTGGCTTTTTTCGTAAGTTGTTGAAATTACTGAAAAAAGTGCTTTACAAAAGAATTCGACGGCCTATAATGCGCGGCAACAAATGCACTCGTAGCTCAGCTGGATAGAGTACTCGGCTACGAACCGAGCGGTCACAGGTTCGAATCCTGTCGAGTGCACCAATCAAGAAGTTGTTTTCAGCAATGTCTGCAGCTTCTGTTTCAACCAGTGGTAGCCTGGTCCAACAAAATACCACCTGCACTCGTAGCTCAGCTGGATAGAGTACTCGGCTACGAACCGAGCGGTCACAGGTTCGAATCCTGTCGAGTGCACCATACAAGTGAAAAGCCCGCATTTATTGCGGGCTTTTTGCTTTCCGCGTTTTGCGTTTTTTGGACGGTGGCGTCTGCTCCCCGGCCAGATACCTGGGTTTTCGCTTTTTCTTCGAACGGCTGGCTTTTTTCGTTGCCGACTGCGGCGCCGCGGCTGGCGCAGCCAGGGGCGTGCGCGTTCCATCTTCGACGATGGTCACCGGCAGAGGGCGGGGCGCAGCCTTGCGCGCCATGGGTTTTCTTCCGGACGAGGGATTCAGCGCGCGCTGATAGGCCCAGGGCTGGGTTTCGGGGCAGTTCGAGTGGGTGAACGTGATGTGGCCCTGAGGGCCGTGGCAGCGCTGCACCACGGCAGCGTTGGCCGAGTGATGGGCCGCCAAGACCAGCAGCAGAAGAATGGAGGAGGGTATGCGCACCGGTGTTCGTCCTTGGTTGCGGTTCATGTCGTCCTGCAGCCTAGCCACGACTGTCGTTGCACGCATTGTGCTTTGTTTACCGAATGCGTCGTCCCACCCCCGTACTGCGCGAACATCGAGCGTCGCACGCAAGCAGTTGTTTCACCCAGTTTTTTTCACTATGAATCCGTACAAGTTGTGTATGATTGCGCCCGTCAGCCCCGCCGGGGCTTTGGAAAATTTCCATGGACTTACCCAGTAGTTACTCGCTGAAGCTGTATACCAATCAAGAATCGACTGATTGATTCTCCCGGCGTGCCCACTGCTGGGAGTGGAGTTCGCCTATGTCTGAAGTAGAAGCAAAGAAAACGCAAGAAAGCCTGCAGGATCGCCTGGCCCAGGTCGTCGACCTGTTGCAGCGCCAGCGTATCGTCGAAAGTCTGGCTCACCGCCAGGAAGGCCAGCACAACGAGCTGGTCGAGAATCTGGTTCACCGGCAGAACCTGGTCGAGTTGCAGCGCAAGCTCGATGATCTTCACTCCGCCGACGTCGCCTACATACTCGAAGCCTTGCCCCTGGAAGAACGTCTGACGGTCTGGCAGTTGGTCAAGGCCGAGCGTGATGGCGATATTCTTCTGGAAGTGTCCGACTCGGTGCGCGAGACGCTGCTCGCGGACATGGATGACCACGAGATTCTCGCTGCGGCCAAGGAAATGAACGCCGACGAGCTCGCCGACCTGGCCTCCGAACTGCCGCGCGACGTGGTTCACGAGCTCATGGAAACCCTCGACGCACAGCAGCGCGAGCGCGTGCGTTCGGCCCTCAGCTACGAGGACGAACAGGTCGGCGCGCTGATGGACTTCGAGATGGTCACCATCCGCGAAGACGTCAGCCTGGAAGTGGTGCTGCGCTACCTGCGCCGTCTCAAGGAGCTGCCGGGCCACACCGACAAACTGTTCGTGGTCGACTCCGACGGCATTCTCAAGGGCGTACTGCCGATCAAGCGCCTGCTGGTCAACGACCCGGACAAGCAAGTGGCCGATATCATGGCCAGCGACACCGTGAGTTTCCATCCCGATGAAGACGGCTACGAAGCGGCGCAGGCGTTCGAGCGTTACGACCTGATCTCTGCGCCGGTGGTGGACAAGCACGGCAAGCTCATCGGCCGCTTGACCATCGACGTGATGGTCGACCTGATTCGTGAAGAAAGCGAAAGCGAAGCGCTGCGCACCGCCGGTCTGCGCGAGGAAGAGGATATCTTTGCCTCGGTATGGCGTTCGCTGCGCAACCGCTGGTCATGGCTGGCGATCAACCTGATCACGGCGTTCATGGCGTCGCGGGTGATCGGCCTGTTCGAGGGCTCGATCGAGAAGCTGGTGGCCCTGGCGGCGCTGATGCCGATCGTGGCCGGTATCGGCGGCAACTCTGGCAACCAGACCATTACCATGATCGTGCGGGCCATGGCCCTCGACCAGGTCAGTCATGGCAACGGCAACACCAAGCGGCTGATGCGCAAGGAGCTGGGCGTGGCGCTGGTCAACGGCGTGGTCTGGGGCGGTGTGATCGGGGTGGTGGCGTATCTGCTGTATGGCAGCTGGTCGCTGGGCGTGGTGATGACCGCGGCGATGACCCTGAACCTGCTGCTCGCCGCGTTCATGGGGGTGTCTATTCCGATGGCCCTGGCCAGGTTCGGGCGCGATCCGGCGATGGGCGCCAGCGTGATGATCACCGCTGTCACCGACAGCGGCGGGTTCTTCATCTTCCTCGGCCTGGCCACTGTGTTCCTGATGTAGCGTGCTGCAGCGACGTGCCTCGAAAGCCGGTTTTCATTCGCCGCCGAGGGCGTCGCGCAGCGGTTCATGGCAGGCGGTTCACGCCTGCAATCCCCCGAAGAGTTTCACCGCCAGCGGCTTGCCGATGGGCCCGCGCCAGATGCGCTGTGCATCGCTGCCGTGGGCCTCTTGCCAGCGCAAGCCGAGCGTGCGTTGCTCGGCGCGCTTGATGTGCGCCTTGTCGAACTGCTCGAAGGCAGCCCGCTCCCGACGATAGTGAAAGTGCGCGTACCACAGGGGCACGGGCGGCTGGACGCCGATGTCGCGGATGACGTACTCCTGCAGGAAATCAGCCTCATCCCTCGCGCTCGCGATGTCGCGGCGCGTCCCCACCTGTACGATATCGACCTGGCGCTGTTCGACCAGATAGTCCAGATAACCCTCGGTCGGCGTTTGGCTGTTCATGGCCTGACGAATCCGCAATGCCCGGCCTTTGGCTCGGAGCTCTCTGGCGCGGGCGCGCAGGCGTTGAGCAAGTTCGTGCGCCGGTGCCTGCTGTTCGATCGCGTGGGCACGCAGTTCCAGCTGCCGGCCCTGATTGACCATGAGGTCTTCCAGATTCGCGGGCGCCTCCCCTGGCAGCGCATAACGCTGCACCCGCCGTTCATGGGCGGGGGTGGCGTCGAGCCAGGCCTGGCCCTCGGCGATCAGCGCGGGCAGGGGGCGCGATGGAGTGTGCGCCGAACCGTCTGACGGGGCATCTTGCAGGCGCCACTGGCCCGCCACGCGCCGATAGGTTTCGAGCCTGCCGCCCGCACCGGTCAGGGTGAAAATCTGCTCGCCGTCTGCCGCCTGGCCAGCGTCACCGATGAAGAAATCATGCTCGTGGGTTTCGAACACTCGCCGCGTGGCGCGAGTCGCGGGTTTCGCCCGCTGCGCCCCACTGCTCAGTTGCGGCATCGTCCGGTCGGCATGTTCGATCAAGCGATTCAGGGACTGGATCATGCCTTCGAACGAAGCAAGCTCGAAGCGATCCGGACGGTTGCGTACCCACGTGTTCAGCTGGTTGCGGTACTCGACGTAGATCTGCCGTGAACTGCGCAGCACGTTCTGCCTATCCCGCAGCCCGGCGGCGGTTTCCAGCAACTGGAAATGGCTTTCCAGGCCATGATGGAAGCGGTTTCTCATGGCGTGGGTGTCGAGCAGGTGGAACATCTGCGCAATATCACTGGCGTTGGCGGTCTTGTGCGCCAGTTGGGTCAGGTTGGAGGCCCGGGCAATCTCCAGGTCGACTTCGGCCGTGCCCTCGAGCACCTCACGCAGGGGCGCGCGTTGGCTGCGCTGGGTCACGCGTTCGGCCCAGCTGCGCGCCTGCTGCAGGCGCTGTTCCATGAGGCCGAATTGCTCGTCCAGGGCCAGGCGGCTGCGGCGCTGTTCGAGCATCTGCCGTTGTGGCAGATCGAACAGTTCGCCGGCAGGACGGGTTTGATTGAGGGTGTCGGTCAGTTCGGTGATCCAGCGCCTGGCCAGGTTCGCATGGTTGATCCTGCGCCCGGCAACGATATAGGCCACCTCGCTCTGGAACTGCCGGTTGCGCTTGAGAAAGTCGCGCGACACATAGCCCTCATGCTCCTGCAGCAGTCGGTACAGCGCCTCGCCCCGGGCGATGTCACTGGCGCAGGCGGCTTCGGCACTGGCCCGTTGGCGCGGGTCGGCGGCGTGTTCCATGATCAGCGCTTCATTGCGGTTCAGCTGCTCGCGCAGTAGCTTGTTGTGGTGGTCGATGCTGCTGGACAGTTCGAAGTGGCGACGGTACTGGCGATCCACCAGCCAGCGTGGCAGGCGTTCGCGGATGGCGACGGGCCAGAGCGGTTGCAGGCCATCCGCCGCGCGGTGGCCCAGGTAGCCGAGCACGCCACCGCCGCCGGCCAGACCGTTCTCCACCAGTGTGCCGTACAGCGCTCCGTGGGTTTGCCAGCGCCCGGTCGGGTCCAGTGCGATGGGCTGTCGGTAGGTCTTGCCCGTGGTGCCGTGCAGCCGCCAGGTCTGGGGGCTGGCGTGCAGCGTGACCTGGTAGGGCAGGCCGTCGCGCAGGATGAAATCGCCTTTGGCGTGGCGATAGATGCCTCGGTACAGGCCATGGCTGGCGGGCTGCAAGCCACTGAGGTCCAGCGGGAGGGTGTATTGGTAGCCGGCGAATGGGTTGGGCAGGCCGGTCGGGGCGTGCTGGGTCGGGCCGGGGGCGCCTGCACGCCGCGCCAGCATCGACCAGTGGCGATTGCGCGCGAGCATGCGGCCGCCACCAGGTACCGAAACGGCGCCCGGCAGGACGTCCATGGCCGCGTCGATCAGGGCGCAGAGCAAGGCCTCCAGCTGGTTGAGCGCTTCGCCGAACTGGCCGCCACGCAGCGCACCGACCGCTGCATTGGCGGCCGTCCAGGCGTCGAACAAGGCCACGGCAGTGCCTACGAACGGCAGCACGCCGATGGCCATTTTCAGGTAGTTGAAGACATTGCCATGGGCCAGCGCCGCTTGCTGCAAATACAAGGCGTCGTTGCTGCGCCCGCGTCGGCGCTGGGCTTCGACCAGCCGGCCCATGTGCGCGTCGAGCAGATGGCTGGCGAGCGAAGTCGTTGCCGGCCAGGGGCGACCGATGCCGATCAAGCGGTCGAAGCCGCGCAGGCCTGCCTGTTCGATCCGCGCCTTGTGGCTGGCGGTGTTGCCGACGATGGCCCGATCGGCCAGATAGTCGGCCATCTTGCCGTCGAACGTCAGGGCGAACAGGCGCAGACGCGCTTCTTCCAGGCTTGCGAACTCGCGCAGGCAGCGCTGGTCGGGGGCGTCGGGCAAGTACAGCAGGGTCTGGCCACCCTTGCGATCATGAATGAAGATGACCCCGGACAACGTGGTGGGGGAATCGTCGGTATCGCTGCCGCCGGCCATCAGCCGAGCCGGCAGCAGTTGCACGTCACGGCCACCTGCCTGATAGGCCAGAGCGCTGCCGGCGTCGGTGGCAAGCAATGCCAGGGCGATGCCGCTGCGGCTGATACTGCCTTGATGGCGCGCGTACTCGCTTTGCATGTGCAGCATCAGCCGCACCGGTTCGAGCAGGCACTCACGTTGATGGGCCAAGGCGTACGGGGCCTGGTCCGTGCGGCCGAGAAACGCTTGGCGGATCTTGTCTTCGCACGCTTGCGCCACATTCAGGTCGGTGATCGTTCGTCGCAGGTAGTTCAGGTCGATACCTGCCGCCACTCGCACGCATTGTTCGTTATCGGCACCGGTCACCTGCACGCGCATGAAGCCCAGGCGCTGCAACATGTCGGCATCGATATTGTGCTGCGCCAGACGGCCGAGCGGCCACGGTGTGCGCTTGGCATCGGGTGTGGGCACGCTGTGCTGGGGTGTGCCGGGCGCCCCGGAGCCGGCCACCGGGTGCCTGCGATGGACTACCCGGTCAGGGATATCGATCACCACCGCGACGTCCTCGGTCAGGTTGAAATCGCTGCGCAGTCGCTGCTGCAGCAACGCGTCGGCGTACTGGTCCAGGTCCGGCAGATCACGTTCCAATTGACGATTCGACGCGCGTGCGGCGCCGATGTAATCGCTGATCAGCGACTTGAGGCGCAGGCGATCATCGGCCTCCAGGGTTTTCAGCCAAGTGGGCAGGCCGCTTTCCAGGCGGTCACTGAAACCCTCCTGGGTCAGTTGAACATAGGCCCGGTCCCGCGCGGCGTGAGTGGGTACCAGCAGTTGCTCGCAGGTGTGTGTGGTGAGTCGCTGCAAGGCTTCCAGGCGCTGCGCCGAGTGGGTCGCGGCGGGCAGCTTTTCGATGAGCTCGCTGGCCTGCGCCTCGCAGGCGTGCAATTGACCTTGCAGGCCGTAGTCGAAGATATCGCCCGCGACCGGGGACAGCTTCAAGGTGATGGCGTCTGCGCTGCTGTCCAGGCGCAACAACGAACGCTTGAGCTGGGCCAGCGATTGGAAGGCCTGCAGCCCGCCGCCCAGCCCCGGCCAGTACAGCATTACAAAGCCTGTGCCTTCCAGGGCCTGCGGGTGCATGAATGCCGCCACGCCGTGCAGTTCATGGACATGGGTGGTGGTGCCGCTGCCCGTCACGTTCGACATGGACAGGGTCAGGGCGCAGGCAATACCGGCCTCGGCGCCGCGCTTGCTGGCTTGCGGATGCGACACCATGGTGCGCATCAGTTGTACCTGAGCTGTGGTCAACAGACCCAGCGCCTGTTGCACGGCCACTTCGGCGCGCAGACCGTCCAGACGGGCCTGGTAAAGCGCCGAATAGTGAACGTTGGGCAAGTAGCGCAGACGATAGAGGTCCTCCAGCCTTGCAGACTCGAGCAACCCTGCCGCGGCCTGGGCTGCGCGCTGCTGGGTGCCGGTCAGGGTCGTCAGCAATGCTTTCAAGCGCACCCACCCGGGACTGTCTGCGCCTGCGCGAAGCTCATCGCCGAGCAGGTCCAGCATTGCCTGGTGCTGGCGCTTGACCTCGGCCCATCGCTGGCTCTGGGGAATGTCCGGACTCAGGCTGCCGAAGGCTGCAAAATCGTCGCTCGGCTGCGCCGGTTCGGGTGCGTCGAACGAGGCCAGGCGGGCGAATGGCGGTTCGCTGGCCGACAGCATCGCGGCTTCGCCGGGGCTTGCGCTCGAGTTCCGTTCACGGGCGGCGAGGAAGGTGCGTGCCTCTTCCACATAGCGCCTGCCGCAGTCGTCCAGCCATTGCTCGCAGGCGCTGGCCAATTGTGCTGGCGGATAGCTCAGCTCGATCGCGGCATCGGTCTGCTCCGTTGCCCGAGTCCATATCTGCGAGCGGTGTTTCAGCAGATAGGTGTGCAACGCGGGCCGATCAGCGAATGCGATCAGCGCCGGGTCGCCGCAGGGCAGATAGAGCAGCTGCGCCGCAGGCTCGTCGCCGACCTGGGTCAGCAGCAGTGCGCCAGGCGCTTGCAGTCTCGTGCCCTCGGCCCTGTGCAGTGCAAGGGTGTGCACATGGATCGACGCTGTTGCGGCGGTGTTTGTGCCTTCCAGCAAGGTCAGCAGTGGCAGCAGTTGCGCGTTGCTCAGCTGTCCGTGGTAGTAGGCCAGGCCTGCGGCTGCCTGCAGATGGTCGAGGAAGGCCTGCTCGGCTGCAGCGCGGCGCGAGATGGCAGTATGCGCAGCGCGGCCGTTCCAGTAGTCGAGCCAGCGCTGCTGCAGCGCCTGCTCCCGCGCAGGCGCCGCGTTAGGCATCGAGCGGGCATCGCGGGCGCGCGGGGCGCTGCGCAAGAGTGCTTGCAAGCGTGCGCGCGCGCGTTCCCAAAGCAGGGAGCCTTCCTGCAACAGGTGGTCGTGGCGCATCGGATAGATGCGGTATGCGAGCGGGCGAATAGTGAAGGTGTGATTGGCGTCGCGCATGTAACCCGGTTCCTGAGGTCGAGGTGATGACCGGTGCGGTCATCGCGCTCGACATTACGAACCTTGCGCGCCAGGCCAGGGCGCTACTTAGATAGTCCATTGAGGGGATAGTCCACTGAGGGGATGGCCCGCTGAGGGCGTGTCCAGCAGCAGGCGATCAACGTACCGCGCTGACGCCGTCCAGGGTCGAGAACGAGGTGTCCTTGGCCGTGAGGAGAAAGTCGCGCATGTACGGAGCGTCGAGCATATCGGTACGCACGGCCGCGTACAGCGTGGCGAACAGGCCTTTGTCGCCCAGGCGCTTGGCCTTCACATAGCCCCGTGAACTGTACTCGTGCAACGCCCAGTGCGGCATGCCACACACGCCTCTGCCGCTGGCCACCAACTGCATCATCATCACCGTCAGTTCCGAGGTGCGCACTTGCGCCGGCTCGATATCGGCCGGCTCCAGGAAGCGGGTGAAGATGTCCAGTCGATCGCGCTCCACCGGGTAGGTGATGAGTGTTTCACTGGCCAGGTCTTCCGGCACGATGAAGGGCTTGCCCGCCAGCGCGTGCTGGTTGGCCACCGCCAGCATGGCTTCGTAGGTGAACAGCGGCACATAGGTAATGCCGGGCAGTTCCAGCGGGTCCGAGGTGACCACCAGGTCGAGGTCGCCGCGGGCCAGGGCTGGCAGTGGCGCGAAGGCGAAGCCGGAGGCCAGGTCCAGTTCCACTTCCGGCCAGGCATCGCGGAACTGGTCGATGGTCGGCATCAGCCATTGGAAGCAGCTGTGGCATTCGATGGCCATGTGCAGCCGACCCGCCGTGCCACCGGCCAGCCGGGCGATGTCGCGCTCGGCACCCCGTAGCAGTGGCAGCGTGGCATCGGCCAATTGCAGAAGGCGCAGCCCGGCGCTGGTGAAGCGGATCGGCTTGGTCTTGCGCACGAACAGCTGCAGGCCCAGGCGCTCTTCCAGTTCCTTGAATTGATGGGAGAGTGCCGATTGGGTCAGGTGCAGACGCTCGGCGGCTTCCACCAGGCTATCGGCCTCGCGCAGGGCATGCAGGGTTTTCAGGTGACGAATTTCGAGCACCGGGGTCTCCATGAGCAGAACTTGTGATCAACACGAAAAGATTGAGTTTGTCTCATGTTGCCCAGGTTGTCGACAATGGCGCCATCATTTACAAGGAGCTGCACCCATGGCACTGGCCCACACCCTCGGCTTTCCTCGCATCGGCGCCGACCGCGAACTGAAGAAGGCGCTCGAAGCGTATTGGAAAGGCGACATCGACCAGGCTGGGCTGCGCCTTGCAGGGCGCGAGCTGCGTGCCCGTCACTGGCAGCTGCAGGCGCAGGCCGGTGTCGAGTTGCTGCCGGTGGGCGACTTTGCCTGGTATGACCAGATGCTCGCCCATTCGCTGGCCTTCGGCGCGGTGCCCAGTCGATTCGCCAAGGCCCTGGGCAGCGACGGCCGGCCCACGCTCGATACCCTGTTCGCCATGGCCCGCGGTGCCCACACCTGCTGCAACGGCGAAGCAGGCCAGGCGCAGCACGCACTGGAGCTGACCAAGTGGTTCGATACCAATTATCACTACCTGGTGCCCGAGTTCAGCGCCGACCAGCGCTTCCTGCTCAGCTGGGAGCAATTGTTCGAGGAAGTCGACGAGGCCATCGCCCTGGGGCACAAGGTCAAGCCGGTGCTGATCGGGCCGCTCACCTACCTGTGGCTGGGCAAGACCAAGGGCCAGCCCTTCGACAAGCTCGATCTGCTCGAACGACTGCTGCCGGTGTACGGTGAAATCCTCTCGCGCCTGGCCAGGCAGGGCGTCGAGTGGGTGCAGATCGACGAACCGATCTTGTGTCTGGATCTGCCCCAGGAATGGAAGAACGCGTTCGAGCGCGCTTATTACATCCTTCAGTATTCGCCGCTCAAGAAGCTGCTGGCGACCTACTTTGGCGGCCTCGACGATAACCTTGGCCTGGCGGTGGGCCTGCCGGTGGACGGCCTGCACGTCGACCTAGTGCGTGCACCCGAACAGCTGCCTGCCGTGCTCGACCGTCTGCCGACCTACAAGGTGCTGTCGCTCGGAGTGGTCAACGGTCGCAACGTCTGGCGCTGCGATCTGGCGCAGGCACTGGCGTCGCTGCACCAGGCCCGCGAGCGCTTTGGTGCCAACCTGTGGGTCGCAAGCTCGTGCTCGCTGCTGCACAGCCCGGTCGATGTGCGCCGCGAGGACCGGCTCGATGCCGAACTCAAGGGCTGGCTGGCCTTCGCCGTGCAGAAGTGCGAGGAGATCGCCGTACTTGGCCAGGCGCTGAACACGCCCGATGCTGCGCAGGTACGCCAGGCCCTGGCACAGAGCCAGGCGGTTCAGGCCAGCCGGCTGCAGTCGCCGCGCATTCACAAGCCTGCCGTGCAAGCGCGTCTGGCTGCGGTCACGGCCGCCGACTGTCGGCGGCCGTCGGCCTTCGCCGCGCGCATCGAAGTCCAGCGCGCGCAATTGCGCCTGCCGGCGTTTCCCACCACCACCATCGGTTCCTTCCCGCAAACCGCGTCGATTCGTCTGGCCCGTCAGGCCTACAAGGCCGGCAAGCTCTCGGCCAACGACTACACCGATGCCATGCATTGCGAGATTCGTCATGCGATCCAGGTCCAGGAGCGCCTGGGCCTGGATGTGCTGGTGCACGGCGAGGCCGAGCGCAACGACATGGTGGAATACTTCGCCGAGCAACTGGACGGCTATCTGCTGACGCGGTTCGGCTGGGTGCAGAGCTATGGCTCGCGCTGCGTCAAGCCTGCGGTCATCTACGGCGACATCAGCCGCGACCACGCCATGACCGTGGACTGGATCACTTACGCCCAGCGGCAGACGGCCAAGTGGGTCAAGGGCATGCTGACCGGCCCGGTGACCTTGCTGGCATGGTCGTTCGCCCGCGAAGACCTGCCCCGGGAAGTCCAGGCGCGGCAGTTGGCCCTGGCGGTTCGCGACGAAGTGCAGGACCTGGAGCGCGCGGGGGTACGCATCATCCAGATCGACGAAGCGGCATTTCGCGAGGGCCTGCCTCTGCGCCGAGCGCAGTGGCCAGCCTATCTGGAGTGGGCCGTGCAGGCGTTCCGCCTGTGCTCCAGTGGCGTGGCCGATGCCACGCAGATTCATACGCACATGTGCTACAGCGAATTCAACGACGTGATCCAGGCCATCGCAGCCATGGATGCCGATGTGATTACCATCGAGACGTCGCGCTCGGACATGGAGCTGCTGGAGGCGTTCGAGGCCTTCGACTATCCCAACGACATGGGTCCGGGGGTATACGACATCCATTCACCGCACGTGCCTGACACCGAGCAGATGCTGCGCCTGTTGACCCTGGCCGCAGCACGGATCCCGGCCGAACGGCTGTGGGTCAACCCTGATTGCGGGTTGAAGACCCGTGCCTGGCCCGAAACCGAAGCGGCGCTGATCAACATGGTGGCGGCGGCGCGCCAGGCCCGTCAGCGGCTGGCCTGAGATCGGACGGAAGACCGTATGGCGGAGTTCATCAAACGGTCACAGAACTGTGGCAGCGCGCTGCATGAAAAGTCATCAGACTTGCGCCTCAATGGGGTTCTGCGTTCTGGTGTAAGTCATGCGTCTATTGGTGTTCCTGGCCGCGCTGCTGTGCGGGCAGTGGGTTTTTGCAGCTGCGCGCTGCGATGTCGATGTTCCGCTTCAACACGCTCCGCTGGCTCAGGTCAGCCTGGCCTATCAAAGTATCGGACGTGCGCAGGACCCTGCGCTGTTGCTGGTAATGGGGCTGGGTGGACAGTTGATCGACTGGCCCGACGAGGTGGTCAGTGCCCTCTGTGAGCAGGGCTTTCGAGTGATTCGCTTCGATAATCGCGATGTCGGCCTGTCCACCTGGTCACAGGCGCCGCCGTCGGCCAACCTCACATTCGAGGTGCTGCGCTACAAGCTGGGCTTGGCGGTGTCGGCCCCGTACAGCCTGACCGACATGGCCGACGACGCACTGGGGCTGATGGACGCCCTGCAGGTGCAGCGTTTTCACGTGCTGGGCGCCAGCATGGGTGGAATGATCGCTCAGCGTCTGGCCGATCGTGCGCCGCAGCGGGTGCAGAGCCTGACCTTGATCATGTCCAGCTCGGGTGCGCCGGGCCTGCCCGAGCCGCGCCCGGCGTTGCTGCAATTGCTGGCCAAGCGCAGCGCGCCGAACCGTGAACTGGCACTGGAGCAGCAGGCCGATTTGCTGGCGGCGCTGGGCAGCCCGCAGGTCGCCGACGACCGCGCCGAATTGCTGCATCAGGCACAGCTGTCATACGATCGGGCGTTCAATCCGCAAGGGGTGCAGCGGCAGATCCTGGCGATTCTTGCCGAGCCCAGCCGGGTGGCGCTGCTCAATCGCCTGCGGGTGCCGACACTGGTGGTGCACGGCACGGCCGATCCGTTGTTGCCGGTGATGCACGGGGTGCATCTGGCGGCGCATATCCAAGGCAGTCAGTTACGGCTCATACCGGGGTTGGCGCATCGTTTCCAGGAAGCCTTCAAGGCGCCGCTGCTGGGTGCGGTGCTGCCTTACCTGGCGCAGCAGCGCCAGCGCGAGGGGGTGTTGGCGGGGTTGTAGCTGACTGGGTGTCGGGGAGGGCCTCTTCGCGGGCAGAGCCCGCTCCTACAGGGGCTTCGTTTAGCCCAAACGCTTGTGGGACAGTGCAGCGCCCGCGAAGAGGCCCGCAAGCCAATCACCTATCTCAGTTCAGCCCGTATTTCTTGACCTTGTCGAACAGAGTGGTCTTGGCCATGCCCAGCTCCAGGCTGGCCTGGCTCAGATTGCCTGCCGTGCGCTGCAGGGCCTCGGTCAGCAGGTTGCGCTCGAACGCTTCCACCGCTTCGGAAAAGCCCAGGCTGACCACGGTGGCTGCACCGTTTTTCTTGAAGGCCGGCAAACCCAGTGCGTAGCGCTCGGCCACGTTGCGTAGCTCGCGGACGTTGCCGGGCCAGTCATGGCTCATCAGGCGCGACAAGGTTGGTGCATCGAGCTCGGGCGGCTCACGGTCGAAGCGCAGCGCGGCCATCTGCAGGAAATGCTCGAACAGCTCGAGAATGTCTTCACGGCGCTCGCGCAGCGGCGGCAGTTCCAGCGTCACCACGTTGAGGCGGTAATACAGGTCGCTGCGGAACTGGTTCTGTCGGCTCAACGCGTCCAGGTCGGCCTTGGTGGCGGCGATCAGGCGACAGTCGACGGCAATGCTCTGGTTCGACCCCAGGCGTTCCAGTGTGCGCTCCTGCAGTACCCGCAGCAGCTTGATCTGCAGCGGTATCGGCATGCTTTCCACTTCGTCGAGAAACAGCGTGCCCTGGTCGGCATGCTCGATCTTGCCGATGCGACGCTTGCCGGCGCCGGTGAAGGCATTGGCCTCATGGCCGAATATCTCGCTTTCGAACAGCTGTTCCGGCAGGCCGCCGCAATTGAGCGCCACGAATGGCTGTGGCTGGCGCCGGCTGAAATCGTGCAGGCAGCGGGCGACCAGTTCCTTGCCGGTCCCGGTTTCACCCTCGATCAACACGTTGGCCGAGGTGTCGGCGACGTTGGCGATCAGCTCGCGCAGATTGTGCATGGCGGGCGAGCGGCCAATGATGCGGCCTTCCAGCGAACTGCGTTCGGCCAATTGCCGGCGCAGCGAACTGACCTCGCGCGCCAGCCCGCGTCGCTCCAGCGCGCGGCGCACCACGTCCACCAGACGCTCGGGCGAGAAGGGCTTCTCCATGAAGTCATAGGCGCCGCTGCGCATGGCCCCCACGGCCATGGAAATATCGCCGTGGCCGGTGATCAGCACCACGGGCAGGCTGGGGTCACGCGCCTTCAGCTGGCTCAGCAGTTCCAGGCCGTCCATGCCGGGCAGGCGGATATCGCTGACCACGATGCCGGCAAAGTCGTCGCCGATGCAGGCCAGCGCGGCCTCGGCGCTGGCCACGCCCTGGCTGGGAATGTCTTCCAGCGCCAGGGCCTGCTGGCAGCCGAGCAGTACGTGGGGGTCGTCTTCGACGATCAGGACGGTCAGGGCGTTCATGGCGACTCGCTGGGCGACGCTGCCGCAAGCGGCAGGCTGAGAATGAAAGTGGTGCCACCGTCGGCGGGGTGCTCGACGGCCAGGTTGCCACCGGCGGCCGCCGCCAGGCTGGCCGACAGGGTCAGCCCCAGCCCCAGCCCGTGATCGCCGGGCTTGGTGGTGAAAAAGGGCTCGAACAGATGCTTGCGGGTCTCGACGTCGATGCCGTGGCCGTTGTCGCGCACCTGCACGGCGTAGCGCTCACCCTCCATGCGGCCGTCCAGCCAGAGCGTGGGCTGCGGCTGGCCGGCAGTGGCATCCAGGGCGTTGCCGATCAGGTTGACCAGAATCTGTTCCAGGCGGGTCTGGTCGATAGCCAGCTGCATTTCGCTGCAGTTGCGCTGCACGTTCAGGCCACTGGCCTCGATGCGACTGGCGAGCACCTGCAGCGCACCGTCCAGCGCCTTGCCCAGGCTGGCCTGGCCCTTGTCGTCGCCGCGGCGGGCGAAAGAGCGCAGGCTGGCGGTGATGCGCCCCATGCGGTCGATCAGTTCATTCATGGTGCTCAGATTGGTGCTGGCCGTGTCCAGCGCACCGCGTTCCAGAAAGCGCACGGTATTGCCCGACAGGGTGCGCAAGGCTGCCAGCGGTTGATTGAGTTCGTGGGCGATACTGGTGGACATCTGGCCGATGGCGGCCAGCTTGCCTGCCTGCACCAGCTCGTCCTGGGCCTTGCGCAGGGTTTCCTCGGCCTGGCGGCGTTCGCGAATCTGGCCCTTGAGGCGTTCGTTGCTGGCGCGCAGGTCCTGGGTACGTTCGGCGATGCGCCGCTCCAGATGGCTGTTGGCCTGCTCCAGCGCTTCACGGGCGGCAAGGCGGGTGGCCAGCACCTTGCGTCGCTCGTTCCAGGCAATCAGCAAGAACGCTAGCAGGGCAAAGGCCACGGCTACGAGCACGCCCTGCACGATGGCTTCGTGCCGCAGGTCCTGCATGGAGGTCAGCAGCGTGAACCGCCAGGGCGTGTCGGCCAGGCGCCGCGACTGCGACAGGTAGGTGACGTCGATGTCCTTGCCCGGCTTGTCGGTGTGGGTCGTGAAGGTGAGCAACTCCACCCCATCGGCCAGACGCTGGCGAGCGAGCGGTTCGAGCTCGTTGAGCGGCCACCAGTAGTACTGCAGGCTGCGCGCGAGGCGTTCCTTGATTTCCGGGGTCAACGGACGCACCGACTTCAGGCGCCGCGCCGGATCGCTGGAAAGAATGATGATGCCGTTCTCGTCGCTGACGAAGGCCTCCAGGCGAGCCTTCTGCCAGCGCTCTTCCAGTGCTTCCAGGCGCACCTTGATCACGGCCACGCCGATCAGCTTGCCGTGCTCCTCCAGGCCGTGGGCGAGGAAGTAGCCGGGCTCGCCGGTGGTGCTGCCGATGCCGTAGAAACGCCCGGGCTGGCCGCGAATGGCGGCCTGGAAATAACCGCGGAATGACAGGTCCTCACCGAGAAAACTGTCGGCATCGCGCCAGTTGCTGGTGGCCTGTACACGGCCGGTGGTGTCGAGCACGTAGATGGCGCGGCTGCGGCTGCGCCGATTGAGGCCTTCCAGGTAATCGTTGACCGCCTGGCGGTGCTCGCCGTCGGGCTCGTTGAGCAGGGTCGAGACACTGTCCTCGAGTTCCAGCAGGCTGGGCAGGTAGGTGTACTTGGTGATTTCGCTTTCGACGGCGCGCGCGTGCAGTTCAAGCTGCCGTTCGCCGTTTTCGCTCAGGGCGCGAATGCTGTTGTGCTCGCTGACCAGAAAACCCACGTAGCCCAGGCCCAGCGTCAACAGCAGGATCAGCGGCGGCAGGAACAATTGTCGAATCAGGCGGGGCTTCACGATCAGGTCAGGCTTTGTGGCGGGCAGGCATTTCATCACAGTCGCCTTCATGCAGCCAGCGTCCTGCGCCCGGCAGTGCGGGCGCAGGACGGCCGGTCATCAGTGCTGCAAGATCTTGGCGAGGAACTGCTGGGCGCGATCGGACCGCGCGCTGACATCGCCGAAGAATTCTTCCTTGGGGCAGTCTTCGACGATCTGTCCCTGGTCCATGAAGATCACCCGGTTGGCCACCTTGCGGGCAAAACCCATTTCGTGGGTCACGCACATCATGGTCATGCCTTCGTGGGCCAGCTGCACCATCACGTCGAGCACTTCGTTGACCATTTCCGGGTCGAGCGCCGAAGTCGGCTCGTCGAACAGCATGACCACAGGGTCCATGGCCAGGGCGCGGGCAATCGCCACGCGCTGCTGCTGGCCGCCGGACAACTGGCCGGGATGCTTGTGGGCGTGGGCGGAAAGGCCGACGCGTTCGAGCAACTGCAGGCCCTTTTTGGTGGCTTCTTCTTTGCTGCGGCCCAGCACCTTGATCTGCGCGATGGTCAGGTTTTCGGTGATGGTCAGGTGCGGAAACAGCTCGAAGTGCTGGAACACCATGCCCACGCGCGAACGCAGCTTGGGCAGATTGGTCTTGGGATCGGCGATGGACGTGCCGTCGACCACGATGTCGCCTTTCTGGAAAGGCTCCAGCGCATTCACGCACTTGATCAGGGTCGACTTGCCCGAACCCGAAGGCCCGCACACCACGACCACTTCACCTTTCTTGACGTCGGTGCTGCAATCGGTGAGCACCTGGAAGTCGCCATACCACTTGTTGATATTCTTGATGGAGATCATACGGCTAACCTTTTTTGCAGACGCTTGACCAGAAGGGAGGCGCTGAAGCTGATGAGGAAGTACACCACGCCGGCGAAGATCAGGAATTCGTTGGCCCGGCCAATGATGTCGCCGCTGGCGCGCGCCGAGTTGAGAAAGTCCACCAGGCCCACGGTGTAGACCAGCGAAGTGTCCTGGAACAGGATGATGCTCTGCTGCAGCAGCAGCGGGGTCATCTTGCGGAACGCCTGGGGCAGGATGATCAGGCGCATGGTCTGACCGTAGTTCATGCCCAGCGCTTGCGCGGCACCCATCTGGCCCTTGGAGATGGACTGCACGCCGGCCCGCACGATTTCACAGAAGTACGCGGCCTCGAACATCATGAACGCCACGAGGCACGAGGTGAAGGCACCGACCGGGGTGTCTTCGCCGGTGATCCAGCGCAGCACGAAAGGCACCGCCAGGTAGAACCAGGTGATGACCAGCAGCAACGGAATGGAGCGGAAGTAGTTGACGTAGGCACCGGCGAAGCGCGACAGCAGCTTGTTCGATGACAGGCGCATCAAGGCCAGTATCGTGCCCAGGGCAATGCCGCCGATGACGCCCAGCACCATCAGCTGCAAGGTCATGACCATGCCGTTCCACATGCCGGGCAGCGCCGGAATGATTCCACTGAAGTCCATCATTTACCTCCCAGGGAGATCAGCCCAGGCACGGCGAGTCTGCGCTCGAACACGCGCATCAACAGCATCAGGCTCATGTTCAGGGTGAAGTAGATCAGCGTGGCCAGGGTGAAGGCCTCGAACAGGTTGGCCGAGAACTCCGCGGTCTGCTTGGTTTGCGCCAGCAATTCCATCAGGCCGATCAACGATGCCACCGACGAGTTCTTGAACACGTTGAGGAATTCGGAGGTAAGCGGTGGAATGATGATGCGGTAGGCCTGCGGCAACAGCACGTTCCAGTAGATCTGCGGCAGGCGGAAGCCCATTGCCCTGGCGGCCGATTCCTGACCGTGGGGCAGCGCCTGAATACCGGTACGCACCTGCTCGCAGACACGCGCCGCGGTGAACAGGCCCAGGCACACCACTACGCTGAGGAATGCCGAGGTAGTCGGGTTGAGGTCCTGCTTGTACCACTCCTGCATGCCTTCGGGCAGCAGGTCGGGGACCAGGAAATACCAGATGAACAGCTGCACCAGCAACGGCACGTTGCGGAACAGTTCGACGTAGCAGGTCGCGATGCCCGAAACCCAGCGGCTCGGTACGGTGCGCATGACACCCAGCACGGAGCCCAGCAGCAGGGCGATGATCCAGGCGACCACGGCAATGGCGATGGTCCAGCCCAGGCCGGAGATGTACCAATCCAGGTAGATCTCGCTGCCGACGCCAGTGGACTTGAAGAAGACGCTCCAGTCCCAGTTGTAATTCATGGGGAATACCCCTCGGAAATTGATTCACGGGCACAGGCTTTCACTCGAACGCCGGGCGGCGCTCGAGTGAAGGCAGGGTGGTGCTTACGACTTCTTGTCGGGAGCCGGCTTGTCGTTGGGGTTGGCGATCAGCGCCTTGAGCTCGTCGCTCATGGGGAAGCCCAGGTTCAGGCCCTTTGGCGGAATCGGCTGGCTGAACCACTTGTCGTAGATGCCGTTGATGTCGCCGGAAGCGAAGGTGGCCTTGATCGCGTCGTCGACCGCTTTCTTGAACGGCTCGTCACCCTTGCGCACCATGCAGCCGTAGATCTCATAGGACTGCGGCGTGCCGGTGACTTCCCAGTCGGTGGGCTTCTTGGCCTTGGCCATTTCGCCGGCGAGCAGGGCGTCGTCCATCATGAAGGCGACGGCGCGGCCCGATTCGAGCATCTGGAAGGACTCGCCATGGTCTTTTGCCGAGACGATGTTCATGCCCATCTGCTTGTCGGCGTTCATGGACTTGAGGATGCGCTCGGAGGTGGTACCGGCGGTGGTGACGACGTTCTTGCCTTTCAGGTCGTCGAAATCCTTGTAGGAGGAATCCTTCTTGCTCAGCAGACGGGTGCCGATCTCGAAAATGCCTACGGAGAAATCGACCTGCTGGGCGCGTTCGGCGTTGTTGGTGGTGGAACCGCATTCCAGGTCGATGGTGCCGTTCTGGACCAGTGGGATACGGGTCTGCGACGTCACCAGGTTGTACTTGACCTTCAGGTCGGGCATGTCGAGGTCCTTTTTCAGGGCCTCGACTACCTTGAGCTGGATGTCGTGCGAGTAGCCGACCGGCTTGCCGGACGCATCGGCGATGTACGAGAAGGGGATGGATGCGTCGCGGTGACCGAGGGTGATGGTGCCCGAATCCTTGATTTTCTTCAGAGTGCCGGTGAGTTCGGCAGCCAATGCTGGAGTACTGATCAGCGCGGCGGCAATGGCGGCGCTCAGGAGTTTTGGAACGATACGCATCAATGAATCCTCGACTTTGTTTTTTTTATCGAGCCCGCAGGCCCTCGGGGTACGGCGAAATCCGGCGGCTGGGTAGTTACCGGCTTCGTTGAAGAGTGTAGAGCATGAGTCGTGCCAAAGGCAGGGATGTGGCTCGCAGCCAAGCCGGCTGGGGAGGTTGGGCATGTAGCAGGGGATGAGGAGCGAAAGCTTCGTTCGGAAATCCGAATATCGGCAGATGCAAAAGACGGGTTTCCGAGTGGCTGAAACATTCGCGGGCGAGCCATCTACCCGCGAAGAGGCCTTCGGATCACTCCCCCAAAACTCAAAACCGTGGCTTCACGGCCTTCCAGTCTGGCTTGTACTTGGCCATCTGCCGCACATCGTCGCGAGAACGAATCCCGCAGCGCAGAAACTGCTCATGCAGCATGCCCAGCTGATCGCGATCCAGTTCCAGCCCCAGCCCCGGTGTCTTGTTGATCTTCACACACCCGTCGACGATGGGCAGCTTGCCGCCCTTGATCACTTCTTCATCCGGCTCCTGCCACGGATAGTGCGTGTCACAGGCGTAATCCAGGTTCGGCACCGACGCCGCCACATGGGCCATGGCCATCAAGCTGATGCCCAGGTGAGAGTTCGAGTGCATGGACACGCCCAGGCCCCAGGTGTGACACATGCTCGCCAACACTTGGGTATCGCGCAAGCCACCCCAGTAGTGATGGTCGGCAAGCACGATCTGCACACTGTTGCGCTCGACGCTGCGGCGGAACTCGGCGAAGTCGGTCACCACCATGTTGGTCGCCAGGGGCAGCCCGGTGCGCTTGTGCAACTCGGCCATGCCGTCCAGCCCGGGGCAGGGGTCCTCATAGTATTGCAGGCTGTCGCCGAGCAGTTCGGCCATGCGGATCGACGTTTCCAGCGACCAGTTGCCGTTGGGGTCGATGCGCAGCGGGTGGTCGGGGAAGGCTTTCTTCAGGGCCAGAATGCACGCCACTTCACGCTCGGGTTCAAGGGTGCCGGCCTTGAGCTTGATGCTCTTGAAACCATACTGCTCGATCATGCGCCTGGCCTGGGCGACGATCTGCTCCTCGTTCAAGGCCTCGCCCCAATTGTCTGCAGGGTAGGGCGAGTCGACGTGCTCGGCGTACTTGAAAAACAGGTAGGCACTGAATGGCACTTCGTCACGCACCGCGCCACCGAGCAGATCCACCAGCGGGCGGTTCAGCGAATGCGCCTGCAGGTCGAGCAACGCCACCTCGAATGCCGAATAGGCATTGGTGACCGCCTTGCTGGCATGGGAGCCCGGTGCCAACTCGGCGCCGCTCACGCTGGCCGGCTTGTGCCTGGCGACAGTGCTTGCGACGATCTGGCGCAGACCGTTGAGGTTGAACGGGTCCAGGCCTGGCAGTTGGTCCTTGATGGCCATCTGAATGGCCAGCGCCGGTGCGTCGCCGTAGCTTTCGCCCAGCCCCACATAGCCGTTGTCGCTCTCCACCTCGATGATCGAGCGCAAGGCATAGGGTTCGTGGATGCCGCTGGCATTGAGCAGCGGCGGGTCGCGGAAAGCGATCGGGGTAACGGTTACGCGTTTGATCTTCACAGGCATTCTCCTCGGGATGCAGGCCCCGCCTGGCGGGGCGTTCCTTGTCAGTGCGCGGCGGCAGGTTGCAGCGGCTTGTCATCGGGCTTCTGCCCGCGGGGTCGGGTGCGGGCGAAAAACACCACGATCGCGGCCAGCACGGAGGTGGCGGCCAGGCCATACAGGCCGCCCTGGATCGACCCGGTCTTCTCTTCCAGAAAACCGAACACGGTCGGGGCGACGAAGCCGCCCAGGTTGCCCACCGAGTTGATCAGGGCCAGCACGGCGGCAGCGATGCGTGCGTCCAGATAGGCTTGCGGGATCGGCCAGAACAACGCCGAGGCGGCCTTGAAACCTACCGCTGCAAAACAGATGGCAACGAAGGCGAACACCGGGCCGCCGTAGGTCGACATGAACATGCCTGCGGCTGCGATCAGCAAGGTCGTTGCCACCCACGCCTGCTGATGCTTGAAGCGCGCAGCCAGGGCCGCGAAGCCGTACATGGCGGCAATCGAAATGATCCAGGGAATGGAGTTGAACAGGCCCACTTCGAAGTCGGACACGTTGCCCATCTTCTTGATCATGCTGGGCAGCCAGAACGTGGCGCCGTAGATGGTCAGGGCCACCGAAAAGAAGATGAAGCAGAACACCAGGATCTGGGTGTCGGCGAGCAACTTGAATATCGACGGCTTGACCACGTGCTCGGCTTCACGGGCACGTTGCTCGTCGGCGATGACGCGGCTCAGGGTCGTCTGCTCGGTAGCGGTGAGCCACTCGGCTTCGTGGATGTGCGACTGCAACCAGTAGTAGACGAACCCGCACAGCGCCACCGAAGCGCCGCCCTCGATCAGAAACATCCACTGCCAGCCATGCAGGCCCAGCCCGGTCACGCTCAACAGGGCGCCGGTGATGGGTCCGGAGATGATCGAAGCGATGGCCGAACCACTGAGGAAGATCGCCATGGCCTTGCCGCGCTCGCTGGCCGGCAGCCATTGGGTGAAGTAGTAGAGCACGCCGGGATAGAAGCCCGCTTCGGTGACACCGAGCAAAAAGCGCATGACGTAGAAGCTGGTTTCGCCCTGTACGAAGGCCATGCCCATGGCCACCAGGCCCCAGGTGAACATGATCCGCGTAAGCCAGGCGCGGGCACCGAAGCGTTGCAGGAGCATGTTGGAGGGCACTTCGAACAGTGCGTAGCCAACGAAGAACAGACCTGCACCCAGGCCATAGGCGGCGGCACCGATACCCAGATCGGTTTCCATGTGGGTGCGGACGAAACCGATGTTCACCCGGTCAATGTAATTGACGATGAACATTACGACGAACAGTGGCAGCACATGCCGCTTGACCTTGGCCACCGCGCTGGCGAGCACGCTGGGGTCGATGGCACCGGATTGAACGTTCAAGGGCGACTCCGATGGTTATTTTTTTCTTGGAGGGCTCGATCATGAACTTGGGGTATTGTTTCAGTCCAATTCAAGTTGGCACTTGATTGATACCGAGGTTGAATCAATGTTCGAACTCAGCCAGCTCCGTTGCTTCACCACCGTGGCCACGGAACTCAATTTCCGCCGCGCCGCCGAACGCCTCAACATGACCCAGCCGCCCTTGAGTCGGCAGATTCAACTGCTGGAGCATCACCTGGGCGTGGAACTGTTCACCCGCAGCACGCGCAGCGTGGCACTCACCGCGGCCGGCCGGGCTTTTTTCGTCGAGGCGCAAAACCTGCTGGAGCGAGCGCAGCAAGCGGCGGTGTCGGCCAGGCGTTTTGCCGAGGGCGATATCGGCTCGGTGAATATCGCCTTCGTCGGCAGCGCAGTGTACGAATTCCTGCCCAAGGTCATCGCCGAGGCGCGGCTCAAGCAGCCGCAAGTGAAGATCGACCTGTCGGAAATGAACACCTACCAGCAACACGAAGCCTTGCGTGCCCGGCGTATCGATCTGGGCATCGCGCGCGCACCGTTGCTCGACAGCGGCTACCTGACCGAATGCCTGGTGCGTGAGCCGTTCGTCCTGGCTACCCCGGCCGGGCACCCGCTGGCCGACGCAGGCGTGGTGCGCGTGCAGGATCTGGACGGCCAGCCGTTCCTGATGTACTCGCACTCGGCCTATCCGCCGTTCAACGAGCTGCTCACCGGAATGCTGCGTTCGGCTCAGGTGACCCCGCAATACGTGCAGTGGCTGGGTTCATCGCTGACCATTCTGGCGCTGGTCAATGCCGGCATGGGCGTTGCGCTGGTGCCACGTTGCGCCACCAGCGTGGTGTTCAAGAACGTGGTGTTTCGCGATATCGATCTGGGCGAGGGCGTGCAGAGCGAACTGCATCTCATCTGGCGCGAGAACAACGACAATCCGGCGTTCGCCATGCTGCTCGAGGCCATCAGGAGTGCGGCGCGTAATGGATGGGGCGGCGATATTCACTGATCATAAATTGATCAAGGTCGGCAAAGCCTTGCGGTACGTGGCCTGCGGCCTGTTCTCCCAAGCTTATCCACAGGCAGGTGCACGCCGAATGTGCATAAACCCTTGAAACAGCTCGTTTTTTGAGCAGGCCGTGAAAACGCTTGCGGGCCGTGGCCTGCAGGGCATTGCACCCAGGTTATGCACAGGCTCATGCATGTTTTCAGGGGATAAGCTTCGGCCTGCCGACAGAGCGTCCCAAGTGCCGGCGCACTCGGGACTTCACGCGTCTGTCAGCGGTTGCGTGCGTCCTTCGCATCCATTTCGGCGTTGCGTTCGTGCACTTTCTTGAGCTGCTCATCGGTCAATGGCAGCTTCTGGGCACTTTGCTTGAGCACCATCAAGCCACCGACGATCGAGCCGATGGCCACCAACAATATCAACCAGGCATACCAGGGCATGGGACACTCCTTGCGCGGTGCGCCGAGAATGCGCGGCGCTTGTGAAGGTTGGAGCGACAGTGGGTCGCAGTGGTTCCATCATAGCCCTTGGCGATCGCGCCGGGGCGTTGCTTCGAGCCGGTGGTGGTGGCTGTGCAGGGCGCCCGCGACCGGGCAAAATCCGCTACAATGCGCGCCGATTTCGACCTGCCTCCGAGAACCCGCCATGTCCGTCTGCCAGACTCCCATCATCGTCGCCCTGGATTACCCGACCCGCGAAGCGGCCCTGAAGCTGGCCGATCAACTGGATCCCAAGCTGTGCAGGGTCAAGGTGGGCAAGGAGCTGTTCACCAGCAGCGCCTCGGGCATCGTCGAAACCTTGAACGCCAAGGGCTTCGAGGTGTTCCTGGACTTGAAATTCCACGATATCCCGAACACCACCGCCATGGCCGTCAAGGCTGCTGCCGAAATGGGCGTGTGGATGGTCAACGTCCACTGTTCCGGTGGCCTGCGCATGATGACGGCTTGCCGCGAGGTGCTGGAACAGCGCTCTGGCGCCAAGCCATTGCTGATCGGCGTCACCGTGTTGACCAGCATGGAGCGTGAAGACCTTGCCGCCATTGGCCTGGACATCGAGCCGCAGGAGCAGGTATTGCGCCTGGCGGCGCTGGCGCAAAAAGCCGGCATGGATGGTCTGGTCTGTTCGGCGCTGGAAGCGCAGGCCTTGAAGGCAGCCCACCCGGCCCTGCAGCTGGTAACCCCAGGCATTCGCCCGGCCGGCAGTGCCCAGGATGACCAGCGGCGCATCCTCACACCCCGCCAGGCGCTGGATGCGGGTTCCGATTACCTGGTGATCGGGCGTCCGATCAGCCAGGCTGTCGATCCAGCCCAGGCGTTGGCCGATGTGGTTGCGCAGATCAACGGCTGAGCTTGCCCGCGTTGAGAATCAGCAACGTCAGTACGCCGGCAATGATCCCCCAGAACGCCGAGCCTACCGAAAACAGCGTCAGGCCCGAGGCGGTGACCATGAATGTCACCAAAGCGGCCTCGCGCTCCTTCGGCTCGCTCATGGCCTGGGTCAGGCCATTGATGATGGAGCCGAACAACGCCAGTGCGGCGATCGACAGCACCAGCTCTTTGGGCAGGGCGGCGAACAGCGCTGCCAGGGTGGCGCCGAACGTGCCGGCAATTGCATAGAACACGCCGCACCAGACCGCCGCGGTATAGCGTTTCGCAGGGTCTTCGTGGGCATGCGGGCCCGTGCAGATGGCCGCGCTGATGGCCGCCAGGTTGACCCCATGCGAGCCGAACGGCGCCATCAGCAACGAGGCGATACCTGTCACCGAAATCAGTGGCGAGGCCGCTACCTGATAGCCATCGGCGCGCAGTACGGCAATACCCGGCATGTTCTGCGAGGTCATGGCCACCACGAACAGGGGGATGCCGATGCTGATGGTCGCGGCCAGGGAAAAGGACGGCGTGGTCCACTGCGGCACGGCGACCTGCAGGCTGAAATGGCTGAAATCGAGCAGGCCGAGCGCGCCGGAAACCAGCGTGCCGATGACCAGCGCCGCCAGCACCGCATAGCGCGGCGACAGCCGTTTCACCATCAGGTAGGTGAAGAACATGCACAGCACCAGGGCTGTGCGATGCTGCGCGGCGACGAATATCTCGCTGCCGATCTTGAACAGGATACCGGCCAGCAGCGCTGCGGCCAGCGAAGCCGGCAGGCGCTTGAGCAGGCGGTCGAAACTGCCGGTCAGGCCGCAGATCGTGACCAGCACCGCGCAGGTGATGAACGCGCCGATGGCTTCGGGGTAACTCACGCCGCCCAGGCTGGTGATCAGCAGGGCCGCGCCCGGTGTCGACCAGGCGACCGTGATGGGGGTGCGGTAGCGCAGCGAGAGACCGATGCTGCACACCGCCATGCCGATCGACAGTGCCCAGATCCACGAGGATATCTGCGCGGTGGTCAGGCCGGCGGCCTGGCCGGCCTGGAACATCAGGACCAGCGAGCTGGTGTAGCCGGTCATCATGGCGATGAAACCGGCCACCACGGCAGATGGCGCCGTATCGGCCAGCGGACGCAGCGGGGCGACGGTGGTGGGGTTGGGCATGGCGGTCCGATCCTTGTCCTGAGCAGCGTCGGTCAAGGGTAAGCCAAGGTGTACAGGCGCATGCGGTACAGCGGCGCGATCAATCGGCGATACAGCTGGGCGACAGCACTCAGGCTGCCGCGAAGCGGGTGTTCAGGTAATCGATGATCACTTTGGAATCGTACATCCAGGTGACCTTGCCGGCCTCCTCGATACGCAGGCAGGGCACCTTGATCTTGCCACCCTCGGCCAGCAGGGTATCTCGCGCCACCGAGTCGTTCTTCGCGTCGCGCAGGGGTACCGGCACATTGAGCTTGTGCAGGGTGCGGCGGGTCTTCACGCAGAACGGGCAGGCGTGGAACTGATAGAGCGTCAGCCCGCTGGCGGCGCGGTCGACCTCGGCCTGTGCTTCGGGGCTGCGCTTGCGACGCGGTGGGCGGGTGAGCAGGTCGCCCGCCACGATCACCTGGCCCAGTCCGATACGCAACGCTTTCATCAACATGTGGCAGCCCTCGAGGTTGGGGTACGGCTTACTTGATCAGGCTGAGAAATTCGCTGCGGGTCGCCGCGTTGTCGCGGAACTCGCCCAGCATCACCGACGTGATCATCGAAGAATTCTGCTTCTCGACGCCACGCATCATCATGCACATGTGCTTGGCTTCGATGACCACGGCGACACCCAGTGCACCAGTGACCTGCTGCACCGCATCGGCGATCTGCCGGCCCAGGTTTTCCTGGATCTGCAGGCGGCGAGCGTACATGTCGACGATACGCGCCACCTTGGACAGCCCGAGCACCTTGCCGCTGGGAATGTAGGCGACGTGCGCACGCCCAATGAACGGCAGCAGATGATGCTCGCACAACGAATAGAGTTCGATATCCCTGACCAGGACCATTTCGCTCGCGTCGGAGCTGAACAGCGCACCGTTGGTGACTTCATCGAGAGTCTGCTCGTAGCCGCGGCACAAGTACTTCATGGCTTTGGCGGCGCGTTTGGGCGTGTCGAGCAGGCCTTCGCGGTTAACGTCCTCGCCGAGTTGGCCAAGGATCTCGGTGTAGTTCTGTTCCAGGGACATGATCAAACCTGTGGGGAATATTTCGCAGACGCGAAGGGTACGGCTCCGCTCGCACGGGTGCAAGCGAAGCGTTATTCGTCGCGGCCTTCGAGCATGGTGCGCTTGAGCATCACGTACACCGCGCCGGCGCCGCCATGGCGTGGCTGGCAGGAGGTGAAACCCAGCACCTGCGTGTGCTGACGCAGCCAGGTGTTGACGTGGCTCTTGATCATCGGCCGCTTGCCGTCCAGGCGCACCGCCTTGCCATGGGTCACGCGCACGCAGCGGATTTCGAAACGGATGGCTTCGGCGAGGAATGCCCAGAGCGTTTCGCGGGCTTTCTCCACCGTCATGCCGTGCAGGTCGAGGCTGCCTTCGAAGGGAATCTGGCCGACCTTGAGCTTGCGCATCTGGCTTTCCTGGACGCCGTCGCGCGCCCAGTGCAGGTCGTCCTCGGGGCCGACGTCGATGACGAACTGATCGGACAGCCCGTCGACCGTCGTGCCCTGGGTACCCACCGTGGCTGCCTGGCGCAGTGCCTGCAGCTTGAGCTTGTCGGCTTTCGGCCTGCCGGTGTCGGCGCGATCGTGCTGGATGCGCCGCACGCCGCGCATCTGGTCCTTGAACAGGGAAAATTCGTCGTCTTGCATGAAGGTCTCCACCACGGGAGCGCTAGTCTACGCGACTCAATCGTGCTTTTTCATCAGGTGCGGGGCCAGGCCGAGTTCACGGCTGCGGCGCATTCCACGGCGGCTGCGGCGCCAGAGCCACAGGCCAAGATAAAGCACCAGCAGCCCCATGCCAGCGAGTATGGCCGCGCCGCTGGTGGTGGTGTCCAGCCCGATTATCTGCGGCGGATGCCCCAGCAGGGTGGCGACGCCGGCCATCGCCAACAACAAGCCAAGGGTCAGCAGCACGGCGCCCAGCCCCGCGCCCAGCCGATAGCGCCAGCCACCGGTAGCACGTTTCCTGAGTCTGCGCGCATTGAAACCATGGGATGACTTCATTGATTCCTCGGTGGCGATCGGGCCGGCTGGGGGTCAGAGCAAGTCGCCGGTCATGGCAACCGCGGCGAAGTTGTCACGCATGATGGCCATTTCAGCTTCCTGGACCTTGGCCGCGGCAAGCACGCCATCGCCCTGGGGCAGATCGCGGGTCGCGCAGGCGTCGGCCACCAGGGTGCAGCGATAACCGTAGTCCTTGGATGCACGCACGGTGGTGCTGACGCTGGAGTGGCTCATGAATCCGCAGACGATCAGGTCCAAGTGGCCATAGCTCTGCAGGAGCTCGTGCAGCCCGGTGTTGTTGAAGGCATTGGGCATGCGCTTCTCGACCACGGCTTCGTCGCCCTGCGGTTCGAAACCTTCGATGAACTCGCCGCGCCGGCCCTGGGGGTCAAACAGCCCGCCAACGGTGCCCAGATGGCGGATATGCACCACCGGCCGCTTGGCCGCACGCGCCGCAGCTACCAGGCTGGCGATGTTGGCCAGCGCATCGTCCATGCCCGACAGGGCCAGGTCGCCACTGAGGTATTCCTTCTGCGCATCGATGATGATCAGGCTGGCGTTGGCGATCCGGGTGGGCGGGAAACCGCGGCCACTGAGTTGGAACATCGTCTTTGGAACGGACATCTGGGGCTCCTTTGGCTAGGGCTTTTGCCGCATTGTCCTCTGCTCGAGCCGTTCTGTGAATCGGATTGAGCGAACATCGCGAAAATCACCCACGGGCCTCTGTTAATATTCCGGCTTGATTCGACCGAGGAGCTTTTGTGATCACTTCCCGCTTGCGCACCGTGCGCGACCACATCCGTTGGGCCGTCAGCCGTTTTCATGGCGAAGAGCTGTTCTTCGGCCACGGTACCGACAACGCCTGGGACGAAGCCCGTCTGTTGGTGCTGGGGGCGTTGAACCTGCCCTATGAAATCGCCGACAGCTACCTGGATTGCCGCCTGGAAGACGACGAGATCGTGCGTGTGCAGCACCTGCTCAAGCGGCGCATGGAAGAGCGCGTGCCGGCCGCCTACCTGATCGGCGAGGCCTGGTTCTGCGGCATGTCTTTCATTGTCGATGCGCGGGTGCTGGTGCCACGTTCACCGATCGGCGAGCTGATCGAGAACAGCTTCGAGCCCTGGCTGAGCCAGCCGCCAGCGCGCATCCTCGACCTGTGTACCGGTTCGGGCTGCATCGGCATCGCCTGCGCCGACGTTTTCCAGGACGCCGAAGTAGTGCTGGCCGACCTGTCGTTCGAGGCGCTCGAGGTGGCCAACCAGAACATCGAGCGGCATGGCCAGGAAGAGCGTGTCTATACGGTGCAGGGCGATGGTTTCGAAGGGTTGCCGGGGCAGCGTTTCGACTTGATCGTGTGCAACCCGCCCTATGTCGATGCCGAGGACTTCGCCGACATGCCCGCCGAGTACCAGCACGAACCCGAACTGGGCCTGGCCTGTGGCGACGACGGCCTGAACCTGGTGCGGCGCATGCTGGCCGAGGCGGCTGATCACCTCAACGACAGAGGCCTGTTGATCATCGAGGTCGGCAACAGCCAGGTGCACGTCGAGGCGCTCTACCCGGAAGTGGACTTCAACTGGCTGGAGTTCCAGCGCGGCGGGCATGGCGTGTTCATGCTCAGCGCGGCACAGTGCCGTGAGCATCAGGCGTTGTTCGCTTCGCGTATCTGAAAACGCATGAACTGTAGAGCGGGTTGCGCTCGCGAACGTCTGCAGCGGTTTGGCTCGATACCGCAGTGACGCCTTCGCGGGCAGAGCCCGCTCCCACACAGTTTTTGCGAGTGCCGCTGTCAACGGTGGGTGGCGATCCAGATCAGCAGCGCGGCCTGGAACACGGCGAATGCAATCAGGCAGGCGATGGTGAAACGCAGGCCGCTTTCCTCGCGCGAGAATTTACCGATACGTTCCTGCTGGCCGTGCAACTTCAACTCCATCTCCTGCAACTGCTGCTCGGCCATCTGCAGCATCTCGCTGGCCGCCAGCACCTCGACCACCTGCACTTTCTCCACGTTCCAGGTACTCAGCAACTGGCTGACGGCAATCGGGTGGTACTGGCCCTTGAGGCGTTGCACGTCTGCGTATTCAACGTTCAAGCCTTGGGTGCGCAGCGCGTGATCACGACGATCCAGGCCGGCCGGCTGGAGCGCTTCCTTGCTCGACAACGCCGCGCCTTGCAACGTGTAGTGCGGCCAATGACGCTGCAGCCAGGCGGCGGCTTGGGCCATGACGAAGCGCCCCAGGCCACGGTTGACCGGTTCCAGTTGCAGGCCTGCGTCACTGCCCAGGCTGACTTGCCGTAGCTGATGATCGACCCAGACATCCAACCGGTTCTGCTCGCTGCGCACGCGCTGGCCGGGCAACTGGATGTCCAGGCGCATCAGGCTCAGGGCAGGGTCGTGGCGCTCGGCCATGCCGAACTGCACGAAGCGCAGGGGGCGCGGCCCACTGGCCCGGTCGGCGGGCAGGGGCGCCAGGCGCAGCATCCTGAACTGCTCGGGGGTCACCTCGGCCCACGGCCGCGGCGGCGCTGCAGGTTCTTCGACGATGGCTTCTGGCGGGGCTTGTTCGGTCATGGCGCGATCCTCTTCACGGACCTTGTATCGGCCATGCCTGCCCACTCTTGAACGCTGCCATGGGTCCCCTGGCGCGTTGGGTCAAAGCCCGTCGATGAATTTCACCACTGCCTGACCCAGTTCCGCCGCCAGCGGACGTTTGTGGTCACGATACGACTTGAGTTGCGAAGGCAGGTCCATCGGCACGATACGCAGCACGTGGTTCATGCCAGGAATCAGCGCCAGCTGCGCATCGGGCTTGGCGCGTTGCAGTGCCTGCGCATCGCCAATCCCGACCTGGATGTCGTTGCTGCCCTGCACGATGAGGGCTGGGATCTTCAAGGCGGCGAAGGCCTGCGCAGGGTCCTGGCGCAACAGCGAAATCAGGTAAGGCTGCACGCTGGGGCGAAACAACACCTGCAGGGGCTTGGGCACGTCCGGGTCATACTGCCCGGCTTCCAGCCGCTCGATCAGTTGGTAGCTGCGCGGTTGCAGTTCGGCTGGCAGGCGTTCGCCGATCTGCTCGCGCAACACTTCGCCCAGGGGACGACCGCTGCCCGACAGCGAAATCACCGCATCGGCATTGGCGCGCGGCGCTGCCAGGGTGGCGATCAGCGCACCTTCGCTGTGGCCCAGGATGATCAGCGGGCCGAAACGCGGGTCGCGCTTGAGCTGCGCGCTCCAGGCCACGGCATCGTCGACGTAGCCTGCCACGCTCAGATCACGCTCGTCGGGGGTAGCCTTGCGTCCGGTGGCCACGCCGCGTTTGTCATAGCGCACGCTGGCAATGTTGTTCTGCGCCAGTAGCAAGGCGAGCTTCTTCAGGCTGTCGTTGCGACCCGCCTCGGGATTGTTGCCGTCCCGGTCGGTCGGACCGGAGCCGGAAATCATCAGCACCACCGGCACCGGCCGATCCGCGCGGGGCACCAGCTGCGAGCCGTACAGCTTGCCCTGAGCGGTCTGCAGCTCGATCGGGCGCCTGGCAATATCAGGGGTGGCGGCCAGCGCAGCGGTGCTGCTGACGAACAGTATCAAGGCCACCAATCGGAACGTCATCTGCAACATCATCGAGCCACTATCGAGGGAAGTGCGCTTTGGACTGGGGCGTCCGGCTAAGGTTCAGGGATGAACTGGCCGTCGACCCTGCGTATACTGGCTCTCTGTCTGATTCGGTTGATTTCGCGGAGCGCCCTGCATGTCCGGCAATACCTTCGGCAAGCTGTTCACTGTCACCACCGCTGGCGAAAGCCATGGCCCGGCGCTGGTCGCCATCGTCGACGGCTGTCCGCCAGGGCTCGCAATTTCCGTGGACGACCTGCAGCGCGACCTCGATCGACGCAAGCCGGGCACCAGCCGGCACACGACCCAGCGTCAGGAGCCCGATGAAGTCGAGATTCTTTCCGGGGTGTTCGAAGGGCGTACCACCGGTACCTCCATTGGCCTGCTGATTCGCAATACCGATCAGAAATCCAAGGACTACTCGGCGATCAAGGATCTGTTTCGCCCGGCCCACGCGGACTACACCTACCATCACAAGTACGGCGAGCGTGACTACCGTGGCGGTGGCCGCAGCTCGGCGCGCGAAACGGCCATGCGCGTGGCCGCAGGCGCGATCGCCAAGAAGTACCTGGCCACCCAGGGTATCCAGATCCGCGGCTACATGAGCCAGCTGGGCCCGATCCCGATTGCTTTCAAAAGCTGGGACGGCGTGGAAGACAACGCCTTCTTCAGCCCCGATCCGGACAAGGTCCCGGAGCTGGAGGCCTACATGGACCAGCTGCGCCGCGACCAGGATTCGGTCGGCGCCAAGATCACCGTAGTGGCCGAAGGCGTCATGCCGGGGCTGGGCGAGCCGATCTTCGATCGCCTGGACGCCGAGCTGGCCCATGCCTTGATGAGCATCAACGCCGTCAAGGGCGTGGAAATCGGCGCCGGTTTTGCCTGCGTCGCCCAGCGCGGCACCGAGCACCGCGACGAGATGACGCCCGAAGGGTTCCTCAGCAACCATGCGGGGGGTGTGCTGGGTGGTATCTCCTCGGGCCAGCCGATCGTTGCCCACCTGGCCCTCAAGCCAACGTCCAGCATCACCACGCCGGGTCGCTCGATCGACGTCCACGGCCAGCCGGCGGACGTCATCACCAAGGGCCGCCATGACCCGTGCGTGGGCATCCGCGCCACGCCCATCGCCGAAGCCATGATGGCCATCGTGTTGATGGACCACCTGCTGCGCCATCGCGGGCAGAATGCCGAGGTCAAGGTCGACACTCCGGTACTGGGCCAGCTTTGAGCGCGATGTCGCCGCCTGCGGGCCATTCGGTTCCGTATTGGCGGCTGTCCACTTTCTACCTGTTCTACTTCGCCCTGCTCGGGTCGACGGCGCCGTTCCTGGCGCTGTACTTCCACCATCTGGGCTTCGACAGCGCGCGCATCGGCGAGCTGGTGGCAATTCCCATGCTCATGCGCTGCGTGGCGCCCAACCTGTGGGGCTGGCTGGGCGACCGCACCGGTCGACGCCTGGCCATCGTGCGCATCGGCGCGGTCTGCACCCTGGCCAGTTTTTCCCTGATCCTGGTGGACACCGGCTACGCCTGGCTGGCAATGGTCATGGCCCTGCATGCCTTCTTCTGGCACGCGGTACTGCCACAATTCGAAACCCTGACGCTGGCACACCTGCAGGGGCAAACCGCACGTTACAGCCAGGTCCGCCTGTGGGGCTCGATCGGCTTCATTCTGGCCGTGGTGGGCCTGGGCCGGGTATTCGAGAGCCTGAGCCTGGACACCTATCCCTACGCGTTGCTGTTGATCATGGCCGGTATCGTCGCGGCCAGCGCGTGGGTGCCGGACGTGCCCGCCGGCGATGGCCCTCGCCGCACGACCGGGGAGGGCTTCATGAAACAGCTGGTACGCCCCGGCGTATTGGCGTTCTATGGGTGTGTGGGCCTGATGCAGCTCAGCCACGGCCCGTACTACACGTTTCTTACCTTGCACCTGGAGCAGTTGGGCTACAGCCGTGCAGTGATCGGCATGCTGTGGGCCGTCGGAGTCGTGGCCGAGGTCTTGATGTTCCTGGCCATGAGCCGGATTCTGGCGCGCTTTTCCCTGCGTCATGTGCTCATCGCCAGCTTCCTTCTGGCGGCCGTGCGCTGGCTGCTGCTGGGCAGTTTCGCCGAACACCTGTGGCTGCTGGTGCTGGCGCAGCTGATGCACGCCGCCACCTTCGGCAGCTTCCACGCGGCGGCGATCCATTTCGTGCAGCGCAGTTTCGGCGCCCATCAGCAGGGTCAGGGGCAGGCCCTGTATGCCGCACTGGCTGGCGTCGGTGGCGCCTTGGGTGCGCTGTACTCCGGCTACCTGTGGCAATCACTGGGCGCCACCGGCACCTTTGCCCTGGCCAGCCTCGCCGCGTTCGCTGCCGCGTTGATCATGCTCAGACGCACACTCCATGATCTGCCACCTGTGGCCAGTCACTGAAACCATTCGAGGAATTTGCATGAGCCGCCTGAGCGTCTATCACCACAGCACTGCGAACATCCCCAACAAGGTGCTGAGCCATGCCGAAGACATTGCGGCCACTTTGGCGGAGCTTGGTGTGCGCTTCGAGCGCGCCGGATCGACGCTGCCCGTGTCGTTCGAGGCAAGCCCCGAAGAGATCGTCGCGACCTGCCGCGCCGAGGTCGACACCTGGATGGCCCAGGGTGGCTACATGAGCGTGGACGTGCTCAGCCTTGACGATAGCAACGTGCAGCACACCTCAACGCAGGCCGAACTGCTGCGCGAGCATCGTCTTGTCGGTGAATGGGTGCTGTGCGTGCTGGCGGGCCGCGCGCTGTTGAACCTGCACGTTGGGGGTTACGTGTACGCGCTGCTGTGCGAGCGCGATGATCGCGTCGTGGTTCCAGCGGGCATGGCCCACTGGCTGGACATGGGCGAGCGGGGGCGGTTGATTGCGTTGCGTGTGTTCACCGATTCATACGGCTGGTGCCCGGAGTACGTGGTGCAGCCAGCGAACGATCTGTTTCCAGGGTTGGACGACTGATCCGGCTTTTATCGAGGCGAAAAAAAACCCGATACCAGGATGCGCCAGGTATCGGGCTTTAGAAGAAACAGAGGTCAAGCAACAGCATTCAATCAAACAGCAGGGGTCAAACGAACAGCGGTTCAGCGAATACGTGCCAAGCAACGCTTGCCAGGCAGATCAGCTCGCGCTGATCTCGCGTTGATCAGGCCGAGTGGTAGGTCGGCAGGGCGAAGCGGTTCTGGCTTTGCAGCATATTGATCGCTGGCAGCTGGCTGGCTTCGCCGGCCAGGTCGCGACGAATCGCGCTGATGACCCAGGTCAGTTGCTCAGGGGTGTGCAGCTGAGCGTAGGAAATCGAGCGTTTGATCTGTTTGCCATCGGTATCACGCAGGGTCAGCAGGACAGCACCATCCGGACGCGGCTGGGTGGTCACTTCGTACTCGGAGAAAACGGAAACGAATTTTTCGTGGAGGAAGTTCATGTGCAGCTCCTAGCAAGTTGGCAGGCATGTCTAGGTAGTTGCAGCGAGTGTGCCAAGTTTCGTTAAATATAAAATCCTTGTAAATCAACAGCTTGTGAATATCGCAAAATTCGGGCTCCGTGCAATTTGCATGAATGGTCGTCGGGCATGCTGCATTTTGCGCGGCGTGGTGGGTCTGACGGTAAGTCGCCCGAAGGGAATGACAGGCACAGCACGGATTTTTTCCCGCGTCACTACTGTCTATGACCACAAATCGCCAATAAATTCCCGCTTCCAGGGGCGATAGCCAGGCTCTGTTGCAGGCTTGAAGCCCAGCGGGAACACTGCCTACCGTGAACCATTTGCCAGGAGGTTTTGCCATGACCCAACCCGACGCTCGCCAGATGAACGACGAAGAAGCGGCCGAGTTCGCTGAACAAGTGTTCGACGTCGCTCGCAACGGTGATGCACAGATGCTCGAGCGCCTGCTGGAGAAGGGCCTGCCGCCCAATCTGCGCAACCACAATGGCGATACCTTGTTGATGCTGGCGACCTATCACGGCCACCTCGATGCGGCACGCGCGCTGCTGCAATACAAGGCCGACCCGCTGATTGCCAACGACAAGAACCAGCTGCCCATGGCTGGCGCCGCCTTCAAGGGCAACCTGCCGATGGTGCAGTTGCTGATCGAGCAGGGGGCCCCGGTCGATGGTGCATCGGCCGATGGCCGGACCGCGCTGATGATGGCCGCGATGTTCAATCGCACGGAAATGGTCGAATACCTGCTGGCGCAAGGCGCCAACCCGAACGCGGTGGACGCCCAAGGCATCGATGCGCTGGGCGCCGCGCGTGCCATGGGGGCCACGCTGACCATCGAACAGCTGCAGAAGCTGGCGGCCTGATACCCGCCTGGCTGAATTGCGGCTATCCTTGCGGCCTTTTTCCAGCGCCGCAGGGGTTGCCTCATGAAACAGTCACTTGTCGAACTCATCGGTAAAATCGGTTCGGGCTGCATGCGCGATGAAGACATCGAACGCATTGCCGATGAGGCCGCCCAGGCCTACGCCGATCCCCAGGCCTTCCTGGCCGCCAACCCGGACATCAACTACGACGACAGCTTTGCCATCCCGCTGGGCGAATGGGTCGTAGTCGGCAGCCTGCCCGACACGGTCATTTTCCAGGCCGACACCTACCCCGAGCTGCTGCAGCAGATCATCGACTCGTTCGGGCCCGACGTGACCTTCAACATCAAGCCCAAGCAGCTGAGCAAGGTCGAGGCGCTGACCGCACTCAATCGTATCCAGGTGCAACTGGGAGCCATGAGCAAGGAGGAGGGCGGCTACGTGCTGTTCAACTTCAGCCAGCCGCTGGACGATGAACTGCAGATGGTGCTGGTGTACGGCAAGGATGTGGATCGGGTGATGGCGCTGGGTGCCGAATTGCACATCGTGGCAGTACCTGCCCTGGAGGCATTGCGCGTCGCACTGCACGTCTGAACGCCAGTTCCAGCTTTCGCTCGGTTGCCACGGAACCCCTGCGACACGCCGCTATCCTAGTTGATGCATGCCATCCACAAGGAGTATCACATGGGTTCCACTTTCAATAGCCTGATCGGCCTGATCATCCTCGCGCTGGACATCTGGGCGGTCATCAACGTCATCAAGAGTGGTGCCTCGACCGGGGCCAAGGTCCTGTGGGTACTGCTGATCATCCTGCTGCCGGTATTGGGCCTGATCATCTGGGCCATCGCCGGTCCACGCGGCAACGTACGGGTCTGAATACAACAGGTCGAACCTGCAACGGGTTCGACCTGCCAGCCCTACCGACGTATCATCCTCGGCCCGACCGCCGTTTCGCGGCCGCAGCAAAGAATCTGAACGGAATTTTCACCTGTCTTCACGGACAATCCGCGCCCAGATTTCACCTTCGCGTCACCCATAGACCCTAACCGACAGACCTCAACGGACCTTTCCCACACATGGCTACTCCGGACGCCTTGAGTCAAAAGCAGGCCGCGCGCGGCACCCTGCAACCGACCGTCAAATCGCACCTGGCTTATACCCTGCTCAGCGGCCTGGCAATCATGCTGATGCTCAGCGGATTGCGCCTGGCCTTGCTGATGTACAACCGCGAGATGATCGGTGATACGCCTGCCAGCACCTTCGTCGAAGCTTTCCTCAATGGCTTGCGCTTCGACCTGCGCCTGGTGGTGTACCTGCTGATTCCACTGCTGCTGGCGGTACTCAGCGCTCGCGCCATGCGCTGGCGCGGGCTGTTCCGCGCCTGGCTGACGGTAGTGTCCAGCGTGGTGCTGCTGTGCGGCCTGATGGAGATGGACTTCTACCGCGAGTTTCACCAGCGCCTCAACGGCCTGGTGTTCCAGTACGTGAAGGAAGACCCCAAGACCGTGCTGAGCATGATCTGGTATGGCTATCCCGTGGTGCGCTATCTGCTGGCGTGGGTCTTCGTGACCTGGCTGCTGAGCCTGGTGTTCAAGGGCTTCGACCGCCTGACCCGTCCGCGCTTCGCCACGGCGGCCAGCGTCGGCAAGCCGGTGGCGCCGTGGTATGCACGCGTCGGTGTGTTCGTGGTCATCCTGCTGATTGCCGTGGTGGCCGCGCGCGGCACCTTGCGCCAAGGTCCGCCGTTGCGCTGGGGCGACGCCTACACCACCGATTCGAACTTCGCCAATCAGCTGGGCCTCAACGGCTCGCTGACACTGATCGCCGCCGCGAAAAGCCGCATGTCCGAAGACCGCGACAATATCTGGAAAGCGACCCTGCCGCAGGACGAAGCGCAGAGCGCCGTCCGTGAAATGCTGCTGACGCCCCACGACACCCTGGTGGACAGCGACACCGCCGCGGTGCGCCGCAACTTCCAGCCGCCTCAGGCCAACACCCTGCCGATCAAGAACGTGGTGGTGATCCTGATGGAGAGCTTTGCCGGCCATTCGGTGGGCGCGTTGGGCGCCGAGGGTGGCATCACGCCGTACTTCGACAAGCTGGCCCAGGAAGGCCTGCTGTTCGATCGCTTCTTCTCCAGCGGTACCCATACCCATCAGGGCATGTTCGCTACCATGGGCTGTTTCCCCAACCTGCCGGGCTTCGAATACCTGATGCAGACTCCCGAGGGCAGCCACAAGCTCTCCGGCCTGCCGGAGATGCTCAGCGCCGCGCGTGGTTACGACGACGTGTATGTCTACAACGGCGACTTCGCCTGGGACAACCAGTCCGGGTTCTTCAGCAACCAGGGCATGACCACGTTCATCGGCCGCAACGACTTCGTCAATCCGGTGTTCTCCGATCCGACCTGGGGCGTGTCCGACCAGGACATGTTCGACCGCGGCAACGAAGAACTGGCCAAGCGCGGCGCCGCCGGCAAGCCGTTCTACGCACTGCTGCAGACCCTGTCCAACCACGTGCCCTACGCTCTGCCGGCAAATCTGCCAGTGGACAAGGTCACCGGGCGCGGCAGCCTGGACCTGCACCTGACCGCCATGCGCTACTCGGACTGGGCCTTGGGCCAGTTCTTCGAAAAGGCGCGCAAGGAGCCGTACTTCAAGGAAACCCTGTTCATCGTGCTGGGCGACCATGGCTTCGGTAACCAGAAGCAGATCACCGAGATGGATCTGGGCCGCTTCAACGTACCGCTGCTGCTGGTCGGGCCGGGCATCCAGGAGAAATTCGGCAAGGTCAACCACACCGTCGGCTCGCAGCCCGATGTGGTACCGACCATCATGGGCCGCCTGGGCGGCGCCAGCCAGCACCAGTGCTGGGGACGCGACCTGCTCAACCTGCCTGCCGGCGACCCCGGCTTCGCCGTGATCAAGCCTTCGGGCAGCGAGCAGACCGTGGCGATCATCAAGGGCGACCGCATTCTGGTCGAGCCCCGTGACATGGACACGCGGCTGTATCGCTATCAGCTGGGCCGTGAATTCGACGCCCAGCTGATCCCCGATGCCGACGATGTGCCGCAATTGCGGGCCAAGCTGGACTCGTTCATCCAGACCGCGACCAAGAGCCTGCTGGACAACACCGCAGGTGCGGTGGAGAGCAAGCAGGAGTAAGTACCTGGTGTACTGTAAAAGGCCCTTCGGGGCCTTTTTTCATGGCCGTGTCGGCGCTGCGTGGCACGCCTCCGGCAATCCGCTGGCCGGAACGAATCCCCGCCGCTGCGAGTCAACGTTGTGTGAGCGTATCAAGCAGATTCCTGCCTGAATTCCGTCGAGGAGATGTACACCGATGAAAGAGTGGAAAATCAGCTTCGTCAACAAGGATGGCGTGCTGGACAGCATGGCTATCCGTGCTGACACCTGCCCGTCGATCGAAGAGGCGGCAACGCTCGTTCGCTCCAAGCTGTACCCCGTCGCAGCCGGACTGGATGAAGTCAATCTTCCCGACAACGTTGCCTCGCCGGTTGCCAAGACCCTCAAGTCGCAGCACAGCGTGGAAATCACGGCCATCACCGAAGTCGCTTGAATTTCATCTGATCCGGGCCATTGGCACGGGCCCGGCCTTCGCGCTACTCTGCGGGCAGGGTCCCCACGGATCCTGCTGCTCGTTTTCGTACCATGCTTCTTGCAACAGGCTCGATTCCAGGCGCCGCGTCCTCGACGCTGCACCGCACCCATTCCTTGTTCCGAGGAGGTTCTGGAAGTACTGAAAGTCTATCCGTCGTTATTGCTGAGGGAGACGATTCATGAGCACAACCTATCAAGAAGACATCAGCAGCAATGTATTGCGCCGCATGAAAGAGGGCGGTTTCGATTTCGCACGCATTCATCCTATCGAGTTCTATGCGGTCTTTCCCGATGAAGACCGGGCGCGGACGGCTGCCGGCAAGTTTCGCGGCGAGTCGCTCAATGCCCAGATAAGCGAGCGCGACGACGGTGCCTGGCACCTGGAGTTGAGCAAGCTGATGTACGCGACCTACGGCGGCATCGGTGAATTCGAGCAGGATTTCGAAGCCGTGGTCGAGCCTCTGGGAGGTGAAATCGAGGGGTGGGGCGTGAAGCACGAGGTCCAACGCCCGCAGGCCTGAAACCAGGTGAACCACGGCAGCGCCGTGGTTCACCTGTTCAGCGAATCACAGGCAAAAAAAAGCCGCTCACAAGGTGGCGGCGAAAGGGAATTCGGTGACTCGCAATGGGGCGCCAAGCTTTTGCCGGTGCCGATGAATTAAATATGCACTAACGCTGCAAGCTATTGAATTCAACTCTGTCTATGCTGGTCATAGCCTCAAGCCGCTTGAAATATCCGCTTCGCAATGAAGCGTATGTCAGCGGCGTTCGGACGTTGCCGCACAATAACGGTGCACGGTTCCCGGCTGGGAATTCCAAGCGCTTGATTTAATGGCACATATGCCGATGGCACGGGCCTTGCGAAGGCTCTTGGGTCCGGGTGACAAGGAGTACGGCATGAGCCGCACCTATTATGATGAGATGTACGATGCCGATGGCCAAGTTCGCCCGCATTACCGGGAGTTCGCCCGTTGGTTGGCCGATACGCCGCAGGAACTGCTTGCCCAGCGTCGACGCGAGGCCGATTTGTTGTTTCATCGAGCCGGCATCACCTTCACCTTGTACGGCGACGAGCAGGGCACCGAACGGCTGATTCCCTTCGACACCATTCCACGCAGCATTCCTGCCAGCGAATGGCGCATCGTGGAGCGTGGCTGTATCCAGCGCGTCAAGGCGCTGAACATGTTCCTCGCCGACCTGTATCACGACCAGCGCATCATCAAGGCCGGGATCATCCCTGCCGAGCAGGTGCTGGCCAACGAGCAGTATCAGCTGGCGATGCAAGGACTGGACTTGCACCGCGATATCTATTCGCACATTTCCGGGGTCGACCTGGTGCGCGACGGTGACGGCTCCTACTACGTCCTGGAAGACAACCTGCGCACGCCCAGTGGCGTGAGCTACATGCTCGAAGACCGCAAGATGATGATGCGGCTGTTTCCCGAGTTGTTCGCCGCGCAGCGCATCGCTCCCGTGGATCACTACCCCAATCTGCTGCTCGATACCCTGAAAAGCTCCAGCGCGATCGACAATCCCAGCGTGGTGGTGCTGACCCCGGGCCGGTTCAACAGTGCGTTCTTCGAGCACGCCTTCCTGGCGCGCGAAATGGGCGTGGAACTGGTGGAAGGTGCGGACCTGTTCGTGCGTGACGACAAGGTGTTCATGCGCACCACCGACGGACCCAAGCCGGTGGACGTGATCTATCGACGCCTGGACGACGCCTTCCTCGATCCATTGGCTTTCAACCCCGACTCCATGCTCGGCGTACCCGGCCTGCTGGCCGCGTATCGCTCCGGAAATGTGGTATTGGCCAATGCCATCGGCACCGGCGTGGCCGACGACAAGTCGGTCTACCCCTTCGTCACCGACATGATCCGCTTCTACCTGGATGAAGAACCCATCCTCAAGAACGTGCCGACCTGGCAGTGCCGCAAGCCTTCGGAGCTGTCCCATGTGCTGGCCAACCTGCCCGATCTGGTGGTCAAGGAAACCCAGGGTTCGGGTGGCTACGGCATGCTGGTAGGCCCTTGCGCGAGTGCCGCCGAAATCGAAAACTTTCGGGCGCGCCTCAAGGCCCGACCCCATGCCTACATCGCCCAACCCACGTTGTCGCTGTCGACCTGCCCGACGTTCGTCGAGAACGGCATCGCACCGCGCCACATCGACCTTCGCCCCTTCGTTCTGGCCGGCCGTGAAACCCGCGTGGTGCCAGGCGGCCTGACCCGTGTGGCGTTGCGTGAAGGCTCGCTGGTGGTGAATTCGTCGCAGGGCGGCGGGACCAAAGACACCTGGGTGGTCGAGGATTAAGGATGCCTGCCAATGCTAAGTAGAACTGCCTCTGATCTGTATTGGATGTCGCGCTATCTGGAGCGCGTCGAAAACCTCGCGCGCATGCTCGATGTCAGCTATTCGCTGTCGTTGATGCCGCAGGATGGCCGTGGTGACGGCCTGGACGAAATCGCCATGCCGCTGTTGATCACCGGCACCCTGGAAGACTACCTGGAACGTCACGGCCAGCTGCATGCCGAGCGCCTGCTGCACTTCTTTGCTTTGGATCCGGCCAATCCGGCCAGCATCTACAGCTGCCTGGGGGCGGCACGGGCCAGCGCCCATGCGGTACGCGGGCGGATCACCGCCGACATGTGGGAGAACATCAACTCCACCTGGCTGGAGATCCGCGGGATTGCCGAGCAGGGCGTGGGTCGCTATGGCATGAGTCGGTTCTGCGACTGGGTCAAGGAGCGCGCCCACCTGTTTCGTGGAGCGACCTATGGCACGCTGATGCGCAACGATGCGTTTCGCTTCATTCGCCTGGGCACCTTCATCGAGCGCGCCGACAACACCCTGCGCCTGCTCGACGCGCGTTACGAAATGCTCGGCGACGATGCCTATTCGGTCGACGACAGCTCGGCCCGTGGTTACTACCAGTGGAGTGCGCTGCTGCGCGCGCTGTCGAGCTTCGAGGCTTACACCGAAATCTATCGCGATGCACCGGCCGCCAAGCCGGTGGCCGAACTGTTGCTGCTGCGCGCCGACGTGCCCCGTTCGCTGCGCGCGTGTACCGAGGAGATCAACCAGATTCTCGCCGACCTGCCCGGCGCCAATGGTCGCCCGGCGCAGCGCCTGGCCGCCGAACTGGATGCACGCCTGCGCTACACCGGTATCGATGAGATCCTCGACGAAGGCCTGCACGAGTGGTTGAACGAACAGATCCCGCTGGTGCGCCAGTTGGGCAATGCGATCCACAGTGCCTATCTGGAGGCTGTATGAGGCTTAACATCAGTCACGAAACCGCCTATCACTACGATGACGAGGTGCGCGCCAGCATCCAGTACCTGCGCCTTACGCCGCACGACAGCGAACGCCAGCGCATTCTCAGCTGGCAGCTTGACCTGCCGCGCCCGGTGCGCGCCCAGCTCGACCCGTTCGGCAACATCCTGCATGTGCTGACCCTGGACGAGCCGCACGACGCGATCATCATCGGCGCGCGTGGCCAGGTCGAGATCGACGAAACCCGCGAGGCCGAACACGAAACACAGTCACCGCTGCCGTTCCTGCGGTTCACCCGGCTGACCGAGGCCGACGACGCCTTGCGTGCCTTTGCCGCCGAACAATGCCACACGCGGCGCGACCGCAATGGCCTGATCGACCTGATGCAGGGCCTGCACCAGCACATCACCTACACCAGCGGTGCGACGGCCGTGGACACCTGTGCCGCGCAAGCCTTCGCCAGCGGTGCCGGGGTCTGTCAGGACCACACCCATGCCTTTCTTGCCTGTGCCCGCAGCCTGGGGGTCCCGGCACGCTATGTCTCTGGCTACCTGTTTACCGAGGACACCGAGCACATGGCCAGCCACGCCTGGGCCGAAGCCTGGCTCGACGATGCCTGGTACAGCTTCGATGTGACCAACCAATTGGCGCGCCCGGAACGCCACTTGAAACTGGCGATAGGCCTGGACTACCTGGATGCCTGCCCGGTGCGCGGCATGCGTCGCGGTGGCGGTTTCGAGCAGATGCACGCCAAGGTACTGGTCGCGCCGAGCGCACCTGTGGTCAGCGTGGCCACTGCGCCGCAGTCCCAGAGCCAGACTCAAGGCTAGATTTCGGACGTGCGCCTGCACAGGCGCCGCTGCGGCGAGAGCGCCCTGAGGTTTGGCCGCGAAACGTCAGCTGAACAGCCTGCCCAGATTGGGCAGGATCAGCACCAGCGTCATGGTGAACACGATGAGTCCGGCCTGGCGGATTTTTGGATGTTTGAACATGGCAGACTGCCTATGAGTTATGTTCTTCCTGGCGCCAACCCATGCTGCAACCGCGGTTGAGCTTGGCGAAAAGGTGCACCCCCCACGACTCGATGTACCCATACGGCTGCATCAATAGTCATGCTTTTACCTTAGAACCCTTGATTGACGGGCCTTAGAACGCTTTGCCACGGTAGGCAGGGTCGTTTCGATCAAATTCGACTAAGGAACTCTTTTGCCGATTTTGAACATGCCGTGCTAGACGCCCAAGAAGGCAAATGCAAGCTCTGCGATGTGAATTACCGTTCATCGGGCAAATCCGGCGCAGCTTCACTTGCCAGCCAGCGCCGATAACGGGCACGCTTGCTACCTGCGTTCCCTCTCCATCGAGTGACCTATGACCCTCAACATCTGCATCCTGGAAACCGACGTGCTGCGGCCCGAACTGGTCGAGCAATACCATGGCTACGGCCGCATGTTCGAAACGTTGTTCGCCAGCCAGCCCATTCCTGCCAAGTTCACCGTGTTCAACGTAATGAACGGTGAATACCCACCGGCCGATGCCCACTACGATGCTTATCTGGTCACCGGTAGCAAGGCTGACTCCTTTGCCACCGACCCGTGGATCGAAACGCTCAAGACGTTTCTGCTGAAGCGCTACCAGCGCGGCGACAAGCTGCTCGGCATCTGCTTTGGCCATCAGTTGCTGGCGCTGCTGCTGGGCGGCAAGGCAGAGCGCGCGACCCAAGGCTGGGGCGTGGGCACCCATGAATACAGCCTGGCCAACCGTGCGTCCTGGATGAGTCCGGAAGTCGAAACGTTGACCCTGCTGATCAGCCATCAAGACCAGGTGACGTCGCTGCCGCAGAACGCATCGGTCGTGGCGTCGAGCGAGTTCTGCCCATTCGCGGCCTATCGGATCGGTGATCAGGTCCTGTGTTTCCAGGGGCATCCGGAATTCATCCATGACTATTCCAGAGCGCTGCTCGACATTCGTCAGCAGCATCTGGGCGAGCCGGTGTATCAGAAAGCCATTGCCAGCCTGGACCGTGATCACCACGGCATCACCGTGGCTGAATGGATGATGCGTTTCGTCGCACAGGGCACCCCGCCCGCGGCGTGACGCTCGTGCCCTGTGGCAGGGTCGGACAGCGCGCGGCTACAGCCAGCCGGCGCGCTTGAAGCCGGCGAACAAGCCACTGCAGCCCGACGCGATGACCCCCAGCACGATGTAGTAGCCGTAGTGCCAGGTCAGCTCCGGCATGTTTTCGAAGTTCATCCCGTAGATACCGGCGACGGCCGTGGGAAACGCCAGGATCGCTGCCCACGCGGCAAACTTGCGCTGGGTCAGGCTTTGCCGCGACGACTCCAGCAGCAGGCCGATCTCGATGGTCTGCGTGGCGATGTCACTCATGGTCGCCAGGTCTTCCATCTGCCGATTCACATGAATCTGCACGTCGCGGAAATAGGGGCGCATGTTCTTGTCGATGAAGGGGAAATCCAGCCGCTGCAGCTCTTCGCTGATCTCGACCATGGGCGCCACGTAGCGGCGCATGCGCAGCAGTTCGCGACGCAGCCCATGCAGGTGCTGGATATCGGCTTCATTGAGCGAGCCACCGAGCACGCGGCGCTCCAGCGATTCGATTTCACAGTGGATGGTCTCACTGACCGGCTGGTAATTCTCGGTGACGAAATCGAGCAGTGCGTAGAGCACGAAATCTTCGCCGTGATCGAGCAGCAATGGCCGCGCTTCGCAACGCTTGCGCACCGAGGCGTAGGAAGCCGAGTGACCGTTGCGGCAAGTGATGATGTAGCCGCGCCCGGCGAAGATATGGGTCTCGACGAACTCGACTTTGCCGTCTCGGCGGATCGGCGAATAGGTCACGATGAACAGCGCATCGCCGAAGGTTTCGAGCTTGGGTCGGCTGTGCACCTCGAGAGCATCTTCGATGGCCAGCTCATGCAGGTCGAACTGTTTCTGCAGTTGACTCATCTGTTCGGCGTCGGGCTGTTCCAGGCCGATCCATACGAAATGCCCCGGACGCCGCGCCCATTGCGCGCCTTCGTCGAGGCTGATGTCGGTAATCTTCTTGCCCGCGCTGTATACCGCGGCGGCGACCACTCGGCCCATGATGCTCACTTCTTCGATTGGCAGGGACACCCGGTATGGGCCTGCTGTGGATAGGAGTGTTCCGGCGCGGCGCAGTTCGCGGTTCAGTTCATTGATCGCGCAGTGCACTGCGCAGCGGCCTGTTCACGCCCGCCACAGTGAAGGCCCAACGTGTGGGCAAGGGTCCCTACCGCTCGTACTGACGCGCCTTAGAAGCCTTGCTCCTGGTCAATCCGGATGGCTTCGTCCAAGGTCTCCAGGAACGCTTTGCGTGCCTTGAGCTTGGTCCTGGCGTGGGCTTTCATGTTGAGCTTCTGCAAGCGTTGCGCCGCATCGAGGGCAGCGGCCTGCAACTGCTCGGGCGGCACCACCTCATCGAGAAAACCGGCCTGCAACGCCCCGGCAGGATCGAACATTTCCGCACCGATCACCGAGCGCTGGAAGGCTGAACGGCGCAGGCGATCCCTGGCCAGCTCGATGCCGGCGTGGTGCATGGTCATGCCGATCTGCACCTCGTTCAGACCGATATGGAACGGGCCTTCCACGCCGATCCGGTAATCGGCCGACAGCAGCAGGAACGCACCCTTGGCAACGGCGTGTCCTGGGCAGGCCACGATGACCGGGAACGGATGGCTCAACAGCCGGCGGGCGAGGGTAGAGCCCAGGGTGACCAGACTGATCGCATTCTCCGGGCTCGAGGTCATGACCTTGAGGTCGTAGCCTGCCGAAAGGATGCCGGGTTGACCGGTGATGACCACCACGGCGCGCGCTTCTACGGCCTGATCCAGAGCCTCGTTGAACGCCGCGATGACGGCAGGCGAGATGGCGTTCACTTTGCCGTTGTTCAGGGTCAAGGTGACGATGCCGCCCTCGAGTTGGTAATCGATCAGCTCACTCATGCCGGTATTCCTTGTCGTGTTGTGGCACCGACGTTACCCAGCCTTGCCGGCCGGGTAAAGCGCCGTGACTGACTGGCCGGTCACGCTGACAGGCCCGAGGGAATTCAGTGCTGGGCTTAAGCGCATGAAAAACTTGCAGAAAAGCTTTGCCATCACGAACGCTATCGACTACATTAGCGCGCCTCGACACACCGAACAGGTGTGCCGAGAAACGGTGAAGTGTCCGAGTGGCTGAAGGAGCACGCCTGGAAAGTGTGTATACAGGAAACTGTATCAAGGGTTCGAATCCCTTCTTCACCGCCACTTTCTACTGAAAAGCCCCGTTTTGCGGGGCTTTTTTGTGTCTGGCTGTTTTTGTTCCCCCATCTGTTCCACCCATTCCCATGCGCACTGACAGCGCCGAGCGCCTTCTTTTTTGTCTTCAGACCAGGCGAACTCACGATCGAGTGCGACAGGTGACGTCGGTCACCTTTAGCCAGGTGCAGATGTAGACGTGCGCTGCGTGAAACAGCAGCCTTGCGTGGCGTGAAACATGAGGGGCCTTCTTTTACTGCAGCAGCATGAAGGCCACGTGTTCTGTGGGCAAAGCTAGGCAATCGAATCTATATCCAATTGGTAGGGCGCTCCTACGGTATGGCCTCCCGTAATGGCAGCTATCGCCCGCTCATCGTCGTTTGCGGTTAGCGGGGCCATTGCCATCTGCTCCTGCCTTCTGTTCTCTGCATGAGCTCTCCAACGAGGCAAATCGTCTTCAATCAGTTCGGGTAATCCCGCGAATAAACCATACACATCAGACTCACGAATACGGTCATTGCGTAATATGCTCAGTCGCGTCCGTGTGGTTTCTATGTTGTCGTATTCTCGTTGAAGAGCGGCCTTCTCCGCTGCTTTCGTACCTTTAAATCTTTCAGAGCTTGCTGCCAGGCGGCTCTCAAAGGTGAGCAATTGCCGCTTGGCGTCCTTTAATGCCTCATCCACCTGTTCAAACTCATCATCAGTCACCAGCGAGCAATTGGAATCCAAAGCCTCCTGCCAGCGGCGTAGGCTGGCCCAGCAGTTTGGAATGTAGCTGACGACCATCTTGTGGTTGGCATTATCAATTACTTGTCGCAAGAATGAGCCGCGGTCCGGCAGGCCGTTGGCTGCCTTCAACGCTTTGGCACAGCCGTGGTCGTTGATGGTGCTGCACCCTGGCTTCCAGAGGATCGAGGACTTCACGCCTGCATTGAAATACACCGGCATAAAGTGTCGCAGTGTGCCGTGGTGAGTGTAGGGCTCGCCAAGGATGTTTATCATGCCCAACACAAACCATGACACCCCGATAGCCGGGTTCAGTACCGTAACGACACCCTGTGCGGCGTACTCCCGCTTGGTGGACGTATTCATCCATGTCGATGGAACGCTTGGCACCGGGTCGTTGTGGTTGACTATGCGGTGGTGGGTCAGGGGCTCAGCGCCCTCAGCGAAGGCTTTGTCACCGGCCCGTGGAGCGCCATAGGTGTAAAGCAGAATGTCTGCTGCATACCGTTTATCACGTCGTAGCATTTCAGACATTATCAAGGCAATCGCCCCGCCCAGGCTGTGCCCGGTGATGACCAGCTTTTGCCCACTGTAAAATCTGTCCAGATAGCTGACTGCAAAATCATAGGCTACCTTGGCCGCGCCATAAAATCCGTTATGCACCTTGCCAGGCCCTTGCTCAAAGGGCACTTGAGTCGCATCCATGTCGCGCAGCGCATCCGCCCCACTGGCGGTGCCCCGTATCGAGATCAAAATCAGCGTCTCGTGGTGGGTGATGAAGGCTTGGGTATCAGTACGCTCTCCAGATGCGCTGTCGTCAAAAGCGTGAATGCTGGCCGGATTCTCCTGTTTTTCACCCAGGCTGGGGCTATTAACTTCCGAGTACAGCTCTGGGTCGAAGGGCACCACTTCCAGGCGCTTGGAGTACGGCACCTCCTCATACAACGGGTAATAGGCCTTTCCCCCCGCCTGGGCCGCGTCGACCTGCCAAAGCTCGTCAAATTTTGACAGGGCATCACCAAACCAATTACCGATGCTCGGCTGCAAGGGAAAGCTTACTGTGTCGGTTTCTACCGGATGAAAGGGGGGTTGCTGAGCAAAGTCGCTATAGCTCAGCGTCGACATCAGCGCCAGTTGGTAGAGGTTGAGCGCGCAGAAATCATTGCTTGGCGAGAGCATTGGGCGCAGGGCGCGCAGCGGGCGTACCTCCAGCACGGTGTGCCGGTTCGGCATCAGGGCGACACCTCGTGGCCTGCGTGCGGGCGGTGCAAACCCCAGCTCCGCCATGGCCAAATTATCTGGCGGGACGCCAGTGTTTTTCCCACCCTCTAAACAGCCGGTCTGCTGGACCTTAGAGCTTTTTACCTGCGCCTCCGGCTGAAATAACGAAAATACATAGATGTTGGGTGGAAACCGACGCTCCACTATAGGTGGCAGATGCGCCACATGGTCTACCAGTTCGCGTACTTCGACCTGGTAAAAGGTATTGGCTTCGTTCTTTGCCGGATTGGTATCTGTACGGGCGCCAGACTTATTGAAAAAACGGGTCTTTTCGGCGCGCACTTGCAGCTCAGTGATCGGCAGCGGGTAATGCTCTCGTTCTTTTAAACGCACATATGTCTTATCTTGTCCTTCATAGGGCTGATTCAGTTTCAGCACTACAGGGCCACAATAATGATTGTCCACCTGGCCGGAGCCGGTGTCGTCCAGCTTGCCGGTGTAGACCATATTTTCGTAGTCGGTGACCACATACGCCAAGCCGGCATAGGGCTTGCCATCCCCCAGTTCATCCACCAATTGAAAGCTGGTCGAGTGCCCGCGCAGCGGGCAGGTATGGATACGACCATCAAAAGACGGTTTGTCGCTCTCTTTTAGGGAAGCAAGGCTCATGGGGTCACTTCCTTATTTTCGGTGCAACTTGGATAAATGTTGCAGTTGCGACCATCAGGCATTTTGAAGGTGCTGAAATCAGTGTGATTACCAAAACAGAATGCGTCCTGGTCTTCAAAACTTTCGCCCATACAACGTTTCCAGCCTCCAGGTACCTTGACCCAGGTATCGCCCATGTAGGGTTTCTCCTCATCAGCCAGCTTGATCTTCAGTTTGATGGTTTTGCCTGGTAGCTGATCGAGGGTGTAGGCGGCAAACGGCTTGCCTCGCGTAACGTTGCCCTGGGCGTCGGTGTTCTTGCAGTAGAGAATTTTGGTTATGTAGCGCTTGGGGCCAATCGTGCGGAAAAACCACTGACACTGCCCGGAAAACTGACTTTCGCCAGCAGCGTCGAACGTGCCCTTGTCGTGAGCGTCGAGATAATCCCGTACTGCGATAAACCCGGAATCACGGCTGAAGTCGCCTCGGTCTTTCCCGTAGGACGCGTTGATCTGAAGCTCTATGCTGTACAGCATCAACTCGCAGCCTTTACGGGTGCGGTGTATTTCTATCTGTGCATCGGGTTTGTATTCAGTTCTCCACTCCCGGTTGAACTGTGATTTTAGGTTGTCACGTTTGTCTAGTTTGCAGGACTGCCCGGGTGCTGGAACGTAGGTCGCTAATGCCATATAAGCAAAGCCCGGAGGCAAGTCGGCGGTAAAGGTAAAGGTGTTGGACTTTCCAACGGCTGAGCAGCCGAGGGTCAGGACCAGGCAACTGCCAAGAATCAAACTGTGAATGACGCGTTTCATACCGGGGCATCTCCCTGCCAATACCGCGTTTCCTGATAAACCCGATCAAAGTGTATCGCCGGGGTTTCGTGTGGCTGGGATAGCCAAGATTTTGGTGGGGCGTAGTCCGACGCCTGCAAGCTATGCATCAGCAAAAACTCACTGCCTTTCAAGGTTGCAAGGCTCATGGGGTCACTTCCTTGTTTTCGGTGCAGCCGGGATAAATGGTGCAGACGCGTTCATCCACCATTTTGAAAGTGCTGAAGTCTTTGTAGTTGCCATAGCAAAAGGCATATTGATCTTCAAAGTTTTCGCCCATACAACGTTTCCAGCCTCCAGGTACCTTGACCCAGGTATCGCCCATGTAGGGTTTCTCCTCATCAGCCAGCTTGATCTTCAGTTTGATGGTTTTGCCTGGTAGTTGATCAAGGGTGTAGGCGGCAAACGGCTTGCCTCGCGTAACGTTGCCCTGGGCGTCGGTGTTTTTGCAGTAGAG